>NZ_JBXUOS010000042.1:0-218 GCF_057196725.1 Cellvibrio sp. ATLC23 | reverse complement strand
ACTCGCGCACTTCGTGCGCTGGACAGTTTGTAAGTCGTGGCTTTGTGGTTTTGCTGCGCAAAAGTATTCCACAAAACCACAACTTACAAACTGCCGTTGAGCACGGCGTTACGTGGGCAAAGCGTTTTAGCTTGTGCAAACCTGAAAGTACGCAAAAACAAAACCGTTATCTTTTGAAGAACGAATGTTTTTGGCTTTTCTGCTTCGGCTAGTTTGTG
>NZ_JBXUOS010000041.1:0-223 GCF_057196725.1 Cellvibrio sp. ATLC23 | reverse complement strand
AAGCGACAGAAATTGAAAAGCCTATGCGCACCAGCGCACTAGAAACAACACAAGTCACTGCGCTACACACAACCGAGCCAGTTGCTGAACAGTATTTGCAGCAAGAGATTGTTGGTACTGAACAAAGGCTAGAAATTGCTCAACAAGCGACAGAAATTGAAAAGCCTATGCGCACTAGCGCACTAGAAACAACACCAACAACTGGGCAACACACAACCGAGCT
>NZ_JBXUOS010000040.1:0-223 GCF_057196725.1 Cellvibrio sp. ATLC23 | reverse complement strand
AAACCAGATGCTAGTGACTAACACAAATAAACTCATTCCTCTCACATTCAAATGCCACTTACCGGTAGCTATTACGAGCAAGCTGGTGGTGCCGATTAATAAACCTGCTAATCCCACCCAACGGAAAGGTGTGTTATCTCGAATCAGATTACTGCTCCAACAGATCAACGCACAAAACCATGCAAAGGCGCCTGCGTTTGCAAGCACCTGATTCGATTGCATC
>NZ_JBXUOS010000039.1:0-273 GCF_057196725.1 Cellvibrio sp. ATLC23 | reverse complement strand
AATAGTTAATTGCTGCCATTGCTGTTTATCGAATTCTAAACCTTGTAATAGAACTGATGGTTGCTGTTCGGATAACAGAGCCTTTGCGATATCGACAATGCTGCTAGCTGATGTGATTATCGCTGGTGCGGATTGAGTAATATCTTGCTTTGAAGTTTGCGCAACTTTTTGCGCACTATGGCGAGTTGAATTTTTAGTATCCGACTCTAATGCTTGTTGAACAGTTTCTTGTTTTTGTTCAATGCCAGCAATCTCTTGCTGCAAATAATGTTC
>NZ_JBXUOS010000038.1:0-324 GCF_057196725.1 Cellvibrio sp. ATLC23 | reverse complement strand
AGCAAGTTGGAACCACCTGATCCCATACCGAACTCAGAAGTGAAACGACTTAGCGCCGATGGTAGTGTGGGGTCTCCCCATGTGAGAGTAGGTCATCGTCAAGCTTCTAATCCAAAGCCCCGTCAGCACTGCTGGCGGGGCTTTTCTATTAGTACAAGCCCTTGATTGTTGTAAGGGTGTAGCAAGCAGAATTCTTAAAGCAATTAAAGAAAGCGCTTGCGAATAGTAAGAAGGTGCGTATAATGCGCCTCCCACGGTTGAGCCGAAGCGCTAACCGGTTTTTTAACAAGACAGATCAAGCAATGCGTGTGGGCACTTGCGGAT
>NZ_JBXUOS010000037.1:0-336 GCF_057196725.1 Cellvibrio sp. ATLC23 | reverse complement strand
AAGGCGCAGCAACACGCCACTGCGTGGCTGGACAGTTTGTAAGTCGCGCTTATGTGGTTTTGCTTCGCAAAAGTATTCCACAACGCACAACTTACAAACTGCCGTTGTGCTAAACGTTAAATATTCGGGTTTTGTTTTTTGCTTTGTGCAGTCGGGAACGCTTTCGTACTTTTTGAGCCGCGCTTACTCTAAGCAAGAGTCGCACTTGGCAAGTTTGCAATTAAGGCCTTTTGCTCTTCGAAGTTTGTGTTTCAAACGAAATCGCTATTCGTTCGCAGAAAGTTCAGCGTACTGCCCAACACAGCACAGAACAACTCTGTTAGGTTTATCACGTGC
>NZ_JBXUOS010000036.1:0-353 GCF_057196725.1 Cellvibrio sp. ATLC23 | reverse complement strand
GCCAGTCGCTCAATAAAGAGAGTTGCGTTGCGGCTAGCGCCTGTGCAATAGCGGATATAGGGACATAGCGATTTTGTGAAGGTGAAGACATGTTATGCATTTGCCCGATAAGTATCTGGCTAAGGCATCGACTGACATGTTTACGTGTACCACCTGTCAATATAGGGCGAGCAAAACTTCTGTTCTGCCAAAAATGCTCCAGCACCCCCTGTACATCCAACACCTTGCTTGGAGGTAGCATAGCAGAGGCCAAAACAGTCATCGGCCAGTGCAAACTTGCATAGAGCAGTTCATCTTTGTTTTTATAATGTTCATAAAACGTCGAGCGTCCCACATCAGCCTTGGCAATGATG
>NZ_JBXUOS010000035.1:0-465 GCF_057196725.1 Cellvibrio sp. ATLC23 | reverse complement strand
ACTGGAATCAATAAAAGATTTGTTAGTCGCTAGTCCCCTAGTGCTTGTCGCTAGACGCCGCGAGTTACTTTGAAAGGTAAGCGGCCGACAACTAGTGTCTACAGACCAAGATTATAGGCCTGTAGCTCAGCTGGTTAGAGCGCACCCCTGATAAGGGTGAGGTCGGCAGTTCGAGTCTGCCCAGGCCTACCAACTTCCGTGTTACGGAGTTCCCTAGAAAAGGGGCTATAGCTCAGCTGGGAGAGCGCCTGCCTTGCACGCAGGAGGTCAACGGTTCGATCCCGTTTAGCTCCACCAATCTCTTTTATTGATTTGAAGAAGTCAGTCACTTGGTGTCTTGGAAAAGACGTCAAATGACTGGTTTTTACGCCAGAAGTTCTTTAACAAGGTGGAATGTAAAGTAATAAATTGCTGATTTATGGATGTCTTGTGTATCTCTACACAAAAGTCCGGCGAATCATACTC
>NZ_JBXUOS010000034.1:0-471 GCF_057196725.1 Cellvibrio sp. ATLC23 | reverse complement strand
ACTCGCGCACTTCGTGCGCTGGACAGTTTGTAAGTCGTGGCTTTGTGGTTTTGCTGCGCAAAAGTATTCCACAAAACCACAACTTACAAACTGCCGTTGAGCACGGCGTTATAGCGTGCGAACTGGTATTAAACGTGCTTCGTAGAAATATCATAGCAAGCACGTACTTTTTGGCTTTATCGCAATTTTCAAAGGTCGTAGTGTCGCTCCGGTGCCAATAGAAAGTCAGCACAAAACGCGCTTCGCATTGTGGCTTGCCACTAAGTTAGTTTGCCGTGAATAATCGCAGCAGTGTTTTTAATCGGTAGTTTCGGTTGGTTTTGTAGAAACGCAGTTTCTAACAGTTCAAACCGTCGCTGCCATAACAAGGCGCAGCAACACGCCACTGCGTGGCTGGACAGTTTGTAAGTCGCGCTTATGTGGTTTTGCTTCGCAAAAGTATTCCACAACGCACAACTTACAAACTGCCGT
>NZ_JBXUOS010000033.1:0-503 GCF_057196725.1 Cellvibrio sp. ATLC23 | reverse complement strand
GTTTAAAAAACGAAAGCATGAGTTTTTGAAGCAGTAACTACATGCGCCCGATAAAAAGTAATGTGATGAAGATTACCGCATTTTAGCTTATTGGCAAGAGTTCAAAAAGAAGGCGAACTCTTGGCCGCAGCAGACTTTTAAAAACTACCTGCCAATTTAATGTGCGCAAGCTGCGGCACATGATAAACCGAACAGAGTTGTTCCGTGTTGTGTTGGGCAGTGCACTGAACTTTCTGTGAACGAATAACGATTTAATTTGAAACACAAATCTCGAAGAGCAAAAGGCCGCAATTGCAAACTTGCCAAGTGCGACTCTTGCTTAGAGTAAGCACGGCTCAAAAAGTACGAAAGCGTTCCCGACTGCACAAAGCAAAAAACAAAACCCGAATGTTTAACGCCGTGGTAAACGGCAGAATTTAAGTTGCGGCTTTGTGGAATACTTTTGCGTAGCAAAACCACAAAGCCGCAACTTAAATTCTGTCCAGTGGAGCGAAGCGTAACGG
>NZ_JBXUOS010000032.1:0-563 GCF_057196725.1 Cellvibrio sp. ATLC23 | reverse complement strand
GTTACGTGGGCAAAGCGTTTTAGCTTGTGCAAACCTGAAAGTACGCAAAAACAAAACCGTTATCTTTTGAAGAACGAATGTTTTTGGCTTTTCTGCTTCGGCTAGTTTGTGCGCTGTAGCGGCTTGAAGAATGTGAAGGTTTTTTCTGGTTTGTGCTCTTACAGGTTTTTCTTTAAAAGCCGAAATGCAAGTTCGGCTTTGGTTAAATTCAGCTTTTGTTATTTCCCATTTTTGGGTAAAGTTCCATCAAGTTTAAGCGTGTTAGTTTGCACTGGAAGGCAAAAGCAAAAGCTCAATCCCGCTTCGGCAAATTCATCACAAAAAATAATCACGTAACAAGGCGGTCAAACATCGTTCCGCTTCGCTCCACTGGACAGAATTTAAGTAGCTTTTTTGTGGTTTTACTTCGTAAAATGTTTCCACAAAAAAACTACTTAAATTCTGCCGTTTACCGCAACGTTATGCAATTCAAGTGTAGAAGCAATGAGCCTATGGAAATCCCAGAAAATATTAAAGATTTAGTTTTTCAATTAGCTAATGACTTAAGCATCATGGAAGTTTGG
>NZ_JBXUOS010000031.1:0-563 GCF_057196725.1 Cellvibrio sp. ATLC23 | reverse complement strand
TAACGCCGTGGTAAACGGCAGAATTTAAGTTGCGGCTTTGTGGAATACTTTTGCGTAGCAAAACCACAAAGCCGCAACTTAAATTCTGTCCAGTGGAGCGAAGCGTAACGGTGTTTGACCACTTTGTTAGAAGCGCCTTTTACTAAGTTAGCAATTGTTTTTTTCATGAATTTCTAGTAATGCACGAGCTAAAGCGTAGTTGCTTCCAATCGCAATACCCGACACACAGAAAGATTTACCTGATTTAAACTTGATGATTCCTGGGTATATGCCAGATTCAACTTTGAACTCCGAAAAATGCTCAATAGGATATTCATTTTTAACAATACCAAATATTAGGTGGGAAACCTTTCCATTCTCTATTTTTAATGAGCTAGAGAAATGACCAATTAGTATTGCAAATACGAGCACCCAAAGAGTAAACATAATTTTAACAACCAGATCTACTCCGCCGAACTTATACTGGACCCCGATAGCAACGAATAGTGCAAGCGTGGTAAAAGCTAAGATCTTAATGGGCTTTCGCCAATCGACATAATAATTCATGATTCCTTCTAACGTTG
>NZ_JBXUOS010000030.1:0-569 GCF_057196725.1 Cellvibrio sp. ATLC23 | reverse complement strand
CAACTGGCTCGGTTGTGTGTAGCGCAGTGACTTGTGTTGTTTCTAGTGCGCTGGTGCGCATAGGCTTTTCAATTTCTGTCGCTTGTTGAGCAATGTCTAGCGTTTGTTCAGTATTTTTGTCTTCGTTATGGAGGCGATGTTCAGCAACTGATTCGGATGTGACTTTTGCAGAGTCTTGAATAGATATTTGCCCAACATCGACGGTAGTGGTTCCCGGCGAGTTTTGCATGCCAGTCTTTGTTGCGGGTTGAGCCATTTCTTGATTGCGATCGTAAATAATATTTTTCTCTGCTGGCTCTGCAGTATCTTTGTATGAACTATTTTCTTCTGACTGCGCGTTATCGTCTTTCGCTATTATCGCAATCGCCTCCAAATCAAGCGGTTGACGTTCGATAATCGCCGTAATAATAGCTTGGTAATAAGCCGCCGGATTTACTAGTTGGTTGATCGGTGTTTGACTTGCAGCCGTCAGTTCTGCCCGCGCTTCTTGATCAAAAAATGGTGCCTGCTGAATCACTGCAATAGTTAATTGCTGCCATTGCTGTTTATCGAATTCTAAACCTTGTAAT
>NZ_JBXUOS010000029.1:0-577 GCF_057196725.1 Cellvibrio sp. ATLC23 | reverse complement strand
CGCAACGTTATGCAATTCAAGTGTAGAAGCAATGAGCCTATGGAAATCCCAGAAAATATTAAAGATTTAGTTTTTCAATTAGCTAATGACTTAAGCATCATGGAAGTTTGGCTTATAGGCTCACGTGCTTCTGGTAACGCTCACGCTGCATCAGACTGGGATCTTCTTGTATTCTCAACAAGCGAACCACAAGCTACTACCTCAAGAGTTGAGGGAATTGATGTGCTATGGAAAGGCCCATCTGGAAACGTCTTGCTTGAAGGGCAACCAATTTCCTTTCAGTTCGCATTCTCAGATTTCAATTGGCTCGTTGTAGGTGAAGGTCAGGCCACATATTGCGGAAGAAAATTTAATGAGGTTCCTGAAGGTATTCGCGACGCATCAGTACCCTTACAATCATTTATTGAAGGCAAGGCAGTCTGTCTTTGGCAGCGCCAGTAAATTAAGTGCATAACAAAGTGCTGCAACTCGCGCACTTCGTGCGCTGGACAGTTTGTAAGTCGTGGCTTTGTGGTTTTGCTGCGCAAAAGTATTCCACAAAACCACAACTTACAAACTGCCGTTGAGCACGGCGTTA
>NZ_JBXUOS010000028.1:0-608 GCF_057196725.1 Cellvibrio sp. ATLC23 | reverse complement strand
ACTGGAATCAATAAAAGATTTGTTAGTCGCTAGTCCCCTAGTGCTTGTCGCTAGACGCCGCGAGTTACTTTGAAAGGTAAGCGGCCGACAACTAGTGTCTACAGACCAAGAATATAGGCCTGTAGCTCAGCTGGTTAGAGCGCACCCCTGATAAGGGTGAGGTCGGCAGTTCGAGTCTGCCCAGGCCTACCAAATTTGCCTCACTCTTCGTTAAAGCGATGCTCATGTGCTGAAGCACACTTCACATCCCTTTGCCTCGATTGAGTCAAATTAAGAATCTTACCTTTAATGGTGTGATGATTAAGGGGCTATAGCTCAGCTGGGAGAGCGCCTGCCTTGCACGCAGGAGGTCAACGGTTCGATCCCGTTTAGCTCCACCAATTATCTTTTATTGATTAAAGAAGAAGTCAGTCAATTACTGTCTTCGCTTTACATTCCTCCCAATCGAATCGTTAACCGATGAGAAAAAGAGAGATTAATAAAGCTAAGAACGTAACTGACTGGTTTTTACGCCAGAAGTTCTTTAACAAGGTGGAATGTAAAGTAATAAATTGCTGATTTATGGATGTCTTGTGTATCTCTACACAAAAGTCCGGCGAATCATACTC
>NZ_JBXUOS010000027.1:0-859 GCF_057196725.1 Cellvibrio sp. ATLC23 | reverse complement strand
CCCACCCAACGGAAAGGTGTGTTATCTCGAATCAGATTACTGCTCCAACAGATCAACGCACAAAACCATGCAAAGGCGCCTGCGTTTGCAAGCACCTGATTCGATTGCATCAATAAGCGTGATTGAAATTCGAAAATCGCCAATTGCTCAGCAGTGTTGATCTCTGCACCTAGCAACATGGCGGGAGCGAGAAAACCACTAACCAACGCCGCTCCAGCCATCGCTAATCCACCTGCTGCAAATAAACCACTTCCGAGCCACACGATGGGGGTATTTTTTGCAGCACCATAAAGAGTAAATAACCAAACGTAGATGAGCACCACCAGAATTAATAAGCCGTGCACATGCATAGTGAGCCCAGCAATTTGAGCCATTTGTTCAATTTGGGCGTCAGGTTGTAACGCGCTGATATACGGGTGATGAGCCATGCCCGCGTTCGCCAGTATGGATAGGGCAATTAAGCCCCAGCCAATAAGACGGTAATGTGAATTTGTTCTTTGTTCGTTTTCGTTTAACACGATGCCTCCAGAGATAGTCACTTAAATGGAGTACCAGCCTAACAAGCGCATATGGATAGTTGGCGGACAATACTATTAGAATGTTCGGCATCTAAAACAAAACCTTAGGTAAATTGTGTGACAGAGGAATTTGAAGGAGACAAGCGAGCCGAACGAACACGGTTAGCATTGCGCAAAGCGTTTTTTGAACTGGTGTTATCCCAGCCTTACAGTAGGATAAAAATTGCAGACATCATTGCCAAGGCTGATGTGGGACGCTCGACGTTTTATGAACATTATAAAAACAAAGATGAACTGCTCTATGCAAGTTTGCACTGGCCGATGACTGTTTTGGCCTCTGC
>NZ_JBXUOS010000026.1:0-1180 GCF_057196725.1 Cellvibrio sp. ATLC23 | reverse complement strand
TGGTACTGAACAAAGGCTAGAAATTGCTCAACAAGCGACAGAAATTGAAAAGCCTATGCGCACTAGCGCACTAGAAACAACACCAACAACTGGGCAACACACAACCGAGCTAGTTGCTGAACATTATTTGCAGCAAGAGATTGCCGGTATTGAACAAAAACAAAAAACTGTTCAACAAGCATTAGAGTCGGATACTGAAAATTTAACTCGCCATAGTGCGCAAAAAGTTGCGCAAACTTCAAAGCAAGATATTACTCAATCTGCACCAGCGATAATCACGTCAGCTAGCAGCATTGTCGATATCGCAAAGGCTCTGTTATCCGAACAGCAACCATCAGTTCTATTACAAGGTTTAGAATTCGATAAACAGCAATGGCAGCAATTAACTATTGCAGTGATTCAGCAGGCACCATTTTTTGATCAAGAAGCGCGGGCAGAACTGACGGCTGCAAGCCAAACACCGATCAGCCAACTAGTAAATCCAGCGGCTTATTACCAAGCCATCATTACGGCTATTATCGAACGGCAGCCGCTTGATTTGGAGGCGATTGCGATAACAGCGAAAACCGATAACACACAGTCGGCAGAAAATAGTTTATACAAAGATACTGCAGAGCCAGCAGAGAAAAATATTATTTACGATCGTAATCAAGAGATGGCTCAACCCGCAGCAACGACTGTCATGCAAAACCCAGCGCGAACTACTTCTGTCGATGTTGGGAAAATATCTATTCAAGATTCTGCAAAAGTCGCATCCGAATCACTTGTTGAGACTCGCTTGCATGAAGAAAACGCTGGCGTTGAACAAAAACAGGAATCTGTGCAACAAGCGACAGAACTAAAATTTGAAACATCTATGCGCAATAGCGCAGAAGAAACAATGGACATTGCTGCGCAGCTCAAAACCGAATCAGCTTCTGAGGCTCGCTTGCATAAGGAAAACGCTGGTGCAGAACAAAAACAAGAAGCTGTTCAGCAAACAACGGAATTAGAAACTGAAAAATCAATGCGCAGTAGTGCACTGGAAAAAATACCACCAACTGCGCTACACACAACCGAGCTAGTTGCTGAACATTATTTGCAGCAAGAGATTGCTGGCATTGAACAAAAACAAGAAACTGTTCAACAAGCATTAGAGTCGGATACTAAAAATTCAACTCGCCATAGTGCGCAAAAAGTT
>NZ_JBXUOS010000025.1:0-1254 GCF_057196725.1 Cellvibrio sp. ATLC23 | reverse complement strand
ACGCTTGCCGAAGCGTAAAACCCAAAAACTTTCATTCTTCAAAATTCAGCGGTTTTGCTTTTTCGAACTTTCAGAATTGCACAAGCCAAAACACTTTGACCACGTAACGTTCAGCTCAGCCGCAGATTGTAAGTTGGTTTTTTGTGGAATACTTTTGCGCAGCAAAACCACAAAAAGGCGACTTACAAGCTGTCGAGCGCACGAAGTGCGCGGTGCTGGAGCGGCTTGTTAAGTATTTGATGGTTTAAAGCCGAAAAGGACACGTTTCAAAACCAGCAACTACTTGTGATTGATAAAAAGTAACCCGCTCAAGATTACTCGATTTTCACTTATTGGCAATAGCCAAAAAAGAGCACGGACTTCCCGCCGCAAAAGGCTTCTAGAAACTACCTGCGCATTTAGCGTGCCAAGGTTGCGACACAAGATAAACCAAACAGACTTGTTAGTAGCGTGTTCGGCAGTGCGCAAAACCTTCTGTGAACGTATAACGATTTCGTTTGAAACACAGACTAAGACGGGCAAAAGGGTGTAATTGCGAACTTTCCAAGTGCGACGCTCACTTAGAGTAAACAAGATTCAAAAAGTGCGAAAGTGTTTACGGCGGCACAAAGCAAAAACAAAAACTCAAATATTTAACGTTGCGTTCACCTGCGAATTGTAAGTGGCGCGTTGCGATAAACTTCGCGCAGCGATATTGCAAAAGCGCTACTTACAATTCGTCTGGTGCAACGCCTTGTTAAGTATTTGGTGGTTTAAAAAAACGAAAGCATGAGTATTTGAAGCAGTAACTACATGCGCCCGATAAAAAGTAATGTGATGAAGATTACCGCATTTTAACTTATTGGCAAGAGTTCAAAAAGAACGCGAACTCTTGACCGCAGCAGACTTTTAAAAACTACCTGCCAATTAAATGTACGCAAGCTGCGGCACATGATAAACCTAACAGAGTTGTTCCGTGCTGTGTTGGGCAATGCGATGAACTTTCTGCGAACGAATAGCGATTTCGTTTGAAACACAAACTTCGAAGAGCAAAAGGCCTTAATTGCAAACTTGCCAAGTGCGACTCTTGCTTAGAGTAAGCACGGCTCAAAAAGTACGAAAGCGTTCCCGACTGCACAAAGCAAAAAACAAAACCCGAATATTTAACGTTGCGGTAAACGGCAGAATTTAAGTAGTTTTTTTGTGGAAACATTTTACGAAGTAAAACCACAAAAAAGCTACTTAAATTCTGTCCAGTGGAGCGAAGCGGAACGA
>NZ_JBXUOS010000024.1:0-1319 GCF_057196725.1 Cellvibrio sp. ATLC23 | reverse complement strand
GGGTTTAATGAGATGGTTCCCCTCCCTCCGAAGTCTAAACTTGGGAGGTAATCTTCAAGAGGAGCCATCTCATGTCCAACATCACCTTACTCGGTATCGATTTAGGCAAGTCCAGTTTTCACGTCGTCGGACGAGACCTTTCTGAACACACAGTTCTACGTAAAAAGTTTTCCCGCTCCCAACTGCTGCGATTTATCGCACAGCTCCCGCCCTGTTTGATTGCCTTTGAAGCTTGTGGTGGCGCGCATTGGTTATCGCGTGTCTGCCAGCGTCATGGACATCAAGCCAAACTCATTCCGCCGCAATACGTAAAGCCTTATGTCAAAGGCAATAAAAATGATTTTATCGATGCGGATGCCATTGCTGAAGCTGCGAGTCGCCCCGGTATGCGCTTTGTGCAGCCCAAAAGTGAAACAGCACAAGTGATCGCGGTATGCCATCGATTACGCGAAGGCTTTGTCACGGAGCGCACGGCAGTCATGTCGCGCATTGGCGCCATTTTGTTGGAGTTTGGTTTATCACTACCGCAGGGGCATTCGGTCATGAAGCAATTGTTTTGCTGGATCGGCAAGCAAGGGATTGAGCTGCCCCAAGCACTCTACGCCGAGCTGATGCTTGCCCATGAACATTACCTGCTGCTCAATGAGCGGATCGAAGAGCAAGACCGGAAAATTGCCGAATGGGTTAAACAGGATGACGCCTGCCAGCGGGTAAAAACCATTCCGGGTATTGGCGATATGATCGCCAGTCAATTGGTGATGGAGGTCGGTAACGCCCAACAGTTTAAAAATGGTCGGGAAATGGCGGCATGGTTAGGTCTGGTGCCGAGGCAGCACTCGACCGGCGGCAGGTCGAAACTATTAGGGATCAGCAAGCGTGGCAATAAACGTTTGCGGTGTTTGTTCGTGCATGGAGCACGGGCAGTCATGTCACACATGGGTAAAGGAGATAGGCCATTTGATCGATGGCTTATGACGCTGTGTCAGGGCAAACCATTCAATGTAGCGTGTGTTGCTCTGGCGAATAAATTAGTGCGCATCGCGTGGGCGGTACTGAGTCAGCAGACAGTGTTTAAGGTGTGACAAGCCAACCAGGTTTGCAATTATTTTTGCGGATGATGAAAAGGGTTAAACCGCCAAATAGGAACCCGACATAAAAGAGAGTCGGTGATTTTTTAGAGACTGTGGGTTTTTTAGGGCTATCTGGCGCGGATGCTCATCGTGGAGCGGGATTCGATCCCAATAGGACTCCGAATACATTAGCGCAAACCACCTCATTGTCACAAAAGTGATTGCAACAATGAGGGGAACCATACATTT
>NZ_JBXUOS010000023.1:0-1514 GCF_057196725.1 Cellvibrio sp. ATLC23 | reverse complement strand
TCAGATCGCTGACAAACCCCACCCTAAAAAGTGGGGTTTTGTTTTTTTAGCCCGCGCTGTGCATAAACCACATTTCTTGAGATTTATTTCCAATCCGCTCATTTTTCCCGGTAAAACAACCCATCAACACCCACAGCGTTTGGATAAGCCCTGATACCCACAATGGATTAAAAAATCGCGCCAGTAGCAGCGCAATCTTCTTCATATTTTGGCACGCAGCCGCCAACAAACATTGCCCACTCACACGACGCAAGCCGCGATAACGCGCGTAGCGATGACCGTGTAATTGTTTTGCATCCGCAAAACTACGCTCCACTGTTTCCTTGCGCCGTTGATAAATCCGTTTGCCTTCTGCTGTTAAGCGCCGAGCATCGGTGCGTTCAACACTGTCTTGCCACACATGCCGTGTAACGACTTTGGTTCGGTTACGACTGCGCGTGCATTGATCCAGAAACGGACACTCGCGGCATTGTTGTGAATCGGAATGGTATTCGCGATAACCTAATCGATTTGTCGTGTTGTACGGAATCAACTGACCCGCTGGACAGGTGTAATGATTCTGGTCGGCATCAAACACAAATTTGCGCTTGGCAAATAAACCTTCCGCTTTGTTGGGGCGGCGATAGCCAATAACGCCCTCAATATTGCGATCTTCCAAACCTTTGCAGATGCCCGCGGTTTTATAACCTGCATCCAATCCAACCGCGTATGGATAAATATTGAAGGCCGTTAATTGACGATCCAGGCGTGCCAAATAAGGTTTGCTATCATGTACATTGCCAGGGGTGACGTGAGTGTCAGTGATAATGTTGTGTTTGGCATCAGTGGTGCGATGGTCGAGATAATAAAATCCCTGCGGCTTGCCTTCGCGTGTGAGATAGCCACTCTCAGGATCGGTGGTGCTGACTTTGATATCGCGGGTTTTTGGTTCGGTATCAGCTGCTTTTTCTTTCAATGGTGCCTTTCCGTTGGCAATTCGGTCTTCATCAATCGCGACTTCCAGCGCGGTTAAATAATCCGTCGGCGTTTGCGTAACAGTGTGAATTTCAAATTTCTTTTTGTTGGCGTTGGCTTTCATGTGGGTGCTGTCGGTATAGAGCACATCGCCGCCTACCAAGCCGTGGCCAATCGCTTGGCGAACAATCTCATCAAAAATTTGCTGTTCAATATCGGTCGCTAAAAACCGGCGCCGACGTTGTTGGCTAAAGGTGGATGCATCAATGATTTTATCTGTGAGACTCAACCCCAAAAACCATCGATACGCCACATTCACTTGCACCTCGCGCACTAACTGCCGTTCGCTGCGCACACCAAACAAATAGCCGATAAACAGCATTTTGAATAACAACACCGGATCAACCGCCGGACGGCCGTTGTTATCGCAATATAAATGGCGGACTTTGTCACGGATAAATTCAAAGTTGATGTACTTATCGATTTTGCGCAGCAGATGGTCAGCTGGAACGAGATCTTCAAGGATCACCATTTCCAGTGTGTGTTGGCGCGGAGCGGGT
>NZ_JBXUOS010000021.1:0-3402 GCF_057196725.1 Cellvibrio sp. ATLC23 | reverse complement strand
ATTAGAAGCTTGACGATGACCTACTCTCACATGGGGAGACCCCACACTACCATCGGCGCTAAGTCGTTTCACTTCTGAGTTCGGTATGGGATCAGGTGGTTCCAACTTGCTATGGTCGTCAAGCAATTCTGTATGAGTTCGGAGGTCTTAGGATGTGTAGTACATTGGCCTCGATTGACTCAAATAGGGCGGTGGATTGTAAAGTGATTGCTGATGTTTTAACAGAGTCTTTTAGGATTTCTGTATTGGATGCTTGCGTATCGTACAAGTCCGGAGCAGATAAGGATTATCTTTCTGCATTGAATCGTAAACCGTCTAACAGTCGATTCTGTTATATGGTCAAGCCGCACGAGCAATTAGTATTGGTTAGCTCAACGCCTCGCAGCGCTTCCACACCCAACCTATCAACGTCGTAGTCTTCAACGGCTCTTTAGGGGACTTAAAGTCCCAGGGAGATCTCATCTTGAAGGAGGCTTCCCGCTTAGATGCTTTCAGCGGTTATCCCGTCCGAACGTAGCTACCGGGCAATGCCATTGGCATGACAACCCGAACACCAGAGGTTCGTTCATTCCGGTCCTCTCGTACTAGGAACAACTCTTCTCAAATCTCCAACGCCCACGGCAGATAGGGACCGAACTGTCTCACGACGTTCTAAACCCAGCTCGCGTACCACTTTAAATGGCGAACAGCCATACCCTTGGGACCGGCTTCAGCCCCAGGATGTGATGAGCCGACATCGAGGTGCCAAACACCGCCGTCGATGTGAACTCTTGGGCGGTATCAGCCTGTTATCCCCGGAGTACCTTTTATCCGTTGAGCGATGGCCCTTCCATACAGAACCACCGGATCACTAAGACCTACTTTCGTACCTGCTCGACATGTCTGTCTCGCAGTCAAGCGTGCTTTTGCCTTTACACTAACCTCATGATTTCCGACCATGATTAGCACACCTTCGTGCTCCTCCGTTACTCTTTGGGAGGAGACCGCCCCAGTCAAACTACCCACCATACACTGTCCGTAATCCCGATAAGGGACCGACGTTAGAACCTCAAACATACCAGGGTGGTATTTCAAGGACGGCTCCATCGAAACTAGCGTCTCGACTTCAAAGCCTCCCACCTATCCTACACAGATAGGTTCAAAGTTCAGTGCAAAGCTATAGTAAAGGTTCACGGGGTCTTTCCGTCTAGCCGCGGGTACACGGCATCTTAACCGCGATTTCAATTTCACTGAGTCTCGGGTGGAGACAGCGCCCCCATCATTACGCCATTCGTGCAGGTCGGAACTTACCCGACAAGGAATTTCGCTACCTTAGGACCGTTATAGTTACGGCCGCCGTTTACCGGGGCTTCGATCAAGAGCTTCGCTTGCGCTAACCCCATCAATTAACCTTCCGGCACCGGGCAGGCGTCACACCCTATACGTCCACTTACGTGTTTGCAGAGTGCTGTGTTTTTAATAAACAGTTGCAGGGGCCTGGTATCTTCGACTGCCAGTAGCTTACGGGGCAAGCCCTTCACCACCAGCAGTGCACCTTCTCCCGAAGTTACGGTGCCATTTTGCCTAGTTCCTTCACCCGAGTTCTCTCAAGCGCCTTGGTATTCTCTACCTGATCACCTGTGTCGGTTTGGAGTACGGTCTCTTTTTACCTGAAGCTTAGAGGCTTTTCTTGGAAGCATGGCATCAAGCACTTCATGTTCCGAGGAACACTCGTCATCAGTTCTCAGCCTTAGCATCCCGGATTTACCTAAGACACCAGCCTACGACCTTAAACACGGACAACCAACGCCGTGCTGCTCTAGCCTTCTCCGTCCCCCCATCGCAGTAAAAAGAGGTACAGGAATATTAACCTGTTTCCCATCGACTACGCATTTCTGCCTCGCCTTAGGGGCCGACTAACCCTGTCCCGATTAGCGTTGGACAGGAACCCTTGATCTTCCGGCGGGGGAGTTTTTCACTCCCCTTATCGTTACTCATGTCAGCATTCGCACTTCTGATACCTCCAGCATGCTTCTCAACACACCTTCGACGGCTTACAGAACGCTCCCCTACCCCACATACATAGTATGCAGCCGCAGCTTCGGTTGCTAGTTTTAGCCCCGTTACATCTTCCGCGCAGGCCGACTCGACTAGTGAGCTATTACGCTTTCTTTAAAGGGTGGCTGCTTCTAAGCCAACCTCCTAGCTGTCTAAGCCTTCCCACATCGTTTCCCACTTAACTAACATTGGGGACCTTAGCTGGCGGTCTGGGTTGTTGCCCTCTTGACAACGGACGTTAGCACCCGCTGTCTGTCTGCCATGATTGCACTCCTCGGTATTCGTAGTTTGCATGGGGTTGGTAAGTCGGGATGACCCCCTAGCCCAAACAGTGCTCTACCCCCGAGGGTGAGACATGACGCGCTACCTAAATAGCTTTCGGGGAGAACCAGATATCTCCCGGCTTGATTAGCCTTTCACCCCTATCCACACGTCATCCCCAAATTTTTCAACATTTGTGGGTTCGGTCCTCCAGTTAGTGTTACCCAACCTTCAACCTGCACATGGATAGATCGCCGGGTTTCGGGTCTATTGCCAGCGACTAGACGCCCTATTAAGACTCGCTTTCGCTACGGCTCCCCTATACGGTTAACCTTGCCACTGACAATAAGTCGCTGACCCATTATACAAAAGGTACGCAGTCACAGAACAAGTCTGCTCCTACTGCTTGTACGCACACGGTTTCAGGATCTATTTCACTCCCCTCACAGGGGTTCTTTTCGCCTTTCCCTCACGGTACTGGTTCACTATCGGTCAGTTGGGAGTATTTAGCCTTGGAGGATGGTCCCCCCATATTCAGACAAGATATCACGTGTCTCGTCCTACTCGTTTTCATGACTAAGGCATTTTCGTGTACGGGGCTATCACCCTGTATCGCGGCACTTTCCAGAGCCTTCCACTAACACCAAAGCCACTTAAGGGCTGGTCCCCTTTCGCTCGCCGCTACTAAGGGAATCTCGGTTGATTTCTTTTCCTCCGGGTACTTAGATGTTTCAGTTCCCCGGGTTCGCTTCGTACAGCTATGTATTCACTGTACGATACCTACCAAAGGTAGGTGGGTTCCCCCATTCAGAGATCTCGGGATCATAGCTTGTTTGCCAGCTCCCCCGAGCTTATCGCAGGCTCCTACGTCTTTCATCGCCTCCAACTGCCTAGGCATCCACCGTGTGCGCTTAGTCGCTTGACCATATAACACAAGCGACTGCTTTAACGATTTACAACATTGATACGCTCACGATAATAAGCGCATCGCATGAGTATGATTCGCCGGACTTTTGTGTAGAGATACACAAGACATCCATAAATCAGCAATTTATTACTTTACATTCCACCTTGTTAAAGAACTTCTGGCGTAAAAACCAGTCA
>NZ_JBXUOS010000020.1:0-3453 GCF_057196725.1 Cellvibrio sp. ATLC23 | reverse complement strand
CCAAACTTCCATGATGCTTAAGTCATTAGCTAATTGAAAAACTAAATCTTTAATATTTTCTGGGATTTCCATAGGCTCATTGCTTCTACACTTGAATTGCATAACGTTGCGTTCACCTGCGGGTTGTAAGTAGCGCGTTGCGATAAACTTCGCGCAGCGATATTGCAAAAGCGCTACTTACAATGCGTCAGGTGCAATGCCTTGTTACATATTAATGTTGTACGGTAGATATTAACTTTCCAGTCTTTCGATCATACGTTTCTGTTTTAATAATTTTGTATTGCTTTGTTACGGTAAAGCAATTGACAAATTCCTTTTGCTTATTTCTAATTTCTGAGATGTATGCTGGTGCACCACTAGCATGAGTTATTGCATCCTGCATAACTTGATCTTCGGAGGGCATTGTTTTGTTGGTTTTTAATTGTTCTTTGACAAAAGAGAGCCGGAAATCAGATTCTATTTTGTTAAGCGCTGCCTGACCCTTTATGAGCTGGCCGTTTACCATTACACCTTCACTATATGTTTCACCCCGACATGCCTCCCGATCTGAGTTTAATCTAGGGTCGCTGTCTTTAACCTCTCCATAGGAGGGGTGAGTATAAGTTGATACGAAATCAAGAGCGCCTAGCGTTACATTATTTTGCGATGGCGCAGATGAACAACCTAGCGTAAAAAGGCTCAACAGTAATACAGCTCTCATTTAATTCTCCATTTTTTATGTAACGTTGCGTTCACCTGCGGATTGTAAGTAGCGCGTTGCGATAAACTTAGCGCAGCGATATTGCATAAGCGCTACTTACAATTCGTCGGGTGCAACGCTTTGTTACAAACTACGGTTTTAGCCTTGCTCAACGAAAAACCAAAAAGCTTTTTCTAGCAAAGCCCAAAACCAACTTTCCGAAGCGGTAAAGAAAAAAAGACAATACCACAACGGTTAAAATACAAAACCTGCTTAGCAAGGTGCGAATAAAACCTTCGTTATTTCAAAAGCTACGAAGCTCGCACTTTCCGAAGCAGGAAACAAAAAACACTCATTCTTCAACTTGCTAAGAAAACAAAACTAGCCGAAGCGGAAAACCCAAAGCATTCATACTTCAAATAATACAGCTTTTACGTTTGCGGTGTTTCCGAAGCTGTAGCTTTAAAATTCTTGCCCTTTGTAACGTTGCGGTAAACGGCAGAATTTAAGTAGCTTTTTTGTGGAATTATTTTACGAAGTAAAACCACAAAAAAGCTACTTAAATTCTGTCCAGTGGAGCGAAGCGGAACGATGTTTGACCGCTTTGTTATGCACTTACTCCTTCCCACACTTTACTAGCAGAAATAGCTTGGTCAAGCATGTGATTAGATTCAAGATACTCTATATTTTCTGAAAACAACCAAGCGAGAAAACTTTGAATGTATTCTCTTTGCATATTCGTAGCTGCCAGAAAAAGACGATTGTCTTTCCCGCCATAAGCCAAATGAAACAAAAATTGATCCAAGTACGTGCTTGAATTCCAGGTTTCTATAGAAAGCCTAACCATTGCTGGCATGTAGTATAAGCCAGCTTCCGTAGTTGCAAAACACATTGGGTCTGAACCAATATTGCCAAGCTCTTTGATGGTTATTGTTTCAGGACAGAAGTTATTAAGAATGTTGTGATTTTCTAAACATTCAGGACAATGTTTATGATCGGTAAAATATAGCGGCCTTGGATTATTAAAGACCTTTTTGGCTTGCTCAATCCAGTTCATGATTCCCTGCATAACGTGAAGTTCAACCGCAGTTTGTAAGTAGCGCATTTGCGAAAAACTTCGCGCAGCGATTCGCTAAATGCGCAACTTACAAACTGTCGAGTGTAGCGAAGCGAAACGGTGTTGCAACGCCTTGTTATAAACAAGTTAATTTTCGGCTAACTTATTTGTTTTTAAATACGTTTTAGCTTCGTTCAGTGAAGACTCAATTTCTGGACTGAACTTGCTGTTTTTATAGTCTATTTTTTCAATTTGGTTAATGGTTGAGTTTATTCTGAAAAGGGATAACTCTTCTGCTTCTTTGAATAAGCCATTTTTAATTAGTTGATGCATTGTGACTTCGGTTGAAAGTGACATTGAAGATGCATAAGCAGTTGATGAAAAAACCTCCAAAAATAAATTCTCTTGCGCTGTGCTGTCTGGGTTTCCTTGCTTTTTATAGTCATAAAATACTCCAGCGATAAAGCCGGCTGAAATAGAAACTAAGCAGATAACGAGTGTGTGTTTATTCATTCTTGCCTTTTATAACGTTGCGATAACCGGTGGGTTTTAAGTAGCACTTTTGCCGTAAAATGTAGCGAAGCGAAATGGCAAAAAATGCTACTTAAAAACCATCCGGTTCATTGCCTTGTTACGTGATAATTTACTTGCGATGAATTTGCAGAAATAAGGAAGAAAAAATAAATAAACTAAACCAAATCCTTCCGAAGAAAACCCAATAAAGCCTAAAAATGAAATTTACACAAAGCTAGGCCGAAGCAAAAATAACGAAAGAAACAAAGAAAAACTCAATGAAGCCAAAAAATACCGCTAACGATAGCCGTATTTTTTTGGATCATTGAGAATTGCATTAACAGTTTCCAAAGCCTGCTCATTAGAAAATTGAGCTTTTTGTAATATTTCAACTGACAGTTTTCCATTTTTTGTCTTTATAGAGTTATCAAATTCATCCATCAGGTTTAAATGGAAAAGCCTTTCATTTACAGTCATTCCGTTTAACTCATTCTGGTTCATAGAACCCCACGTAACGTTCAGCTCAGCCGCAGGTTGTAAGTTGATTTTTTGTGGGAAACTTTTGCGTAGCAAAACCACAAAAAAGCGACTTACAAGCTGTCGAGCGCACGAAGTGCGCGGTGCTGGAGCGCCTTGTTACGTGATAAATGTTTTGTGATGAATTTGCCGAAGCGGGAAGGGAGCCTTTGCCGTTGCCTTTCCGTGCAAACCACCACGCCTAAAACTTGATGGAACTTTACCCAAAATTGGGAAATAACAAAAGCTGAATTTAACCAAGGCTAAGCTGGCATTTCAGCCTTTTAAGCAAAACTTGTAAGAACACAAACCAGACAAAACCTTCACACTCTTCAAATCGCTACAGCGCACACGCTTGCCGAAGCGTAAAACCCAAAAACTTTCATTCTTCAAAATTCAGCGGTTTTGCTTTTTCGAACTTTCAGAATTGCACAAGCCAAAACACTTTGACCACGTAACGTTGCGTTCACCTGCGAATTGTAAGTAGCGCGTTGCGATAAACTTCGCGTAGCGATATTGCAAAAGCGCTACTTACAATTCGTCTGGTGCAACGCCTTGTTAAGTATTTGGTGGTTTAAAAAAACGAAAGCATGAGTTTTTGAAGCAGTAACTACATGCGCCCGATAAAAAGTAATGTGATGAAGATTACCGCATTTTAGCTTATTGGCAAGAGTTCAAAAAGAACGCG
>NZ_JBXUOS010000019.1:0-11738 GCF_057196725.1 Cellvibrio sp. ATLC23 | reverse complement strand
CGAACTTATACTGGACCCCGATAGCAACGAATAGTGCAAGCGTGGTAAAAGCTAAGATCTTAATGGGCTTTCGCCAATCGACATAATAATTCATGATTCCTTCTAACGTTGCGGTAAACGGCAGAATTTAAGTAGCTTTTTTATGGAAATATTTTACGAAGTAAAACCATAAAAAAGCTACTTAAATTCTGTCCAGTGGAGCGAAGCGGAACGAGGTTTGACTGCCTTGTTATGGATTAGCCTGTGCAAACAAGTTCATTTTTACTTTTTATGTTTTTGTTTTCAAAAATAAATTCATAAATAAAACACCCCTCTCTTGATTGATCGAATACGCCGGAGCGAATTTCTAGGGAGGGGGAGCATAGACGAACCTTTTCGCCTGATTTATACCAGTAGTGCTTTTTCGGTGTTTTAAAGAATATAGAGTTTTCGGGTATTAAGCTTAGATATGAACGCTTTGACTCTTCGCTTAATACGAGCGGACTCCATAAATGCTTTTCATCTGGCACTCCACAGTAATATTCTTGGTTTAGCCAGACGCAGCCTTCCAAGCAAGATAGCACCATCAATAACAGAACTCGTTGCATCAGATTCATATGGTTCCATAACGTTGCGATAACCGGTGGTTTTTAAGTAGCATTTTTTCCATAAAATGAAGCGAAGCGGAATGGCAAAAATGCTACTTAAAAACCATCCGGTTGATTGCCTTGTTAGGCATTTTCTACCTGTAGAGTCACTTGGTTAAGAACGTCGTTGGAATACTGGTAATGGATAGAGTATTGGCCGAGAATAAGTTTAACCCAGTCAAGCTCTGCACCAAATAAATTACCATTACCCTCTTTATAATTTATGCAATTTTCTTTAGCAAAATCTATAGCATGTTCCTTAGTAGAAAAAGCTTGCAGGTTTAACTCACCGATGTTTTCTTGAGAATAACCATTAGTTTGCTGAGTAAAAATGAATATTGTTTTTAAGATTTGATTTTCATTGAAAGAAAACTCCAAACCTAGTTCTGCTATTTTTCCAAAATATTGATCGCTCATGCCCTCATAAAGCCGATCATACATATATATGACTTCTACATCGTAGTCTTCGAAGAGCTCGACTAGCTCTTTTGATTTAAGGGATTTATTGAGAAGTTCTACGATTTTCATATTTATGCCTAACGTTGCGGTAAACGGCAGAATTTAAGTAGGTTTTTTGTGGAAATATTTTACGAAGTAAAACCACAAAAAAGCTACTTAAATTCTGTCCAGTGGAGCGAAGCGGAACGAGGTTTGACCGCTTTGTTAGTGATGCTATTTTCTACTACTTAACCTCACAACTGTGGTTAATTCCGCCTTCTATTTTTGTAATTTCATTTACAAAAACTTCTGAGCCAGATTCAGAGATGCCGCCTTTAGCATATATAGTGATAGAAACTCCGTCCGCTACAAGCTTCTCTGCTTTAGCTAACTGTAGATCATTTTCGGATGTCGCATTCCAAAACGGGGTAACTGATTCTTTGCCATTACAAAACCTAATACTTCCTTGGTTTTGATACAGCTGGAAGGTTTCAGTATGCCCATAGTATTCAAGATGAATATACCAAACATATGAGGCCAGTATTAAAAGCAACCCAGCTGAAGTTATGAATATGATTGTACGCTTTAGTGCTGTTTTCATTTATTCACTAACGCCAAGTTCAGCGAGTGCGCTGACTAAATCAACTAAAAACCAAGGCTTACCACGCATCCGCTGGAACGCCTTGTTATGTGAGGTGACGAAGTGCAAGAGTTAGTTAAAAAATTAAACGATTTACCGCCAAGCGATCAGTTTTGGCGCAACGAATGGCAGTTTACAAAGCCAGTATTTACACAGAACAGCAGGCAAGGCACAGACCCGCAAATGTTCTTTGTTTTCTTTGAAAGATTGCCTGCAAAGCTGAAAAAGCACATTAAAAGCGCCAGCACATAACGTTGCGTTCACCTGCGGATTGTAAGTAGCGCGTTGCGATAAACTAAGCGCAGCGATATTGCATAAGCGCTACTTACAATTCGTCTGGTGCAACGCCTTGTTACGTGAATATGTTTTTGTGATGAGTTTGCCGAAGAGGGAAGGGCGCTTTTGCTGTTGCCTTTCCGTGCAAACCAACACGCTTAAAATTGTGGTGAAACTTTACCCAAAAATGGGAAATAACGAAAGCTAAAAATGACTAAGCTAGCAGCCTGCTTTCTAGCTTTTAAAACAGAACATAAAAAAACACAAACCAGAAAAAAACCTTGCATTCTTCAAACCGCTACAGCGTAAAAGCTGGCCGAAGCATGAAGAAAAAAACACTCATTCTTCAACAAGTTAAGAAAATCGAACTCGCCGAAGCGTAAGGCCAAAAAAACTTCATTATTAAAATTCATCGGCTTTTCTTTTGCGTACTTTCAGGATTGCACAGGCTAAAACGCTTTACCCACGTAACGTTGCGATAACCGGTGGTTTTTAAGTAGCACTTTTGCCATAAAATGGAGTGAAGCGGAATGGCAAAAATGCTACTTAAAAACCATCCGGTTGATTGCCTTGTTACACATTTTAATTTTTGATTATGGGCTCTACCTTGCTATTGACCCATAAATTGTCTATTGCCGAGTAGCCGCTAGGCGTTTCATAGCTTACTTCAAACTTCCCGATTTCGTGATTATAGTAGAGGACAAACCTTTCGTTGGTAGAGTTCTTTAGCAAAACCGCTGAAATATTTTCACCAATTATTATGTAATGCAAGCATTCAGGTTTAATCCAACCGAAGTATTTCTTCATAGACTGCGCTGGGTTTTGACTGTTTTTAGCAAGCTCGCCTGTAAATTGGACAATATTTAAGGGGCTTTCATTTATAAGGTTTACCAGCTCCAAATACCTTTGCTTTACTTGAGACTCTTTTTGCGAATTTAGCTTCTTTTCAAAGCAGAATTCTTCAAGGCAAAAATTTTCTGTGTTCGGTTCGCTAGAGCAGCTCGCAATGCTAAAAAATATAACCGCCAGAATATAGATTTTATTCATTGATTCGACTCTGTGCAACGCTTTGTTACAAACTACGGTTTTAGCCTTGCTCAACGAAAAACCAAAAAGCTTTTTCTAGCAAAGCCCAAAACCAACTTTCCGAAACGGTAAAGAAAAAAAGACAATACCACAACGGTTAAAATACAAAACCTGCTTAGCAAGGTGCGAATAAAACCTTCGTTATTTCAAAAGCTACGAAGCTCGCACTTTCCGAAGCAGGAAACAAAAAACACTCATTCTTCAACTTGCTAAGAAAACAAAACTAGCCGAAGCGGAAAACCCAAAGCATTCATACTTCAAATAATACAGCTTTTACGTTTGCGGTGTTTCCGAAGCTGTAGCTTTAAAATTCTTGCCCTTTGTAACGCCGCAATAAGCGGTGGTTTTTAAGTTGCACTTTTGCCATAAAATGGAGCGTAGCGGAATGGCAAAAATGCAACTTAAAGGCCATCCGTTTGATTGCTTTGTTAAGCGTTTTAAAGTGGCAATAGATTTAGTATAACTAAAGCAATTGGCCCAGAAAACAGACCCAATATGGCCCTCAGCCAAGTTTTAATATTTTTTGGCAATATTAGACCGAGAATAAAACTGAATATAGCAGTTGTAATATAGACAAAAAAGCTCATTACCCAAATAGCACCTGCTGCCCACCCAACTTCAGCTGTTTGTTCAACAATGCTTTCAATTAGAAAAAATATGTACACACAGATAAATGGCATTAATGAAGAGATAACCGTAACTATAACGGGTCTATTTTTAGGGGAATATCTGTAAATAAATGCAAGAAAAACTGGGAGACCAAGCTCGAAAATCATTGCGCCAAAAGATAACAGTGTTTCGTCTAAATCGATATCCATTCATGACCTGCTTAACGTTGAGGTAAGCGGCAGGCTTTAAGTTGTGCTTTTATGGAATACTTTTGCGAAGCAAAACCATAAAAGTGCAACTTAAAGCCTGTCCAGCACACGTAATGTGCGGTGCTTGACCGACTTGTTACGTGATTTTTAAATTTTAAGGATTGGAGCTAAGGAAGGAAAAACCACATTATTAAAATCCACGCCTTCCGAAGCAAACCAACAAAAACACAATTTAAAGCTTTAACCGCCATAAAGCCAGAGACAACAAAGCAAAACTCAATAAATTATAGCTTTATGTAAGCTGTTAAAAGTACTTGCGATAAAACAACTACCGAAGGCACAAGAAAACTTTCAGAACGTTAGGCCGCAATATTTCAGCCTAGAAAAACGGGTTGTACGCTTAAAACTAGCAGCACATGAAAAGCCAAAACTTCAACCTTTCAGATTTTTAGCTTTTGCTTTTGCGATTTAGCCGAAGCGTAGCATTTTAATTCGCTTTGCCAACGTAACGCCGAGTTCAGCCGCAGTTAGTAAGTTGGTTTTTTGTGGAAAACTTTTGCGTAGCAAAACCACAAAAAAGCGACTTACTAACTGTCGAGTGCGCGAAGCGCACGTTGCTGGAACGACTTGTTAAGTATTTGATGGTTTGAGAAGCAATAGAACACGTTCTTGAACCAACAACTACCTGCGATTGATAAAAAGTAACCTGTTCAAGATTACTGCATTTTACCTTATTGGCAAGAGTTCAAAAAGAACGTGGACTCTTGGTCGATACATACTTTTAGAAACTACCTGACAATTCAATGTGCGTAAGTTACGGTACATGAAAAACCAAACAGACTTGTTCCGTGCTGTGGTCGGCAGTGTGCCGAAATTTCTGTGAACGAATAACGATTTTGTTTGAAACACAGACCACGAAGAGCAAAAGGCCGTAATTGCAAACTTTCCATGTGCGACCCTTGCTTAGAGTGAACACAGTTCAAAAAGTACCAAGGCCAACACGGCTACGACAAAACTAAAACAAGTTCGAATATTTAACGCCGCAATAAGCGGTGGTTTTTAAGTTGCACTTTTGCCATAAAATGGAGCGTAGCGGAATGGCAAAAGTGCAACTTAAAGGCCATCCGCTTGATTGCTTGTTAGCTTTATTTATTTCCAGCGATCTCCGTTTTTTATAATGTAGCTTTTAAAAATGTACAACCAAGGAATAACTACTATGTCAATAACAAGGCCAATTGCCATAATTGGAAAAAGTCCATCAGCTTTAATAGCTGGCCAATGAGGGATTGCAAAAAACACTAACCAAACACACTTATATACAAACTGCATTAATATTATTGGTAGCATTTGAAGTGGATAGCGTAAGCCTAACAAACTCAACAAAGAAAGTGCTGCCCAAAAACTATAAGCTACGCAATGTATAGAGTTCCAATTCGTAGCATCACGAAATAAAGCAGGCCATACGTCTGCGCCCAAAAATAGACAATTTAATAGATATAGAACTCTTAGAAGATAAAGACGCACCAAAGACACTTCGCTGTTCATAACACTTCCTTATTAGCAAGTTTAACTGATTAGTTGATTTCTGATGATTTAAATTAGATGTATTTTTCTTGACCCAAGCTAACGTTGCGGTAAACGGCAGAATTTAAGTAGCTTTTTTGTGGAAATATTTTACGAAGTAAAACCACAAAAAAGCTACTTAAATTCTGTCCAGTGGAGCGAAGCGGAACGATGTTTGACCGCCTTGTTAAATTTTTCGCTTGTTGCGGTATAGGTTGTGCATTTACTCAGGCCGGAATTCTAACCAAACTCTTTGCTCTGGATGGTGTTGCGCTATAGTGTCAAGAGCACCCTGTATAGTCGCCATATCAGTTGGTTCAATAGCATATGAGAACTCTGTCAGGTCAAGCCCCAAGCTCCGTAATTCCGAAAGTTCGCTAGTAGATAATACGCCAGCACCAACCCACATTGGATAATTCAAGGTTTTGATAATTGGTTCAAGTTCCATATACCCTTCTCTGGTAATTGCAAATACAACCATTCGATTTTTCCTTGAGAAATACGACCAAAATCAACAATAGAATTTAGCGAAATAAAGATATGGCACTATCTAATTTCACCTTCCAATTTAACGTAGTGTTCAACCGCAGGTTGTAAGTAGCGCGTTTGCGAAAAACTTCGCGCAGCGATTCGCTAAATGCGCTACTTACAAACTGTCGAGTGGAGGCGCGAAGCGCCGGAACGGTGTTGGAACACCTTGTTAAATTTTTTCTTTGCAGGCTGGATAGCCAGTTAGTATTTATTTGGGATGTTCCATAGGGTAAAACGTGTAACCACCGCCCCCAAGGCGTTTCCACCAACGCTCAGGCCAAATTTTTTCTAAATATATTTTAGATTCGAGCGCACTTTCCTTGCAAAGAGATTCCAAAAGATTTTTATCAGTGCGGATCATTTCCATTGCTACCAATTCAGCTTCATCAGGATTTTGTGCTTTTACGAAACGAGTTGTAAAGAACCCGATATTCTCCGCTCCGGCTCCGGATTTGATGGCAAAGTTTTCACCCCTAAGCATTACTCCATACTTCAATTATTCGGCTCCAATTTAACGTTGCGATAACCGGTGGGTTTTAAGTAGCACTTTTGCCGTAAAATGAAGCGAAGCGGAATGGCAAAAGTGCTACTTAAAAACCATCCGGTTCATTGCCTTGTTAGGCATTTCCACTCAAAAGTTCTATTAAGTTTTTAATTTCAGGTCTTGTCGCGTGTGGATTTATACTTGTAGATACTTGACTCCATTTGGCGGCTTCACAGACAAATATATTTGCAACCACTTCAATACTCTGACTGTCCATTAGACCAGCTGGAACCCAAAAAAATGGATTCCCTCTAAACTTGTTTGGTACTGATGAGCCGCACGCGCTACAGAAGTGAGAAGTAAAACCTGTTTCTTTAACCCACTTTGAAATGTTGCCTTCCCCGAACAGCCATTCAAACTTTTCTATATCAATCACAGACCCGCAACTTGATGCAGCTCCAGTTTGCTTTCTGCATAGAGAGCAGTGACATTGATAGATTTTCAGCTGGTCTAGTTTTACTTCAAATTTTACTGAGCCGCACAAACAACCACCAATCATTTTGACAATATCTCCATGTGTTTTTTTACGCCTAACGTTGCGTTCACCTGCGAATTGTAAGTAGCGCGTTGCGGTAAACTTCGCGCAGCGATACTGCATAAGCGCTACTTACAATTCGTCTGGTGCAACGCCTTGTTAAGTATTTGGTGGTTTAAAAAACGAAAGCATGAGTTTTTGAAGCTGTAACTACATGCGCCCGATAAAAAGTAATTTGATGAAGATTACCGCATTTTAGCTTATTGGCAAGAGTTCAAAAAGAACGCGAACTCTTGGCCGTAGCAGACTTTTAAAAACTACCGGCCAATTTAATGTGCCCAAGCTTCGGCACATGATAAACCCAACAGAGTTGTTCCGTGCTGTGTTGGGCAGTGGGTTGAACTTTCTGGGAACGAATAACGATTTCGTTTGAAACACAAACCTCGAAGAGCAAAAGGCCGCAATTGAAAACTTGCCAAGTGCGACTCTTGCTTAGAGTAAGCATGGCTCAAAAAGCACGAAATAGTTCCCGACTGCACAAAGCAAAAAACAACCCCGAATATTTAACGTTGCGTTCACCTGCGGATTGTAAGTAGCGCGTTGCGATAAACTCAGCGTAGCGATATTGCATAAGCGCTACTTACAATTCGTCGGGTGCAATGCTTTGTTATGCTACTTTATTTTAGGAATAAACCCTTTGTAACTATAACTTATGGTGGGGCAATGTGCTTGATCCGCATAGGTTATTATAAGCTTGTAGTTAGATACGAAATTTCTATTTCCCGCTAAATTGAAAACAATACTTTCTTTGGATATTCCTACTGCGGGCTCAAAACTGTATTTAACCGATCCCTTTTCAATAACTTTAACTTCAATACGTCTAAACTCGTTTCCCTCTATAGCCGGTTTTATAGCCGCAGTAATAAGCACCCCATTTTCAAAGCCGTAGTGTTGACCAGAATGAAAGTCTATTATTGCTCCGGTAATTTCACGCTCAATTACTTTTGACTGGTGACAGCTGATGTCAAGTGCAAAACTACCTTTAGCGGGAATGCATAAAATATAGAAAAGTATGTTTTTCATTTAACTCTCTCAGCTTGCCTTGCATAACGCTAAGCTCAGCCGCAGTTTGTAAGTTGGTTTTTTGTGGAAAACTTTTGCGTAGCAAAACCACAAAAAAGCGACTTACAACCTGTCGAGCGCACGAAGTGCGCGGTGCTGGAGCGCCTTGTTACGTGATAAATGTTTGTGATGAATTTGCCGAAGCGGGAAGGGAGCTTTTGCCGTTGCCTTTCCGTGCAAACCAACACGCCTAAAAACTTGATGGAACTTTACCCAAAATTGGGAAATAACAAAAGCAGAAATTAACCAAAGCCAAACTCGCATTTCAGCTTTTAAAGCAAAACCTACAAGAACACAAACCAGATAAAACCTTCACATTATTCAAACCGCTACAGCGCACAAACTGGCCGAAGCAGAAAACCAAAAAACATTCATTCTTCAAAATATACCGGTTTTGCTTTTGCGAGTTTTCAGGATTGCACAAACCAACATGCTTTGACCACGTAACGTCGCGTTCACCTGCGGATTGTAAGTAGCGCGTTGCAATAAACTTCGCGTAGCGATATTGCATAAGCGCTACTTACAATTCGTCTGGTGCAACGCATTGTTATAAAAAATTCTAATTTACTTCTGACAAATACATTGGCTTTTCTTGATTAAGCCTGTACAGGCCAATAATATTCCGATAAGCAAACCATAATAAAGTGACCGCTAAAATTGCACCTCCAATTAATGCCAAAACAAATGCAGGATCACTATTTTCATTGAGCACAAATGTAAAAATCATAATTAGTCCAACGAATGCCCATAAAATAGTGAATAACGCTGTTCTTATTTGCCACCTATGATGCGATTCAAGCCATGTATTTTTTGTATCAAACTGATAGGCTAGGTTTAAAACCAACCCGACCAAAAAACTTCCGCCGAGTGCAAAAGTACAAAGACCAAGACAATATACAGCAAGAACTACAAACCTTTTTTGATCGGACATATTCTGCATACTTCCCTCTTATATTTATAACGTTGCGTTCACCTGCGGATTGTAAGTAGCGCGTTGCGATAAACTTAGCGTAGCGATATTGCAAAAGCGCTACTTACAATTCGTCAGGTGCAACGCCTTGTTAAGCCGCTTTTTTTTGGCTCAATTTAATAACTACACCGACCAATGGAATTACTAGGCCAAGCCCTATTAGAACTGGTTCGTAATTTCCATTAGGGTCTTTGTACCACATGCCGGCAATAAACATAGAGCTTAACAATAATACCGCTTCCAAGAACCATAGTGACTTAGTTAGCAAAGATATTGAACTTTTAATTTTTAGCTCAAGAATGGACGCATTTAATGAATTTTGGAAAACTGCCAAATTTGAAGCCATTTCCGATTCGAGCTCAGGCAACATTCTTGCGTATAGATTTGGACTTCTTGCGATTTCTGTGCTTTTCTGAAAAATTATAAGCGCTTCAATTTTAAATTGCTCTTGAGCGGATTTAGTTAAAGTTTGAATTTCTGATTCGAGATTATTGTTGTAATTCACATTGAGCTTTTTTAGGTACCCAATAGCTTGAGCGTACAAGCTAGCATTCCCTAAAACGATGAAATTCATTGTTTTCTTAATCGTAGCCCCTGAGCCAAGCATTCCATCGCGAGAGTGTTCAGCAAGCATGCGTTTATAATCATAATTTAGGTTGACAATTAGTTCGCTTCTTATTAATCGAAGCTTTTCAACAAAGTTTTCCATTAACTCGTTGTTCATTAATATATTTACCTTTTCTGGCTTAACGTTGTGTTCAATCGCAGTTTGTAAGTAGCGCATTGCGATAAACTTTGCGCAGCAATTCGCTAAATGCGCTACTTACAAACTGTCGAGTGGAGGCGCGAAGCGCCGGAACGGTGTTGGAACACTTTGTTATGCTTGTATTTTTAACCATACTCTAACGATCCATTCGCCTAAATTAGGCCATGTTTCTTTCGATGCACCATTATGACTAAAGTATTCAATGACGCCATTTTCCGCAATGCAGTAGAAATCACCATTGTCACTACATATAGGCAATAAACGTTCTGGAACACCGAACTTCCTAGCTGAGGCGACTAATGTAGGAAGATGAAAATGAGCCTTAGGGAGTGTAAGCATTGCGGGCTCAAGTGTGCCATATACTGTATTGCTGCCATTTAAAAGGTAATACCTATAATCCTCATGAAATACTACTCCAAGCTCCCTCTCAACTAGCTCCACTTCAACTTCAGATGGAAGACGAGGAGACAAAGGAACTTCCATTTCATTTTTTCGTAATAAAGAAACTGCTTCTTCAATATTCATGATGATTCTGCATAACGCCGAGCTAAGCGGCAGTTTTTAAGTTGTGGTTTTATGGAAATATTTTGCGCAGCAAAACCATAAAACTGCGACTTAAAAACTGTCCAGCGCACGTAGTGCGCGGTGCTTGAGCGATTTGTTAGCTTTTACCTATTAGCGCACTAAAGTTAAAAGTGATGTATGAAGCTCTTCAAGCAGCTCAAGTACGTCACCACCACCAAGAAAACCACAATCGAGATCAAACCATGAGCTTCCAGAATTGGCGGTGGAAACGGCTATGCCTCTCCAGGTAGTCAACGGAGTATTTGGATTATCAATTGCAAATTTATCTCCGTGTGCGATTGCATTTCGCAGAAGCCAAGCAAACCGCCATAGCTCTGGCCAAGTGTGTGGCTGTGTACCAAAATTCTTTTTGAGAGTTGAGCCATTTCTTTCATAAAATTTAAGAAAGGCAGTTCCGACAAACTGCCTAACTAAATTCTGTAGGCCGATACTTTTAAGATCTACATAATTTTCATAAGTCAGTGGTGACTCCACTGGTTCGAAGCGAACAAGTTGAAGGCTATTGGGCCAAATATCCTTAACCATATTGTGCATTAATTTGTAAGTCGGAAAACCATAAGTTGCAACCCTACCGTACAAAAATAGGCCATTTTTTGGATTTGAAGGGATTTGAGTTACAGGACAATTTAAATATGCTTCGGAGGCCGCGTTAAAACTAGCCAGTGCTATAAACAATGCGGCTATATCATCAAAATATTCGTGGCTCGTTGGCGTATATACTCTTTCATTACTCATAATTTTCCTTGCCAAGCTAACGTTGCGATAACCGGTGGGTTTTAAGTAGCACTTTTGCCTTAAAATGCAGCGAAGCGGAATGGCAAAAATGCTACTTAAAAACCATCCGGTTCATTGCCTTGTTACGTGATAATTCTTTTATGATGATGTTGCCGAAGCAGAAAGGAAGCTTTTGCTTTGCCTTCCGATGCAAACCAACACGCCTAAAATTGTGGTGAAACTTTACCCAAAAATGGGAAATAACAAAAGCTGAATTTAACCAAGGCCGAACTTGCATTTCAGCTTTGAAAGAAAAACCTACAAGAACACAAACCAGATAAAACCTTCACATTCTTCAAACCGCTACAGCGCACGAACTGGCCGAAGTAAAAAAACCAAAAACACTCGTTCTTCAAAATTTCAGGTTTTTGCTTTTGCGAGCTTTCAGGATTGCACAAGCCAAAATGCTTTGACCACGTAACGTTCAGCTCAGCCGCAGGTTGTAAGTTGATTTTTTGTGGGAAACTTTTGCGTAGCAAAACCACAAAAAAGCGACTTACAAGCTGTCGAGCGCACGAAGTGCG
>NZ_JBXUOS010000018.1:0-25414 GCF_057196725.1 Cellvibrio sp. ATLC23 | reverse complement strand
AGCTCGGTTGTGTGTTGCCCAGTTGTTGGTGTTGTTTCTAGTGCGCTAGTGCGCATAGGCTTTTCAATTTCTGTCGCTTGTTGAGCAATTTCTAGCCTTTGTTCAGTACCAGCAATCTCTTGCTGCAAATACTGTTCAGCAACTGGCTCGGTTGTGTGTAGCGCAGTGACTTGTGTTGTTTCTAGTGCGCTGGTGCGCATAGGCTTTTCAATTTCTGTCGCTTGTTGAGCAATGTCTAGCGTTTGTTCAGCAACTGATTCGGATGTGACTTTTGCAGAGTCTTGAATAGATATTTGCCCAACATCGACGGTAGTGGTTCGCGCTGGGTTTTGCATGCCCGTCTTTGTTGCGGGTTGAGCCATTTCTTGATTGCGATCGTAAATAATATTTTTCTCTGCTGGCTCTGCAGTATCTTTGTATGAACTATTTTCTTCTGACTGTGCGTTATCGTCTTTCGCTATTATCGCAATCGCCTCCAAATCAAACGGTTGCCGTTCGATAATCGCCGTAATAATGGCTTGGTAATATGCCGCCGGATTTACTAGTTGGCTGATCGGTGTTTGACTTGCAGCCGTCAGTTCTGCCCGCGCTTCTTGATCAAAAAATGGTGCCTGCTGAATCACTGCAATGGTTAATTGTTGCCATTGCAGTTTATCGAATTCTAACGCTTGTAATAGAACTGATGGTTGTCGGTTTGATAAAAGAGCCTGCGCAATGGCGGCCATATTATTTATTTCTGTAGTACCAGCAGCTGTAGTTCCTTGTGAAATTTTCTGCTGATTTTTTATAGAGTTTAGTTCCTTTGCGATTTCAGTATTTTCACTGGTTGAAAGATTGTTATTTTTATCGGCTAACGCCATTGCATTAGATGGTATCTGTTGTGCAATCAACTCAAGATCAATCAATTGATCGGAGATCAATGCCTGTAATACCGCAAGATAAAACGCAGAGGGTACATGACTGGATTGCGCGTGGTTATTTATAGCCGCAACGAAGTCAGCACAATTTTCACCGGTCGCGCTGTGCCCGAGACGTATATAGCTACTAATCAAACGTTTCAATAAAGCCACCTCAAGAGCAAGTGAGGACCACGCTTGGGAACCGCTTTTTAAACGTAAACACAGATCAAATAATTGATGATCACTAATAGTGATTAGGTTATCGCCAACCAAAGGATATTTGTCCTCCCCAGCAGTCGCGGTAGGGAGTGTCGTCTCTAATGGAGCGCTGTTATGGTTTGCGGCCTCCTTTGCTGATGAGTGAGCAATTCCTGTTAACTCTGTACTATTAGCTTGTTTATCTTGGCGAGAGAAATTTTCGTTCTCCAGTATATTTTCTTTTTTATGATCAAGTACGAATTGTTCAAATATTTGATGTAAGGCGGTGCTTTCCAGATTGTGTAGTTCTGCATAACGTTTTGCCAAATCCTTTAAAAAGACATGGCTAGATATTTCAGAATTTATATTTTTTGACTTGTTATTCAATATCAGACCAAGAGAAATTTCCCATAGTTGACGAGCGACCAATTCCGCTGATTGTGGATCAGATTGGTTATTGTCATTATTTTTTTTGTTTGCAGTTGCTGTTGTCGGAAATGGCTCTATTTGCACAGCAATATAGTTACTTAGCTGGGCCGCCTGTTGTTGTAAACGATGAAAAGTATTCTTTAACGAAGGCGCCAGCAGGGCAACTATGTCAATCTGTAAACTAAGGGGTAAGCGCAACATTAATTGTTGGCGAATTTCAGCCTGTGGCAAATAATGCTGGATCGATGCCAATAATAATGCTTGTTCATGTGCTATTAGTTGTGGCCAGAATTTCTGTAATTGTTGTGCATCGGCGCGAATCCATGCTGCAGCCAGTAGTTGACGCCATTGGTCCTGAGTCTGTTGGGAGCTACCTGTTGGTATGTCATCGCCACTTGATTGATTCTGTCTGGCATCCGATTGAGCGGGAATTATTTGCAGCGGAATTTCCACCTTGCCTTCCGCCAGATTACTCGCCTGCAGCGACTTCGCAATCTGTACTTGCAGGTTTAATAATTCCGTATTATTAACTGGCAGTGCAAGTGTTGCCAAATCCTGACGCAGTTGAATTTCACTTAACGATAGTGTGCTCGCCAACCGCGGCAAAATATCATTTATCCAAACCTGTTCATTAGCGTTAGGTTGCGTCAATCCGAGCTGTAACAGCGCCTGCCAAACGCTTTGCTGCAATCTTATTGCTTGTTCATCCAATAATTGAACACCTTTTGCTTGACTATTATTTTCAAAAAAGTGCAGTAAATCGAGTAAGGCAATCACCCATTGCACGTGCTGTGGTGCCAGTTGGCGCAATAATTCCATCCGCTGTATTACTGAAAATTGTGTCAGTAACCGCTGGATAAGCGCATCGCGCTGCGGCAACTCACGCAATAGATCGGCAATATTGTGTTGTGCAATCACTGCATCTAACAATTGTCCATGAAGAGCTGATTTAATTTCTGCTCTGCTTTGCTTATTTTGTCGCGATTCAAGCGAGGTAAAATCACTTGGATAATGAGCAGCTAGTTGTCCGGTTGCGAGATACCTTAATAGTTGTTGTAGCGCTAAGTGACCCTGTCCACTATCACCATTCAAGCGGTCTGCGGTTAAGCGCTTAGACTCTGGAATCACAGCCAATAATTGCGTTTGCAATAGCTGCGCGAACTGAATTAGCAGTTGTTCACGAATCGTTTGTTGATAATTACGGCTGGTAAGATTACCTAAATTAAATTCCAGCGTTTCAAATCGTAGTATTTGTTTGCCAGGAGCATAGTGCGAAAAAAGATTGTCCAACGCGGGTAACAAATCTTCCCTGAGCCACTCACTGAGCAGTGCAGTTTCATGACGAGCAAGCCTGGTCGTGTTAAACGAAAGATCAACAATCAACTCATCAATGCGATGCTCAGTTTGCATGACTTAGATCCAGTAAGCTGCAGAAGGGGTTTTTTGCTCAAGCCATGTGCGCAATCGTTGTGCTGCTCGATCAAGCGATTTTGTAGTGGCGCTACTGATATCCGCGTTCAATTTTTGTTGTTCATATTGATGCAGTGCATCCAGCCATGGCTGGTAGTAGCGTTCAAAGCTCTCCATGTCACGCAAGCTCAGCCAATAGACCTGAGGAAATAGATGGGCGGGTAAGTGATTGGCAATGGTTTTTTCAGCAAACTGGCGAAATGCCGGATTGGCAAATCGCGCAGTCCATAGCGGAAAGATAAAGCTTAGGCGGCAGTGGTAATAGTCATCTGCAACTGCAGTTTGATCTTCCTCAGCTTTTTTTGTTTCTCCGCGAGGCCGTAACAGAATATGTTCAAGTAGATAAAATCCCTCTGAACTTGCATTGATATCGGTAATTATTTTTTTGAATTTATGTACATAAGCAATAGCTTGATCTCGCTCCATCGATTTCTTTAGTGATGCTGCGCGCTGATGTGCTTGTGAATAGAAATACACGTCAACCAGATCGCCTTGCGCCTGTGGGCGCAAACGATAAGCATCTATACTTGTCCCCTCGCACATCATCGCTGGGCTTAAGGTGAGGCTTTTGTTCGGGGTGTAATTCCACTGCTGTAATTTCTGCTGCTGTTTTACTTTTAGCGCAGGAACCAGTTGCTGCCCAATGTTGTTTATTTCTCCCGTATCGGTGCGCTCAAAAATCGTTTTATCATCAACCAAATTTATTTGATTAGCGGCAAAACTTTGCGATAAATGCACGAGGCTATCCAGCTGTTGAATACCGAGCAGGATATTGATTTTTTTGTGCAGACTTCCAAGATTACTCGATTGCCAGTGAGCTGTGCTGGTATCAAATGCACCCGAACGGCTGTTACTGATTTCAACTAAATGCAATAGATAGCGAATTTTGTTGTCGATCGCCCAATAATCCGGCTGCTCTTGATGATAATAATTGAAATGTAAAAGTGCGTCCTGCGAAAACTCTTCCCCATAAAGTGCAAGTAGTGTGTCCAGCGCACGACTTTTGCGATCACAAGCCTGATCATGACGGGCCTGCACCGCTTGAATTTCCGCCAGATCAATATTGGTGTCCGCGTAAAGCTCTATAAAATTCGGGATGTGATGATTGTCGAGGTACTGGGCAAAATAGCTGTGATTAGGCTGTTCATTTAAACTGAACAGCTGTTGCAGATTCTGGATATGCGCAAGCATATTGGCTAGCAGTTGTTCAAATGGATAAAGATAAGATTTAAGTTGTTGCGCCTGCATATTGCGCGTAGCCGACTCTCCACCCGGTACACCCGCAGCATTAATGCCATAGACATTGGGAAAATGATGTTGAATGGAATAATAGTCCGCATCATTGTGTGGTCGCCCCTGCGGTAGGGAATAAAAATTGGCAGCATTAGTTTTGTTGGTGCGGAATGCGCGGTATTCAAATTCCAATTTTTCTAATGCACGTCGCGCCTCCTCCATGAGGATATCAATGGTGTCTCCACGCGCTTTTACCACACCTGCCGGATCAGTCGTTTTTCCGGGGTTAAAATCAATATTAAGCCATTGCTGTTGCGTAACATTTTCCGGGAATTTAAGAAAAAACGATTTTTGATCAAACGCGTGGCTATTTAAAAGCTTACCTGTACTATCGACCAATTCCAGACGATAGACCTTTTTCACCCCCTCGATTTGTGCTACCAACCCGCTGAGCTCATCTAATGATGTAGTACTGTTATAGGTATTGAGATCTTCACTGTGGATATAGCCATGGCGAGTTAACGGGCCGGAGAAAATATCCGCCAGATCCATTTTTTGTTGTACCAGCGTTTCGTAACGATCTATTCGAATATTGGACGAAATTTTGCGCGCGACCTGAAAAAAAACATCGGCATAAATTGCCGCAGGGTTGCGTTTACCTGTGGTTTCAATCACACCTTTTAAAAAACAGGCTTCGCTCTGCTCAATCCGGACACTTGCAAGATCTTCGCCCAGATTGCGATTCTTGACAAAAACACGCTGCACTTTTTGCATTATTTGTTGTTTTTGTTCATCGCTATACGCAGGCCCCGTCAACGGCTCTAATAGCTTAATCGCAATTTGATATAAACAAGCGCCATAATCCGCAGGAGGATCAAGCGTAGTAAGAGTAACGGCATCTAGTTCAGGGACTTCATCCAGTAAACGTTTGCAGTAATCTTCTGCCGTCACTGGTCGAGTAGGAAAAATGTCTTGCGGTTTGTATAGCGCGTATTGGTTAAAATCAATCAGCCCACGCTCATTGGCAAGATAATCGGCCACCGGCACATTGGTTTGATAGGCTAGTTCACTTAAACCAAAACACAATTGTTCCAAAATGGTGACGCCTGGATCATGCAGGTTGTAATCCGTCCAAATATTGCCCGCAAGTTCCTGTACGCGCGCAATACCCTCTGCACGCAAATTTGCAAAGTCGAGACCATCCGGGTCTTCTTGCAGACGCGAAATGACATCAGACGAATTCATTGATGCGATTCTCGCGCAGTTATCTGTGTCGTGTTCTTGTTGCTTGAATCGGCCTGTTGAGTTTGTAATTGTTGATGCAAATAATTAACCAGTTGGCACACACGGTTATAGGGCAACTCACCCAACGCTTTGATACAAATACTAAAATCTACAGCGCTAATGATAAAAAGTGCTGGTGCGCTGCGCTCGGCTCCGGTTTGATAAAATTGTTGTGCCTGATGATTTAATTGGCCAATTATTTCAAACACTTGCTTAAACGGCTGCTCAACCAATGCCTCCAGAATCAAGCTACTCTGTTCCAGCGTCAGGTAAAAATGTAATTCTCGCGCACAGGATTCAGTCATTTTGGTCGCTCATGCATTATTAATAGAATTAAATTAACGTCTGTTTAATACAATTTATTTGTTGGGCGCTTGGCTGCTGTCCAACATCAGAGGATCAAACCACAGGCGCGCCAAGTGATATTTAATCCAGATACTTTTGCCGTAAGAGCACTGCACGCGCATTTGTAATTTAAAATGAAACTGCCCTTGCTCCGGTACCGGCTGCCAACGCAATTCAATGCGGTTACATTTATTACCAAAATGCGCATCCTGAGTATTGATACTACTTTTGCCATTAAATGTGTTCAACGCTATGGCGTGCAACAGCGCATATTTTCCATCGGCATCCTGACCGCCCACTCCAGCCATTACTTCAAACGCCTCACAGCCAGTTAGCGCACTGGTAATGTCATGCCAGTCGCCATCGGCTGGCACGGCCATCTCACCGACTTTGCCCATACGCCCAGTACAGGCGATAGTGCCTTCAACATCGAGAGTGGTCTGCGGGTTTTCTTTATTAATACCTACCGCCACACGCAAATTGCCTTGACTATCATCACTATGACTGTAAAGGCTTAATACGCGTGGACAATTAGGGGTGCCAAAATGCAGTTTATTTTCATTGGTGCTCAGTTCGAGAAACCACTGCGGACTTTCCACCGCGATATTTTTATAGAAACTGAATAATCTACCCGAGCCCATCAGCTGGGAAATTTTTAAACCATCGCGGCTGGTTTTATCAAAGCCCTCCTCAAGAATGTTGACCATTGAATCGATCAGGTTGGAAAAATCCTGCTCTGATGGCATTTTTCCTTTCTTGAATTTATTTTTCAGCGCGTTTCTATCTAATTTTTCCATCGTGCTTGCCTATTAGGGAATGATGAAAGTACTGCCCACTTCCAGTTCATCAACACCCGTGCGCAGGGCGTCAATCTGGCGATGCTGATCCAGTGTATCTAGATAGTGGTGCGGCAAAGGTACCGCCGTACTCCAAGGGTAAGTTGGCTTTAAAGTCTGGCGGTATTTCTCGTCGCCTTCTACGCTGCCGGTGTCGTCCAGAATAAATAGTCCCTCACCTTGCGGTGCAATCCGCAACAAAGAAAAATCGGTAACGTGTTCAACGTAATGCAGGTTGTGAATAAATGATTTCACTTCTTGTTCGTTTACACTCCACCCAAAATGTACTCTGTTGCCTTGTTCACTCCAAGGTGACAGGTAATCGCATAACGCCTGGTTCAATAGGTTTTGATGCCGACCTATATGCAGGCCTTTTTTAAATTGCACCGCACAGCGCACCTGTATTTCTTCATAGACTGGATTTTCTACCGTCAGCTGTACCAACTGCGGTGTTAAGGGCGCGATAAATTCTTTAATGGATAACATTAAGTGGCCGTCAAAATAAGGTTTAAAACCTTGTTCTTCAGTAGCCTGGTGATGTGGAATCGGAATAATCAATAAATGTCCGGGGCTAACCGGAGCTTGTGGATCAGTACACAAATTGGCAAAACATTTCACTTTATATATTTGTGGAAATTTTTCCAAAATTAACATTTCGTAATCGAGCGGAGTTAGTGCCCGATTTTTGTGACGCAAACGCTCGCTGATACGAGTGCGTAAATGAGCAAGATTTTCTGCAGGCACGCCACCAAAAGAGCCGGTGATCTGGCTGATACCGGTAATTCCGGCAATTGTCTGACGCGGGCGTTTAATCGTATCCGGCGGAAGTTGCATGGGTTGCTCAGCCGGGGGGTGCGTACCTGAACGCCAAGTAACTTTTACCGCTTGCGCATAAACAGAAAACAAGTCACTGAAATGCGTTAGCGCTTGGTTGGCACTGATTTTTAACCAATACAATCCGCCGGGCATAATACTGTTGGCAGCAGTTATTTTGTCCGGCATGGTCAGGGTGATTATGCCGGAGGTCATAAAACCCTCGGTGGAATCGCTCAAAATATGACGTGGATTAAGTGACTTCCACTGATTGTCGCTCAAGTATGACCAGCTGACCAAAGCAGCCGGGGTGAGCGATCCGCTGCGGCCTTCGCGACGCGCCTGCGCCAACAATTCATCACTCAGCGGCAAAGAATTATTTTGCAAATGGAAAAATAGACTTAGCTGTTGAATTGGACTTGCTGCAATGCCGATAAAGAGCGAGCCATCATCAGGATATTGCGGCAGCAAATACAACCGCGGATGGCGCAGTGGCGATATGGCTTCCCAGCCCAGTGGATGCAAATGAAAAAATTGATCTTTGTAGCAGGGATCATCTTCACGCCCGGTGTCAGATAGGGTCAATATCGACACGGCAGAATAATTCAAACGTATCGCGCTGATTTCCGGTGTATAGGGTGGATTGGGAATTGGCCGCGCAAAACGCGGGTGTTTTACCCGGGTGTTGTGGGTCAATACTTCCGCAAGTAAGTTGGGATACTCGCGATGACCAAATGCCCCTAGTGGCCCTTGCAGGGTAAATTTAAATAGCCCGGAGCGGGTTAGCGGCGAATAGGTAAAAGTACGCTTGGCCTGGTATTGATCCTGCGCTTTATAAAACGGAATCGCACTATTGGCCGATAGGGTTTTAGTGGTAACTAAATGTGCAGTCCCATTTTTTAATGGAAAGTTAAACAGAGTTTGATTGTTATCGACACCCGCTGGCTGCCAGCGGCCATCGGCTAATACGCTGACACTGGCAACAAATAAATGGTTATCTTTCGGGTGTAAGTAATTGCGATACCAACTGCTAAATCCTCCAGCGTTGATCGGCAAACTACTCCATTCAACATCCACACTCAATGAGCTTAACTGTTTGCTGCGTGTCTCTTCGTGACCAACGATAAAATAGGAGCCTACGTCCGGCATGGGGCCAAAAGGAGTAAAAGGGGCGAGCGGTGAAAGCTGGCCAATATTATTGTGCAACAACAAATCATGGCAGCCTTTTACATCGACCTGAATGCGCACTTCTTTAAGCACTAACTGTTTCAGAATGTCGTAAGGATACTGCAGGTAATTTTCTTTTAGCGTAAAACGTAATACTGGTAGCACAGTAGTAAGTGGATCGCCATGCACTTGCGTTTGATATCCGCTAATGGCGGGGGTATTTTCCGGCAACAGAAAGCTTAGGCGCACGGCATTAGGTTTGATACTGGCATCGATAGCGCTGTAGGCCGGTTTATATTCCGCAATATCCAACCAACCTTCCGCCGTCGTCAGGCTAAGTTGAAATAGTTTGCTGAAATATGCAAAAAACTTTGCTTTATCATCAGCAATATTATCTTTGATATTGGGTAAATAGCGCAGGATATTATTAAGCTTACTCCACGGCTGGCGGGTAATATCTTCGAATGCCAATTCAACGGTAATATGCCGTTGTCCCTCACGCAGTAATAGTACGTTGCTCGCCACAGCAAATCCGAGGCGGGCGCTCATTGCTGCATCACTCGCACGACCATCACTATTAGTGAGATTGCGCGCTGCACCAAAAAAAGGTTGGGCGGTAAATTTATCGCGTGTTTTTTTATCTGCTTTGGGTTGGGCATTGATGACATTAAGCCAACAGCCATCTGCCAGGGAAACACTGGTACGGGAAGGGGATTTTTGATTTTTTTCCACGCTATTACGCGCAGTTGCAGGCGCGCGTAAATCGAGCTTAACGCGCGGAAAGAATAAACTGTAGAGCTGTTCTACCTGAGCATCATTAATAATCACCTCATCATCAGAGGCATAAACAATATCGCGGCTAGCACTATCGATACCAGCAAAAAACTCAGTGCCTTTGGGCAAGCGAATATCGCGCTCTTTCGCACCAGGCTGAAATACCAAATACACACTGTCGGGCTGGATTGGGCGAGTTTTTGCCTGCAATATTTGGGTGAAATAGAAATCGATAAAATCCAGCGTAAAACGATTTAACCGGTGTTGCAGTTTTTGGTAGAGCGTAATAAAAGCAATGCGCAGCGCCAGTGCTGGATCGTGATTTTTACTGTGCATGGACTCCGGCAATAGTTGCCGGGCACTGGCCTGTATCATATCGACTGCTTTCAACAGCGAGACATAAAGTGAACGAATATTTAATTCAATATGTTTATTGGCATTATCACGTTCGCGTGTTTCACTCGGTTGCTCGCCTGCAGTAATCAAATGCATAAAGTGCGAGGAAAAATACTGCGATTGTTTGACTCGCTCTGGCATGACACCATGCACGCGATACAGTTCTTTGGCCAACCCGAGAATAACGCTTTCAATCAAACCATACAGATTTTCACCTGCGCTACTCTGTGGGTGTTTTATCAGACACAACCAGCGGTCTAGTGTGCGCGCCAAACCCAATACTGAGGCTGGATTTTGCGCTTCAGTTAACGCCCATTCTTCAGTGCCAATCTCTTGTTGCAAGCGCGCGTTAAAACGCTGCTCCAAATCATCGATATTGAGTGCTAGTATCTGCGCCATCACCACAATTTCATCCCGTGCAAACAGGATTTGTTCAATATCTTCCGGCGAAAATGTCACGCCAGGTACTTTCACCAAGCGCGCGTAATCTTGCAGCTGCGTCAGCAGTTGCGCAAAGGTCATCTCATCGACATTAAAATAGTGTTGTTCAAGCGCAGGTAAATAGCGGCGCTGCCGACTCATGCCATCGCGGACATGCAGCTGGAGCGGCAACCCTGTTGGCGCAGTATGCGTATCGCTCATCGGCGAATTCGCTCCCAACACAAATGTGGGTAATTGTGCAAAAAGACATTATGCAGAGACATTGCTGCCTTCATTAAAATAAAACGGATACACCAAGTTGTAGCGGTTGTTCGTCGCACGTACCCGGTAGTGAACGTGAATTTGTACTTTTCCTTCGCGATAATCGTCATCGCTCACATCAATGCGTTCGACAATAACGCGAGGTTCAAAAAATAAGATTGCTTTCTCAACCGTATCGCGCATCACCGCAAAACTACCTTCATTGAGCGTATCAAAAACATGCGCTTTTAAACCGCAACCATAAATAGGTTGCATTATCCTTTCACCCGGTGTGGTTGATAACAAAATCAACAGACTTTCATGAATATCCTGTTCTGCACTGACCATTGCCAATCCTTTGCTGGTGAACTGCGGTGGAAAACTCCAACCGGTTCCTAAAAATGATTTATTACTCATAGCCGAAATCTGTGTGTGTTAATCGAATTAGCCGCCAATCATCACAGTTGGCAGACCCAAAACAATATTGCCGCCATGGGCGGTAGTGTCGCCCATACGCGCTGCGGGTTTGCCGCTAATCATGACCGTCGCAGACCCTTTCACAATCGAGTCGGGTGGGCCGACGCACACACACATATCGCCCACTACGGCAGCAGGCAAACTGCCAATTAATACTGTAGGCACACAGGGGCCACTAATGGGGCCGCCTACGTGAGGTACTATGCCGGTCACCATCGGGCATGCGTGCATATCGGTAATTCGTGCTGCAGGTGGCATGGTTTAATTTCCTTTTTGGCAATAACGATTTATGTCTCTTTTATTGCGGGTTTAAAAATTAGTTAATCATCACCATCGCGCCTTTGATGGTGGTGGTGCCGGACGCAGATACTTCTGCGGTTGCACTGCCTTTCGCCGTAAAACCGACATTGGCAGTGCTGGTGATATTTAATCCGGTTTGTTTGATATCCATCTGCGCGGTGGCTTCAATATTTTGAGTTGCTTGCATCACAATTTTCCCTTGTGCCTTTAGCGTAATATCCTTAGGGCTATCAAGGGTGATACCGGCCGAATCGAGAGTGACCTTATTGTTATTTTGATCTTGCAATAAAATTGATTTGCCATCGTCACTAATGACAATTTTATTGGTGCCGGGCGTGATGATGGTGATGATTTTTTTCTCTTCATCGAATTCCATTTTCATCTTGGTGCGAGTGACAATGGCTTTGGTATTATTTTCTGCTGCCAGACTATAGGGTGGGGCATTTTTACTGCTGTAGAGACTGCCAAGAATGACAGGGTGTGATGGGTCATCATTAAAAAATCCCAACACTACTTCATCGCCAACTTCTGGAATAAAAAATGCGCCGAAACTATTGGAGCTGTAGAAGTTGGCGAGCCGCGCCCAAAACTCGTCGGTGGCCGCACTCATTTCCGGAATGGAAACCTGCACACGATGCTGGCTCTCAGGATCAGCATCGAGTTTTTTTACTATCCCAATATGCAAACCACTGACGCCAGAAGTCAAACCCGCTGCTGGGCGTGCCATAGTTTCGTGGGTTTCAGTAAACCAATTGGGCGACATGCCAAATTCGGCACGCGTAAGCCAATTGCCATCACTCACTGAGTGACTGACGCTGCTGACAAAAATATTGCCATTAAAACGTTCACCTACACCGGCTAATTCAATAATAGTGCCCGGCTTGACCAACGCGCTGCCTTGAAAACTCACATGACCGCGAATACGGGCAAGCCCCGATTTGAGCTGCTGCGCTTTGGCCCAGGTGGAGAGAAATTCAGATTCCAGCGGCACGGTACTCTGCAAACGAAAATCACTCAGCCCTAAAACATCCGCTAGTGTCGCCGAGGTGATATTGCCTTGCGTATTAAGTGATGCGCTGGTCGCTTCACTTTGCTGGACTGCGAGTGTGGCGAGATCCCAGGCGTTGCCGGTCACTTTTTGGAGTTGATGACGCGCATCCAGATCTGCACTGAAATCGATAATATCGATACCGTATGTGAGCGACAAGACTGCGGCACTGCTGACCGCAGGCGCTTTGACACTGACCGTGCCCGCATCAAGAATCACCAACAACCCATTAGCTTCTGCCCGCGCGAGCATAAAATCCCAATCGCTACAGTAAAATTGCACCAGCTCTTTATGTTGTGTTGTCGTCGCGCTTACATCGGCGGTAAGTGCTGCGTAATTGCCAATTAGCTGCGTAATAATATCGCTGTCTTTTTTATCGACATAGTTGGCATTTTTGCGCCCAACTGTCATCGCAAGCGCCTTGTCTTTACACTCGATAACCAGACGTGAAGCATTGTTACCGCTAATTTTTATCGAGTGTTTGATAATGACACCGCTGAATACATCTACTAAATCCTGGTCGTAACCCAATTGGATTTTTATTTCGCTACCCGGTTTAAAAGTCGCCGTATCACTGACCGGAAATGCGCCATTAGGCATATCGCCGTCATTTAATACCAGTATTGCGGTGTTGATACGATTAGCAGCAAGTTGGATTTCGATCGACACTAATTCAATCGTGGTGGCAATCGCGGTGCCATCACACAAAATGGCGTAACTGACAACACCGTCGCTATTCAGAAGGGGAGAATTGGCCATCGTATTACACCAGCGGAGGAAAACGCAGCAATTGGCCAGGTTGCAACTGTCGAAAATTGTGCAGCTGGTTGAGGCGCGCAACAGCAAGATAATAAGAGCTGTCTTTATAAATTTGATAGCAGAGCATGGGCAAGGTATCACCCGCTTTAACTTCTACTAAATGGGTTAAATCGGGAGACTCCAAGCTCGCGCTGCGAAATACTTCTTCCGTGCTTTTATAGGCAGTAAAAACTAAATCCATTTTTGCGCGCAGCGGTTCACCGCTGGGCTTGAATAAGGTGTAATTCACTTTCAGAGCTTCCATGCGCGCTTTAAATAATAACGGCCCCCAGGAAACTTCGACTACCGGCGGTTCATGTTCCGAGCCTTTGTACTCATAAGCCACTTTGCGTAATAGTGCAACTTGTGCACGTACACTGCTGCTAGTCCCTTCAACTACTCCGGTACCATCTAATACCAGCTCTTTGAATTCAATTTTATCGGGCTTGGATTTGCTGTATTTTTTTTCGCTGCCCGGCCCAAGCGCCTGGTTTTCCGCGTAGACAATTGATGAACTATGGCTGTAGCCCGCCGGGTTAATCAGCGCTTCAAATGGTGTATCGCCATTCACCGTAGCAACGCCGTCATTGACATCGCAGGGCGAAATTTTGAGTTTTATTTTTGTCCCATTAGCCAGTGTCATGATCTACCGCTGCCCTTTATCGCTGAGCATTTCTACAATTAAGCGGCGACATTCGCTCAATACTTCTTGTTTTATATTGGCATTCGCGGCATCGCGATTTTCAACCGGGGCAATTTCTTCTTCATCCACCACATTGGATTTAATCAGTAGCTGTCTAATTTCTATGGCCATGATGGAATTATCGCAAAGTATTGAATCAAAAATTCAGGTTATAGAATTCGCTTGGCGTAGGTGTAACTCAACACGATTTTTTCAATAGCAACTTCATTTTTAGTCGAGTTAAAAGCCTCCACTTCCCACTTGATAGGAAACGCATTGGCAAAAGTCCAGCCGCGAATTGGCTCGGCGCTGCTATTGAGCAAATAAACACTAATGGATATGGGCACAATCTGATGCATAAAGTCGCCCTCCATTATCGCCCGACACCAAATCACTAAAGGCGACGCTGCAGGCGCAATCCCGCGCTTTAATTCCAGATTGCTCTGCTTGATCGCCGTGGGTAATTTATGGATAAACCGATTCTCACCACCTTCGGACACATCCTCCGTCGACATCTCACTGGAAATGCCCGAGACGTCCTGAAAGGAAGAGTCAACGCCATCGCTATTAGAGCCAAAAACTACTTTGAAATAAAACGCAGAAGGCGGGTATAAACCGCCTTCTGCGCTATCCAGGGAAGATGCTATGGACATTTACCTGCGCACACCATTAACCATTTGCAATAGTTAAACCTTCGTGAACAATTTCAATGCTCTCGATCGCAACCTCATTGCCTTCTGCTTTCAAATCAGTAGACGAAATTTTGGTCGGCCAAGCATTGGCCAAAGTCCACACCATCGTGGGAGCACTGCTCTCATCAAGCAGACTGATGGTAACGGGAACGCGTTTGATCGTATTCAATTTGATTTGGTTGAGCCAATCCCAAAATTTGTTATCGCCTTTGAACACGCCTTTTTTCATGGTTACATTGCCGAATTTTTTCATGCCCGGCATTTTAATCACAGAAAATTGCTTGCTATCACCTGAGCGATATTTAATTTCTTCCGATTGAATGTCCAATCCGCTCACTTCCTGGAAGGACATCACATTGGAATCCCACTTCACTTCAAAGTGAAACTTGGGCAGGGGCCAAATATTGGCTGATTGTGTTGAACCGTCTTCTGCCATAGTAATCTCTACCTTAATTTTTCTATGGATGGAAAAATGTGCAAAGTCCTTGCAGTGAATTCACTGGGCATTTATCCGCAAATAAAATCAGCAAATGAAATGCAACAACCTCGCGTCAAATGTATTCGCTTAACAATTTATGCAAGAACCCAAGGCAGGCGCCTTAGGATTTTTGCATTTGTTGCTGGAAGGTAATCTCAATAAATTCTGCCGGACGGCTTAAAGCAACTAATACCGTTACCCGCAAAATACCTTCGAGAATATCTTCGGCAGTCATGGTTTCGCCCAAGCCTACGTGCACACTAAATGCATCTTCCGGGCTTGAACCCGCAAGACCACCACGCTTCCAGACACCGGTGAGGAAATTGCCGATCATACTTTTGATGGTGACCCAGGTATTGGCAACGTTTGGCTCAAACACATAAGCCTTGCTCGCCAATTTTACCGACTCTTCCAACATGATCATGGTGCGGCGCACATTCACGTAGCGCCAATCCAGACTGTTGCCATCAAGTGTGCGTGCGCCCCATACCAGCGTGCCTTCACCGATAAAGGTGCGAATTGCATTAACGGATTTACCGGCGGTATTTACGTTGAGGTCTTCTTGCTCTTCGTGATTGATATTCACCGTGGGCGATGCAACTGCGCTCAAGCTAACGTTTGCTGGCGCTTTCCACACACCGCGGGTGTTATCCACCATGGTGTAAATACCGGCCATCGCCGCGCTCGGTGGCAACAGATTTAATTTGTGCTGAATACCGGCGAGCACTTTATTGTAGAGCGGGCAAACTGCGCTGAGGGTTTTATGCAATTCATTGTTTTCCGCACTGCTTTTAGTTGGCGTATCTGGCAGCTTGGCGATTTCGGCAATGATACTTTCTTGTTTTTTCAACGATGGAATCGTCTCGCGCACTTCTTTCGTCAACAAACTTACCAGCACAGGCAGGCTGTCAGCGTGAATATTGCGGAACGACAACTCAGACACAGGCACAATCGAACTATTGACCCAAGGGTAATAAACGGCGCTAAAAGCAGGGAAGTTAGTGGCCATTTTATTGCGGAAATTATCGATACATTCGTTATCGCGGTTATCCATAAAGCCGCCGTAGATATCGAGAATCGCAAAACGGTTTTTCATTTCATAGCCGCAGTGCGCGACCATGGATTGCTGCAGTTTGTAGCAGTCGGCTTGCGCCAATGACACCGCGTCGGGAATCACCAACATCGTTGGCTCTTGCTCTTTTTTCAGCAGTTGAATGCCGGCCGACAAATCACCCTCTTCAATGTCACTGCTGTAATGACCCACAGAGACAATGTAACAAGCGCCGCCGCCATTTTGAAAGAACAGCATCATGCTGCGATAGAGCAGATAGTAAGAGCCTTCGAGTGAAAGAAAGAATTTGTCGTCTTTACCGAGTGAAAAATCTTCATCGTCACCACTAAACGGATCAGGATTTTTATCCACCCCGGCTATGGCAGCAACGGCCTGACGCGCGTTATTAATTTCGGTCGCAATGGTGGTTTCATCCTCCGATGCACCTGGCGCAGCAGCAAATACAACAGGTGTCGGTGCAGCACTGCCCTTGCGTGCAAGGCTAAATGTGGCTGGCGGTGGACCGCCAAAGTAGCTGATAAATTCAGCCATTGATGAGATGCGCCAAGGTTTGTTGAGTAAGCTTTTACCTTTGTTATCGGCAAACTCTGTGTAGCCAACAAACGCCGGAACGGCGGTCGCTACCTCAACAACTGAGTTGGGAAATGCGTCTTTTTCGAGGATATAGACGCCGGGAGTTTTATACGCGCCAGCCATATTTGTTCCTTTAAGTGCTATTGATTTACATAAATTTCTGCAACAAGGATTTGCTGCCCCCTGAGATCCATGCTCTTGCTGATCAAGTTAACTCCTGCGTTGGGTAAACGCTTGATCAGGATTCTGCCTGCGTTGCTTTTATCTTTCAGTTGAAATCGTTGTTTTGGCGCACTGTTCATCGCAATGGGAATTTGCGAAATAAACGCCTTGCCATTTTTGACGACAGCTTCATCGCTGGGGTCAAACATCACCGCTTGTTGCGAACCTAAATCATGGATCTCCAAATCCAATTTCGCAAGTTCGCCAAAAAAATAGTACTTCCAATAAATATCGCGTGGGTTGAATTGGATTCTGCGAATAACGGGGTTATCGGCTTCCCGTGCAGTCACAAATTCAGCGCCGCTTAAATCTATATCTACAATTAACAGCGGGGTTTTATCGCCAGGTTTTGCACGCGCAGCGCGTGCATCTGACAATTCTGCCGCTTGTTCCTCGTGCAATACAAGGCTGGTGTTATCTGCTGTAATATTTTTACTGTGGTAATACAAAGGCAATTTTTTATTTTGTGTTTCCAACGTATAAAAACCAAAATAGGGATCCTGCGCGAATACTTCAAAACGCAGCACCGCATCTTCATCAAACGCTACCGAACAATCTTGATCGGCGATCAACGAAAATCCCGTCGCTTCACTGCGCATTAATAATTGATATTGCTGCATTACCCGCCGCGTTGCGGGCGTAGATGAAAAAATTAAATTGGTACAACGGCCATCGGCAAAAAAAAGATGCTCAACCGCCAGAGTCAATATGGGTTTGAAATGTGCCATGAATGTTGACCCATATTAACCGCGCAAATCGCCTTGCGGTTTGCTAACCAATGGCAATTGCGCAATTACGTTATCAGGATTGACGGTTACCATACGTACACGGTAATACACGGAGGGAAGGTATTTCCCGCCCAATAAACCCCAAAGATTACTTAAATCCTGAATATTCAGGTTCTCGATATCCAATACGAGTTTATCGATGCGAGAGTCCAGATCCGGTGTTGAATGTTTATCAAATACCGGCTGCATCTGAAAAAAAGCGATAGCTTTGGAAATAAATTTCAGTGCTTCAGCATAGTTGCTACCACTGAAATTTGCCGCCAACATCACATACAAATTTAAATACACAGAGCGACTGCCAACCATTGCACGGCCATCAAAACCGGTGGCGCGCGCTGCACCGGATTGCGGCACAGTGTCTTTTTCAATATTGGTCAGCAGTAAAATTAATTTATTATTCGTGTGCGGTGCCGCGCTGCCATCGCTCTCCACTAAACTGGATACCACGACGATATCTTCAGTGAGATTATTGGTGCGCTTGAGATAAGCATTCAGCTGCGTCGCTAAATGATTCATGGCAGCCTGAATCAATCCACACCCCTGACAAATATATTGTTATTTATGATTTTGGGGATGTTAGCACAAAAATTTTTTGCGTCTTGTTCTTTTTTAAATACCTACCCGTTCACAAAACAAAAATGTTGGATAATGCGCCAAATATTTTATTTTCATGCTTTAGGCGTCGAATACTACAAAAGTGGCGCACAAATCATCTTTATCGCCTGCCAAATGTGCATTGGTAAATGCAGGATCGTATTGATTTGCACTTGGTGCGTGACAATATGTTTTCGGCAACAACATAAATCTAGTGGCATTGGATTGCGCAAAGTAAATAACAGCAACTGAAAAATGAATTAAAAATTACAACACACGGTCACCAATCGCTAAAAATTTTCCTCTCTGGTTTTTTATTATTTCTTGTCGCATAAACTCGCTCACGGATTATTTCGATGTAATCCCATGTAATATTTTCGGGTGGCGTATTTTAATTCAGATGCTTTACTCTCTGCTTGTCGTCATGGATGAGGATTAATTATTTTTTATTGAATCGCTGTATCAGCAGTTCATCACGACTATTTTTCATCCATTTGTTTGTCGATGTACAAGGAATTTTATATGCCACATTTTATTTTTTCTACGCCTGCGTTAATTCAAGACTTCAGCGATTCCCCAGCTTTGCAGCAACAGCTAAATCAATATTGGGATTTGGCGATTGATGCTTATACTCAGGCGGCGTTAGTTAGCAATCCCTGGACTGTCAATTATCAAGCTCCTTGTGATTGGTATGTGAATCCAAAGACAATTGATATACCCGCCAGCAACCCAGTTGAACCCATTTTTTGGACAGCGTTTCCCAATCGATTAAAAATTTATTTTTCTGCGGCTGAAAAAAGTCCGTATAACATGAGTAGTGCGCAGGTTTATGCAATCGCCGATTTTGGCAATATTCCGCAGTCCAATGCATTTCCAACTGGATTACCTTTTATTATTCCGAGCAAGCGCTGCCCGAATTTAAATTGGCAGCAACCTATTGATGAATGGGTGAACTACGATCCGCAAGGGCCGCGTGGATGGTTGGATGAATACTGCGAGTGGGCGGTGACGCGTAATGAGCAGGGTAAGATTACTAAAATTTCTTTTACCTGCGAGAACCCCGAATATTGGTTTAGCCTCTGGCAAGTATCTCCGGAAAAAGTGCTCGCACTTTATCAGCAATTAGTAAACCCGAATGTTGTGCTGGAAGATTTGATGCTGCCTGCAACCGATGGCAATGGTTTTGCGATTGATCCCAGCACCGGTCGTGCTGCTTATAATCCGCTAAATAAATGGAATCGCGGCACTGTCGCAACAGAAAATTTTGGCGGTGCCGTGCACTTGACTAGCCCGCCCAACACAATTGGAGCAGAAATTATGTTGGCGGCACAGGCGACACTGCTGCGTCAGTTGCCGCCCGATCAATACAATATGCAACGCATGGTATGTGCCGGCGCTTATGGGCGCGCTTATCGCAATAGCGATCCACATATTGGTTTGCAAGTGAATCAATTAGTCAAAAATTTAAATGTCAAAGTTACCCTGACTAATCCGGTCGGTTTGTATTTGCAACGGCCAGATTTCAGCAGTTACAAAACACCTGACGGCACCGATGCCAGCACATTTTATAAAGTGATTCGCGGGCGCACGGCCGAACAAGCGGGTACAACTTACGACCAGATTCTGCACGCGGAATTTTCGGTACCCGAAGCGTTGGGTTACACCGTTAGCGACATTCTATTGGGCAACGCAGTGCCGGGTAGCTCGCAAGTGCCAGTGCCGATTTCTTACGCGGGACAAATTGCCGATACTTTTCATGTGTGCCTCGCAGGCACTGCAATCACTCCCGCGACAGGCGAGTCACAGCAAACTTTCTTACCACCGGTGAGCGATAAGACCGGAGATACCAATGGACAAGTCAGTATGTTGTTAGCCAATAACCTATTGCTTGCCATGCAGGCAGTAAATCCTTACCCACCGTTTGTACAATTACCACTACAAATTAATCAAGGTCAAACACTGACCGGGCTCGCGCTACAAGCTAGTTATGCCAATGATAATTTCAATGATGCGCAAATCGCGTTTTGGGATGAGCAGGGCAATTGCGAAACCGGTATTAGCATCACTATCACCGCAATTGATACCAGCTCGGGAACCCCGGCGGGAAAAAGTTCCAGCAGTGATGGTCAATTCAATTTCATCATCACTATCGCAGTGGCGGCGAGTGTAAGCCCAGGTTTGAAAGGCGTCACGCTGCACAATCCTAACTGCGATATGCCTGTGCCATTGCCGGGTGTGTTGTATGTCAACGCTAAAGGAAATTAAGCCATGATGAATTCAAAATTTTTATTTCTTGTTGCGGCGCTGATATTAGCAGCAGGTTGCAAACCAAAAACGCAGCCGGTTGATGGTGAAAAAAATCCCGCACCTATAGCCACAGCGAGCAGCAGTGCCCCAGTGACTTTTCCGTGTTTGAATGCACCGGCAGTGAATTACAACACGCCGGGTGATACACCCATTACATCGCAAGATGGAGTAAATTGTTTTGCTTGGCAAACCTTTATTGGATTGAATTGGCAGGTGGATGCAAGTAGCGCAGGGCAGCCAGATAAAACTGTGCCTGCCGCGAATTTTGGTGAACCGGGTACAACGCAAACATCGGTGTGGGAAACTTACGCCAACAGCAAAATTATTTTTCGCGCAAATGCAGAGCCACCTTTGCCTTGGGGGCAACAGCCAGATGCACCGGCCAGCTGCAAAAAAATCGCGCAGGAAAAAGGGCTGCGAGTGATGCAGGCGAGCCGTATGCCCGGCAGTTTTAATATGACCGAAGAAGCATCCCAAGCATTTCCCGGCAACAATCCCAATTGGCTGGCGGATAAAAATGGCAATCTGGTGTATTACGAAATTTTGGTGGGCAAAAGTGAATACGACTACATCAATGCTAATGGTTTGTATAACGCCAACCTGCAAGCCGAGCATATCAAGCAGCACAAGAATATTGTGATGCCTATGAGGCATAACAATGTGCAAGGTGGTTTGGAAATTAAAGCAGCCTGGTTAAGTGTGAGCGATCCGCAAAACCCCAAGTGGAGCAGATATAAAACCAGTAGCGCGGTTATTTATGACCCGGTGAGCCTAAGCTGTAGCACCAGCGTGATAGCGCTGGTTGGCATGCACATCATTCACAAAACTGCATCGCAACCGCAATGGATTTGGGCGACCTTTGAACATAAGGATAATGCCCCCGATACGGCTGCGATAAAAACCGATGGCACTGTGGAGGGTGATTACACGTTTTATAACAATAGTTGCACTGTGCAATCGGTGCCCGCTGCTTGCAAACCCAAAATGATGAACGGTATTGCAGTTACGCAAACGTCCTGCGCGGCCAATGTATCGCCCGCTTACTATTTGGATAACACCGGCAATTGCCCTGCGTATCCAGTGCGAGTGAGCCGCGATTTTCCCATCAAAGATACCACCAGCAATCATGTGGCTTCGCTCAATAGAGCCGCGCAACAAATGATCGCCAATGCCAATAGTGATTCGGTGTTTGCGCACTACCAATTGGTGAATGTGCTCTGGTCATCGGCAGCGGTAAATGACAATGAGCCGCCGGGCAACCCTCCGGTTACGCCTCTATCGATTAGCGGTGAAACGCCCTCGCTCAATACAGTTCCCGTGGCCAATACCATGTTGGAAACTTATGCACAGGGTTTTAACTGCCTCTCATGCCACGCCTATGCGAGTGTTGCAAAGGATGCAAAGTTACAACTGGACGGCAAATCCTACGCCACGGATTACAGTTTTATTTTCGGCTTCGCCAATAAACCAGCAACCAATACGGCTACAGAAAAATAGAAAATCGCGCGCGGATTCTTCGCTGGGGGATTCGCAGCGCAATTTTTTCTATTTTTTTATCATTCCTTTTTTATCTTTTTTCTTTTTAAGGACAACGACTAATGATCACTCAACCGCTCGACGACAGCGCTATTGTCTATGCCAAAATTCATCCTTCCATCGGCATAGCGCGTGTCGGGAACTCCAAAAAAGAAGATGGTTTTTATATAGGCCCACAAGTTCCTAATCCTTACCCACAACCGCCGGGCTTTTATCGCGATGCAACCGGCGCATTAAAACGCGAGGTAGCGGAATTTCGCGTGTACGGCTACAACGCCAAAGGCGAAGTAGTGCGTGAATTGGTGATGGACAACACCACTGATATTGAATGGACCGTGGAGCTCGCCAACCACAAAGCTGCTTGGTACAACTTTGAAATTGCCTTGGATATTCCCGAGGCCGCAACCGCAAAATCTTCTACTCGGCGCAATGCCAACATCAAAACCGGACGCGATAAATTATCGATTACCCCGGGTGCGAGGAGCATTGTAAAACCCGCCACGCAAGGCCCGGATTATCATTTCACCGGCGGTAAATTTTTTGATGTAGAGGTTGCGCTGGGAGAACTGCGCACGGACAAAAACGGGCGCCTAAGGGTGTTTGGCGGTGTGGGGCAATCTGCCTCCATCGATGGCAAACCGCCTACTACTTTTGCCAATAACGAGGGCTGGTACGACGACACTGGCGATGGCCCGGTGACAGCGCAGGTCAGCTTGCACGGCCAACCCTTGCAGGTAATGCCTGCCTGGGTGGTAGTGGCGCCACCCAATTACGGCCCGCAACAAAAATCGGTGCGCACCATGTACGCATTGATGACCGATGTCGCCGTTAGAGCAGGTCAGTTGCCGGCACCGACCTGCCCATCCTTTCGCGACGACATCTATCCCATTCTCAAAGCTATGTGTGATTTGCAATGGATGAACGCGGGCTTTGCGGCCGGTTTTGGCTATGGTATGCCTCAGCATTTTCTCGCCCCGGAATATCTGCACAAATTGGCGATGCCCGGTGATACCTATGCCGAACTGCGCCGCACTGTTGCTAATGCCTTTCGCAATCCGGACACCGGCGATGTGACCATGAAGGCCTGGCCCTGGGTGTATGGCGATGCGATGGATATCCCGATGCCGCCCGTCACTAATGCAATGAACTATCTCACCAGCACCCAACTGGCACAGCTCGACTACTGGGCACGCGGACAGTTTGTCGCTGATTATGACCCAAGGTATGTGCCGTACGGCGCGCTGGATGAAGTACCTTTAGCGGAGCAACCTGCCTATTTGGACAAAGCCGCGCTGGAGTTTTGTCTGGCGGACGCCTTCCATCCCGGTTGCGAGATGACCTGGCCAGTGCGGCACGCCACTATGTATATGGAGCCCTACCGCTGGCGTCACCGCCCCGCCACCAACCCGGAACCGGACTATGGTTCTACGCTGACGTCCGCCGAGGCCTTGTCCTACAGCGGCCCACTCTATGCGCAGTTCCCCGGTTCTATCACCCGCTGGATGGCAGTGCCCTGGCAAACCGACACTGCCAGCTGCCGCTCGGGTTATGACCCGCAATACGACCCTTATCTGCCGACCTTCTGGCCTGCGCGGGTGCCAAACCAGGTATTGAGCGAAGAGAATTACCAGCAGGTGAAGGATCTATCACTCAGCCGCGAACAACGGCTGGCAGCGTTTAATAATCGCTCGGATTGGAACCGCACCCTCGGACCGCACGATCAGCAACTCGCCAATATGATTGATCGCTTCCCGGAAATGGGCATTGTCGAGGTGCGGCCGGGGATCGAAAACGACCCGGATTTTCCACCAGTCATGCAGGTAGAAGATCGCGGTGGCAAGGAACAGGATGCTACCGAGCAAGCACTGGCGATAAAGACCCAACGCGCGCTGCTGATGGGGCGAGAGTCCTAATTGGCCGCGCAGCAATGGGATGTCATCATCCTTGGAGCTGGCCCTGCGGGGCTAGCGCTCGCCGCGCGTTTGGCGCCCAAAAAAGTGTTGCTGCTGGAGCGCCAGGCACAGCCTGCAACCGGCATGCGCATTGGTGAATCACTGCCCGGCGGCGCCAGTGTCCTCCTGCAGCGTTTAGATTTGTTGACGGAATTCCTGTCAGGCAATCATTTGGAGCGCGGCGCAAGCCTCGCCATCTGGGATACCCCGCAACCTGTCTGGCGCGATAGCCTGCGGGATCCCGCAGGCCCGGGTTGGATTATCAACCGGCGACAATTTGAGCGGATGCTGCTAAACGCGGCGCTCCATCGTGGCGCCGCTATCCGTTATGGCTGCCAAAGTGTGCAAGTATCCAGAAAGAACGACGACTGGGCAGTGGAAATAGAAGGGGAGTGCGCTCTACATACTGCACCCGTGCTAGTCGATGCCAGTGGTCGCTCGGCAAGCCTTGCGCGGCGCTTGGGTCTTGCACACACCCGGCAAGACGCTCAGGTGTGCATCCACAGTTTTCTCGCATCCTCGGCAAACGACGAAGACACCACCACACGCTTGGTCGCTGACCGGAACGGTTGGTGGTATTGCGTCCGGGTACCCGGCGGCCACCGCGTACTCGCCTATCACACCGATGCCAAACACCCCGAGCGCTACCTATTGCAAAGTTCAGAGACATTGCTGGAGCACGCGCGACATCATCCGCTGCTCGCGGAAGTATTGATGCACGCGCAACCCACCGACGTACATTGCCGCCCAGCGGGAACCGTGGTGCTGGATATTAACAACTTGCACAAAGCCGGGCCGGGCTTCCTCGCCATAGGCGATGCAGCCATCACCTTCGACCCAATATCATCCCAAGGTTTATTCCACGCCCTTGCTTCCGCCGAAAGCGCCGCCACCGCAATCAACGCAGGCTGCGGCCACAATGCCAGTGCCCTCAACAAGTTCAAACACGAGCTGCTCGCCATCAGTAACCACTACCAAAACAAACTACAGCTCACCTACCAAGGGCCTGCCCGTTTTGCGACAGAAACTTTTTGGCGCGAACGGCGCGAAGGTGTACTCCCACTTCCCGACTAAACGCCTAGCAACATTAACCTTGAATGCGCTGTGATTTATTCGGCGTAGCGAAGTGAGTTTACTGTGGATGATGGGTTAACGTATGTGCTGCGACAGGTTGGTGCCTATTTTTGACCAATGGCACAATCAAGGTAGGTCGCCGGTGAGTTTACGAACCGCAACAGGTTTTAAGGGCAGTAAAGTGTCCAAAGCGGAAGTTGGTTTTTACTTTGGGCACCCATTTTCAGGTCAGCAAAATAGATTTAACATTCCCGTCTTCGCATGCTCCACAATAAACAACACGCAAGTGCGCAAAA
>NZ_JBXUOS010000017.1:0-25950 GCF_057196725.1 Cellvibrio sp. ATLC23 | reverse complement strand
CGGATGCTCATCGTGGAGCGGGATTCGATCCCAATAGGACTCCGAATACATTAGCGCAAACCACCTCATTGTCACAAAAGTGATTGCAACAATGAGGGGAACCATACATTTATATTAGCGAAAAAGCATTGATTAGCTCTCAGGTTGGAACGACTACAAATGAATTTTGGAGCTTAGGTAAATAATTTGCTTGGCTGTTTTTAGCTAATCTTCCCCTGGCATTACTGCTATCATTAATATGATTTATATTTAGCTTCACTATCGGAATACAGCAATGAGTAACTCCCCTGCAGGGCAACCCGCGCCAACCAAAGCCCTGCATATCACAACACCACTGCAACACAATGCACTTAAAGGATTTCTCCTTGCCGCCGCTGGATTATTTTTGTTCTCTTGCATGGACAGCACCACCAAATACCTGACCATTCATTACAACGTGCCATTTGTGGTGGCCATGCGCTACATCGTCCATTTTTTGTTGATGGTCATGATTCTGGCACCGCGCCACTCGGCTCAACTTATCCACACTCAGCGCACCGGGCTGGTGATTGCACGTGCTGTGGTGTTATGCATTGCTTCGCTATGCATGGGCATGGCACTGCACCGAATGCCGCTGGCAGAGACTACCGCAATCAACTTTCTCGCCCCCACACTCGTGGCACTATTGGCAGGCTCAATGCTGCAAGAAAAAATCGGCGCATGGGGTTGGGCGGCGATAGTGACGGGGTTTATCGGTGTATTGCTGATTGCTCGCCCTGGCGGAGGATTGGATGCGATAGGCATTATGTTTGCACTGGGGGCAGCAGCGGCCAATGCCACTTACCAATTGTTGTCCCGGCTGCTCGCCAGCACCGAAAAGGCCATCACGCTGCTGTTTTACACCGCGCTCATCGGCTCGATTATATTTGGTATCGCCCTACCCTGGTTTTGGGAAAACGACGCACCTAGCGCCTTAGAAGTGATATTGCTGTTAAGCATGGGGGTCAGCGGCGGGCTCGGCCACTACTTATTTACCCTAGCTTATCGCCACGCACCAGCCTCCATGTTGGCGCCCATGACTTATTTGCAATTAATCTGGGCGGGATTATTAGGCTGGATTGTGTTCGGCACCATTCCCGACAGCATGAGCTTGGTAGGCATGGCGATAGTAGCAGCGTCGGGTTTGATCATCGCGTTTAAATCACGTTTTAGCCGAGCCATACCGGTCAAGGCCGAAGCTGATCAACTTTGATACCAACACTATTCCAGCGAGTTACTAATACTCAAATCTGATGGCTTACACCGCCCCTTTGGGAGAATCAAGCAGTCACATTACTCGCTTTGCTGCAGCGCCCAATCGTATAAAAAATTCTTTTTTAGCCCGGTTAACTTGGCGCCGATACTGGCCGCTTGTTTGACCGGCAACTCATCTAACAACACTTTCATAATATGCATTTGTTCTGGTGTCATCGCCTCGTTTTCTTGCTTGGGTGCACCGTGCACCAACAGCACAATTTCGCCGCGCTGTTGGTTGCTATCACTTTCCACCCATGCGGCTAACTCACTGACTCTATTACCCTTTATTGTTTCAAATGTCTTGGTCAGTTCACGCGCCATCACCACTTCACGATCCGCGCCAAACACCTGCGCCATGTCTTGCAGGGTTTCCAGAATACGATGTGGCGCCTCATAAAAAATCAGCGTACGCGGGTCAGCAGCCAAGGATTGCAGTTGCGCACAGCGAGCGACTTGTTTGGCGGGCAAAAAACCTTCAAAGGCAAATCTGTCCGAGGGCAAACCGGCAGCACTTAAGGCGGCGATCATGGCGCAAGCGCCGGGAATCGGTACGATCTGGATACCCGCTTGGCGCGCCAAACGCACCAGACGATAACCTGGGTCAGATACCAATGGCGTTCCCGCATCTGAAATCAGCGCGATGGATTCGCCGCCCTGTAAGCGCGCGACCAACTGATCTACCCGCGTATCATCACTATGGTCGTGGTAGGCAATACAGGGAGTTTTGATATCAAAGTGGGACAACAGACGGGAACTGTGTCGCGTATCTTCAGCGGCAATCAGCGCTACTGTTTGTAGTGTTTCTACCGCTCGCGGTACCATATCGCCCAGATTGCCAATCGGGGTCGCCACGACATAAAGAATGCCTGGGTTTGAGGCTACTGTTGTCATACCGGACTCCGAAAAAATTAGGTTTCAAGCCAACTTACTGGCTCTAAATGTTGATTCTTCACTGCAGGTTCTACCGAGGTTTTCATGCCGATACGGCCATTGTTTAGCACTTTATCGACAAATTCATTGATTGCATTGGCGATCGCGACACTGACACTCAATCTTGCCAGTTGCGGTAACAATCCTACCCAACCCACCACCCGCAGCCAGACTCCAGCAAAAAGCCAACCAGCCAGCCTCAGCGCCAGCAAACTGCTAGCGATGGCTAATCAAGCGCAATCACCCGAGCGGGAGAGCCTGGTTTTGCAGGCGGCGCAGGTGTATATCGATGCGGGAAAATTCAGCCGTGCGCGCAATTTATTGGTCGATATAAATACCGATGAACTGCCCGACCAAGCCTATATCAAGCACACCGATTTGTTCAGCACAGTCGCGCTGCAGGAGGGTTCCAATTTTCTAGCGCACGGCATTCTAACCAAGCCGCGCTTGGAACAACAATGGCAAATCATGGAGCCGCAAACTGAAGTGGCATTGCGCGAAAAGCGCGCGCAGGTATTTGCGTTACTGGGCGAAGCACAAAACAGCGTTAACGAACGCATCCAACTCAGTGGCTTAATCGACAATAAAGTTCAGTATCAAGCCAATCAGGATTCCCTCTGGCAAAATCTGATGAGCATTCCATTTGCGGAGTTGCAACAACTCTCTGAAAACGAACATGGCCAAGCCGCACGCGGTTGGTACAACCTTGCGGCGATCAATAAAAATAATCAAATAGATTTGGAACAACAGCGCGAACAATTGCAGCAATGGTTGAGCATGTGGCGGCAGCATCCTGCGCACAACAACCTGCCCAGCGATTTGCGTTTACTGCAAAGCCTGATTGAACAACAACCGCGACAAGTTGCACTACTACTGCCGATGCAAGGCAAGCTCGCCGAAGCCGGTGAAGCAGTGCGCGATGGTTTTTTTGCTGCCTATTTTGAAGCCCTCGGCAATGGCCGCCAAACACCTGAAGTGCGCCAATACGATAGCAGTGTCGATGTGATTGCCGCCTATCAACAAGCTATAGCCGATGGCGCTGATCTGGTTATCGGCCCTATCGATAAAGAAAAAGTCACAGAAATAAGTTTGATGCCATCGCTGGAAATACCGGTGTTATCGCTCAATTATCCCGATACTCCACCAGCAGAACCGCTCAAAGGATTTTATCAATTTGGCTTAGCAGTTGAAGATGAAGCGCGACAAGTTGCACGTCAGGCATTTTTGGAAGGGCATCGCCAAGCAATGGTGATTATCCCCTCGCAAGAGTGGAGTGAACGCAGTGCACGCGCATTTGCCAATGAGTGGGAGCAATTGGGCGGCACAGTAGTAAACCGCACCCAATTTCAAGCCGGAGCCAATTACTCGCGCTTGGTAAAGGACGCAATGCAAATCGAACAGAGCCAAATTCGCACCCGTGAAATGCAAGCCTTATTGGGCATTCCGCTGCAGTCATCGCCGCGCAGCCGCAGCGATGTAGATATGATTTTTTTAATCGCCGATCCAGCGCAAGCGCGCCAAATTAAACCGACGTTTGCTTTTCACTACGCGGGAAAAATTCCAGTGTATGCCACAAGTCAAATTTACTCGGGGCAACCTAACCCTAAAGCAGATCGCGATTTAAACGGCGTTCGTTTTAATACTATGCCGTGGTTGTTTGATACTACCAGCAAAGAAAAACAAGCCGTTGCACAACACACAAAATCCGCTGCAGTGTATGGCCGTTTGCATGCATTGGGCGCAGATGCATTTCGCCTTTACGCACGCTTACCGCAATTGGAACAAGTACCCGATATGCGTATTTACGGCGCAACCGGCGCGTTGCATATGCTGAGTGACAGACGCATCGAGCGCGAGCAAATGTGGGTGAGATTTCGCAATGGCGAAGCTCAACCACTGCCCATGGTCATCAACCAAAATGACATTCAATATTAACGCAATACACATTGAGGATTAATGATGTTTACACGCAACAAGGATGATGCCGAACCTCACAACACCATTAGCATGGGAGCGCAAGCCGAAGCACAGGCTGAAGCCTTTTTACACCAGCAAGGTTTAATTACGCGCAGCAAAAACTACCGCTGCAAACTCGGTGAAATTGACCTGATCATGTTGCAAAAAACCGCGCAAGGGACCTGTATGGTATTTGTTGAAGTGCGCTTGCGTACCAACAAACGTTTTGCCCCAGCGGTAGAAACTGTCGATTATCGCAAACAGAAAAAAATCATTCGCACCGCCACTCGCTTTTTACAAGAGCACAAACTGTTTGATAAAGTCGCCTGTCGTTTTGATGTGGTAGCATTGGATCAAACCGGCACAGCGCCACCCATTCAATGGATTCAAAATGCATTTGGTGCCTGACGCGCAATCGCTCAGGCGCTCTGTTTTAGTCAGCTACACTAGCCTGTACAACAAGTAGAATTATTATGGATCAACGTGTTATCACCCTGTTTCATGAAAGTATTGAAGCAAAAATGCATGCCGGTGAAGAGCTTGCCCCGCTGATCGCGCAAGCGAGCCAGTTTATTGTGCAGGCACTACTCAACGAAAAAAAGATTCTCACCTGCGGCAACGGTATTTCCGCAGCACAAGCGCAAATTTTTACGGCCAGTCTCATCAATCGTTTTGAACAAGAGCGTCCGAGCCTGCCGTCCTTCAATTTAGGTGCGGACTTCACCACCCAAACTGCAATTGGTAGCGACTATAGCTTTAACGACATCTACGCCAAACAAATTCGCTCATTAGGTCAGCCTGGCGATGTGTTATTGCTGCTCACCAGCACCGGTAAAACGAGCAATTTATTGCAGGCGATTAGCGCCGCTCACGACAAAGAAATGCAAGTGATTGCACTGACCGCTGGCGACGGTGGTGATGTTGCCTCCCTACTCGACCGCGGTGACTTGGAACTTCGCGTTCCCTCTGTGGCCAAACCCCGTATTCATGAAGTGCACCTACTCAGTATTTTTTGTTTATGCGATCTAATCGACCAACAATTATTTGGAGGTTTCTAATGCCCAGCGCCAGCCCTATAACCCCCGCGATGATTCAACTGGGCAAAGTGCTGGCCATGGTGTTTGTAATTGCAGCAACGCTTACTGGCTGCGCCAAAATTATCACTGTCACGACCAGCGAACCAATTCAAATTAGCACCAACAAACGCACCCTCGGCACTAAAATTAATGATGAGCAACTGGAAACAATTGCGCGGGTTAATTTGAATAAAGCGAGCCAGCAGCTTGAAGATGCACACATCAATATAGACAGCTTTAATGGCATCATTTTATTAACCGGCCAAGCCCCCACTGAACAACTGCGTATGCTCGCAGGTGAAACTGTGGGTAAAATAAACTCCGTGCGACAAGTGCATAACGAACTCACTGTTGGTCCTGCCGCTTACCTTAAAGCGCGCAGCAAAGACAGTTGGATTACCACCAAAATAAAAACCAAATTAGTCGTCAGCAGTATTCAAAGCCGCCGCATTTTGATTACTACCGAAGCGCAGACGGTATTTTTAATGGGTTTAGTGTCGCGTTATGAAGCAGATCGCATTACCAAAGTCGTGCAAAATACCGCTGGGGTAAAACAAGTCGTCAAAGTGTTTGAATACGTCGATTGATTTGCGTTTCAGACCCACAGCATCACGCCGCCAGCCTAACTAGCGCCAGACCGCTATCTCTAACCTCTGGCATTATTTTCACATCCTGCTAGTATCCTGCACGCAAGCGTTTTTTATTTCCCCCCAACTCAAAGGAAACATCCATGATCTCTACCATCATTTTTATCGTGATTATTGCTGTATTGGTGTTCTACGTGATTGGGGTTTACAACCAATTGGTTGCCTTAAAAAACCGCTTTGAAAACGCGTTTTCGCAAATCGAAGTACAGTTAAAACGCCGCTATGACTTAATTCCCAACCTGATCGAAACCGCAAAAGGCTATATCAAACACGAGCGCGAGACACTTGAAGCGGTAATCAGCGCGCGCAATCAAGCAATGAATGGTTTGCAAGCAGCAGCAGCCAACCCAGGTAGCGCAGTTGCGATGAGCGATCTCGCCGGTGCGGAGAGTTTGCTGACCAGTGCTATGGGGCGATTAAATGTGGTGATGGAAGCCTACCCGGATTTAAAAGCCTCACAAAATATGATGCAGGTATCCGAAGAACTTACCAGCACAGAAAATAAAATCGCCTTCGCACGCCAAGCGTTTAACGATGCAGTCACCAGTTATAACACTTACAAACAAAGTTTCCCGCCAGTGGTGTTCGCGAAAAGTTTTGGCCACAGTGAAGATGCAAGCCTTTTGGTATTTGCCGACAGCGCCGAGATCCAAGCGGCTCCCAAAGTTCAATTTTAACTGTGTACGATAAAAGTCTTCCTTCTATATATAGAAGGAAGACTTTTAATACCAAACCTATAATACCAACACCTCCCGCCAAGTCTTCCTTCTTTATATAAAGTCTTTTCTCACTTTTCATTGATAGGTTGAGCGCATGAATTTTTTCGAACATCAGGATCGCGCCAGACGCAAAACCCATCACCTGATTTTGCTGCTAATCTTGGCTGTGTTTACCCTCATCGCCATTACGACTTTATTGTTTGCGGCCTTTGTTTATTTTGGTCAGGAACAAAACTCCATCAATGCCAATGGAACAACACCGGGCGTGTGGCAGGGAATTATTCACGCACTCAGTTTTGAAACCTTTCTCTGGATTGCGCTGAGTGTTAGCAGCGTGGTGTTTATCGGCAGTTTATTTCGCTTTTTCCAACTGCGCGCTGGCGGCCAAGCAATCGCCGAAGCCTTGGGCGGTCATCTGTTATCAGGCAATACTCAAGATGCCGACGAGCGCAAAATACTGAACGTAGTTGAAGAAATGGCAATTGCTTCTGGCGCGGCGGTCCCGCCAGTTTTCCTGATTGAAGATGATGCAATTAACGCATTTGCCGCAGGCTATCACCCCCAGGATGCCGTCATAGGTATTACTCGCGGCTGCATCCATGCATTAAGTCGCGATGAGTTACAGGGTGTCATTGCCCATGAGTTTAGCCATATTTATCACGGTGACATGCGCATCAATATGCGATTGATTGCCCTCTTGCACGGCATTTTAGTAATCGGTTTGATCGGCGAATTTTTAATGCGCAGTGCGAGCAATCGCAGCATTCGTCGCTCCAGTAAAGATAACTCCCCCGCCGCGCTTCTGGCGCTAGGCTTAGGTTTATTAGCGGTTGGTTACAGCGGAATCTTTTTTGGCAACTTGATTAAAGCTGCCGTGAGCCGCCAGCGTGAATTTCTCGCCGATGCCTCTGCCGTGCAATTTACTCGCAACCCCGATGGCATAGCGGGCGCGCTGAAAAAAATCGGTGGCAGCAGCAGCGGCTCACAATTACAGAATGAACATGCCGCTGAATTCAGCCATATGTATTTTGGGCAGGGGGTAAAATCGTTTTTCAATTTAATGGCGACACATCCGCCACTTGAAGATCGCATTAAACGCATTATCCCGAACTGGGATGGCGAATTTACACAGGTGAGTAATATAAGAAGCAAGACTTCATTTGGCGAATCCGGCGCAATGGGTTTTAGCTCTGGAGAAACTACAGCCGATAAAGCATCTAACGACGCAGCCATTGATGTAGATGCAACCCTGAATCAGATTGCACAACCCAGCCAACCCCAAATCGAATATGCACGCGAGCGCATCGCCGAAATACCGCCGTATTTAAAAGCTGCAACCCAAGAACCCTTCAGCGCACGCGGAATCATTTTTGGATTATTGCTGGATCGCCACAGCGAATTGCGCCAGCAGCAACTCACATTGCTGAGCGAACATTTATCGCCAGCCGATGTAAATGGCTTAACACATATAGTCACCAGCGCTGCCGATGTGGATGCAAGCCTGCGCCTGCCCTTAATCGAATTGTGTTTAAGTGCACTAAAACAGTTGTCGGCAGATCAGCAAAATACGTTTATGAATTGTGTGCACTTATTAATTCGCGCCGACAATAAAGTCAGCCTGATGGAATGGGCGATTTATCGCATAGTGCTGCACAACACCCGCACTCACACCCAACAAATTCGCAAACAAAATTTGCGCGACCTGCAAAATGAATGTCAATTATTGCTCTCACTGCTCGCCTTCGCGGGTGCAGCAAGTGAGGCAGAAGCCAAGGCAGCATTTTCCCAAGCTGCTGCTATCCTGAATTTTCCCGAGCTTGAACTTTTACCGCGCAACCAGATTAAACTGCCACTTGCCGATACCGCACTGGAACAACTAAACCGCATCAAACCGCTGCAAAAGCCACAATTATTGAAAGCCATGAGCCAATGTATTTTGCATGATGGCAAGGTATCAACTATCGAGGCAGAGGTGTTTCGCGCAATCGCCGATAGCCTCGACTGCCCCATACCGCCACTCATTCCCCGAATGAATCAGTAAGTGTGTATTTGCAAGCAAACGCTCTACAACAATGAGGGTCTGACCGGTTATAATGCGCCGCACTTAATTCGCAATACTTAATTTGCACCCCTAAAGAACTTCGCCAACCAAACTGAGGTACTCGCCTTGCAACTGGACAACGCATCTGTAGCGCAATTGCGCGAATGGGAAAGCCAACTGACTGAACAATATCAGGCTATCCTCGCCAAAAAACTCAACCTGGATTTAACTCGCGGTAAACCCTCGGCAGAGCAATTGAATCTGTCAGATGAACTGGATGGTTTGTTGAAGGGCAACTACATCGCTGCTGACGGCACCGATACCCGCAACTACGGCGGCCTCGACGGTTTGCCCGAAGCCAAACAATTGGGCGCTAATATCATGGGTGTTGAACCAGCCAACGTATTGGTAGGCGGCAGCTCCAGTTTGACCCTGATGTTCCAAATGATGCTGACCGCTTATCAATTCGGCTTGAAGGATGCTGCAAGCGCCTGGAAAAACGAAGGCGAAGTAAAGTTTATCTGCCCAGTTCCCGGTTATGACCGCCACTACACCGTGTGCGAGCAACTCGGCATCAAGATGATCAATGTGCCCATGACCTCTACCGGCCCGGATATGGATGCGGTTGAAACATTGCTCAAAGCCGACAAGTCCATTAAAGGCATGTGGTGTGTACCCAAATACTCTAACCCTACCGGTGTGGTGTATAGCGATGAAACTGTTGAGCGCATCGCCAAACTCGGCCAAATCGCCAGTGCTAACTTCCGTGTCTTCTGGGACAACGCCTACTCAGTTCACGACCTGACCGCCAACGCACCACAGCTGGCAAGCATCCTAGAAGCAACTCGTCGCAACGGCACTGAAGATTCAGTTGTGCAATTTGCATCAACCTCAAAAATCACTCACGCCGGTTCAGGTGTTGCTTTTGTTGCTGCTAGCGCCGCCAACCTTGCCGGTTTCAAAAAGTTTTTGAACAGCTGCACTATTGGCCCGGACAAAGTAAATCAAATCCGCCACACTCGCTTGCTGCCAAACAAAGAAGCATTGATGGCACATATGGGTAAACACGCCGCATTGTTGAATCCACGTTTTGATGCAGTACTCACAGCATTAAGCAAAGCATTCGATGGCACTGATTTAGGCGCATGGGAAAAACCCGTTGGCGGTTATTTTGTTTCTTTTGATACACGCAAAAATTGCGCAAAAGAAACAGTTCGCCTCGCAGCAGAAGCAGGCGTGAAATTAACACCTGCAGGTGCAACCTATCCCTACGGCAAAGACCCTGAAGATCGCAATATTCGTATCGCACCTTCAGTACCCACAGTGCCTGAAGTTGTTGGCGCAATGGAAGTATTCGTAACCTGCGTAAAATTGGCATCGGTAAAACAGCAACTAGCCAGCATCAGCTAATTGCCCACAGCTAATCGCCAAATAACAAAAAGCCGCTTTTACAGCGGCTTTTTGCTTTATTGCTTATATATTATTGCCCTGCAAGTCACAGCAGTTCAGCTTTACTTCAGCACCCCGGCCTCACAACAATCAGTTCTAACAAATCGCGATTAATTCCAAAACACTTGGCGCATCTTTTTGAATCCTTTCTATACTCCAATTAACCAGCAGTTAATTACTAATGGCGCTATCAATTCATTTGTTTAACTATTTATGGATCCGATGCGTATTAACTATTGGTTATGACTGTAAGAAATAGTGTTCAACCCTTTTCTCTGCGCGTTTCGCCACAGGAGATATAAGTATGGGTGTTGCTGCTACTGTAGAAAAATATTTAAAAGCAAAACAAATCAACTTCACGCTACTGGAACACGATTATTGTGAAGGGTCATACAACACTGCACGTGTTGCCCGAATCGATGATCACTGCCTTGCCAAAGGCGTACTGTTACGTGATGAAGATTTCCATTACACACTTTGTATATTGCCAACGCGCAATAAGATCCTCCGCCACACGCTGAACCAAATTTTTGATCGTCACATGGAGCTAGTTGATGAAGAGGAGTTGATTGAAATATTTAAAGACTGCGCCGAAGGGGCAATCCCCGCATTAGGTGAGGCCTATGGCCTTGACGTAATTTGGGACGAGGAGCTGCTGGGCGTGGAAGAAATTTATATCGAAGCAGGTGACCATCGCCATCTTATCCGCCTGAAACAACCCGACTTTGTCCAATTGATGCAAAACAAGCTACACGATCACTTCAGTGCTGAACGCACCCGGTTTAGCACCCTCCCCAAGAAATACATACGCCACGAATACGAACTTTAGTTACACAACAACCAATTGACGAGCATAAAAAAACCGCCTGTCACCAGGCGGTTTTTCATGGCATAGAGTCAACCATTAGTCCTTCATAGGCACCAATACCACGCTAGGTGCATTCGCGGCACGGGCAGCATCGGCAACCGTCACATAAACGCCGGTATTAGCCGCACCACTTGCCTGAATAATTACAGCAGCTTTGGGCAACTCAGCGCGCAAACGTTCAATGTTGGAGCGCACAGCGCGAACGTCAATACGACGCTCACCCTCTTTCTCCAACAGCCAAATTTGATCATCAGCAGAGATGCGCACCAGAATATTGGGATCTGCATTTGGTGGCGGCTCATTAGGGTTTGGCTCAGGGACATTAGGGTTAATCCCGATCTCCTTTACAAAAGATGCCGTCACAATAAAGAAGATCAACATAATGAACACCACATCGAGCATGGGCGTCAGGTCAATCTCATTAGTATCATCGCCAGCACGGTTCTTTTTTCTGCGGCTCACTGTGGGAACTCCTCGTGTTATGTAGAACGTTATAATAAGTCTGGGGGGGTAAAGCATGAATTCTAGCAGTTTTGCTAAAGCAAAAACCAACCCTTTGTCCGGCCAGCACAGTGAATTTACGTGAAATATTCAGGCCACTCAAGCTGCAAGCTCACTTATTGACCAAACAATGAGCATCCCTTCAAAACAAGCCCAAACGTCAAAAACCAGTCACCCCTACACGAGGGGCGCAAAGAGAAGGCGCCCAGCTCATTACTTTAGTTAGCATCCCTAAATAGATCTAGTCTACAGCGAATAAGCCGCCAATATTAATCCCCATGTCAGCGGCAAAGGGCTCATGGCGCAACAAAGTTTTTCCCACACACAGGCATCAGACCTAAAACTGTTACCCAGCGCACCAAAAAATAATTTGCTGCATTCACTTGGTAAAAAGCATTGCACTACACAAGCTCCCTCGCGAAACAATATTGAGCCGAAACATCAAAATTAGAAACATTGGAGCCAATCAAGTACGCAACGGTTCCTATCGCAACACGAGCGCACTGCCAGATCGAATTTCTCTTCACCTTAACAACGCCACACCTGTTGCAATTTCATTGAACAACATAACGTCTGACCTTGCTGCAATAAAAGTTCATTCACCTAACCTCATTTACCGCAAAGCTCTCATCCTCACAATGCCCGATTGCATGAGCATTTAGCATCGCGGCCATCACGTCAAATAAATATAGTTTGAGTTAAGCAGCCAACGCTAAGCCAAACTTAACGCCGAAGCGATGCCCCCCTAACACTCCCGTTGACAGCAAACCATTTGCACAACAAAACATATCCACCAAAAAAACCAGCCAACATTCGCTACAAATACCTCTGCTCTTATAGCAATTCATGTGGAATTGCCCTAAAGACGATTTTCGTTATCTCAATGCTAGATAAATCAACTTATGCATGGCTCGAACGGCAAAAATACAAAGCTATCTGACAATGCAATCTGAAATTATGCATAAACAACATCCCACCACCTGAAACACGCACCTAAACCATTTCCGATAACGGTCGAATTAATATTTACTCAGTGGGTTTACATTAAGTTACGGACCTATCTCACTTAGCAATAACATGCCTGAACCGCATTCCAAACAAAAAATACAATAGCCATTTAGAACCTCAACACAACCTGAAAAAGCTTTAAAAATATCGCACGAAAATAAATGTTGCCCTTTGCAACAACAAAAAAGAACCGAGGTTGTATGACTAAAATTTTCTAATACAGAACGAAACAACCATAAAAACTTTCCCGAATTTTCAGGAAAAGACATTTTTTCACTTAAATTCATCAAAAAAGCACATTTTTATTGACTATTTAACGCAAAAAACTTGAATTTTTTTAATAAAGTTTTAACTTATACATGTTGGACTTTTTAATCCATTTATCGACTTTTCGAAAACTATAAAGGAAGCACACCATGGCTGCACGTAAACAAACCGCTGTTAATACTGTTGCAAGTTTAGAACAGCAATTGGCTCAACTGAAAGCGCAACTGACAAAAGCTCGCGCAGCTCAAGCGGCTGATGCCGGTAAAGCTGTTGCAGGTTTGGTAAAAGATGCGGCAAAAGCAACTGCTGCATTGAAAGCTGCGCAAAGTAAATTGGCTGCCGCTGCCAAGAAAAAAACCCCAGCCGCTGCGAAACAAGTTGCTGCTGCCAAGGCAGTTGTTGCTTCTGCTAAGAAAGAAGCTGCTGCTGCTAAAGCAAAAGTTGTTACTGCCAAGAAAGAAGCTGCTGCTGCTAAAGCTGCTGCCAAACTTGCTGCGGCTCATGACAAAGCAGTTGCAAAAGCAGAAGCTGCTGTTGCTAAACGCGCGAAAGCATCAGCTAAGAAAGCTGCTGCAAAAAGCAAAGTAGCTGAGAAAAAAGCGGCTGCTAAAGCCAAGTTAGCAGCTAAGAAAGCTGCTACCAAAGCTAAATTAGCTGCTAAGAAACAAGCTGTTAAAGCTAAAGCTGCCGCTAAGAAAGCTGCTTTAAAAACCAAAGCTGCCGCTAAGAAAGCTGCAGCTAAAGCTAAAATCGCTGCCAAAAAAGCTGCAATTAAAGCAAAAGCTGCCGCCAAGAAAACTGCAGCTAAAGCTAAAGTTGCCGCAAAAAAGCCAACCGCTAAGAAAGTTGCTGTAAAAAAAGTAGCTACTAAAAAGCCAGTTGCTAAGAAAGCAGCAGCCAAAAAGCCAGCTGCTAAGAAAGTTGCTGTAAAAAAAGTAGCCGCTAAAAAGCCAGCTGGTACCGCACCAGCTAAACGTGGCCGCAAGCCAAAAGCTGCTGCTCCTGTAGCTGCCGCTTAATTCCAAGCACCAATAAAAAAGGCACCTTCGGGTGCCTTTTTTATTGTTAGTGCTACACAAAGAAAAGCTATGGAACTGAATTCTCCTGCAACACCATTTGATTAAATACATATGCATACATTATCAGGCGCTGCTCATTTGACTGGCTCACGAACTCCAAGCCATAACTAACCAACGCTCCATCTGCAAGATTATCCGTCGGATCAACACGAGACCGAATCACGCCAATTAAGGTTAGCTCTTGCCTTACGTCGCGAATGCTCACCTGCGCTTTCAACTCAAGTGTATCCCCAATTTCGGCAATGTCGTCACCCAATTCTATTCTGGTGCCACTGATACTCATATCAGATATAAAACCAGACACTTTTGTTTTTCCCTCGCTGCTAATATTGGTAACGTCAATTTTTTCGCGGACAGCAACACGGGTCGCACCACGAATCCCCTTAAAGGTTACGGCGTCAGGGTAACTAAGATGCAAAATTGGGTATGGATCTTGGGTTTGACTCTCAACAGCACCAGCAAAAACGCCAATACCATTATCAATCATAAAGCGTACAACTAATTTCTGCCCCGCCCGGAACTTAATTAGTTTTCCGGCCTGCTTAGGCACTGAGAGTAAGACGCTTCGCCCAGGCAAACATCCAATCAAACGGCAAGAAAAGCGCTCGATTTGCCCTGCCACAGCAGCAGTTTGCAATTGCAATGGGTAACCATAGGTGAGTTTGAGTTCTTCAAATTTCATCGCTGCAACTACGCCAATTATTAAGTTGTTATTTGAAGCAGTGTAGCAGCAGATGACAGGATTGCTGTAATAGCGAGGAACAGTTGCTAATCTAGTGCTCAGACTCTGATATATGTCGGTTTTGATTTAAGGTTTCTGCCGATAACACACCGAACTCTTTATTCCATTCCAGCAGCAGCGATGCCAAGGCTTGGGATTGTTCATGTAGCGACACCAACTCTTCCAATGTGTCCTTGGGGCCAATATATAACTTTATTTGTCGATGCTTATTGGCCAACTCATGCTGTAAATGCTGGGATCGATAAACTTCTAGCTTCCAGCGTAGATTGTGCGCGGTATTACGATAGTAAGTGAGCTTGGTTTGCCGAGATATTGGGGACACAGAGTTTAATGGTCCAAACACATTGAAATCCAATGCTAGCACCATCGACTCTTTCGCGGCCGGGTCAGCAATTACCGTTGCCGTCCGCGCTTGCCCCATCAGTTGCGCCAAATCCCCAAACACTTCTCCCGGTGTCACATAGTTTATCAAGTCACCTTGTAATGCCTGATCCACATAAACCGCTAATTTTCCTTTGAGTAAAAAATAGAGCCAATTACCCGTATCGCCTTTTTGCAGAACAATTTCTCCAGGAACAAAGGAAACAATACGCGAAGCTTGCAGCAACAATTCAAATTGCTTCAAGTCCTGCTGCCTAACAGATTTAAAGAATGGGATACCCGATAATAAGTGTTCTAACGTCTCTCTAGGTACCTTATGCAGAGGTTTCGTTTCCATCATCTACTCGTAATATATGTTTTTATTAATGCCCCTGAGGCAAACAGGCTGGCATGAGTTTTCCCGTCTCAAAAACTCCTGCAGGTATGATACTACTGAAAATTCATATAACAACTATAAGTCAAATTATCACTGATGTACGCTCCAGTGCTTTTTTTCTATATGATATCTGGGTTGTACCATCAACATTCAGCCTAAAGACTGGACAATAAACTAAACTAAAACCACAAAGTCCCTAAAAGTATAGAGAGTAGCAAGACTATGCGCTTCAACCATCTATTCCGAGTTCTCACCAGTATCGTATTACTTATGTTATGCCAGATCGCCCGTGCCGAGCCCATGCTCAATGGTATTGGCGTGCATCAGGAGTTGGGCCAAGAAGTATTTATTGGCGCACTCTATTCTGAATCACTCAGTAATGATGCAGAGACACTAATGAACAGTGCCCAACCTATGCGCATGGAGTTAAAAATTGTTGCTCCAGATGGATTGACCACCCGCCGCTTTAGCCGCATGTGGATCGAAGGTATGGCAGTGAACAGCAAGGTAGATGTACTCACTGCTCAGGCTGACAACATGGTGAAGTTTGATGGCTTATTTAAAGGCCGCTTCCAAAAAAATGATTTCATTAGCTTTACTAACAACCCAGGCAAAGGCGTGGATGTCACCGTCAACGGTGTTCTGCTTGGCAATATTGGCGACAACGAATTTTTTTCCATGCTTTTGTCGACCTGGATAGGAAAGATTCCTCTGTCTTCTGATTATCGCGACAGCTTGCTCAAAGTCGGTGATGTGGATGCAGGTTTACGCGGCCGTTACAGTGCTATGTCGACAACTGCAGCACGTACGGCAGAAATTAAAGCCTGGACCGGCACTCAAGTTGAAGTAAAAACTGCAGAGGCCTCTTCAGCTAAGTCTTCAGCAAAAGCGAAAACAGAAACTGCTGTAGTAGCAAAGCCCGAAGTACCCAAGTTTGATGTACCGACTATTGAAAAACCAACGTTGAACATCCCTATTCCAACCACTCAAGCAGAAAAAGCCTCATCTGTTGCAACTGTGGCAGCAACCAGCAGTGCCGCCGCGAAACCAGTTGCTGCAACCCTAGCGGAAGAAGATGAAGAGGAAGGCCCCGCATTAACCGCGCAAACATTATTAGCTCGTCAATTTTATGTTTCAGATGCCATCAAAAAAATTCGTAGCAAAACCAGATACCCACAGCGAGCATTGGATCGAGGGCAAGCAGGAAGCTTGCGGGTTGCAATTGTGATCGATCGTCAAGGCAACGTGCTTAGCTCCAATCTTTTGGAGAGCAGTAAGTTTGACATGCTAAACAAAGAAGCCCTTGATGCAATTCAACGCTCAGCGCCGTTCCCTCCATTACCGGTAGAAATAGCAGGTGCGAGATTCGAGTTTACTGTACCCATGCGCTGGGCATTACCAGAATAGATGTTCACAGCTCTTCGCAGAGCAAAATCGCATGTGTAAAAAAGCCACCCAATGCGGTGGCTTTTTTATGATATCGAGTTAACTGCAAGGCTTAGCTCAACTGCCGCAAGCGCTGGTCGATTACCTTATGAATCCCGTTGCGCTCCAATGTCGAATGTTCAATTAAGCGATCCACATGGATTGCATGCAAATGTAAACATGGGGTTGAGGCATCTAACTCACGCAAATCCCCTTTCATCAACACCGGCAAAAAGGGTTTATGGGGTGGCAGCTTTTGACGAACAATACTCAAGCCCATTTGCAGCGGTACCGCGCGATACTTAACAGTGCCACTGCGAAAAGGAATGCGCAAAAACAAACAGGGGCGAGATTGATAGACGCCGGGGATAATTTCCATCCCTGTGGGTGTCACCGCATTAGAAGGTATGCCGTTAAACGTATCGTGCGGCATATAAGGATTAGGCAAAATCACCAACTTTCTATCTTCTTCTTTAGGAAAAAAAATATTGTAGTTAGTGTAGAGTTGATCTACCGAGCTGGAATAAACACAGAGTTTGTTTTCAAACCCCATAACAAAATCCACCGCACGCTGGCGTTGGTTAAAGGCATCCAGATCCCAAATAAGATCCTTATTATCGGAAGTTGCGGTCAAGGCAGAACCTGTTTTGATTAATAATGAATAGGCTGAGTATAGCTGAGTAGACTCTCGCTAACACTCACCTTAGCAATCCAGCGCGTTGACTTCTTCCAGAATCCAGCGAATTTGTGCCAAGCCCTTCTCGCTTAACAAAAAACCAGTGCGGGTGTGGCCAAGATATTCCTTTTCATCTATAGCGACGCAAGCATCGCGAAATGGCTCTAGCTCAGGGCAGTGACGAAAGGACGAGGATAAAAAAATCGCCCAGTCGTTTTCACTTGCCTGCCCCACCAAAATGTTTTGCAGGAGCCGTATCAAGTCTGCCCGGCTCATTTGGTAGTGCGGTGTTTTTACCCAAAGCAAAACACCTATTACACCTAGAAATACTACCAATGTGCCAATAAACACTAGCATAAATATTAATGCTCGCGAGTTGCCCGGAAGACCACCTCGGGGTGACGCTCTTGAGTGAGCGATAAGTTCACCCGCGATGGCGCGAGATAAGTGAGATGACCGCCGCCATCCAATGCCAAATTTTCAGCACACTTACGTTTAAACTCTTCCAGTTTTTTGAAGTCGGTACAATCGCACCAGCGCGCGGTGGTCACATTCACCGGCTCATAAATCGCTTCAACTTTGTATTCATCTTTCAACCGGTAAGCAACCACCTCAAACTGCAGCACACCAACCGCCCCCACAACAATGTCATTGTTATTAACTGGGAAAAATACTTGCGTAGATCCCTCTTCTGACAACTGCTGCAAACCTTTTTGCAACTGTTTCATTTTAAGCGGATCTTTCAGGCGTATACGGCGAAATAATTCTGGCGCGAAGTGCGGAATACCAGTGAATTTCAAACCTTCACCTTCAGTAAAAGTATCGCCAATTTGAATCGTACCGTGATTGTGCAGGCCGATAATATCCCCCGCAATTGCCTCTTCGACCGCACTGCGATCGCCCGCCATAAAGGTCACCGCATCGGCGATTTTTACATCCTTGCCCAAACGCACGTGCTTCATTTTCATGCCCTGCGAATAGGTGCCGGAACAGATACGCATAAAGGCAATACGGTCGCGATGTTTAGGGTCCATGTTGGCCTGGATTTTAAACACAAATCCGCTAAATTTTTCTTCACTCGGTTCAACAACACGCTCATGGGTAGCGCGCGCGCGCGGTGTTGGCGCCCACTCGACAAAACCATCGAGCATTTCGCGCACACCAAAGTTACCCAAGGCCGTACCAAAAAATACCGGCGTCATTCGCCCGGCAAGATATTCTTCTAAATCAAATTGATTAGTTGCACCGCGCACAAAATCAATTTGGTCGCGCACATCCTGCGCATAGGAGCCCAACAATTTAGTCGCTTCATCGCTATCCAAACCTTTAATTTGGATATCATCGGGAATGGTGTGCCCCATACCCTGCTGATAAACGTGAATGACATCGGTGTAAAAATTGTAAACGCCGACAAATTCTTTGCCGCTGCCCAAGGGCCAGTTAATCGGTGCAGCAGTGATTTTTAATACACTTTCAATTTCATCGAGCAACTCAACGGCATCGCGGCTTTCGCGATCCATTTTGTTGATGAAAGTTAAAATTGGCGTGTCGCGCAGACGGCACACTTCCATCAATTTGATGGTGCGATCTTCAACACCTTTGGCGCCGTCGATCATCATCAATACCGAGTCCACTGCAGTGAGTGTGCGATAAGTATCTTCCGAGAAATCTTCATGGCCGGGGGTATCGAGCAAATTGACGATGCGGTCTTTGTAGGGAAACTGCATCACCGATGAGGTTACCGAAATTCCACGCTCTTGCTCCATGGTCATCCAGTCTGATTTGGCATGGGGGCCGCGTTTGCCCTTAACCGAACCGGCTAATTGAATGGCATTACCCCACAACAATAACTTTTCCGTCACCGTGGTTTTACCGGCATCCGGGTGGGAAATAATCGCAAAGGTGCGACGCTTGGCAAGCTCAGCAGTTAAATTAATCATAAAAATATCGCGTTAAAAGACAAAGAATAAAAAGATGAAAAGAAAAGTGCGGGAATTATACCCTGCGGGCGCTCACTTAGTGGCTAACGCCGGGGGAGAATTATTAGCGTACTATGGCTCGGCAGAAGCCGTCTGCTGCTGAATATGCTTGCGCAGCCACAACCATGCCCAGAGGCCGAGCAAAAAATTAGCCAGTGCAGTGGCGATGAAAAGACCCGTGATGCCCCACCAATACTGCCCCAACCATGCGAGCGGTAGATACACGTAAAGTACCCGTCCGGCCGAGATAATCATCGCCGGCCAAGGATGACCTAATCCATTAAACGCGGCATTAACAGCCATCACCAAACCATAGGCGCCGTAGCTGATTGGCACAATCATTAAATAGGTTGCAGTGATGGTAACTACTTCGGCGTGACCGCCAAACACTCCGGCGATTTCGGCTCCAAACACACCAAGAATTAATGCCAACAACAAACCAAATACCAAACAAAAAACCGTGAGCACTCGCAGCGCGTCATATAGCCGCTCTAATTTGCCTGCGCCAAAGTTTTGCCCGAAAAAAGGCCCGACCACACCGGAGAGCGCATAAAACACAATTAACGCCAGCGGCTCGATACGCATAGCAATACCCAATGCGGCCACCGCATCTGTGCCATAAGCCGCTACCATCGCGACCACAATCGCGCTCGCAAAGGGAATAATTACATTGGCAACCATTGCGGGTAGCCCGACTTCTACAATCGTCATCCAAGAATGTTTTAACTTTTCCCAGGGCAAAAATGGATTGACCAGCATATGTACGCGCGCGTGCAAAATATACAGCGCCACCACCAGCATCAATACCCGAGTAATTAGAGTGGCCAGCGCCGCGCCCTGTAATCCCAATTCGGGAAAGCCAAACAGGCCAAAAATCAAAATAGGATCGAGCATCACATTCAGTAATGCAGCGCCACCCATTAAATACCCTTGCACCTGACTCATTCCCATTGCACGCAGCGCCGACAAACACACCATGGGCACCAGTAAACAGGGCGCACTGAAATACCAAATAGACATGTAAGAGCGAATCAATGGAATTAAATCCGGCGTTGCGCCCAATGCAAAAAACAGTGGTTCGAGAGTGAGCCAGCCCAGTAAACAGACGCTGGCGGAAATGATAAAGGTCAGGCTCATGGCATCAGTAGCGAGCCGGCGCGCCTTGTTCGAATCACCCTCGCCGATTGCTCTGGCTACCGCCGATGAAGTGCCCGCCCCCAAGCCAATCCCTAAGCTGGTGAGCACCATAATCACAGGAAAGGTAAAGCTGAGCGCGGCGAGCGGTTCACGCCCTAACTGAGCGATAAAAAAAGTTTCTATCGCATTGAGCGACATGGTCGCCATCAAGCCCCAAACCAGTGGCAACGCGAGGATTTTTAGCTGTTCAGAGACCCGTCCTTCGGTGAGAGTTGCTTGTAAGGGGGTTGCCATAAACACTGCCGGATGTTGTAACCAGAAAAATATGATCAAAAAACGGCGTGCAGTATACACCAGTCCCCTCACCGCGCCCTGCCCAAGCAATAACCAAGCGCGACAATGTGTCGCACCGCCGATATGGTTGATTAACGGTTTACGTCATCTCAGTTCGCTATAATCACATACTAATCCCTGCTGACGTATCGGTTGCTAATGCCTAAGAAAAACATCATCAATCCTCCTTTTACACTGGCCGATCACGCGCAGCATCTGGGCTACTGGGTGATTATCCGCACACTGATTTTGATTTGCCTTGGCATTGCGGTGGTAATTTTTTTGTGGGATGGCACGGTCAATCTACCGTTTAGCGAAATTCTTACCGCGCTAGTGATTTTAACCGGCGTCAATCTGCTTACGTTTATGCGCCTCCGCAAACCCTTGCCAGTCGCCCCGCTGGAATTTTTTATCCAGCTATTGGTGGATTTAGGCTGCTTAAGCGGCGTGTTTTATTTTAGTGGCGGCGCGAACAATCCTTTTGTGTCTTATTTTCTGGTGCCTATTTGTATTTGCGCGGCAACCTTGAGTGGCACTTACACCCTGGCGATTGCTGGCGTGAGTGTGTTGAGTTATTCGCTGTTATTATTTTTTCACATCCCTTTGCCAATCCTCTCGCCACACCATCATCAAGCCGACAACTCTATCAACCTGCATGTGATGGGCATGTGGTTGAACTTTTTTATCAGCGCCTGTTTGATTACCTATTTTATTGTGAAAATGGCACGCGACCTGCGCGCTCAAGAAGCGCAATTAAATCGCTGGCGTGAAGATCAGTTACGCGATGAGCAGGTCATGGCAGTTGCCACTCTCGCGGCGGGAACTGCCCATGAACTGGGCACCCCTTTATCAACCATGAAACTTTTGCTTAGCGAATTGCGCACTGAATACCAGCAATTGGAGCCGCTGCAAAACGACTTAAAACTTTTACAAAACCAGGTAAATCAGTGCGCTAACACCTTGCGCGAATTAGTCGCTACTGCAGAACACACTAAAGATGGACAATTGCCTAGCGAACAAATTGATATTTACTGCACGAGCGTAATTGAACGCTGGAAAATTATGCGCCCGGATGTGATTGCCCGTATTCATTTTGCTGATCACAACACCAACGCCGATATTTGCGCGCAGTTTCATCCCACTATCGCGCAGGCCATTGTTAATTTGTTAAACAATGCTGCCGATGCCAGCCCGCAAGAGATCGAGATTGAGATCAATTGGGACGAACAACAACTTATCTGGATAATTAAAGATATGGGTGCAGGTATTGCTGAAGAAGTCACCGCTCATCTCGGAAAATCGTTTATCTCCACCAAAACCAAAGGGCTAGGTATTGGTTTGCTGCTCACGCAAGCGACGATTAATCGCTATGGTGGCACTGTATCACTTCACAATCGAACACCGCGCGGCACCATTACAAAACTCACTTTACCCATCATGCGTGGGACATCTATTGAGCCAGATACACTATGAGTACGACCACCACAGATTTTCTAATTATCGATGACGACCCTACTCTGGCGGGCATGCTTGAGCGCGTATTGCAAAGACGCGGCTTTTCAACACAATCGGGCAGCAATGCAGCTCAGGCACTACAATTAACAAGCAACACTGTATTTACACGGGCAATTATCGATTTAAAACTGGGTAATGATTCCGGCTTACAACTAATTCGCGAATTAAAATTACGTCAGCCCGATATGGCAATTGTGATGTTGACTGGCTACTCCAGTATTTCAACCGCCGTAGAAGCGGTAAAACTGGGCGCAGTAAATTATTTGTGCAAACCGGCGGATGCCGATGAAATTCTGGCGGCCTTCGGCGAACAAAAATCATCGACCACCACCGAGACGACCTACGCTCCGCTCTCGATTGATCGCTTAGAGTGGGAACACATACAAAAAATACTGCGGGAAAATGATGGCAATATCTCAGCCACCGCGAGAGCGCTAGGTATGCATCGCCGCACACTGCAACGCAAATTACACAAGCGGCCGGTAAAACAATAACAAGATAAGCTGTCTACAAAAGCTGTCGCGCCATCAAGATGGCATCTTCGTGGCCATTTGCTGTTGGATAATAATTTTTGCGCTGGCCGACTTCAAAAAAATCTTCACGCTCATAAAGTGCAATCGCCTTACGGTTAGATCTACGCACTTCCAGAAATAACATGTCCGCTTTTTCTTTTACGCAATTCACCGCATGAGATAGCAAGATTTGACCTATTCCTTTGCGCTGATAATTAGGCGCAACAGAAATATTCAATAACTCTGCATCACCACCGCCATGGGTAACAACCACATAACCCACTAAAATACCCTTATGTTCTGCCAACCAACACTTTTGCCTGCCATTCAAACAATCTTCAAAACTGGATTGTCGCCACGGGTGTGAATGCGCACTGCGCTCCAACAGCATTACTTGCGGAATATCCACAGCGGTAATTAGGCGAAAATCTAGTGTCATGCCCGTATAGGTTTCGCACACCAGAGAAAGATCTTCAGTCATGACATTAACTTCAAAATAAGCAGCAATTGATGCAGGAGTAAATTATGGCAAACAAGCCCATAACTTGGATTTTTGCGCGGGATTTTGTAGCAACTGATTAAGGCTAGGTAAAATCAACGCCTGTAGCGGTAAATCGTTGATAGATTGAATTGTCCAACATACTGCTGACCAATCACAGTCAGGTTCCAACCAGTAACGCGCAGCATTATCGCCCATTAACCATAGTGTCTGAATAGGTCGCAATTCATTTTCTACCGCAAGCCAGGTCTGCAATTCATTGCGCGCATCCTCTTCTGTGCGCGATACAAAGCGATTTTCAATCATCGGCCAGCGTAAAGTCTCTTCCGCCAGTGTAAATTGACTCGCTTTTAAATGAGCGCGCAAAAGATTATTGAGCAGTAATTCTGTCGGCAATGCCAAGGCCGTATTTCGAGTATCGACAATTAAAAAACCCGCTTGCGGCCGATACACACTCAGTGAAAAAGGTTGGACGACAGGCGCTTTTTTTTCTTCTAACTGCTGCAGAATCGCCGCCGCATTGATTGCTAAAGGCGCTTTTTTGGGTTCTTTTATATCGACAATCGTCGTTAATAACTCAGAGGCCGAATTATTACTTTCTATACGGCAATCAATTGCAGTCGTCATAGAAGGCGCTATTGTTGCCACTGGATCGACGACAGGAATATCAAACACCGGCATCATACAGGCAACAGATACAGGTGCAGAAGGCAATAACCAGCGCGGGGCATAGTTTTCTATGCCGAGCGCAGATAAGTAAGCTTGCCGCTGCAACTCATTCATAATCAGCTCAGATGCCGTCGCGCTGCGGATGCGCTTTAGCCGCATGTGCACTGAGCAAATTAAGCGCATGCAAATAAGCTTTTGCTGATGCAGTGACAATATCCGTATCAGCACCAACCCCATTTACAATTTGACCATCGTGCTCCAAGCGCACGGTTACATCACCCAACGAATCAGTGCCTTGAGTAATCGCATTCACTGAGTAGAGTTTTAAATTCGAACCACTCTTGACCAAACTTTCGATCGCTTTAAACGTCGCATCAACCGGACCCGAACCAATCGCTTCAGCCGCTACAGATTTACCATCAATTTTTACTTCGACTCTTGCGCGAGGGCTCTGGCCAGTTTTACACACCACTTCCATCTCACCCAACTCATATACATCCACCACAGTGTGAGAATGGGTATGACTGACGAGTGACTGTAGGTCTTCATCAAAAATTTCGTGTTTTTTATCGGCCAAATCTTTAAATTTTACAAAAGCAGCATTGAGTGCATCGTTATCCGCAAAACTAATACCCAGCGCTTCAAACCTCGCCTTGACTGCAGCACGACCAGAGTGTTTGCCTAACACTAATTTATTGGTGTTCCAGCCCACATCTTCTGCACGCATAATTTCATAGGTTTCACGATGCTTTAAAATGCCGTCCTGATGAATACCTGATTCGTGTGCAAATGCGTTTGCACCAACAATGGCTTTATTAGGCTGCACTGGGAAACCGGTAATACTGGACACCAAGCGCGATGTAGGAACAATGTGGCTAATATCAATTTGTGTCTCAACAGGCATTAAATCTTTGCGTGTTTTAACTGCCATTACAATTTCTTCCAATGCAGCATTCCCAGCACGCTCACCCAAGCCATTAATTGTGCACTCAACTTGTCGCGCACCGTGCATGACCGCAGAAAGTGAATTTGCTACGGCCAGACCGAGATCGTTATGACAATGGGTGGAAAAAATTGCTTTATCTGAATTGGGGATCGCCTCGATCAAACGGCGAAATAACAATCCATATTCGCCAGGCTCACCGTAACCGACCGTATCCGGTAAATTAATAGTGCGCGCACCGGCATTAATAACCGATTCAATGATGCGACACATAAAATCAAATTCGGAACGGCTGGCATCTTCGAGAGAAAACTCAACATCATCGGTAAATTGACGCGCTAATTTAATCGCCGCAACTGCCTGCTCCAATACTTTGGGCGGCTCCATTTGCAGCTTGTATTTCATATGAATTGGAGAGGTTGCGATAAACGTATGAATACGGCCTGAGTTTGCAGGTTTAATCGCTTCACCCGCGCGCTCTATATCACCCTTAACTGCACGCGCCAAACTGCAAACCGTTGAGTCTTTAATCACTTCAGCAACAGCTCGCACTGACTCAAAGTCGCCTTGGCTGGCAATTGCAAATCCCGCCTCGATGACATCGACATGCATCTTCTCTAACATCTTTGCAATGCGCACTTTCTCGTCGCGCGTCATCGACGCACCGGGGCTTTGCTCGCCATCACGCAAAGTTGTATCAAAAATTAAAAGTTTATCTTTTTGAGTCATCGCTACTTACTCGAGAGAAATTTTGGTAATTATAGATGAATACAAAAGCAATAAGTATTAACGAGAGCTCAATCGGCCCGGTAGGTACATTTCAAAGGAAATAAAACAAGAGCTAAAAATAAACCCAACTTAAAAGCAATAAATTTTCGAAAAGCGAAAATCAAAAAAAAACGCCCTGCAGATAATTCTACAGGGCGTTTTTAGTATTAGAAGCTTGA
>NZ_JBXUOS010000016.1:0-60843 GCF_057196725.1 Cellvibrio sp. ATLC23 | reverse complement strand
TGCTCATCGTGGAGCGGGATTCGATCCCAATAGGACTCCGAATACATTAGCGCAAACCACCTCATTGTCACAAAAGTGATTGCAACAATGAGGGGAACCATACATTTTTATTGCCATCGCTTGGTCCCGGCACAGGGCATAAAAAACGCTGCCGATGCTTTACTTGCCCTCAATTGTATGACAATATTAATTTATAGTAATATTGTATGACATATAGTTCATGCGACTACTAGCCCAGCGTGACTTCCCTGTTGGAGTTCCACAAAGCATTGCCGGGAGCTATCTAGAATTAATAAATACAAGTAATAACTACACGAGAGAAGGTGAACACATGAAGCTAGCAAGCCTTTCGCTTGTCATTGGCAGCCTGCTGTTATTGGGCGGTTGCGGTGGTGGTGGCGACAACAAATCCTCGACTAATACGGTTCCTGCATCCCCTGCGCCGGTTTACTCAAAGCCTACTATGGCTAGCACTGTTCCCCGCACCCCAGAGGGTTCGGTTAATTGGCTGGATATAGGTGTTCACGATCCATCCATAGTGAAAGCCGGAAGTGACTACTACATTTTTGGTTCCCATCTGGCCGCGGCTAAATCTACCGATTTGATCAACTGGGACTATATCTCGGTACTGTCGGGTAATGGCTCGGTTGATGAAAGCCCCCTGTTTAATACCTACTCCACCCAAATCGCCGATGGCATTGCCTGGACGGATGGTTTTAAAGGCAACTGGGCAGCCGATGTTATCAAGGCGCCCAATGGTAAATATTGGTTCTACTACAACCACTGTGCGCAACTGGAGGCGGACAATGGCGGCTGTTGGAATCGCTCTTACTTAGGCTTGGCAGAGGCGGATTCGGTCGCTGGCCCCTATGTTAATAAAGGCGTATTCCTACGCAGTGGCTATCGCAATGCGAGTGAGTTCGCCGCTTATCCTTTAGATAATGGCCAAACCAGCTGGAATGGTGCGGTTGACCCCAATGCGATTGACCCAGCGGCGTTTTACGATAAAAACAACCAGCTGTGGATGGTGTACGGCTCTTATTCTGGCGGCATCTTTATTCTGGAAATGGACAGCGCCACCGGCAAACCCAAAGCTGGTCAAGGCTATGGCAAGCGCCTATTAGGTGGTGATTTCCGTGCAGTGGAGGGGGCGTTTGTTACTTACAGCCCGGTCGCTGACTATTACTACTTGTTCTACTCGGTAGCCGGTTTTGCCGCTAACGATGGCTACAACATTCGCATCGCCCGCGCCAAAACCCCGAAAGGCCCCTACCTTGATCCAGCGGGCAACGATGTTGCCAACAGCGCTGGTTTGGAGATTGGCGGTAAGTTGCTGGGTGGATTTGAATTTACCCAGGCATTGGGCGAGGTGGGTTCATCTTGGGGTTATCAATCGCCAGGCCATAACTCGGCTTATTACGACGAAGCGACCAAACGTCATTTGCTGGTAACACACACCCGCTTCCCCGCGTCATCTACTGCATACCCCGGCAACATCGAAGCTCATGCGGTGCGCACCCATGAAATGTTTGTCAGTAAAGACGGTTGGTTAGTGGTATCGCCCCAGCGCTATGTGCCGCTCAATGGCGACAATCTCGTCGATCTTGCTCAGGTGCCCGGCCACTATAAATTTGTGAATCAGGGTAAGGCGGTAAATAAAACCGCGATTAAATCTGGCTATATCACCCTGCATGAAGACCGCAGCGTAAGCGGTAGCGAAAAAGGTTCCTGGATGTCGCAGGGCGATGATTCGATCAAACTGGTATTGGATTCCGGCACCTATTTTGGCGTGATCAAATGGCAGTGGGATAACAACAGCAAAGAGTTGGTGCCAGTGTTTACCGCTATGGCGCGCGATGGTGCCTCGGTATTTGGCACACGTACCGATGCAATTGCCGCCACCACAGCGGCGTTAAATACAGTAAAAGATGCGCTGAAGATCAAAACCGAATTGACCATTGCCGACGAAGGTTATTCGCTGCCAACTATTGGCAAAAGCGGCACCCAGATTAAGTGGGTGAGTAGCGACGAATACTATATAGATGCTGCGGGTAATGTGTTTATTCCGACCCCGGATTTGGGTGATCGCACCGTTACGCTCACGGCGAACTTATCGCTGGGCGGTCAAACCACGAGCAAAACTTTCAATGTGACTGTCAGAGCGCGTCCGGCATTTAAAAATGCAGTAGCTCACTATCGCTTTGAAAATGCCTTGACCGACTCCATGGGCAAATATGCAGCGGCAAAAACCACCGACAATAATTTATTTAATGTCGATGCAACCGCGCCAACGTTTACCGCAGGTTACGCGGGTGGTCAGGCGTACGATTTTACCGGCGCTAATGGTGTGCGCTTACCGGATGACATTATCAAATCCAGCGAGTACACCTTGTCGTTCTGGATGAAAGCAAAAAATCTCACTGCCCATACACCAGCCTTTTTTATGGCAACGGATTTTGATCACTGGTCAAGTTACATTCCCGGTAATGCCTGGTTTACGTCTACTTCATTAATTTGGAGTAACTACCTGGGTAATTGGAATCAGGTTGTTCATTCAGCGACGGCGCCAGTTAATCAGTGGCAGCACGTTGCCATCACTTATGCCAACGGCATGATGAATTTGTACATCGATGGCGCGTTTGTTGGTGCTATGCCGCGCGATGATATTTTCAAAAACGGCGGCCTCTACGCACTGGGTGTTAACTTCGGGTGGGATCTGCCATTCGTTGGTCAAATCGATGATTTTATTGTGTACGACTACGCGTTGAGCAAATTGGATATTAACGGCGCAGCCATTAACAATTTGACCGACCCATCCAAATTTGCGGGCTTTGTAAAAAATGCCTTGGATTTGGGCGATATGTCCGCAGTGCGTGAAAACTTTAATTTATTGCGCGTTGGCCCATTTGTATCAGGCATTCGCTGGACATCAAGTGATGAGAAATACCTCAAGCCAACCAATGGTGTTGCAGTTGTCACTCAGCCGACAGCGGATGAAGGCGATAAAACTATCACCTTGACCGCGCACATTACCTATCAAGGTTTTACCGACACCAAAAATTTCCAAGTCACCATTAAATCCTTGGCACCGGCTGAATACAGTTTTGAAAACAGCCTCAATGCACTGAACGATGTTGCTGCACCGGGCAAAGTGACCGGCAACTTTATCCACAATACCGGTGGCGCAGTGAGCTATGTGCAAGGGGTAAAAGGTTCGGCAGTGAATTTGGATGGCACCTCCGGTGTTCGTCTGCCCGACAATTTAATTACCACGGCTAGCTACAGTATTTCGCTCTGGTTAAAACCCACTGCGTTTACCAATTACACCACCGCATTTTTTGGTGGCGCCAATGCCAACTATTGGTTGAGTTTGGTTCCCTCCATGAACGGCACGGAAAAAACCCGTGTTTGGGCCAATGGCCCGGCGTTTTACGACAACGCGGAATTAAGCAGCCGTATTCCCGCCGGAAAGTGGACGCATTTGGTGATCATGGTCGATGGCGAGAATAACAACACCATCAAGATTTACATGAATGGCGTGCAGCAACTCGAATCCACCGGTTTCCCTCGGGTGATGACAGTGGCGGGCGATACCAATGAATTTGCACTGGGTGTGAACTATTGGGATACCCCATTCAATGGCGCTATCGATGAACTCAAAGTGTTCACCGGCACCATCAGCAACGAACGCATTAACTCGCTGTATCAAGAAGGTTCCACTGCCAACTAATTCGCAGTAGCGCGGGAGAAAAATAATTCTCCCGCGTCATGAATTCTTTTTGATGGAGTTAATGCAGAAAACATTAACTCAAAATTTATAAAAAATTTTGGAGTTTAAAAAATGTATAAAAAGACAGCATTGGCCACAGCGGTACTCGCCGCAATCATGGCCCAAGTCAGTTTCGCGCAAACGCAAGACCAACAAGTTGAAGAAGTTGTAGTGCAGGGCATTCGCAGCAGTTTGACCAAAGCGTTGGATATCAAACGCGACAACACCCAAATCGTCGACGCGATTGTTGCTGAAGACATCGGCAAGTTTCCTGACAACAACGTCGTAGAAGCACTGCAGCGCGTTACCGGTGTGCAAACCACTGGCCGTGGCGGCGGTGAAGTGACCGGCATATCGATTCGCGGTCTCACCGACGTACATACGTCGGTTAACGGTCGCGATGTATTTACCGGCGCCGGCCGCGATGTGGCAATTTGGGATATTCCCGCCAGTTTGCTCAGTAGCGTTAACGTCTACAAAACTCGCTCGGCTGATCGCACTGAACGCGGTATTGCCGGTTCTATCGATGTAAAAACCAACCGCCCGTTTATGTTTGACGGTGAAAAAGTGGTGTTAGCGGCGCGCGGTATTTATTCCGATCAGCCAGACGAAATTGATCCCAATGTCAGCGCGCTTTACAGCACTCGCTGGGAGCTGGAAAGTGGCGGCGAATTTGGTGCGCTGGTCAACATAGGTTATGCCGAGACCCACTACCGCGATGACACTATGACTGCGGGTGCGGTATTTCCCTATTTCTCAGCAGAGCCTGCATTGAATTACTCGCCCTATCAAATGATCCCCAACAGCTCGAGTGGTAGCGCGGTATGGCAGGCAGGTTTGGAAAACGGTATTCCCTACACGGCGGGTTCTACCCTGAATGTGGATGGTGAAACCGTTGACTATTTGATGATGCGCGATGCGGTATTTGGCACCTCATTCTCCGGTTTTCGCAAGCGTCCTGCGGCCAGCTTCTCGCTCCAGTGGGCGCCCAATGATGCCTGGGAGTTCCTCGCCGAAGGTTTCTATACCGGCTATCGCAACACCCAACAAAATGCCATGTGGTTCACCAATACCCTTGAACATCAACACGGCAATATCGATATCCCACTGGTGTACGAAGGGACTAATGTCGTCAAAGAACATCAGGGGCGCGGCAACGGCGGTTTTCAAAGCGGTGATTATGCCGATGGCAAAACCGACAGCTACCTCTGGGCGCTGGGCGCTAAGTGGATGCCTAGCGACAAGCTGACCGTGAACTCCGAACTGGTATTGCAAGACAGCGAATACACTAACAACTTCTTTGCGATGCGTTTTGATCGCACTGCTTATGGTTTGGATGTGGATTATAACGATCGCGACGGCGTGCCCTCCGTGGTGTTTTGGGACAACCCATCCACCGCGGTGGATGAATCCGATATAGCGTCGGTAGCCAACTGGAATGCCGGTACGGTCTACGACAATGGCGGCAGCAGTACCGGTGATTCCGCCGCATTTACCCTGGACGCGGACTGGCAGCTTGAGGGGGCTTTTATCGACAGCATTAAGGTGGGCGGTCGCTATCAAATCCGCGCCGCTGAAACTATGTCGCGCGATCAAAGTGCGGGCATTGGCGGCACCAGCGTAACCCAGTTGATGCAATTGTTGAGTGCCGCCGGCGCATCGGGCGATGGTTCTGGCATCGTTTATACCGCGACCGATTACTTTGATGGTCGCGCGACTATTTTCGATAGCTTTATCACCGCTAACGGCTATTACATGCTGAATAACAAAGAAGCGGTGCGCAGTGTTTACAGTTTGGATGCAGCGCCGGCGCTGGCCAAAAACTTTAGCGTGGATGAAGATGCCGCTGCGCTCTACACCACCACTAAATTCCATGTGGGCGATCGCCTGAGCGGTGAGTTTGGTCTGCGTGCGGTGGATTACCAGCAAGACCTGGAATTCTGGCAAGACGGCGTGCTGGTTCCGGGTGAATCTTCCGCCAGTGAAGTATTGCCGAGTTTGGTATTGAACTGGGACATTAGCGATGACGTTGTTGGCCGTGTCGCCTACACCGAAACCCTGCGTATGCCTGAGTACGGTTCATTGAACCCTTATCAAACCTGGCAAGACCCGTTAACCAGCACGCCTTATGGTACCGGTAGCGGCGGCAATCCAGAGCTCAAACCGACTTACTCCAAAAACTATGATATGTCGCTGGAGTGGTACTTCGCCGAAGGCAGCTCGCTTTATGGCGCTGTGTTTAAACGTGAAATCGACGGCTTGGTGATTAACGGTAAGAAAACGGTTATTCGCGAAGGCGATGATGAAGTCACGCGCCCTTATGTGCTCAATGCGCCGGTTAACGCTGCCGATGGTGAGTTGAACGGGGTGGAAATTGGCTTGGTGTATTTCCCGGACAACCTGCCTGCCATGCTGGATGGTTTGGGGGTGCAAGCCAGCTACACCCTGTTGGACTCAGAGCAGCTGAACCCCGAGTTTGGGGTGGACGGCAGTATCAGCGGTTACAACAAATCCAAAATGAGCGGTGTGTCTGACTCATCCTACAGCCTGGTATTGGCCTACGAGAAAGCGGGCTTTGGTGCGCGCTTGTCCTACGTATGGCGCGAGAAATTCTTCCAAGGCAACGAAGCCTCAATCTTCGCTAACCCGATCCAATTCTGGAGCCGTCCAGAGCAGGATCTGTCATTCCAGCTGAGCTACGATGTGACCGACGATTTGGCGATCACCTTTGACGGCACCAACCTGTTGGATGATGTCTACCAAAACTACTACGGTGAAGGTAACCAAAGCCTGTTCAACTTCGGTAATGGTATCTATTCCAAAACCTATGCAGTGGGTGTGCGCTACTCGTTTTAAGGCGCTATTCACCGGTTGGTTGTGTCAGCCACCTGTTGGTAAAACGCCGGGCTTTTGCCCGGCTTTTTACTTTTTTAGCGCTGTGTGATTCACAAGCTATGGGCAATTTAAACCCAATGTTTTTGTGGATGATTGCTGTAGCCGCCACTTCGGTCCAAAAATTCACTTGCATTCGCTATAAATAAATATATTATATTACAAATAGGGCGCAGCTTGTTGCTGTACTCTTTTGTGTCTTGTATGAAGCCCCGACCCCTTTGTCGTTGGATGGTGTGGAGTTGTTTGACTACACCACTTTTTCAGCCGTTACAGGTTCCTGTAGCGGCTTTTTTTTTTGGCTGCTATTTCAGTTGGCGGCCGCTCCCGCGCGATAACTTTTTCACATAGTAAATGAGTTTTATCTGTTGACGCACAAGTCTAAGCAGATTAGCATCATATTGTCTTACAATATGCTCAATTGGTGCGCTGAATGCGTCAAGTTGCAGTAGTAAGTCGCTCGCTGAGGCGGTAGCTGCGCCCGGTAACCAAGAAAATCAATAAATGTGCAATTTAATAATAACGATTGCCTCCGCGAATTGAATTGCATTCAGGAGTCGGTCGCACACGGGAGATCACACATGTTCCAGAAAAAAACACTCAGTCTTTCCATCGCAATGGTCGCTGCATTGGGCAGTGCCTATGTTGCCGCCGCGCCGGAAGACGAACAAATCGAAGAAGTTGTCGTAACGGGTATTCGCAGTAGTTTGACCAAAGCCTTGGACGTGAAGCGCAACAATTCTCAAATCGTCGATGCGATCGTTGCGGAAGATATCGGCAAGTTCCCCGACAACAACGTTATTGAATCTATGCAGCGTATCACCGGTGTGCAAGTTACCAACCGTGGTTCAGGTGAAGTCACCGGCATTTCCATTCGCGGGTTGACCGATATAAACACAACGATCAATGGCCGTAATATTTTTACCGCTTCTGGTTTGGCGGTTGCCTTGCAAGATGTGCCCGCCAGTTTAATCAAACAAGTTGATGTTTATAAAACCCGTTCAGCGTCGCAAATTGAAAATGGTATTGCCGGTTCGGTAGATATTAAAACCCAGCGCCCCTTTGATTTTTCCGGGGCAAAAGTTGTAGTAGCGGCGCGCGCGATCAATCAAGAACAGGCTGACGAAATTGATCCTAATATCAGTGGCCTTGCGAGTAATCGCTGGGAAACAGGTTCAGGTGAATTTGGTGCTTTGGTAAATCTGTCTTACGCCGAAACTAATTATCGCGATCAAAGTATTACTGCCGGTGCGATGGTTCCATTTGCCACAGACAACCCAGTCGCTCCTTTTGGTAATTACGAACGTGTTTTTCTCGACAAAGGTGGTGTTGCTGAGAATCCTATCTGGACTCCCGGTCTGCTCAATGGTTTGCCAACTGCCCCTGGTTCCACATTAAATGTTAACGGCCAACCAATGGAATATATCCTCGGTCGCGATGCTATTTTCGCGAGCGATTTTACCGGCAAGCGTGAGCGTTCGGCCGCCAATGTATCTTTGCAATTTGCACCCAACGATACCTCCGAATATACCTTTGAAGCTTTCTACAATGGCTATCGCAATGAATCCTTCAACTCACTGCTATTCTCCTTTGCTGATTGGTGGGGATCTTATGCTGACAGTCCGACAGCAGCGGCCGATGCAAACGTCAAGTTGTTTCCAGGCACCAATATTGTTAAATCGCGCAGCGTAAAAAATAACTGGTCATTCACCAGTGGCGATTTGGCTACCGGCAAGACCGATAGCTTCGTCTATGCGCTGGATGGTGATTGGGAGTTGACTGATAACTTCAAAGTGAAGTCAGAAGTTGTTTATCAAGACAGCACCTTTGAATCCGATTTTATCGCCGCGCGTTTTGAAAATGCTCGCTATGGTTTGAATGTTGATTTCAATGCGGGTGGCGGAATTCCAGCATTTAACTTTATCGATAATCCAGAAACGGTGGAGCTTAACGAGGCGGACGTTGCGGATGTGGCCAATTGGAGAACCGCACAGCTGTATGACAACGCCAATAAAAATACCGGTGATGCCGTTACTTTTACCACCGATGCTACCTATGACACTGATTCAGGTTTTTTCAAACAGTTTAATGTAGGTGTGCGTATCGATCAGCGCACTGCAGCGGAATCTTTCAGTCGTCAGGACGGCTTTAATCCTAATGTGACTATTACTGAAGAGTTAACTTACATTAACAATGGTTTTTTTGACGGTAATGCCAATGTTCCAACAACATGGGCAGTGGCCGACGGCCATTACTTGCGTGCAAATGCCGATGATATGCGCGCAGTGTATAACTTACAAAAATTAGCGCTGGTTGAAAGTTTTAATATTGATGAGTTAACGGCATCTGCCTACATGACTACACAATATGAGACTGAAATAGCTGGCAGAAAATTGGATGGTGAAATTGGTCTGCGTTACACCAGTTCAGATACCGATATGGAGTTCACCGATACCGCCTCTGCAAATAAAGATGTTTACAAAGATTCGGCGAGCACCACTAAAGTATTGCCCAGCCTATCGCTTCGCTACGCATTGACAGATGACCTGTATGCACGTTTGGCGTACACCGAAACTTTACGTCGCCCGGGCTTTGCTTCATTAAACTCGCGCATTGTATATAACGAAGATGTTACCGGTATCGGCTATGGCACTGCCGGTGGTGGAAACCCGGATTTAAAACCTACTGAGTCGCAAAACTATGACTTCTCGTTGGAGTGGTATTTTGCCGACGCAAGTTCTTTGTACGGAACATTATTCAAACGCGAAATTGAAGGTTTTGTGATTGATTTTCGCCGTCAAGTTCAGCACGAAACCCCAACAGGCGAAATGGGAACCTATGTCCTTAGCCAACCCTTTAATGCATCCAATGGTGAGTTGACCGGCTTGGAGTTGGGCGCAGTTTGGTTCCCGGAAAATCTGCCAAGTGTGTTAGATGGCTTTGGTATTCAAGCGAGCTATACCGCATTGGATTCATCGCAATCAACGCCCATTACCGATTCTACTGGTGTGATTACCGAAGTAAAAGAAACGGATTTATTTGGTGTGTCAGATGAATCTTACAGCGTCGTTCTAGCCTATGATAAAGGTGATTTGGGTATGCGTTTGTCTTATGCCTGGCGCAGTGAATTCCTGAATAACTACGAGGCTGCGTTGTTTGCAAATCCGTTAGAAATGTGGAGAAAACCAGAAGCCAGTATGGACCTGCAAATTAGCTACGCGGTGAATGACAATCTCTCATTAACCTTTGACGGCACCAATCTGACTGAAGAGATTTATCAAAGTTACTACGGTGAAAATGGTGCAACAACCAACAACTTCGGTTCATCTCTGTACAGTCGCACGTTTGCAGTTGGTGCGCGCCTGACCTTCTAGGTTCTGACTCGTCTCTGTTAAAACACTTGGTAATTTTGTCAGGTGTTTTAACAAACTCATAAAGACCACTCATTGGTCTTTGCCGTTGAGTTTCACCATTGCTATTTAACTTTAGTGGCAAAGGGGAAACTCATTTTTTTAGCCTTAAAAAATAATTAATAACGGAGAGGTCTTCTATGTTTACTTTTGTACGTTTGTTAAAAAATGTTGTCGCTGTTGTGTCGGTCTGTTGCAGCTTTCACACTTCAGCCATCACCATCAGTGGCACTACCGATATTCACGACCCATCCACCATTGTTAAAGACGGCAATACCTACTGGACTTTTGGTACGGGCGGTGGCGCCAGTAATTTCCCCATTAACGCGCTCTATTCAACGGATTTGGTGAATTGGCAGCGCGGCCCATCGCCAGTGGCGGCCAATACTTTTCCGAGTTGGATTAACAGCAAAGTGCCGGGTTTTGACGGAAACTTTTGGGCGCCCGATTTAATTGAAATGAATGGCAAATATTATTTGTACTATTCAGTATTTTCTGCCACGTCCGGTATGCGCTCCGCAATTGGTGTGATGGTCACTAATTCACTGAATAATCCGAGCTGGACAGATTTGGGTATGGTTGTTTCAACGGTGGATGAGGGCACATTAGGTGGCCAGCCGGTAAACACCATTGATGCAGGTGTATATCGCGATGCGCAAAATAATGTGTGGATGGTGTACGGCTCGCACTACGCGGGAATTTTTGTGCGGCAAATAAATACCACAACCGGGAAACTATTAAATTCCACTCGTTATCCTGTAGTGGGCAATAATTATGGCTGGCATGAATTTGAGGCGGCGCAGGTGCAATACATCAACGGCTATTACTACATGTTTGTAAACCTCGGTGAGTGTTGCCAGGGTAGCAATAGCGATTACTACATTGTCACTGGTCGCTCGACGAGCCCTACCGGCCCATTCCTCGATAAAAATGGTGTGAATCTGTGGAACTATGGTGGCAGTAATATTTTAATGACCGATGGAAAATATATCGGCCCTGGTCATTTTGGTTATGTCTACAATAACGGCCAGCATTTAGCGTCCATCCATTATTACGACGGCACTACTGCCAACGGTTGGCCTGCGCGTTTGGATTTATTGCAAATGAGCTTTTCTAATGGTTGGCCGGTATTAAGCCGCAATTTTTCAGTCAAGTCAGATAACAATGTGCGCGTGAACGGCACTTATCGCATTACACCTGCACATTCCGGCAAGTCGCTCGATGTTGAAAATTGCGGAACGGCGGCAGGCACAAATCTGCGTCAGTGGGCTTGGCTGAATAATAATTGCCAGAAATTTTCCATCACCTCGGTTGATGGTGTCTGGCATAAAATTTCACCAGTAAGTGCTTCAGGTTTGGCGTTTGATGTGAATTCCTTTTCAACCGCAAATGGCGCTAATGTAATGCTGTGGAATTCCTATACTAATCATGCGCAACAATTCCGTTTTCAATCGGCAGGTTCAGGCCGCTACCGCATAGTGAATCGCAACAGTGAAAAATGTTTGGATATTTCTGCGGCTGCTACAGCAGATGGTGCAAATTTATTGCAGTGGGAGTGCGTCGCCAATAGCACCAACCAAATGTTCACACTAGAAGCGCAATAATTTAACGCTAAGAAAAAAGGGGTTATCGATGAGGTTGAAAACGTTTTACTGTGTATTGGCCTTGTGCGCCAGTTGGAGTTGTTTGCCAACAGCGGCGTTGGAGTTGGTTCCTCTGCGCAATGTGCAATTACTCGATAGCCCTTTCTTACACGCGCAAAATACCAATAAAGTGTATTTAATGGCGCTGGACGTTGAAAAACTTCTCGCGCCCTTTCGCCGCGAAGCCGGTTTGCCGTTTAAAGAGACTTACGGCAATTGGGAATCCACCGGATTGGATGGCCATATGGGCGGCCACTATGTGTCGGCCCTCGCATTGATGTATGCCTCTACAGGCGATAAAGCGGTATTGCAGCGGTTGAATTACGTTGTAAGCGAATTAAAAAAATGTCAGGAAAAAATAGGCACAGGTTATATCGGCGGCATTCCTGACAGTAAAAAGATGTGGGGCGAAATTGCTAAGGGCGATATTCGTGCAGACAATTTTTCCACCAACGAGCGCTGGGTGCCTTGGTACAATATTCACAAGATTTACGCTGGCCTGCGCGATGCCTATTGGTATGCAGACAATAAAGACGCAAAAAAAATGCTGGTCAAATTGTCCGACTGGGCAATCGATTTAACCAAGAATCTGTCGCCTGAACAAATGCAAACCATGCTGCGCACTGAGCATGGCGGCATGAACGAAGTGTTTGTCGATGTAGCAAAAATTACTGGCGATAAAAAATATCTTAAACTTGCAGAATCCTTTTCCCAGCAGGCGATTTTGCAACCCCTGGAAAAATTTCAAGATCAGCTCACTGGTTTACACGCCAATACCCAGATTCCCAAAGTGATTGGTTTTAAACACTACGGTGATGCAACTAACAATGAAGAGTGGAAGAAAGCCGCTGAGTTCTTTTGGCAAACTGTTATAGATAAACGCACAGTGGCGATTGGTGGTAACAGTGTAAAAGAACACTTTCACGATACGGCAGATTTTTCGCCCATGATCAATGAAGTGGAAGGGCCGGAAACCTGCAACACTTACAATATGCTTAAGCTCACTGAAATGTTGTATTTGTCTTCCGGTGAACAAGCTGCGCCGGAAATGAAGTACGTGGATTATTACGAGCGCGCGCTCTACAACCATATTCTCGGTTCGCAAAATCCTACCACGGGCGGCTTTGTTTATTTTACGCCCATGCGCCCCAATCACTACCGTGTGTACTCGCAAGTGCACGACGGCATGTGGTGCTGTGTGGGCTCAGGTTTGGAAAGTCATTCCAAATACGCTGAATTTATTTACGCGCGCGATAAAAAATCAAAAAAGCTGCCGGAAGTTTTTATCAATTTATTTATTCCATCGCACATGGAGTGGAAAGAGCAGGGCATTAAGATTACCCAAAATACACTTTTTCCGGATGCAGAAACTACGTCGATCACTATCGATAAATCCGCGCGTTTCCGTTTGCAGTTGCGTTACCCTGGGTGGGTAGAAGCAGGAAAACTATCGCTTAGCATTAATGGTAAGAAAGTAGGCGTTACCCAACAACCGGGCGAATTTATCGCGCTTGAACGCCACTGGAAAAAAGGCGACAAGGTTGAGCTGACCTTGCCGATGCGTTCGACCCTGGAAGAAATGCCGGACGGGTCCAATTACTACGCCATTTTGCATGGGCCGATTGTGCTTGCTGCCAAAACCCAGCCGTTTGCGGCGGAAAAGATTAATTACTTTGCGGATGATTCACGCATGGGGCATATCGCCAGCGGCCAAATGTGCCCGCTAGAAGCAGCGCCGTTTTTATTGGGCAACTCACAAGAATTTATCCAAAAATTAAAACCAGTTGCAGGCAAACCCCTGACCTTTGATGCCTCGGGTTTAATCAACGGTAAACAAATGGCGCATGTCGAACTGATCCCTTTCTTCCGTTTGCACGAGTCGCGCTACAGTATTTATTGGCCGCACACCACCGCTGCCGACGTAGAAAAAGCGCGTGCAAAAGCGGCGGCAGATGAAAAGGCGCGTTTGGATTTGCAAGTAAAAACTATCGATCAAGTTGCCCCCGGTGAACAACAACCGGAATCAGATCATTTTTACCAAGGTGAACAAAGTGAAGCGGGTTTATACAATGGCCGTCACTGGCGTCACACTCGCGCGTGGTTTAGTTATGAGTTGAATGACAAGCTGAGGGAAGCAAAAATTTTACAAATTACATATGCCGGTATCGATGCTGGTAGAGCATTTGAAATTCAATTAAATGGCGAAGTGATTGCCAAAGTCGAATCTACTGGCAATGCACAAGAGTTTTTTGCGGTGGATTATGCCATTCCGGCAGCACTGGTTGAAAAAGCCAAGGGAAAATACACACTGAAGTTTGTCGCGGCGCCAGGTTCGATTGCGGGCGGAATTTATGGTGTGAGGCTATTGCGCGAATAAAGAATCGCTCGCGCGATTCTTTATTCTCCGTGCCCCATTTATTTCAATCGCTTACTTTTATAAGTATCAAGTTCCTTTTCGTCTACTATCGGCCAGCCTTCTTTATCCCATGTGATATTGAGAATTTTCAACTTCTGCAAATATTTGTCGGCAGTTTCATAGGCGTGCAGCACTAAATAGTCTTTGTCATTCCAGGTGTATGCGCTGTTGTGGCCGAGGCCGACCCAGTTTTTATTGCCTTTGAGCAACAAGCTGCCGCCGCCTTCATTCATATCTTTGCCGGTTTTATCGAGGTAAGGGCCAGTTGCGTTTTTGGAGCGGCCGACGACCAAATGATAAGTCGAGTTAGCGCCCTTACAGCACAATCCCCAAGAGGCAAATAAATAATAGTAGGCGCCTTTTTTGAAAATAAACGGCGCTTCAATTTCACCGGGGCCCGCATTGCTGCCGGTGTTTGCTGGCACCTGATCGCGTGCGGCAATGCTGTGCCACTCTTGTGGTTCAGCGGGGCGGGTTAAGTCATCATTGAGTTTGACTATTTTTAGTCCGCTCCAGAAAGAGCCAAAACTCATCCAGGCTTGATTCTGGTCATCCACAACAATTGCCGGATCAATCGCGTTCCACATATCGCGGTTGGGTACCGATTGAATCACTATGCCTTTATCTTCCCAGCGATAATCCGGTGATTTAGGGTTCAAGGTTTTATTCACTGTCACGCCAATCGCCGAGGTGTTTTTGCCAAAGGCGGAAACGGAGTAATACAAATAAAATTGGTTGTTGTGCTGGATAATATCTGGCGCCCAAAGGTGGCCGTTAAACTCAGGTGCTACCGCTTTGGCCCACACAGGTTCAGTGGCAAAGGCGCGATCAGAGAAAGTCCAATTCACCCGATCTTTGGAACTATAAATGGTGATGCCGGGGCCGGTGCTAAATAAGTACCAGGTGTCGCCCTCGCGCGCCATGACCGGGTCGTGTACATCCACTTGTTTGGCTTGGGAAAAACTGGTGAGGCAGAGCAGGGCGCTCAAGCTGATCAAGCGCAGGCTAGTGTTGATGAGGTTGTGTAAAGACATGGTAAGTTCTCTTGGTCTAATTCTTAGAATATGTAATATAATATTAATTCATCGAGAATAATAGTTAACTAGGGTTAAGTTCGCCGATGCGGATTTAGGCTGAGGAGTGTGCCATGAAGTGTGTTGTTAGATCCGGGTTGGTGTTAGCGATTGTCTTGGCCGTGTGCACATTATCGGCCTGTGTGGCGACTTGCCGCGATATGCCCGATGAGCGTGACCGTGTTGCAGCAGCAGCGCCTGAAATATTTATCCCACAGCGCGCCGACCCTTTTATTCATCGCACGCCTGCAGGCCGTTACTACTTTATCGCCACAGCACCGGAGTTTGATCGCATTGAAATGCGTGCGGCCAATTCGCTGGCCGAATTAAAATCCGCAGACGCAACAACGGTTTGGCGTAAACACAGCAGCGGTGCGATGGGCGCTAATATCTGGGCACCAGAATTACATTATTTCAACAATACCTGGTACATCTATTTTGCTGCGGGCGACGCAGAACAACCCTGGTTGATTCGTATGTATGTGTTGGCTAATGAGTCGGCCGATCCATTAACCGGCGAATGGCAAGAATTGGGGCGAGTGAAAACCGCGCGCGATTCCTTTGCGCTTGACGCCACCAGTTTTGAACACAACGGCCAGCGCTATTTGGTGTGGGCGCAAAAAGATCCCGAAGAGAAATTAAATTCTGCGTTATATATCGCCAAATTAATTTCACCCACGCAACTAGGTGAAGTAGAAGAGGAAATTTCCCGCCCGCAACTGGACTGGGAAATTCAAGGTTATAAAGTGAATGAGGGCGCTGCAGTAATTGTGCGCAACGGTAAAATTTTTATCAGCTATTCCGCGAGCGCGACCGATCATCGTTATGCGATGGGTTTGTTGTGGGCCGACGCCGATAGCGATTTACTCGCTGCATCCTCATGGCACAAATTGCCGGAGCCGGTATTTGCCAGCAATGAAACGCTACAGCGCTACGGCCCAGGTCATAACAGCTTTACACTGGCGGATGATGGTCATACCGACATTATGGTATATCATGCGCGCGATTATTTAGCATTACAGGGCACACCGCTTACCGATCCGAATCGTCACACCTATATTCGCCGCCTCAATTGGAGCAGCGAAGGTTTTCCGGATTTTGGGCAGAATAAATCGGACGCGGAATGATCCAATTTTTACCAAAGTAAACAGAATCTGAGAGCATATTCTTAATGACAACTACCACGGCAATTACCCAAAAATTATTCGGTACCACGCCAGCAGGTGAAGCGGTAACCGAATTCACCTTGACCAACAAGCAGGGCAGTAGCATAAAAATTATTACCCTCGGCGGCATCATCACCGAGTGGCACATGCGCGATAAAAATGGTGTGCTTGCCGATGTGGTATTAGGTTTTGATACCCTCGAACCTTATCTAGAGGTCGGCCCTTATTTTGGTGCGCTGATTGGCCGCGTGGGCAACCGCATCGCCAATGCACAATTTACTCTGGATGGTGAAACCTATTCGCTTGCCGCAAACAACGGTAGCAACAATTTACACGGCGGCCCCATCGGTTTTGATAAAAAAATCTGGAGCGCAACCACAGCAGAAGATACAAATGGCCCCATTTTGACACTACATTTATTGAGCGAAGATGGCGACCAAGGTTTTCCTGGCAATTTGGATGTGACCGTCACCTATCAATTCACTCATGATGATGAAATCGTCGTGGATTACTTCGCTACTACCGACAAAGCCACGCCGGTTAATTTGACCCAGCACACTTATTTTAATCTTGCCGGAATTGGCAATGGCGATATTCTTAATCACCAGATGCACATTTTTGCGGATCACATCAATGCAGTTAACGATGCTCAAATTCCGGTCGGCGAACCCATGCCCGTCGCCAGTACACCGTTTGATTTCCGCAGCCCGCGCGCCATAGGTGAATTAATTAACACCGAGCACGAGCAGATTAAAAACGGTTTTGGTTACGACCACAATTTTTTAATCAATCAAAAAGCGTACAAAGCGATAACGCTTGCCGCGCGTGTTGAAGAAAATACGACTGGCCGTGTACTGGAAGTGTTTACTGAAGAACCGGGGGTACAGTTTTATTCCGGTAACTTTTTAGATGGCACCTTAACCGGTAAAGGTATTACCTATCAAAGACGCAGCGGATTTTGTTTGGAGCCACAACACGCGCCCGATTCCATCAACCAAGTGCAATTTCCGTCGATAGTCTTGCGCCCGGGTGAGGAATATAAAACCCGTACTATTTTTAAGTTATCGGTAAAATAGCGGCTTAATTGAGTGTTAATAAAAACGCCCAGTACTGAAAAGTATTGGGCGTTCTTTTTGGCAGGTATTCACTCCCTAATGGGACTATAGATTAAGCCTAGGCAGGTAGCCGCCGGGGACAATTCCAAATACTGAGAGAATGATCAGAATCAGCATGATGATGAATAGCACCCGGACAATTTGCGCCACGGGAGCGGGCAAAGGCAGCATTGAGACCAGCCACCAAATCAAGCCAAATATGACCAGATAGACGGTAAGGTTAATAATAAGATCCATGTTTTTCTCCTTTGAGCACTACCATTGATTGGTAATTGTTAGGTGCAGCATAGGGCAGGCTGATCCGGGAGGCGGTGCGCTAGCACACAGAAGGGCTTGGCTGAAAATACCCGCAAAAAACCTTGGCCAATTCGGCCAATTCTGGGTACACTTTATTTGTCTTATAATATTAAGACAAGATCAATCACAACCTACTTCATAACAATAATTTGCAGGTGACTACTATGTTTACACGTTTACTCGCAGGCGTTGGCCTTTGGGTGCTGAGCTTTACCGCATCGGCGATTACTCTCTCTGGCTTAATCAACTCGCACGACCCTGGCACTATCACTAAAGACGGCAATACCTACTTTCATTTCACCACCGGTACCGGCATTTGGTATTCAACATCGACCAACCTGACTACATGGACTGGGGCGGCTAGCCCGGTATTTACTACTTACCCTTCATGGATTTACAGCAAGGTTCCCAACTTCAGCGGATCATTCTGGGCGCCGGATGTCATCCATATGAATGGCTATTACTACCTCTATTACTCGGTATCTACTTTCGGAACTTCGGTGTCGGCTATTGGTGTTACGCGCACTGCATCACTCACGTCACCCAGTTGGACCGATTTGGGCATTGTGGTCGAATCATGGGGCGGCAGTGCAGAAATTAACGCGATCGACCCAGCGCTGTATCGCGACCACGACGGCAGAGTGTATATGAGTTACGGCTCATTTTTTGGCGGTATTGGCATTGCGGAAATTAATCAAAGTAGTGGGAAATTAAATGGCAGTGTGAGCAAAATTTACGGCGGCAATCACGCCGATATTGAAGCGCCTTATATTTCTCGCAATGGCGATTACTATTATTTGTTTATCAATCGCGGTGCTTGTTGTAAGGGGGCGAGCAGCACCTATTACGTGCAGGTTGCACGCTCTACTTCAATTTACGGCCCCTACACTGGTGTGCGTACACTCATGCCCAATACCGATGGCAAATACAAAGGCCCGGGTCATATTGGTGTGTTGAAGCAAGACGGCTGTAACTATGTGTCCACTCACTATTACGATTTGAATGATAACGGTGCAGCCAAACTCGACATTTTAAAAATGACTTACAGCAATGGCTGGCCAACCTTGACGCGCAATTTTTCAGTAGCCAGTTGCGGTGGGGTGAGTGATGGTTTGTATCGCATCACTGCACGTCACAGTAATAAAGATTTAATGCCCGCAGCAAAATCTAGCGCTAACGGCGCCATGATCCAGCAAGAAACTTGGAATAATTACCGCGCGCAGCAGTGGTATCTGATTAATCAGGGCACCGGATATTACAGTCTGATTAATGCGGCCAGTTTGAAAAGTATGGATGTGTATAACAACTCAACCGCTGCAGGCGCCAACATCGCACAGTGGGATTACTGGGGCGGTGCAGGGCAAAAGTGGAGTCTGACCAATAGCAGTGGTTATTACACGCTTAAATCGCAACTGAGCAATTTGCCGTTGGATATTTTTAATTTGAGTACCGCTAATGGTGCGCAAGTGATCCAGTGGAATGCAACAGGTGCAACCAATCAACAATTTAGTTTGACCCGGCTGAAATAATTTTTTGGCACCTGAAAAACTACAGCGTATTAAATGCGCTGTAGTTTTTTATTGGCTATTAATAAAGATGAGGCAAAAAATGAAAAAAATAGGCAGTTATTTGGTCATGCTCGGTATCTGTATATTGGCGGGATGCAGTAAATCGGTTCCCGATTTTCTGGCCAGCCCCGATCAACAACTACAGGTAAAGGTTTATATCACTGAGCGGAATACAATGGCCTATTCGGTTTCGCGTGGGGCACAGCCGGTTGTACTCGAATCGGATTTGGGCTTGCAATTAACCGCAGCAGATTTTACTCGCAATCTAGCGATTGAATCACAATCGCCAGTTGTTGAGGTAACTGACGATTACACTATGGGCGTAGGTAAAAAGAGCAAGATTAGTTACCAGGCCAATGAACAGACATTTGTTGTTAAAAACGCGCAACAACAAAAACTGCAGATTAGATTTCGTGTGTCCAATGATGGTGTGGCATTTCGCTATAGTGTGAATGATCCTGTTATTGCCAAGAAACAATTTGTAAAAGAGATCACCAGTTTTAATTTATCTCCTACTGCTAAGGCTTGGTTGCAACCCATGTCCGTCGCGCAAACTGGCTGGAGCAATACCAACCCCTCTTATGAAGAACATTATCAAACCGGCGTGCCAGTGGGCACCGAATCGACGTTAAAACAGGGCTGGGTTTTTCCTGCATTGTTTAATTCAGGCGAAACCTGGGTAGCGATTTCTGAAACAGGTATGGATGGCAGCTGGCACGGCTCCCATTTGCAGTTAGGTGAAAACACCGGCGAGTACAGGTTCGCCCCACCGCAACCAGCAGAAGTATTTATTTCAGCAACGGGTGAAAAAGGTGCGCTATTGGCGAATGCAGCTGACACATTGGAGTCCCCATGGCGAATTATTGCGTTGGGATCTTTGGCGCAATTAATGGAATCCACTTTGGGTACAGATTTAGCTGCGCCCGCCATTGCGATGGATCAGTCCTTTATTAAACCCGGCCATAGTTCGTGGAGTTGGGCAATTTTAAAAGATGACTTTACCACCTTCGAGGTGCAGAAAAAGTTCATCGATTATGCCGCTGATATGCACTGGGACTACACGCTGATCGATGCCGATTGGGATAAAAAAATCGGTTACGAAAAATTGCAGGAATTGGTGGATTACGCCGCACAAAAAAATATCGGCGTATTGGTGTGGTACAACTCATCGGGCGCGTGGAATGAAACTCCCTACACGCCCAAGAGCCAATTAATTTCCCACGAGCTGCGCGTAGCAGAATTTTCCCGCTTGCAAAAAATCGGTGTTAAGGGAGTGAAAATTGATTTCTTCGGCGGTGACGGTCAATCCTTTATGCAGTATTACATTGATATTTTACGCGATGCGGCAGCCCATCATCTATCGGTCAATTTTCACGGCGCGACTCTGCCGCGCGGTTGGCAGCGCACCTATCCCAATTTGATGACTATGGAATCGATCAAGGGTTTTGAATTCACTACATTTTCTCAAGCCGACCAAGACCTGGTTGCGCAACATGTTGTCACCGCATTATTCGTGCGAAATTTATTTGATCCTATGGATTACACGCCTATGGCGTTTGGCGATATTCCCAACATTAAGCGTGTAACCGAAAACTCATTTGAGTTGGCTGAATCGGTATTGATGATTTCCGGCATTCAACACTTTGCCGAAATTCCAGAGGGCATGGCGACTGCGCCCGAGTACGTTAAAAATTTCCTGCGCGAATTGCCGCGCGAGTGGGACAATGTGAAATTTATTGATGGCTATCCGGGCAAGTTTGTGGTGATCGCACGTAAAGCGGGCGAAGCTTGGTATATCGCCGGTATTAATGCGGAAATTGAAGCTAAAACTCTGACGTTGGATTTGAGTTTTGTGGGCGATAAAACTGGCGAATTAATTACCAGTGGTGAAGCAGAGCGCGATTTCTCCCAGCAAAATATTGATAACAAAAAACCACACACCCTTACGCTGCGCCCAAGTGCTGGATTTGTGATGGTGTTGAAATAAATGTTTACTCGTAGGTTGCTGGTGAGCCTGCGAACCGCAACATGACCATCGATCAACCCTTACCGAAACCTAGTTCAATGCTTCACTTGGCTTTTGGTTTACGCGGCGGTATGGCCATGTTGCGGTTCGTTCCTCACCAGCAACCTACAAAAAAATACAAAAAAATGTAAAAGTGAGAGAGAAAACACAATGATTAAAAAAGTATTAACCTGCCTGTTGCTGCCAATGTGTATCTTGAGCTGCGCAGGCAAACAAACTGAACCAAAGAAAGCTGCGCAGCAAGATCCCAACACCTTCACCAACCCCATTTTTCCCAATGGTGCCGACCCGTGGTTGGAATATTTCCAAGGCAATTATTATTTAACCACCACAACCTGGACCTCACAGCTAGTCATGCGTAAGTCGCCTACGCTTGCAGGGCTTGCCAGCGCAACGCCAATCCATATTTGGTCTGAAAGCGAATTGGAGCGCTGCTGTAATTTTTGGGCGTTTGAATTTCATCGCCTGAAAACAGAAAAAGGTTATCGCTGGTATGTGATGTATACCTCGGGTGTCGCGGAAAATTATGATCGCCAACATTTAAGTGTGATTGAAAGCCAGGGTGATGATCCGCTTGGTCCTTACACTTATAAAGGCTCACCAATGCCGGATATCTGGAATATCGACGGTAATTATTTTGAACATAATGGCGAGTTATATTTGCTTTGGTCGCAATGGGTGAGAGACGAGCAAACGATTTGGATTTCTAAAATGACTAACCCCTGGACGGTGACCGGTGAGCGAGTAATGATTTCGCGCCCGCAATACGAATGGGAATTTTCCGGTATGAAAGTCAATGAGGGGCCGGAAATGATTAAACGTAATGGCAAAACCTATATGGTCTACTCGGCGAGCTTTTGTAATACACCGGATTACAAATTGGGTTTGATTGAATTAGTGGGTAATGATCCGCTCAAGCCTGAATCATGGCATAAGTTCGATCAACCGGTGTTTAGCAAAGCCAATGGTGTTTACGGCCCCGGCCACAATGGCTTTTTTAAATCCCCCGATGGCAGTGAAGATTGGTTGATTTATCACGGCAACGCCAGTGAGTTAGAAGGTTGCAGTTCAACGCGCTCGCTGCGTGCACAAAAATTTGCCTGGAATGATGACGGTACCCCTAATTTTGGCGAGCCAGTGGCAGCCGGTGAAAAAGTCACTTCTCCCTCCGGCGAAAATGGCCCGCTGATTACCAGGGTACAAGGCACACAAGTACAGTTAGTTAGCAAAGCGAATCACCAATGCGTGGCAGATGCAAACGGCAAGATCAACAGCGCAGATTGCAATAGCGCCGCGGCAAGTTGGACACTGGATTACACCACCAATGGTAATTACCGTTTGGTGAATGCGACCGGATTATTTTTAGGGCAGGGCGGTGAGCAATGCAGTGCAAGTAAAGCGGCAGATTTAAATGCGGCTCCATGGTACAACCAACCCTGCCAACAATGGCGATTGATGCCGCACGACAAGGGCTGGTCAACGCTGGTGAATGCGCAAACCAAACAGGAATTACAATTTGCTGATTGCAAAGAACCTGCCCCCGCCGTAGCGGGCAAAAAATCCGTAGAAGATGTGCCGCAATTTATCGCGCAAAAACCCGCGTGTAATTTGTGGCGTATTCAACCGGTACAACAAGTAGCGATTACCAGTGTGCAAAGTGGTAAGGCTATTACTGCCGCAACCGCGAAAGCGGGTAGTAACATCGAGCAAGACGAATGGCACAACAAGGCGAGCCAGCGTTGGTTATTGGTCAATACACAAGAGGGCTATTACCAAATTCAATCCAGTAACGATTCTGCTTTATGCATCGCGGTTGCGAATCAATCTATAGTGCCGGGCAGCAATGCCGAACTGGCTGCCTGTGGTGATATTCACGCTCAATGGCAAGTAGATTTTCTTGCCGATGGCACGGTTAAATTGGCGAACCGAAAAAGTAATCTGGCTCTGGATTTGGCCCACTGCGGTTTGGCCAATTACACCAATTTTGCACAGAGCCAATGGTCAGATTCCAACTGCCAAAAATTTCAATTGAAGCCAATCGACTAGCGAATTATCCAACTTGCCTCCCAGGCTCTGCCTGGGAGTTTATTCCCCTACTCCCCGCTTTTTAGCTACCACTCCCATCCCTGGTCCTCATTGACAATAGTACTTGTCACATGTATACAAGTGCACTAACTGTTCAATTATAATAATTCGTTCCCGGCATTTTCTGTTGGCGGCTATACGTGTGCTGATTTTTACCGGGATTTTTGTGTATTTCTATCTGGTTTTTCAGCGATGGCAGGCTTTTATCGAAATGTGGCGATTGGGTCATTTATTATGATGATCTTGAGCGCATGCATTTTTTATCTAGGTTATAAAAAATCCCAGCTGAGCCTGCCATTGTTTCCTGAGCGCGACCAAAGTTTGGTATGGAAGATGGCGATAGAGCCGGAACAACCAAAAGGAAAAACCCAATTACAGGTAAAAAATGAAGTGGGAAATTTGGAATATGAGTTTCTGCTTGATCCGGCGCAGAAGTTTCCCTATAGCCATTATTCCCTCTATTTTGTCGATGCCATTCAAACTGCACTGCAGGTGGATCTAACCGCTTATCAAACTGTGTCGTTCAGTATTAGTTGTGACCCCAAAAATGTGCTGTTATTTACCCTGTTTAGTTTTGACGACAAGGTGACTGATTTAACTAACTTGGTCACCCGGCGTGTATCTTCAACTGCCTTCACCTGCACCCAAGCCTGGAATAAGGTCACCATTGAGTTGGATGATCTGGAAACGCCGCAATGGTGGTTGGGGCGATACGGTTTTGATTACAGTGAAAAAAGCTATCGGCTCGATAAAACCATGGGCTTTGCCTGGGTGAATTCCTTACAAAGTCCGGTTGATACCTTGTCTACTGTAAAACTGACCGACATTCAATTGTCTGGTTCGGCGCCGCGCTATATTTATGGCGCCAGTATTTTGGTGGCGTGTTTATGGCTGCTGTTTTTTGTGTGGCAACTGCGCCGTTACACAAGGGAATTGACACTGGAGATACGCGCGCGCGTTAAGGATGATCAGCCGTTGATGGCCTATAAAAAATTATTTATCGCGCCACAAAAAGACAAAGAAAAAGAAGCGCTGCTGCGTTATATGGCGACGGAATACACCAATCACGATTTAAGTCTTGAGGCGACAATTGCATCGCTCAATATGAATCGGAATAAGATAAATGACCTATTAAAAGAAGAGTTGGGGCTGACGTTCACCGGTTATCTTAACAAGCTGCGCCTGACTGAGGCGGCGCGTCTATTAACCGAGAGCACCCATGTGAATGTCTCTGAAATCGCTTATGCGGTGGGTTATAACAATGTGCCGTACTTTAATAAGTTGTTTAAGCAAGAATATGGCTGTGCGCCAAAAACCTTCAAAACGTTGTACCAGTCAAATGATTTGCAATAGGGCAGATCATCCACGGTAAAGCACACGATTGTTTTATAAAGCACACAATTGTTTTAATAAAGCACACAGCGATAATTTTATCGGCAAAAAATATTTTATATGGAGATTGGTTGGTGCTTCCAGCAGCTTAAATCCCTTTCATTATTCGCATTATTGTTTTCATTTTTTTCACGCTGAAAGAGGTTGTGCGAAAAATGAAAAGATTTTTAGTCAAATTTCGCTATCTTCCTCGTCTCTCCACCCCTTAATTGCGGGTTTGCAACTACATAACAATAAATGCAGTTTTACTCACTCCTCACATTGGGTTTACAGCGTTAGGCCAACAACCATTGGCTGAAACACTTTCTATTGCTCCATCGCTACTCTTATCGGAGATTAAAATAATGCGCAGCTTAACAATATTTCCTGGGCACATTGCTCAGGCTCTTAAACGAACTTGCCATCTGGTTACTGCTGGTGCTTTGTTGGCCGTTGCGGCGCAAGGCGCCTCTGCAGCGTGTACCTACAATATTGATAATGAATGGAATACCGGTTTTGTCGCGAGCATCACTATCAAAAATGATACAGGTGCGGCGATTAATAATTGGAATATTAATTGGAGTTATTCCGCCAACCGCATCACCAACTCCTGGAATGCAAATCTTTCTGGTTCGAACCCCTACACAGCAAGCAATCTGGGCTGGAATGGCAATATAGCTCCGGGTCAATCTATCTCCTTTGGCTTTCAGGGAAATAAAAATAATGGCGCAGCAGCTGAGCGCCCGACCATTAATGGCGCAGCCTGTAATGGCGGCGCTGTGTCCTCGGTGCGATCCAGTGTTGCGCCAAGCTCTGTCGCTCCCAGTTCCGTCGCGCCGAGTTCTGTCGCTCCTAGCTCGATTGCGCCCAGCTCAAGCCGCAGTTCCGTTCCCAGTTCTGTAGCACCCAGCTCGATTGCAGTGACGTCCAGCAGCCGATCTTCAGTGGCACCGGCACCGCGCAAATTTGTCGGCAATATCACTACCTCAGGTGCAGTGCGATCTGATTTTATTAATTACTGGAATCAAATCACGCCGGAAAATGAAGGCAAGTGGGGCTCGGTAGAGGCCACACGCGACCAATATAACTGGGCGCCGCTCGACCGTATTTACGCGTATGCGCGGCAGCACAATATTCCGGTGAAAGCGCATACTCTGGTGTGGGGTAGCCAATTCCCGAGTTGGATTAATAATTTGAGTGCAGCGGAGCAAGCGGCGGAAATTGAAGAGTGGATTCGCGACTACTGCGCGCGCTACCCGGATACCGCGATGATCGATGTAGTCAATGAAGCTACCCCCGGCCATGCCCCGGCAGCCTTTGCACAAAATGCATTTGGTAATAATTGGATTATTAAATCCTTCCAGCTGGCGCGCCAATATTGCCCTAACGCAATATTGATTTTGAACGATTACAACGTGCTGAGTTGGAACACCGCTGAATTTATCACCATGGCAACCCCTGCGATTAATGCCGGTGTGGTAGATGCATTGGGTATGCAGGCGCACGGCCTCGCGGATCGCCCATTGTCAGAAACCACCAGCAAGTTGAATCAAATCGCAGCATTGGGTTTACCGCTTTATATTTCAGAATATGACATCGAAAAAACCAATGACCAGGAGCAGCTGCAAGTGATGCAACAGCAATTCCCGCTGTTCTATAACCATCCTTCGGTCAAAGGGATTACTTTGTGGGGTTATGTAGTGGGCAAAACCTGGCGCGATGGCACCGGCCTGATTCAAGAAAACGGTACACCGCGCCCAGCGATGACCTGGTTGATGAATTACCTTGCCACTAATGCAACGTCCAGCCAGAGTTCGGTTGCCAGTTCATCCAGATCGAGCCAATCATCGGCGATTATTTCCAGCTCATCGTCAAGTGTGATTGTTCCCGCAACATCCAGCAGTTCGCTGTCATCCACCAGCTCAGCGCGTTCATCCAGTTCCAGTTCAATTATTTCAACCAGACCGGAGTTGGTGGTGGCGATTAATGCGGGCGGTGCGCAAGTGAATTACAACGGTGTGCAATACAAAACCGATCAATACAGCACTGGCGGAACGGCACACAGCACCACGAGTAGCATCAGCAACGTCGCAGAAGGTGCACTGTTCCAAAGTGAACGCTACGGCACTTACGGTTATGAAATTCCAGTCACTAATTCGACTTACTCTATCGAACTGCACTTCGCGGAAATTTATCAAACAACGGTGGGCCGTCGTTCGTTCAACGTATCGGTTGAAGGCAAGCAAGAGATGTATCAAGTAGATCTTTATTCATTGATCGGTGCGAACGCGGCATACAGCTACACTGTGGATAATGTGCAAGTGACCGATGGCAAATTGAATATCGATTTAACGACGTTGGTAGATAACGCAACGCTTGCAGGCTTTGCGATTTATTCATCAACCGGCGGCAAGTTGGTGGAAACAACGACACCTCCTACGAACCCCGGTACTGCCAGTAAAGAAAATGAAGGTGCAGATTGCATTTTGGGCAATCCACCCGCTGCAACCAGCAATGCAAAATTGCCTGATCCGTTTAAAAAATATAACGGCGCGCGCATTGCATCCAAAGCAGATTGGCGCTGTCAGCGGCAGGAAACCTTGAAGCAAGTTGAAGCATCAATCTACGGCACTAAGCCGGGCAAACCACAAACCGTAACTGGCACTGTGAGCAATTCACAAATTACCGTGAATGTGCAGCACCAAGGTAAATCGGCAAGTTTTAGCGCGCGAGTAGAAATGCCAAGCAATACCAGTGGGCCGGTGCCCGCTGTGGTTGTGCTCGGTGGTTTTGGTGCAGACACCGCAACGATTAAAGCGGAAGGTGTTGCAGTTATTGTTTACGATCCTTACGTGGTTGGCGCCGAGTCGGGCAGCCGCAGTAACAAAACCGGCGCTTTCTACAGCATTTATGGCAACAACAGTTCAACAGGTTTGTTAGCCGCATGGGGCTGGGGCGTGAGCCGTATTATCGACGTGCTGGAGCAATCTGGTACTACGGTATTGAAACCCGATGCCATCGGCGTAACCGGTTGTTCACGTTTTGGTAAAGGTGCATTTGCTATTGGCGCATTGGATCAGCGCATCGCGTTAACTATGCCGTTTGAATCCGGCAGCGGCGGCGTTCCCATCTGGCGCGGTATTCCCGGCGAAGGCGCACAAAGCCCAAGCAGTGCCTACGGTGAAACTTATTGGTTGGGCGATGCCTTCGGTAATTACACTGCAGATACAAAACGTTTACCGGTAGACACGCATCAGATAATTGCACTAGTAGCACCGCGCGGATTATTCATCATGGACAACCCGCACATCGCCAACCTCGGGCCGAAATCAGCACACGCAGCGGCACTTGCGGGTGCAGAAGTGTACAAAGCCCTCGGCGCAACCAGCTCCATCACCTACCACTCCAACGTAGCCGATGGCTCACACTGCTCCATCCGCCCGGAACACAAAGCGCCACTGCAAGCAAACATTCGCCGCTTCCTGAAAAAAGAATCGGCGACTACCGGCGGAATTAATGCGCGCGCAAACGCATCCGCCAATATCAACGACTGGGTAGATTGGACTACACCAACGTTGAATTAATTGTGTTGCCACCAAGGAGGGCGAGTTAAACAAAAAGCCAACATTGTTTACGCAATGTTGGCTTTTTGTTTTTTTACGGGAAGAGTAATGGGGTAATAGCCTGTAATTCAGACTGGCAGAAAATGCTGTAATAGTCTCTAATTCCCATAGCTTATAAGAGCAGTAAGGTGCCTGACGCGGACGTTAGGCTCTTAAATTTAGTTGGCCGTATATGTTCAAATATACTGAACCGTATATCTTCAAATCTATTTCTTGCTTCAATCTAACTTATCGATGGCTAGGCATATTTCGGTAATGTAAAGTGGGCGTGTTTCGCAAATATACGGCTTAGGCCTTTGAATAAACTGTTATAGCGTGCGAATTGTTTTTAAACGTGCTTCGTAGAAATATCATCGCAAGCACATACTTTTTGGCTTTATCGTAATTTTCAAAGTATGCAGTGTCGTTCCGGTGCTAATAGTTGTATCGCTCAAAACGCACTTCGCATTGTGGCTTGCCACTAAGTTAGTTTGCTGTGAATAATCGCAGCAGTGTTTTTAATCGGTAGTTTCGGTTGGTTTTGTAGAAACGTAGTTTCTAACAGTTCAAACCGTCGCTGCCATAACAAGGCGCAGCAACACGCCGCTGCGCGGCTGGACAGTTTGTAAGTCGCGCTTTTGTGGTTTTGCTTCGCAAAAGTATTCCACAACGCACAACTTACAAACTGCCGTTGTGCTAAACGTTATGTGCTGGCGCTTTTAATGTGCTTTTTCAGCTTTGCAGGCAATCTTTCAAAGAAAACAAAGAACATTTGCGGGTCTGTGCCTTGCCTGCTGTTCTGTGTAAATACTGGCTTTGTAAACTGCCATTCGTTGCGCCAAAACTGATCGCTTGGCGGTAAATCGTTTAATTTTTTAACTAACTCTTGCACTTCGTCACCTCACATAACAAGGCGTTCCAGCGGATGCGTGGTAAGCCTTGGTTTTTAGTTGGTTTAGTCAGCGCACTCGCTGAACTTGGCGTTATAAATACAAGAACACCTCGTGTTAACGTGCATTCTAAAAATTTAAAGCAACGTAGTTTTAAAAAGTCTATCTGCCTTTGTTCGAGCCTCTGGTCGCGAGATTTTCAATTTTCTCGGTTACTAGAATGTGCTAAATTTAGCGCAGTGTTAATTGGCCTTATTGGCTTCTTAAAGTTTGTTCTGCTCGGATGCAGCTCCATCTAGTCCGTGCGAGTTTTGGTTAATTGGTCGCATGTTTCGTACGGGCATCTTTCTTCGTCCCTTCATTCATGCGTAAATTTATAACAAGGCGTTGCAGCACCGCACACTTCGTGTGCTCGACAGCTTGTAAGTCGTTTTTTGTGGTTTTGCTACGCAAAAGATTTCCACAAAAAATCAACTTACAAGCTGCGGCTGAACTTGGCGTTAAGGAAAAATAGAATGTTCTATATAAATATGGGTCTTACCATTTTGCTATCTAAGTTTGTTCCAGTAAGTGCTTTTATTATGCCGATTTTGGTTCTTTTTGAATCAAACATAAAAAGTATGAAAATTTCAACCTCAGTTATTATGTCAATGCTATTAATAATAAGTATTGGGGTTCTTTATTTGGTGGCACATATCTTCACTAAACATCAAAATTTTGCTGATCGGCTCCCCTCAAAAAAGCCTGGCACCGCTTTCATTGTTGCTGGGTTGATTCTTTATGCTCTCTACTTTATCGCAATAATTGTTGCTTCGAATGTAGAGGGTGGTGGTGCTTCATTCGCTGTTCGGCAGTTGGGGGTTTATGTTATATATCCATCATATATCTTAATTTGTGTGGGACTTTACAAGGCATACAAAGCACTGACTCCCAAACAAAATCCTTAACAAGGCATTCCACCTGACGCATTGTAAGTAGCGCTTTTGCAATATCGCTGCGCGAATTTTATCGCAACGCGCTACTTACAATCCGCAGGTGAACGCAACGTTATAAAAATGAGAATCGAGAATGCATCCTTCAATTAAAGAGTCACTTGGATATGATCCTTCAGATGATGAAAAAGAACTTCTTGATGATTGGAAAAAAAGAACGCGAGAGTTGTGTAAGCCTTGTTGGGAATTGCATTATTGTCCGTACGGCCCTGTAGTAGAAGAATTTCCTTTGTTGCCCGTTTTACAAGAAGCGGCAGTTGAGCACAATCAATATCTAACAAAGTGTTTAGAGACAGGAATTTTGGGTTCTGGTGCTCCAATTGATGATGCGAGAAAGGAGTGGTTTACTGAATTAGTGCAGAACTTTAATAAAGAAAATTATCCTACCGAAATACCGAAGGTGCTGTTAGAAGCTTCTTGTCGTGTATTTGGCCATGTATGTCCTGTGTTTTTTGTGGCAGAGCCGTTGACTGAAACAAAAGAAAGACGAAAGCATTCCAGAAACATTCCACGAGATGTAATGCTAAAAGTTGTTCGTCGTGACGGGCAAATTTGTCAAGAATGTAATGAGCCAGTAAAAGACAATGAAGTAGAATTTGATCATATAATCCCTTTTTCTAAGGGTGGCAGATCAACTGTCGAAAATTTACGGGTAATTCATAAAGGGTGCAATAGAAAGAAGAGCGCATCCCTTTGTAATATTTTACACGAATCTCCTATAGAACATTTATGGGAGTTAAAAAATAACAAGTAAATTTATAACAAGTCGTTCCAGCACCGCGCACTTCGTGCGCTCGACAGAGTGTAAGTCGCTTTTTTGTGGTTTTGCTACGCAAAAGTATTCCACAAAAAACCAACTTACACACTGTGGCTGAACTCGGCGTTAGGCTAGCCGTCGGTTGGAGTGTATCGGCAATAAGAAATATTGTGTTTTCAAATTAAGGTAAATCATCAATGGACGAAGAATCTCTTTGCAAAAAATACAGTTTAGAAATTCCCACACTAAAATCATTATATATTGAAATGTTTTTTGGAGAGACACTACTTAGTAGCGGTACAGCCTTTACCGTCGCTAACAATAGAGAATCACATTGTGCATTAATTACTAATCGCCACAATGTTACCGGTAGGCATCAAGAAACAGATTTATGTATAAGTAAGGCTCTAGCTATTCCAGATAATATAGTTATATATTTCCATAAAAATACAGATGAAGTTGATGAGTGGCTACCAATTAAATTGCCACTTTATAGAGATGACGGTTCTCCTTATTGGTTCGAACATCCGAGGTTGGGCGCTAAAGTAGATGTTGTCGCGCTTAACTTAACATGGGGAGATGATATAAATAATTTTGCATATAATCTCCAAACAGACCTTGATCGAAAAAATATTTTAGTAAGCCCTGCCGAACCTGTTAGTGTAATTGGCTATCCGTTTGGGCTTTCTTCGGCAAAGCGTTTTCCTATTTGGGCAACTGGCTTTTTGGCTCAAGAGCTTGACCTTATTACCCCCGATAACCCTGTGTTCTTTATTGATTGTCGCACACGTCAAGGACAATCTGGTTCAGCTGTAATTGCTTTTAGACCCTCCGGATATAGAACAATTGAAAATGACCAAATTGTGGCAAAGTTAACTTCTGATAAGGCTTGGGAATTTCTTGGTATTTATTCAGGTAGAGTAAACGCAGAATCAGATTTAGGTAAGGTTTGGCATATTAGTGCAATTCAAGAAATTCTAGAAGTGGCTGCCATTGATATGGCAGAGCGTACCGCAAAAGCAAAAGCCTAACAAATCGCCGATTAGCTCGACGTTATTTGTCCACTCGGCCCAAGTTCTCATCTGATAGATAGAGGATTACAGAAATGAATACGCACGCAAACAAAACACAAGAAAACAAAAATCGACCAGTTGCAAATCAATTTTCTCAAAATCAGAATGGTTGTGGGCACGCTTTTCAATTTGTCGACAACCGTCCCGAAGCGACTGCACAAAGAAAAGCGCAAGAGATGGCTAATAATAGTCCACAGGCAATGCAGGCGAAAGCTTTTCAGAGAATTGTAAATAGTACCACTATACTTCAATTGAAGGAAAATGATGTTAGGTTTTTAGCAGCCAATCCTGTGAGAATATCGACATCAAGTGGTTATATATATTTACTAGAAGGTAACGAAAAGTATGGCGACATTCACGCTGAGAAGCACTCTCAGGAGATAAAAAATGTGTCAGCGAGAAGGGGGTGGAAAGGGTCTATTTCAGATATCTTATTTCAAGCAATAAAAAGCAGCACTTATACAGCTTATCAAGTCAAAGACGACAGAGGATCGACAGTACGCATTCCTGTAACGGCTCGAAAGATGATAGTTCTTGCTATTGCTAATGACGGTAAAATTATTACGGCTATGGTTCAAGAAAGTGACACTAAAGCAATCAAACTATTTTGGCAAAATGGGCCATCAGATATAATTGATATCGGTTGGAAGATTGCAAGGGGAGAAGATCCAAGAAGTATGTCCGATGCACCTTGGGATCTATATCAATAAAAACACTCCTAATTCCCGAATATATGATGGCAAAATGGTAGTCATTTTGAATTATTAGAGGTGAAACACACATAACCAAAACACTGCGGAAAAATGCCAGTTAATGCTAGCGTTATACGAAGAGTAAGGAATGACATGAATCGGTATCATTTGGCACAAATTAATATAGCTCATGCGCAAGCTCCAATGGACTCTGCTTTGATGAAAGGGTTTGTTGATCGTTTGGCTGAAATTAATGCACTCGCGGATAATTCGCCCGGTTTTGTCTGGCGGCTCCAAACTGAAGAGGGCGACGCTACTGCACTACAAGCTTTCGACGATCCATTATTGCTTGTCAATATGAGTGTTTGGGAAAATATTGATGCATTAAAAAATTATGTATATAAATCACTTCACGTTGAACTAATTCGTGATCGCGATGCATGGTTTAATAAAATGACAAAGCCTCACCAAGCGCTGTGGTGGGTTCCAATGGGGCACATTCCATCTGTCACGGAAGGAAAGGAAAGGTTAGAGCTTTTGCAAAAGGCGGGGTCAAGTATGGCCGCCTTTACATTTGCAAAGCCATTTGTGTATGAGTCATAAATCGTATAACAAGCGACTGTGGTAGAAAATCAATACCTGTAACGCAAATCTAGTTTGCTTGCCACTCGCAATTGTTCCGCACCGTGGCGTTAAAAATTGCCATCATCAAGTGGAAAGCAAATCATGGACATTGAAATTGAAGTAAATGGCTCTATCGAAGATCGCGAAGTCATTAAGCTCTATCGAGCTAATAATTGGTCTTCTGCCGAAAAGCCAGAACAATTATTGGCGGCGCTAAGAAATTCACATTCGCTTGTTACTGCTAGAGTTTCTGGTGTACTTGTTGGTATAGCTAATGCCATCTCTGATGGATATTTGGTTGTATATTACCCGCATATGCTTGTGCATCCCGAACACCAAAGGAAAGGTATCGGCAAAAGAATGGTTTTGTCCTTAAATTCAATTTATGGCAATTTCCATCAGCAAATGTTGACAGCTGATGGTGAAGCTATTGAATTCTATAAAGCCGTAGGTTTTGTCCGTGCAGGAAGAACGGAACCTATGTGGATTTATGCAGGCACAGAACATTAACTATTCGTAGCGATGCACTGTTAATAAAAAGCCCAGGCTGTATTCACAACTTGGGCTTTTTTGTTTTTGCGAATTTCTTGAAAACAAGAAAATTATTTTTCAGCGGCAATGGCGTCTTCGATAAAATTCAATGCTTCATCGATCAATGCCAGCATGGATTGTTTGGCGCGTTCGGGGTTGCGGTTTTTAATCGCGTTAAAGACTTTTGCGTGGTCTTCTACAATGCCTTCGTGGTTGCCTTTGATGGGGCTGGTGTGGCTGATACTGACGCGCAGGGCGGTGGAAATAAAATCGCGCAAGCGAATATAAAAACGGTTGTTGCTTGCGTACAAAATACTGATGTGAAATGCGATATCGGCTTCCAGATCTTCTTTGCTGTTTTCTTCGGCTTTGCGCATGCGTTCCAGTGCGTGTTCAATTGCTTCAATTTTTTTATCGTCGGCGTAGCGCGCAGCCAGTGATGCTGCTTCGGGTTCGATGGCGATGCGCACTTGTAAAAATTCTTTGAGCACTTTGAGGGTGGGGCGGCTTTCTAGGGTCCAGCGCAGTAAATCCGGGTCAAAAATATTCCATTGATCTTCGGGTTGGATGCGAATGCCCTGACGCGGTTTGCTGGTAATCAAACCTTTGGCGGATAACATTTTTACCGCTTCGCGCACTGCGCTGCGGCTCACGCCAAATTTTTCGCAAAGTTCTGCTTCAGTAGGCAGGCTGTCATCGGCGAATTCGCCGCAAATAATCGTGCGCCCCAGTTCTTGCACCATGCGCTGTGAGAGGTTGAAGTTGCGATCAAGAATGGCCATCGTTATTGTCGTCCAAAAGAGGCAAAAAGATGAACGAAGGGTAACGATTTATTGTTAATAATACAATCTGAGAATTAGCGTTTATAAATAGGATTTAATGTGCGGCGCGCGCTGGTTGTGCTGCTGTCCAGCGGGTGTGAGGTCGCCAATTCGCCGCCCATTCGGGTAGGTCTGCCGCTGGCATAGGGCGGGCTATGCCGTAACCTTGAGCGAGCTCGCAGCCAAGAGGAATCAATAGCTCACCGTGTGCGATAGTTTCTACACCTTCGGCGATAACCTTGCGGTGAAAGGCATTGGCTAGACCGATAATGCCTTTTACGATTTCCAGATCATCCGGGTCGTCGAGCATATCGCGCACAAAGGTCTGATCAATTTTTAATAGTCCCGCAGGCAGGCGTTTTAAATAGGTGAGCGACGAATAGCCTGTGCCAAAATCATCTACTGCAAAATGAACTCCCAGCGCGCGGCATTCGCGCATTAATTCGGCGACTTCGGCTATATCTTTCAGCGCGCTGGTTTCCACAATTTCCAATTCTAAAAAATCGGCGGCGACATCCGGGTGCTGTGCAAGTTGTTGCGCGAGGCGCTCGGCAAATTTGTTCTGTTGTAATTGTTGCGCACCCACATTCACACTCACTGGCATTTTTAAGCCTTGGGTTTGCCAGTGTGAAATTTGTTGTAGAGCGGTGTCGATGACCCAATCGCCGAGCTCAATGCTGAGCGGGTGATCTTCAATCACCGGTAAAAATGCGGAGGGTGATAAGATGCCGCGCTCGGGGTGTTGCCAGCGCACTAAGGCTTCTGCGCCAATAATCTCACCGGTGCGCATATTCACTTTGGGTTGATAGAACAACACAAATTCTTTTTTATCCAGCGCTACGCGAATATGTTCAAGCGATTCGCGGTGATGTTTGGTGGCTATATCTTTGGCGACATCAAACAGGTGATAACAATTTTTCCCCGCTTGTTTGGCGATATACATGGCTTGGTCGGCATGACGCAGCAGCTGATCTGCATCCGCATTGTCTTGCGGATAGAGTGTGGCGCCGATACTGGCCGATACACGCAGCAATTGTTGCTCGAGCAGAATCGGTTCTGCTGCGACGCTGAGTAAACGATTTAGCACAGTTTTGTGATCATTGGCGCCCTCTAAATCCGCCATGATGGCAATAAATTCATCGCCGCCAATGCGCGCCAGCGTATCGCCTTCGCGCAGCACTTCTTTAAGCCGATGCGCAACATTTACCAAAAGTTGATCGCCCATATCGTGACCGTGTTGGTCGTTGACTGCTTTAAATCCATCCAGGTCGAGATACACCACCGCGAGTGACCGCTCATTGCGATGACAATGGGCAATCGCTTGTTTTAAACGATCGGCCAAGAGCACGCGATTGGGTAAACCGGTGAGAGCATCATAGTGGGCGATATATTCCAGTTGGTGTTGATGCTCTTTAAGCGGCGTGATATCGGTAAATAAATTCACATAGTTTTGCGCAACACCGTGTATGTCTTGCACCGCACTAATTGTCATTAATGCCGCAAAAAGTTCCCCGTTTTTGCGTTTGTTCCAAATTTCACCGTGCCAGTCTCCGTTGTTAATTAAATCGCTCCAGAGTGCAGTATAAAAATCAGCGTCGTGCCGCCCGGATTGTAATAGACGCGGATTTTGGCCGAGCACTTCATCGCGGCTATAGCCGGTAATTTGGCTAAAAATTTCATTGGTCTCGATAATATTGCCTTGCGCATCGGTAATTAAAATACCTTCGTTGGCATGGGTAAAAACGCTTGCTGCCAAATGTAAACGTGATTCAGCGTGGGATTGTTCAATCGCGAGTGACGTCAGGCGCGCCTCACTTTCGATTAAATGAATTTCAGCATCGGAAGGGTTGCGGTTGTGGCGATGATAGAGCGCAAAGGTGCCCAATACCGTACCCTGCGCAGAAAAAATGGGTTGCGACCAGCAGGAATTAATATTGGCGCGCGCGGCAATTTCGCTAAAGCGTTTTGTCCATGGATGCGAGTGCACATCGACGATGACTACCCTATGGCAAAAGAATGCTGCGCTGCCACATACGCCCATGCCTTCGCCGATAGGCAATTTATTTATTGCGTCGATAAAAAAATCGGGTAGACCATAGGCCGCCGCGCTGTGTAAATGTTTGTCGTCGTTATCAACTAGCATGATGCTGCAAAAGCTACCCGGCAGCAGAGTTTCTATGTCCATTGCTAATTGTATTAATGTTTCTTGCAGTGGCACCTTGGCCAACAACATTTCCAGAATACGATTGTGATGTTGGTGCCGGCGCTCGGCTTGTTTGCGTTCGCTAATATCTTGAAAAATGCCGGTTAAGCGCACCACTTTGCCATTTTCCATTTGTGCGGTGCAGGTGGTGCGTACGTCAATTTTTCTGCCTTTAAAAGTGTATTTTTCAACTTCTATATCAAACACTTCGCCAGTTGCCATGGCGTGCCGCAGTGCCTGTGCAATACGTTCGCGCGAGCCGGGTAGATAGAGGCCAAATCCTTCATCGAGAGCAGGTACGTATTCTTCCGGGGTGGTGTCGTGAATGCGATAGGTTTCATCAGTCCAATAAATACTGCGAGTGGCAACATCCATTTCCACTCCGCCAACCTTGGCGATACTTTGCGATGCTTCCAATATCCGCGCACTGGTGCGCAGGGCTTCCAGTTGCGCATTTTCCTGGCGATTAAGCTCATCCATCTGTTGCTGCAGTTGCTGTAATTCATCGCGCTGCAAATCCAGTGCAAGGCGATAGACCTGCAGCTCGCGCTCGGCAATTTGTAGTGGGGTTAATTCCAATATGGGAGGGCGTGCCGACAGTTGTTGTAGTTGCACCTGTGCCCGGCGATAAAACTCCGCGCTATCAAATAGTGGTTTGGATGCCATATACCTTAACCAATCCTTCTGTGAACCTCTCCCGTGCGTGCGCACGTTGAATGTTAAAAAATATAGCAGTGCAATGGCGAGCTGTCGAAGCGATAGAAATTAACAATCACTGACCTTAGCATCTATTAGAACCAAATGATTTCGCCGCAGTGCAATTGTGCTTTTTAACCCATAAGAAGATAAGTTTTTATCGCTATTTATCGCTGTTTTACAAGGGTTAATAACGATTCAATTGAGTTATGTGGATTTAGATGTAATAGGGTGTAATAAAAAAATGTTACATGGCCCACTGATACATCAGTGAGCCATGGTGTAGAGATGTCATCAATTGGCCTGAGTGGCTTTTTGTTTTTTATCGTAAAAGTTTTTTAATACAAAAAATGCTTTTTTGGGTTCGCCTTTTTCAGAGTAGAGCCCTTTGCGATTGTAGTCGTCTTGAATGCCATTGAGCAGGCGGCGCGGCGAGCGGAAGTCGGCGAGAATCCAGGGTGAGGTGCCAACAAAGCCATCGATTTTATCAATCATGGTCAAACTCTTTTGGTAGAGGTGCGCCTGAAACTCTTCGGTGAAAATCGTATTTGTATCACCGTGATAGCCTTTTTTAGCGCCGCCGCCAAATTCGCTAATAAACACCGGTTTGTTGTAGTTGATTTCCCAGGTCACCTTATCTGCTTTTTCCGGCAGGCCATCGTACCAGCCGATGTATTGATTAAAGCTCACCATATCGACAATCTCGGCCAGTGGATCTTCCACCACGGCGATATTCGCGTTGTCGCTGCGATAGTGTTTTTCCATCGCCGCACTTAATAGGCGCGTGTTATCCAGCTCTCGCGCTTTTGTTGCAAGGCGACCGAGAAATTGATTGCGCGCTTCCGACACCGGCGTCTCATTGGCGAGCGACCAAATAATTACTGCCGCGCGATTTTTGTCGCGCTCAATCATTGCGCTTAATTGTGCTTCGGCATTTTGGTAGGTGGCTTCATTTTTCCAATTGATGGTCCAATAGACAGGAATTTCTGACCAGACTAATAAACCCATTTGATCGGCGAGGCGCACCATATCTTCGTTGTGCGGGTAGTGGGCGAGGCGGACAAAATTTGCATTCAGCTTTTTTGCCCAGCTCAATAATGTTTGTGCTTCTTTGGCGTTTTTAACCCGGCCACCACCTTCAGCAGAATATTCTTCATGTACTGAAATGCCACGTAGAAAAATCGGTTTGCCGTTTAACAATAATTGTTTGCCTTGGGTGCTGATGCTGCGCAAACCAATCGTGTCGGTCAGTGTATCTGTGCCGCTGCCGATTGTAACTGCGTAGAGTTTTGGGTTTTCTGGCGACCACAATTGCGCATTGGGCACTGTAAAGGAAAAGTTTGCCTTACCATTTTTATCGGCCTTGAGTATTTGTTGGATATTTAATTCAGGTAGGCGCAATTGAATTTTTTCGCCGCCCTTTGCACCATCCAGCATCACTGAACCAGAAACAGTTTTTTGCGCTAGCGATGTGAGCCCTATGCGGTAATCGCGAATAAAGGTGTGCGGCACGTTTAGCAGTTTTACCTCGCGGGTAATGCCGCCGTAATTCCACCAGTCCGTGTTGAGTGTAGGCACTGCATCGGCGTGACGTTTGTTGTCTACTTTGACAATCAGTGAGTTGCCTTGCGATTTTAATTTTCCGGTTACTTCGTAATGGAATGGGGTAAAGCCGCCAATATGCACACCCAGTTTTTTACCATTCAAGTAAACATCGGCGCGATAATTTACTGCGCCGAAATAAATAAATTGGCGATCCGTTTTTTTCGCCGCAGGCGCCGCAAATGTTTTGCGATACCAGACACTGCCTTCGTAGTAATAGAGTTTTTCTTGCTGTGTATTCCAATCGCCCGGTACTTGCAAACTGGCTGCCTTATCAAAATCGTATTCAATCAAATCAGAGGGAAGCTTTGGTTTTGAATCGGTAAAAAATGCATTAACCGAGGGTTTTTCCTGCTGGTCAAAGGGTTCATAGCGGTAGTTGTAATAACCGTTTTCGTAGGGGTCGACAATGATTTTCCATTCGCCGCTAAGAGGAGTGGCGTTGCGTGTGTAGGCCTGCAAGGGTGAATCAGCGGCAAAGGTGAGGGGTGAAATTCCCGTGCAAAGTACAAGCAAACTGGAGCAGAGCCAGCGAGTTATTGATCCTTTCATGTTTGTGTTCTCTTGTTGTCGAATGACTTGTGTTATTGGTGTTATCAATGGTTGTCGCTCGTCTGTGCGAGCTGTTTGTCAGAATTATTTTTTCTTAGCCCCCAATTCCGCACCTTCTCCATATACAAATACACCACTGGTGTAGTGAACAGCGTGAGCAATTGGCTGACGGCGAGGCCGCCGATGATGGTGATGCCGAGTGGCGTGCGCAGTTCCGAGCCTTCGTTAAAACTGAGGATCAGCGGCACCGCGCCGAGTAGACCGGCGAGGTTGGTCATCATGATTGGGCGCAGGCGCAGCAGTGCGGCTTGGAAGATGGAATCGCGCGATGACAAGCCCTCTTTGCGCTCTAACTCCAGCGCAAAATCAATCATCAGAATCGCGTTTTTCATCACTATACCGATCAATAAAAATAAACCGAGCATGGCGATTAAACTGAACGGTGTATCGCTCAAACGCAACGCGAGCAGTGCGCCAATTCCCGCAGAGGGCAGGGTGGATAAAATCGTCAGTGGGTGAATGGTGCTCTCGTACAAAATCCCTAAAATCAAATAAACCGCGAGCAGTACACAGGCGATGAGCACGGCGGGGTCTTGCGCCATGCCCGGTGTGCTTGGCCCCCAACCGGGGCGAGTACTGCCTGCAGCAGCGAGGTAGACTTTATTGGGCACCATCAACTCGGCGACCTTGACTTCAATGGCGCTGCGAGCTTGTTCTTCAGTGAAGTTTTCAGCGACGCCGTAGCCGATGCTCTCGGAGGCAAACTGGTTGCTGTGGCGGATGCGATCTTCGGCGAGGCCGTAACCAAAACTGGCAAAGGCCGAGAGCGGCACTCGCTTGCCGTCCCAAGTGATGACCTGCAATTGTTCAAGCACGGCAGGGCTGGCGGTAAAACCCGGTGCCAATTCCATCACGACACGATACTGATTCATCTCATCGTACATGGTCGAGACTTGCCGCTGGGAGAAGGAGTTATTGAGCATGCCGGCCACCATGTTCATATTCACACCCAAGCGCTGCGCCGCTTCGCGGTCGATGGTGAGTACCACCTGTTGCGTGCCTTCCTCTTTGACGCCATCGACTTCGGTCAGCTCGGGCATATCTTGCATGGCGGTGGTAATTTTGGCAGCCCAGATGTGTAGCAGTTTTAAATCGTCCGATAGCAACATCAATTCTTGTTCGCTGCGGCTAAAGGGGGATGATAGGCGGATGTCTTGATCCGGCCCGACCATTAACATGGCGCCGGGAATACTGGGCATATCGCGGCGTAATCGGTCCACCACTTCATTCACTGATACGCCGCGCTCGGCCATAGGTTTGAGGCTGATACGCATCCACGCATTGCTCACACCATTGCCGCCACCGCTCGCGCCAAATACATCTTCCACCGCAGGGTCGGACAAGAGCAGCTGACGGAATTGCTGGATTTTGGGTTGCATCAATTTGAACGAGAAACCATCGTCGCCGCGAATCCAGCCGGTCATTTGGCCGGTGTCCTGCTCGGGCAGCATAGTTTTGGGAATGGCGATATAGAGGTAAATATTCAGGCCGATTACTCCGGCGAGAATCAACATCACTATGCGGCTATGGCGCAGCGCCCAGCCCAAGGCGATGGAGTAGGCCTGTTTGATGTCATCGAAAATACTTGGCTTATGTTCTTTCTTCGGCTCGCTTTTTAACAGTTGAGCGCAGAGTGCAGGGGTGAGGCTGAGCGATACCGCGAGGGAAATAATGATTGCTGCGGCCAGCGTAATAGAGAATTCACGGAACAGCTTTTCTACCACCCCGCCCATTAATAGGATGGAAACGAACACCACCACCAGGGTGATATTCATTGCCAACAGGGTGAAGCCCACTTCGCGGGTACCCTTGATGGCCGCTTCAAACGGCGGCGTGCCGCGCTCGATATGGCGCTTGATGTTTTCCAGCACGACTATCGCATCGTCCACCACTAATCCCGCCGCGACAATCAGCGCCATCAACGAGAGGTTGTTGAGCGAAAATCCGTACAAATACATGGCTGAGAAGGAGCCAATAATCGCCACCGGAATCGCAAGGCTGGGAATCAATGCGCTACGTGCGCTGCCGAGAAACGCCCAGACCACACCCACGACCAATAACACGGAAAGTGCCAGTGTGATCTGTGCTTCTTTGAGGGTGGCGCGAATACCGGGGGAGCGATCCATCACTACTTTGAGTTGGGTGTCGGCGGGCATAAGTGCGCGCAGGGCGGGCAGTTGGGCATTAATCGCATCGATGGTTTCTACGATGTTGGCACCCGTCTGACGGCTCACAGTGAGGGTCACTGCCGAGCTTTGGTTGTGGAAGCCATCGGTATAGCGGTTTTCGACCGAATCGCTCACTGTGGCGACATCTTGCAAGCGCACCACCGCACCGTCTTCGGCATAGCGGATGATGAGTGATTGGTAGTCGGCGGCAGTGCGCAGGCTTTCATTGGTGCGCACCTGCCAGCGGGTATCGTCTTCTTCCAAAATGCCAAGCGGACGCAACACATTGGCGTTGCTGATCGCATTGCGCACTTCATCCAGCGCGATTTTGTAGCTGGCCAGCGCGTTGGGGTTGAGTTGGATACGCACCGCAGGTAGCGAGGCACCGTCTATACCCACTTGGCCAACCCCGTGAATCTGCGCCAGCTTCTGCGCCAAAATGGTGGAAGCCGCATCGTACAGCGCACTGGGTGATAGGTTGGGCGAACTGAGTGCGAGCGCCATAATCGGCGCCTGTGAAGGGCTGATTTTGCGATAGCTTGGGTTGCCCGGCATACCAGCGGGCAATTGGCCTCGGGCGGTATTGAGCGCGGCTTGCACATCCCGCGCGGCGGAATTCAGATCCCGGTCGAGGGTGAATTCCACCCAGATAAACGTAGAGCCTTGAGTCGAGTTGGAGTTGATCGCGGTTACGCCGGGGATACTACCAAGCGCGCGCTCCAGCGGCGTCGCCACGGTCGCCGCCATACTCTCCGGGCTGGCGCCGGGCAGCTGGGCAAAGATTTGTACTGCAGGGAAATCCACCTGCGGCAAGGGCGCAACCGGCAGCATGCGCCAAGCCAATAGGCCAAGCAGCACAATGGCTGTCGCCAGCAGCGATGAGGCCACCGGTCTTTTAATAAAAGGTTCTGCCATGTTCATAAGATGATCTGTAGGTTGCTGGTGAGCTTGCGAACCGCAACATGCCCATCTCGCCGCGCCAACCAAAAGCCCAATGGCGCTTATAAGCAGGTTTTGGCGCGGGTGGATAAATGGTCATGTTGCGGTTCGTTCCTCACCAGCAACCTACGTTTGTGCCTCCTCGGAGAATTCATTCGCGGTTGGCTTGTTAACCCAGCGATCAAAAAACAAATACACCACCGGTGTGGTGAATAAGGTTAATACCTGACTTACCAACAATCCCCCCACCATCACCAAGCCCAAAGGTTGGCGCAATTCGGCGCCGGAGCCGCTGGCGAGCATCAGGGGGATGGCGCCAAACAAAGCGGCGAGGGTGGTCATCAGAATCGGGCGAAAGCGCATCAGGGCGGCGCGATGAATCGCCTCGCGCGGGGACAGGCCGAGGGTGCGCTGGGCGTCGAGGGCGAAGTCCACCATCATAATGCCGTTCTTTTTCACCAGCCCGATCAGCAGTACCACGCCGATTACGGCGATCAAATCCAGCGGCTGGCCGGTGAGTAACAGGGCAAGCAAGGCGCCGACTGTCGCCGAGGGCAGGGTAGAGAGAATCGTCACCGGGTGGATAAAACTCTCGTACAAAATCCCCAGCACTATGTACATGGTCACAATCGCTGCCAGCACCAGCCAGAGAGTATTGCTGAGCGAGGCGCGGAAGGCTTCGGCGGCGCCCTGAAAGCGCAGCTCGACTGAGGCGGGCAGATCCATTTCTGCTTGCACCGCTTCTATTGCCGCAATCGCCGCGCCGAGTGAGGCATCGCCGGCCAAGTTGAACGAAATAGTGGTCGAGGGAAATTGGCTTTGGTGATTGATCAGCAGTGGCGCTGGCCGTTGGGTGATCGTCGCAAGAGTTGAGAGCAGTACCGGTTGTCCGCTGCTGGTGGCGATATAAGTATTTTGCAGCGCCGCTATGCCCTTTGCGTAATCCGGGTCTACTTCCAGCACTACGCGATATTGGTTGGCTTGGGTGAAGAGTGTCGCAATCTGGCGTTGGCCGTAGGCAGTTTGCAGCGCGTTGGCGATATCGCTCACCTTCACGCCCAAACGCGCGGCGGCGTCCCGGTCTATCTCCACATAGGCTTGCAGGCCGCTGTTTTGCAAGTCGGCGGCGATATCTTCCAGTGCTGGTTCTTGGCGCAAGCGCTCCAGTAGGCGTGGGGTCCATTGGTCGAGTAAATCGGCATCGGGGGTGGTGAGGCTGAACTGATATTGGGTGCGGCTGACGCGATCTTCGATACTCAATTCCTGCACCGGCTGGAACCAGGCAGTAATACCGACGACACCGGCGATGCGTGTTTTGAGCTGCTGAATTATCTCGCTGGCGCTGGCATCCCGCGCTTGATGATCTTTAAGGTTAATGAGTAAACGGCCGGAATTGAGGGTGATATTGCTGCCATCGACGCCGATAAACGAGGAAAGGCTGGCGACATTCTCATCTTGCAGAATCAGCTCCGCCAACTGCTGCTGCTTTTCCGCCATGGCACTGAAGGAAATGTCTTGCGGTGCTTCGGTTACGGCTTGAATCACGCCGCTGTCCTGAATCGGAAAAAAGCCTTTGGGTACGGCGAGGTAAAGCCCGGCGGTGAGCACTACTGTACTGATCATCACCAGCATGGCGGCGGTCTGGTGCTGCAGTACCTTGTCCAACCCGCGCCCGTAACTGGCAATCACCCGCTCTAAAAAGTCCGGTTCGCTGCCGTGTTGCGGCGCAGTTTTGAGCATGCGTGCGCACATCATGGGGGTGAGGGTGAGCGAGACCAGCAGCGATATACCAATCGCCACCGCGAGGGTGATCGCAAATTCCTGAAACAAGCGGCCAACAAGGTCGCCCATAAACAGCAGCGGAATCAGCACGGCGATGAGTGAAATAGTGAGCGAGACCAGAGTAAAGCCAATTTCACCCGCGCCTTTAAGTGCCGCATTCATCGGCGACTCGCCCTGCTCGCGGTGGCGGGCGATGTTTTCCAGCATGACGATGGCATCGTCCACCACAAAGCCGGTGGCGATGGTGAGTGCCATCAAGGTCAGGTTGTTGATGGAGAAATCCAGAAAATACATGGCCGCAAAGGTGCCAATGAGCGATAGCGGCACCGCGAGGCTGGGGATAATAGTGGCGGGCACTGAGCGCAGGAATACCAGCGTCACGGCCACCACCAAACAAATCGCAAACAGTAGCTCTTTTTGCACATCGCGAATGGAGGAGCGAATGCTGTGGGTACGATCGGTCAGCACCGCGACATTGACCGCCGCTGGCAGGGTGACGGTGAGCTTGGGCAGCAGCGCCTGAATGCTGTCGGCCACGTCGATCACATTGGCGCCGGGCTGGCGTTGAATATTAATTAACACCGCCGGCTGCTCGTTTGCCCAGGCGGCGAGAAAGCGATCTTCCGCACCGTTTTCTACGGTCGCCAAATCGCCTAAACGCAGCGGCGAGCCATCCTTCCAACTAATAAGCAAGTCGCGGTATTCCTGCGCCGAGCGCATTTGGTCATTGGCATCGAGCATGGTCGAGCGGTATTCGCCATCAAAGCTGCCTTTGGGTTGATTGGTGTTGGCAGAGACTATGGCGCTGCGCACCTGTTCCAGGCTCAACTGGGTACTGGCCAGCGCGTGAGGGTTTACCTTGATGCGAATCGCCGGGCGCTGGCCGCCCGCGAGGGTTACCATGCCGACACCGGGCAACTGCGCGAGCTTCTGCGCCATGCGCGAGTTAACCAAATCGTAAACTTCCGGCAGCGGCAGGCTGGCAGAGGTGACCGCAAGGGTCATGATCGGCGCATCGGCGGGGTTTACTTTGCGGTAAATCGGCGGCGTGGGCAGATCATTGGGCAACAGGTTATTGGCGCTGTTGAGGGCAGATTGCACCTCTTGCTCGGCCACACCCAAATCCACCTCCAGCGAAAATTGCAGGGTAATGATCGAGGCTCCGGTAGAGCTGGTGGAGGACATCTGTTTTAAGCCGGGGATTTGCCCGAGGCTGCGCTCCAGCGGCGCGGTGATGGTGCGCGCCATTACATCGGGGCTAGCGCCTGGGTTAAAGGTGAATACCTGAATGATCGGATAATCCACCTGCGGCAAGGCCGCGACCGGCAGCAAGCGATAGCTCAGAATGCCGGCGAGCAAAACCGCCAGCATTACCAACGATGTGGCAACGGGGCGGAGGATAAAAGGGCGGGAGATACTCATGTTATTCCATGACCTTCACATCTTTACCCGGCCAGAGGCGGTCGATGCCCTCCAGCACCACTTGTTCACCGGCTTCAAGCCCGTCCAGCACCGCAATCCGGTCACCTTCCAGAGCGCCGACTTTAATCGGGCGCATCTGCGCTTTAACGTCAATCACGGTGTACACATAGGTGCCTTTGGAGCCGTATTGCACTGCATCGGCGGGAATGGTCAGGGCGCCATCGAGCGTTTGCAGATGTAAACGCGCGTTCACAAATTGGTTGGGAAAGAGGCGGTCGTCGCTGTTATCAAACTCGGCTTTGAGGCGCAGCGTACCGGTGGCGGTATCGATCTGATTGTCGAGGGTGGTGAGCGCACCACTGGCCAGTTGCTGTTGCTCGCTGCGATCCCAAGCCTCTACGCTCAGCTGGGTTTTGCCTGTTTGTGCTGCAGCATAGGTATCGCGCACTGCCATTAACTGGTTTTCCGGAATGGTAAAACTCACCGCAATCGGCTGGGTTTGGGTGATGGTCACCAAGCCCTCGCTATCGCCGGTTTTCACCAGATTGCCCACATCCACCTGACGCAAACCCAAGCGGCCGCCAATAGGCGCGGTAATACGGGTATAAGACAGCTGCAAGCGTGCGTCATCCAGCTGGGCGCTGTGATTTTTCAATGTGCCGCGCCATTGTTCGACCAGCGCTTGTTGTTTATCGAACTGCTGTTTGGCGATGGAGTTTTTAGTGAGCAGTTGCTCGTAGAGGCGCAAATCTTCTTCGGCGTTTTTAAGTTGCGCGCGAGTTTGCTGCAATGTGCCCTCGGCCTGTGCAAGGCGAACCTTGTAAGTGGCTGGGTCAATTTCGGCGAGCAAATCCCCCGCTTTTACCTCTTGTCCCTCATCGAACAACACCCGCAGCAATTGGCCATCTACCCGGCTGCGCACCGTCACTGTATTGAGTGGCACTACACTGCCAATGGCTTTGATATGTACCTTTAAATCTTCCTGGGTAACGCTCACCACATGCACCGGTGTTGGTCCCATCCAGGGGTTGGGTGGTGGCGGTCGTTTATCAGCCGCCTCGCGGAAACCAAAAAACCACACCAGCAATAACACCACAACAAGAGCGATAGCCGCTAACCAGCGCTGGCCGCGCGACAGGCGATTAAAAGGAGCAAACATGAAGACATCCATCGGTTGATTGAATTGGCGCAGTTTTCTTAGGAAGCTGTTTATAACCCGGCATGATGAAACTTGGCGCATTAAGCCCTGAGGCTAGTATGCAAGGAATAAGCCCGCAACGGTTTTTACATTTCCCGACGTTTGGTTACAGAGACAGGCTAAATGGGGTTTTTTGAAGGAAGATAATTAAAGATTCAGTGGGTCAAACAGATACTGTTTGTAGTCATCCGGCAGGGTGCTAATAAATGGGTTGTCCAACTTGATTAAATGCCGCTCATTCAGTTTTGCGCGTTGTAAATCTCTGACGTACACACTGCGCCAGAGTTTGATATAAGAGCCATCCTTATAAGCGATCTCAATCCCCTGTTGGATGCGATCCAGCAGGGCTTGGTTGCTTTTGTGCGCAAACAAAAATTTTGGCAGTGGGTAGTAAAGCGCGAGTTTATTATCCAGCTGCAGATCAGTTTGTTTTTCTATTGCCAGCTCATGAAAATATTCGGTGGGGCTGGGGCAGAAAATATCGGCGCGCCCCGCTTGGGTCATGCGAAATAAGCTGGTGATGTTGCTACCGGTTACGATTTGCAAGCCTGCCTGCTGCATAATTTTTGCGTCTAACCAGCCTTCACCTACCCCCAGCTTGTGCGGTTTCAACTTTTCTAGCTGATCAATGTTCTTGATGGAATCTTTTAGGCGTTCATTGGCATAACAAATGCGATAACTGAGTGCGCCCAGCTCGACTGGAAAAGGGATATAAATCAAGTTGCCCTCTTCCAATAAAATATCTTCATAGCTCAGCGCCATGACAAAGTTTTCATACCGGTTTTGGTTTAGCGCGGTGATGGCATGGGTGCGGGAAATGATATTGATAGGCACCATTTCAAAAGCGCCGGTTTTGCCTTGAGTTTTTTCCAGTGCGAGTTGAATAATTTGCCGATCAAAAGTCTTGCGTTTTAAATCACCGAATTCAGGTAATTTGTGGGTTATTACCAGCGGTTTTTGAAGTGGTTTCTCTAACGAATGCGCGTTCGCAGTTATAACCATAATTGCTAGTAACATTGCCCCAATAAATCTGTGCATTCCGCTTAACCTGAAATCGAAAGAAAATTGACATTATCGTTTAGTCATTTTCAAGATGGTTTGATGCTGTCCCGGTCAGGTTAGTGTAGGTGAAATATCGCGCTGATCAAAACAATATGCTCATACTCGTCGCAATCTTACCTCTTCTCTGTGTAGTGACGCACAGAGATGTCACTTGCATAACAGCAAAATAACTCAGTAAAACTACTAATGGCGCGGCGCAATGTGAGGTGTGTCTTACACACATGTGGAGTCATTGCCTGATTTAGTCAACGAAGTGTTGACCGAGTGGTTGCGTAAAATTAGTTAGACTGACGCTGGAACGAGGAAACAGTAATGAATGTGCCTAAGGAAGTTAAATTGGTTTTGGGGGTCGTAGCGTTTCTGATTGTGGGCTTTGTGGCCTATGGGTTGGTGACCGACTGCCCCAATACGTCAGGCTATTTTTTTTGCAGTGAGTCTGAGCGGCGAGATTTACGTCAATAAATGTTGAGTCAAAAAAAATCTCATCTATTAACTGTTGCTGTGGCGTTAATGCTGGTTGCCGGTATCTTGGGTTGTAACAACGCTGGCGCTATTGTCAGCTCGGAGGATGCATTGTTTACCGACACTGTTGAACTAAATGATCTGCAACTGGCGCGTGAAATCCGGTTGGCGCTCGCTGAGGACGCGACATTGGCAGGCCTTAATATCGCTGTTTTGGCGCAATATGGCGATGTGGTGTTAACTGGATTCGTTAATAACCAATATCAGCGGGATCGAGCTTTACATATCGCATTGGCCATTGAAGGTGTGGAATCGGTCTCGAACAAATTGACAATAAAGTCGCCCTATTAGTTTAGTTTGCAAGGCTGCATACACTATTGGTGGATTAAATCACCATGTTCAGTTTTTTAATTTCAACGTTCACTTTCCCAGAAGAACCTTAACAAAATTTTGGGGTGGGTTAACTATCTCCAATTCAGAATGTATTTTTAATGAGTTAAAGTTTGTTCCGGAGGGTGAAAAGTAAGCTGCCAAAAAGTAGGCAGCCAATTCCAAGGGTGATGGGAATATTAATTTTTTGTTCTTTCATCATTCTCGTTTGGAGTGATGTAAGGGCGCTATTCTCTGCTTCGCTGGTATAGGTCAAGCCCGCATAGAGCAGGCTTGCTGCGCCAGTGCTCAGCAGTATTACGGCAATAATTTTAGTGGTGCCCATATTGGTTAACTCAAAAATAACAATAATAAAGTGGGGGATTAACTGCGGTGAAACTTGTCCCTGCGCCATGGTAACGCACTTGTGGCTGCGACCAGTACAAAAACCAATAATCTATTGTCTCTCATATAAATGAAGCGCCTGTAGCTTGCTGCGGTCTTGACCGTCTTAGCTTGTCGTGCATGTCAAGGGTCGTCGGTGCGCGATCACACATAATTGTAGTTTTCTGTCTTTGGCTGGCGCCGTGTAATGTCAAACACGATTTAGCTCGTGTGAAATAAAAGGGTGTGCGTTTGCCAGCGCACCGACCCGTCTAATAATAACTCCGATACTACCCACCGAAGAAGCCGCTCAACTTATTGAGCCTAAGGTCAGTCTGCGCAAACTGCGCAATCATAGACGGCACATCTCCTGGAGTTATACATGCAACACACACCACTTAATTTATTTGCTGCACAACTGTTGAAACCTAGCCGACTCGCATTGGCGATCAGTGTTGCAGCGATGGTGGCCAGCCCGATGTTGCTGGCACAAGATGACAACAAATACGACTTCACTTCTAATTGGTACGGCGGTTTAAACATCGGCCAGACAGATGAAAGTATTAACGATGGTACAATTGCCAATAATGAAATCGGCGGTGGTTTAACATCGCTTACCGATGATCATCGAGATAATGGTTACAAGTTATTTGCGGGTTATCAATTAAACGATAATTTTGCATTGGAGGGCGGATATTTTGACTTGGGTCAATTTGGTTCGCGTGCCGTTAAAGATCAAGTCGGCGCATTAAAAACCAGAACCAAAACCAAAGGCTTTAATTTTGATTTGGTCGGTTCCTTGCCGATGACTGAAAAATTATCGGCATTTGCGCGTGCTGGGGTGCATTACAGTGAAGTAAAAGATCGCTTTCAAGGCAGTGGTGGTGTAATCGTTACTGATCGTCATCGCCGTAATCGCGATGTGAATTTTAAGTGGGGTGGCGGTCTGCAATATGACTTCACGCAAAAATTTGGCATGCGCCTTGAGGAGGAACGCTACGCTATCAATGATGTGATGGATAACAATGGCAGCATTAATCTCTATTCGCTCGGTGCGCTCTATCGTTTCGGTGAGCAAAATGCTGCGCCAGTCAGAGTGGTAGCCGAGCCGGTGACCAAACGCAGTGCAAAATTAACCGAACAATATTGCAGCATGCTGGACATTCAATTTGAAATTAATAATGACGAAATACAGCGCGAAGATTTAGAGCGGCTTGCTGTAGTCGGTACCTTTCTAAAAAAATATCCCGATAGCAAAGCCGTGGTTGAAGGCCATACCGATAATGTCGGCACGCCAGCGGCGAACCAAACATTATCGCGCGATCGCGCTGAAAGTGTGGTGGCTTATTTAGTGCGCGAGCAACGCATTGCGAGCAATCGTATTTCAGCGGTTGGCTATGGTGATACACGCCCGGTTGCGAGCAACGCCACTGAAGATGGCAAGCGCGCAAACCGCCGCATTAATACGGTTATCGCCTGTGCTAACGATATTGAAGGTCTTTCACCGGTAGCCGCGCGCGTGACTATGGGCATGTTGGTTGAGTTTGATGTTAATAGCGCCAACGTAAAGCCTGAGTATCACAACGAGCTGGCCAAGGTTGCAAAATTTTTGCGCGAAAATAAATCTGTTACCGCAACAGTTGAAGGGCACACCGCTAACTTGCAGGCCACATCGGCACGCGCAGAGGAAGTTTCACTAAAACGCGCGCAAAATGTGGTGGATTATCTGGTTGTTAATCAGGGTATTGAGCGGTCACGTTTGACTGCGGAAGGTTTTGGTAAAACGCGTCGTTATTCGTACAACACTAGTGTTGCAGGTCAACAAGATAATAGCCGTGTGAATGTAATTTTTACCTATCCCAAGAAGTAATCTCTCTGCGATGTGTTGGTAACATAGTGTTGCTGCACTGGGTAAAAGCTCAACAAGCCAGCAATCTGCTGGCTTTTTTAATTTTATGGCTTATCCATTTGCTATATCTATTCTTCTCTAGGTTCGATAGCGTACGGACACGGCTGTAAGAAAGCCTAATAATACCCAGTTGCCTAAGAGAATGTGCTATTTGCATTGTTCCATGCCGGGTGTAATTGGATCATTAGTGATTTTTAGGGGTTGGTACATGAATGACGCGCAAGAGAATACCGTTTCCCCCACCAATACACGCAGCGCTGAGGCTATGAGTGAAATAAAGCGGCAGCAGGCACTATTGAAAACCGGTGCATTGCAAAATGCGATATTGAATAGTGCCAATTTCTCTATTATCGCGACTGATGAGAAAGGCATTATTCAGTTGTTCAATATAGGTGCTGAGTGCACATTAGGGTACGCTGCCGCGGATGTAATTAATAAAATTACTCCGAGTGATATTCACGATCCGCAGGAGGAGTTACAGCGTGCACAGGCGCTGAGTCTGGAGCTGGGGGTTGAAATTAAACCCGGTTTTGAAGCGCTCGCGTTCAAGGCATCGCGCGGTATTGAAGATATTTACGAGCTCACTTACATCTGCAAAGACGGCAGTCGTTTTCCGGCGATAGTGTCGATTACCCCGCTGCGCGACAACGATGAATTAATCGGGTATTTATTAATTGGCACCGACAATTCCCAGCGCAAACAGGCTGAATTGAAATTAACCCATGCGATGGCAGTGGCAGAAAAAGCCAATCTCGCCAAATCGGATTTTCTCTCCAGCATGAGCCACGAATTGCGCACACCACTGAGTGCAATTTTGGGTTTTGCCCAGTTGATTGAATCGGGCAATCCACCACCAACGGCCACGCAAAAGCGCAGTATCGAGCAGATACTGCAAGCGGGTTGGTATCTATTGGAATTAATCAATGAAATTCTTGATCTCGCATTAATTGAATCGGGAAAATTATCGCTCTCGCTCGAACCCATGGGTTTAGCCGATGTGATGCTGGAGTGCGCAGCGATGATTGAACCGCAAGCGCACAAGCGCGGTATTAGCGTGACTTTTCCGCCGTTGGGTATGCGACATTTTGTTAAGGCAGATCGCACGCGGGTGAAACAAGTGCTGATTAATTTGCTCTCCAATGCCATTAAATACAACAGTATTGGCGGCACTGTGGTCGTAACCTGTGAAGAGCGAATCCCGGGGCGCATTCGCATCGCAGTTGAAGATGCAGGTTCAGGTTTGGCACCCGAGCAAATCGAACAATTATTCCAGCCATTTAATCGGCTTGGGCAAGAGGCCAACACGGAAGAGGGCACCGGCATAGGGTTGGTAATGGCCAAGCGATTGGTTGAATTAATGGGCGGTGTTATTGGTTTGGAAAGTACGGTTGGCCAAGGTAGTACCTTTTGGTTTGAAATGGATTTAACCAATACCCGGGTGCAGGATGCGGATGAAATAATGGGAGAGCCGGTTAAAACCTATCGCCACTCTGGCGCGGCACAGCATCTACTGCTTTATGTAGAAGATAACCCTGCGAATTTAATGTTGGTGGAAGATCTGATTGCACGGCGTCCGGATATTAAATTAATTACCGCGCGCGATGGTCTTGAAGGTGTAGCACTGGCGCGCAGCGCCTTACCCGATATGATTTTGATGGATATTAATTTGCCCGGCATCAGCGGTATTACTGCGTTACTTATTCTCGCCAAAGATCCTGCCACCAAACATATTCCAATTGTCGCGCTTAGTGCTAATGCAATGCCGCGGGACATAGCCAAAGGCTTGGAGGCGGGCTTTTATCGCTACCTCACCAAACCAATTAAAGTGAATGAATTTATGAATACGCTCGATCTCACACTCAAATATGCTGACACTCATCCTGCGTCAGCAGTACCAGCAGGTTCATCGCTATGACGCTCGCCACTGTGGATTTACTTAAGGCTAAAATTTTGATCGTCGACGATCAGCTCACCAATCTTCAATTGTTGGAGCAGCTGCTGAGCGAGGCGGGTTACAACAATGTCATGGCAACGCTTAATTCAACGGAAGTTTGCGCCCTGCACCGTCAGCATCAATACGATTTAATTTTGCTCGATTTACAAATGCCCGGTATGGATGGTTTTGAAGTCATGGCCGGTTTGCGCACCAGTATTACCGACAGTTATTTACCAGTGATTGTGCTGACTGCGCAGCCCGCGCATAAACTGCGCGCGCTGCAAGCGGGAGCGAAGGATTTTATCAGCAAGCCCTTCGATTTAATCGAGGTGAAAACTCGCATCAGAAATATGTTGGAAGTACGTTTGCTGTATAAAAAATTGGAAGAGCACAATAGACTACTGGAGGTTACGGTCGCTGAGCGCACTGCAGAATTGCGTGAAAGTGAAGCGCGTTTTCGCAGCCTGACTGAGTTGGCATCTGACTGGTATTGGGAGCAAGACGAGCGCGGTTATTTCACTAAAGTATCCGGCCCGGTGTTGGACATGCTCGGCATTCGTATTGATGCTCTTGATAGTAGTACCGAAGATGATGGTGGTGACGGTTGGGATGCAGCCGAGCGCGCGCAATTACACGCGGCGATTGAAGCTCGCCAACCTTTTATTGATTTTGCACTGAGCCGCACCTATCCCGATGGTACTCAACACCACTACCGTGTGAGTGGTGAGCCCATGTTTGATCAAGCATGTCGTTTTATTGGCTATCGCGGCATAGGTGTGGAATGCAAAAAAATGGTGTACAGCAATGCCAACATTAACAATACCGCCAGTTCTTAATCCGGTGGTGCGTAAAGCTAACACTGTCGCTGCTGAAAATGTGCAGAGCCCCAGCTTGAATTATTTGTTAGGTGCTTTGTCAGTTGCGGATAGGGAACCACTGCTTGCACATTTGGAATTAGTGCCCTTGCGCCTTGGCGATATGCTTTACGAACCAAATACGCAATTGCATTACGCATATTTTCCTACCAGTGCGATAGTGTCGTTGCACTATGTCACTGCATCCGGTGCATCGTCTGAAATTTCTGGTGTAGGCAATGAAGGCATGGTGGGAATTAATTTATTTACCGGTGGCAATACTACGCCCAGTTCGGCCATGGTACACACCAGTGGTTACGCCTATCGCCTGGGGCGAGCCCAGTTAAAAACAGAATTTAATCGCAATGAAAAATTCCAACAAATGTTGTTGCGCTACACTCAAGCGCTGATTACGCAGGTGTCACAAACTGCAGTATGCAATCGTCATCATTCAGTGGAACAACAACTCAGCCGCTGGCTATTGCTTATGCTAGATCGCATCACCTCTGGTGAATTTGTACTTACCCAGGAATTGGTTGCCAATATGCTCGGCGTGCGGCGCGAAAGCGTGACGGCAGCGGCAGCCAGTTTGCAAAGCATAGGCTGCATCAGCTACCGGCGCGGGCACATGTCGGTTATTAATCGCAAAGGATTGGAGCAATCCTCTTGTGAATGTTATGCGGTGGTGCGTAAAGAAATGCAACGGTTGTTGGGGGGTTAGCTAACAAAACAGATGTTCGGCAGCAAGTGCAGCGCCTTCCTGTGAGGTAGGGCGCGCTTAGCGAAGCAAGCCGCCATAGGGCTTACTCCGGTCGGTAGTGGAAGCAGATCAGGTAATTTGATCAGATTTCTACCGCAGTCGCTCTTTATACTTTTTCGTAGTTTATTTAGATTTATTAGGTTTTCCGCTTTTCTCAAACACAATAAGCATTTCTTTCGCAACCAATGCAGCAGATGGCAGGAACATAGTCGAGACAATACGATCATCAATAATGACATCATGCTTGTCTGGAATATTGTCTTTGTTCACTGTAATCGCACCTTTTTCTTTGAGTCTATCTTCAACTAAAAAAGGCAGTAGGCTCTCTTGTTTTGCCCAGTCCTTTTCTTTTTCGGTTGAGTTGGGGAAACCTGCAATGCGTTTACCCTTAACCAGAGGCTGCCCATTTGCAAGCACTGCGTTCGCAAAGGCACCAGCCACATGGCCAACGCTTCCAATTACACCTCCACTTTCATAAATTTTCGCGATGATGTCGAGCAAACTTTTATTAGAGGCTACATCAAACATATTCCCATAGCCCCCGCCGATGAACACTGCTGAGTACTCGCCTGGATTAACCTGCTTGGGCGTCAAGGAGTTGTTGGCTTTACTCAAGAATCCTTCATATTTGATGGTATAGCTGCTGATTCCCAATGGATCTCTCATAAACGGCACGGCACCACCCAGCGGTGAAGCAAAGTCCACCTCGTATCCATGGGAAACAAATACATGGTAGGGCGGTGCGTACTCCCAGAGATCGTTCCTCGCCTCGTGTTTTTCCGGGTCACCCATATCTGTCACGTTTGAAGCAATAATGAGAATTTTCTTTGCATTGCCTGCATAAGCGTGCGCGCTGGGTAAATCAGTTTGAGAAAATGGGAACGAGGTGAGTAATAAAGTGATAGCTGTAATAAATAATTTTAACGACATGTAGTGTCCTATTTGGCTGGTTAGAATACTGATTCAATTCATAACATATAGCGCTACGACCAACCTTAGACTCAGCTAGGATCACTTTGGATTCACCTAACATCACTTTTTTGTAATGTTTAACGCAAAGGCATTTATTTAACCTGATGTATTTTGAACCTATTTGCTGCCTTTTAAGCAAATGCAGACAGGTTATTGAGGTAGGAGCGGGCAGTGAGGAGGGCTTTTATTGTGAAAAACTACGTGCAGCTTGAATTGCAGAAGCAATAGCATTTTTGGCCTGAGGGCTATTCTTCCAGCAAGTTGAGTCAGTGATATTTGCGCCGTGTTCCAGAATAGTGTTTATGTCAGCCTTAGCCAATTGAGTAAGCGTTATAAAGCCGATTTACTCCAAGCGCTCTACAACTTTTGGGCCAACGCCTTTAACACTTAGTAATACCGCTTTTTCAGATTCAGAAAATGACACAGATTTTGTTCCTTGTGTTTGCTCATCAGATGTTAAGGTCTCCCGCTCTTAACACGCAGCCCTGTGTGTGTAAATTATTGATGAGATCCTAGCTACCAGAAGAGCGATTTTTTCGATTTCATAGCTTCCAATCCTGCATGCTCTTTTTCACCTGGCCTATTTGGCGCCGAGGTAAACGGCAGAATTTACGTCGTCGTTTTGTGGAATACTATTGCGCAGCAAAACTACAACGTAAATTCTTTCGAGTGAAACGAAGCGGAATGATGTTTGACCGCATTGCTATTGGCTTTTCTCTTCTTCATGTAACTGATTTTGAGCTTCTGCATCTCTAATGCGTTTTTCCATTCTGGGTTTTTCTTCACGCCACCAGTCCGAATATCTTCCATAACCGCCAAGATGACTAATATCATTCGGTTTGTCCTTCAAGTGCCGGCGTTGAATTGGCGGTGGTGCCGATGCCCAGTAGAAAATTGGGCCAATTACTGGAACTAGCACGACTAGCGAGAGAAATACTCTTAATGCAAAACGTCCGGAGGTACTCCAGATTAGGAATAGAATATAAAGCGAAATAAGCTCCGAAACTATTACGATTATGGTCAATTGGTAATTCTCAATATGATTTCGTTCACTTGCAATGCATTGCTATAGATTGTTACTTTTTTCTCCATTTTTAAGTGGAGATAAGTGCACATGCTGCGCTTATTATCTTGCCGTTTTACCTGCAAGAGACGAATGCTTTGCAAGCTCGGCATTGATAAAGGCCGCAATCATAGCGCGATAGACTGCTTCAGTAACGTCGGGATTTGCTGCTAATTCAACTGCAAGAGCACGTACTTTTGAAATAACTTCTTCGACTCTCTGGGGAGCTTTTACGTCATCAGTTGTTTTTTTGAAGCGAGCAGCCTGCATAACAAAACCCCCACGCTGAGCAATTAGGTCGACCATTTTTTGATCGATGGCATCAATATTAGACCGAACTTCCTCAAGAGAGCAGCAGGCTACGATATTGTTCATTTTTAACTCCTTGTTTTGTGCCTATGACGCAGGGTATAGCGGTAGTTTGTGGGCTGTGGCTTTGTGGAATATTTTTGCGTTGCAGGTATCGTTTTTTAGCCGCAGTCGCTTGTTATGCGCTTCTATTTAAAAAAAGTAGACAATAAGCTTTATGTTACCAAGTTGAAATAACTATAAATTATTTTAATTATGATAATGATCTGTAGAGTTGATTTTTTTTGCATATTTATAACCACATTTCTCACATTTATAGATTATAAGAGAGGTTCCCTTTGGTGTTACTTTGGAAAAGCAAGTGTTGCAATTCGCCGGAATTTTACGACCAATAAGTCTTCCTAAGATATATAGCCCAACAATTTGGAAAATAAAAATAAGAGCCGCTTCATTTGAGCTTGTTGAGTTCGGCTTGGTAATAAAAATAAATGCAATCGGAAATGCGATAGGGATTAATATTTAAAAAAAATAACTATATTTATATGAAATCCAGCCCTCATTGGTAATTCCTGTTTTTTGCATAACGCCGTTGTAACCGTTTGATTGCTTGTTAGGTTAACTTAGATCACCCCATCCCATTGCTAATGAATAGTACGCCATATCCTCTGCAAAACCACAAATTTTAGTATTTTCTAGGTTTTCTTCTCTACTAAAGGTAGACATAGCTTCTTGTAAGGTTCAATTAAGTTGGGATTGCGCTTTAGAGCTGCTTCCACCGATTTTTTGGCCATGATTTCTGAGGAATAAAACAGTAAATAAGTAATTACTCGATTCATTGAGCCAATGCAATCGACATTCCCTGTAATTAACTTGCTTGCCATAGAAACTGGATTCTGAAAGCTTTCAAAAAAAGGAAAAGCGGAAAATTGAATTCGGTTTGCGATTTGTTCAATAGTTAAAGATCTTTTCGAAGTATCAGCTAGGTTCCATTCATAAATCTCTGCTTTAGGCTCTATTGAACAAATATTATCAACTGCAATTTGTATTCCTTGATGATTTTTATGAAATTTAGATCGAAATTTTTTTAAAGCAAGTGACTCTACGTGGACATAAACCTGAATTTTTATACTATATTCGGCAACATCATAATAACTGGAGGAAAAGCTAATTTTAAAATTAAGATCTTTATACTTTTTTGTCAAATGCGGGCCACTTTTAGCATAAGTTAAACCATATGGTTCAATCAATTTTGCAATTTCTTTACAAGCATTTACGTAAACCTCTCTTGGGATTTCAGTCATTTTAATGCACTACCTAACGAAGCCGTAGAAAAACCTAATAACCACTGAATTTACCTACAGCCAATTGATTAATAATTAATTAGCCAACTTTGCCTAACTATTTTCAGATTTTCAATTGATCTAATTCAATAATAACATTGGGATTTCAAAAAGCGGCTTATCTGCCCGCATTCGCTGTTATTTTCGTTTTGCTTTAGTTAAATCACCGTAATTCGCTAACTTTTCTATGTTGTGGATCAGACAGAACAACTGCCATTGCCCCTGGACTTTGGCCTTACCTCGCAGACTAAACCGCTTTAACCCTTTGTTGGTACCGATATTCGCGAACACTGGCTCTACGGTTGACATGCGGTGACTATAAACCATTTTCCCCAATTCGCTATCCACCCGTGCCTTCATCCATTCGGTATATTTGTATTTCACTTCCTTATCGATAATAAAGGACACTTGCCGCCCATGGCCGGTGCGGTGATTGGCTGAATCCGGATTTTGCATACACTGTTCCTTTAACGGGCATACCCGACACTTGCTGAGCCTTCCCTCAAATACAACTTGTGGTGATTGTTGTTGCGATCTTTGCCCTCGCGCTTTAACCACATCGTTTCACCCGCAGGGCAAATGCACGTTTTTGTCTCCGCATCAAAGTGAAACTCACTGGCGGGGATGACGTCTTTATAGCGGGTTTTTATTTTATTGATGGGCTGGCGCTTGCCGTACCTGGTTTTCTGTTCTACAAACCTGGGATCGCGACTGCGAACTTTATTGTCTGGAATATAGGCGTTAACTTTATTGGTGTAGAGATATTCCATATTGGCTTCATTGGCAAAGCCGGTATCCGCTGTGAGCAATGGCTGCTTGCGATAGATGTTGCGCGCAATTTTCAATTTTTGGTAACGCACCTTAATACTTTCAATAACAGGCTGTAAGGTGTGATGCTCCTGCCCTGCACCGAAGGCTTGCGCATCAATAATGATCTGATGTTTTTTATCAACCGCCGCAATACCGTTATAACCCTGGATGGTGCCTTTGCTGGTCGTCATTTTGGCCGATTCATTATCGGTGATATTACTTTTGACTTCAGTCGGGCGTTTTGCCTGCCCCATCCTTGGGGTTGCTGTCTTTAGAAATTTATCAATCTTGTCGTGCGCTTTGCTCAGGGTTTCAATGGCTTGTGCTGTGCGCTTTTGCTTTTCCGCATCGGCGGATTCCGATTTATCGATACGTCTGTGCTCACGCATATGGTGGCGAATCAGCTTTTTCAATTTGGCGCGCTTCTGCTGCAACTCTTTAAAAGTGCCCGACCATTCCTTCGATGCATTGGAGGGCATTTTGCAGCCATCAATCGCAAATAACTCATTCCCCAATAAACCTTGCTCATGACACACCAGTAAGATTTGTTCGAACAGGGATTCAATGGCTTGAGGGTGACTACTGATAAAACTGGCGATAGTGGTGAAGTGAGGTACTGTATCGCAGGAAAGGGCTTTGAAGATAATGTTGTTCGTACAGCACCATTCTATTTCGCGGCTGGAGGTAATGCCTTTTGAATATGCGAATAAAACAATACTCAATAAAATTGCAGGATTGTAAGCGGGCCTACCGCCATCTTTATTGTTGTAGGCGTAATCAAATATGGAAAGATCGAGTTTTTCGTGAATCAGGTAATGAATGGCGTGCTCGAAAGTACCGGGCTGCAATTGGTCGCGAAAATTAATCACTATCATTGCACTTTGGTCATGATTGTAAGGAATAAACTCCGGCATAAGCGCACTCCTGTGAGGTTGCGTTATTTTACGAAAATTTATTCGATTTGTGGGGTTTTTCTACAGCTTCAACGTTGCGTTCACCTGCGGATTGTAAGTAGCGCGTTGCGATAAACTTCGCGCAGCGATATTGCAAAAGCGCTACTTACAATGCGTCTGGTGCAACGCCTTGTTAAGTATTTGGTGGTTTAAAAAACGAAAGCATGAGTTTTTGAAGCAGTAACTACATGCGCCCGATAAAAAGTAATGTGATGAAGATTACCG
>NZ_JBXUOS010000015.1:0-126401 GCF_057196725.1 Cellvibrio sp. ATLC23 | reverse complement strand
CGCGATGGCCGGGTTCTTCAGCAACTATCCAAAGATTAATTGCGTTTTTCGATAGTAGTCACTTTGGTAGAAACCTGACCTACTACACGACGGTTCTGCTCACGACCTGCAGCATTCATGTTGTCAGCAATTGGCTTGGCTTCACCGTAACCAATTGCTTTAACACGATCTGCACCAATGCCGTAGTTAGCAATCAGTGCTGCTTTTACAGCATCAGCACGGCTTTGTGACAACTTTTGGTTGTAAGCTTCAGAACCTTGGCTGTCAGTATGACCTTCAACAGTCACCACAGTATCAGCGTATTGATTCATGAAAGTCGCCAAATTGGCTACTTCACTTTCAAACTCAGGCTTGATAATTGACTTGGCTGAATCGAAGGTGATGTTTAACTTGATCGCTACAGTTTCAGTCAACTTCAACGTACAGCCAACGTCATCTACCTTGTTCACTTTAGGGGTATCTGGGCACTGGTCTTTAGAGTCAAGTACACCGTCACCATCACTGTCCAAGTCTACTGGCGCAGCAGCAACGGGGGCTGGCGCAGGGCTTGAAGTTTTGCCAAATGCGTAACCAATACCTGCAGTTACCGCAAGATCGGTATATTCATTGTCAAGGCTATTGAATGCGCGCACATCAGTGCGGAACTGCCAGTTATCGCCAAGGCTGCGCTTGAGGCCAGCACCCAAATTGAGCAGCGTGTCGCGCTCTGAGGAAGGTGATGCGGCGTTGAATTCACGTTTTTGATCGCCCACACCAAAGGCAACATAAGGACGCCATGCGCTCTCAGTATTGATGTGATACAGCATATCCATGCGGTATTGGGTGCCATCTACGTCAACTGCGCCCGATTGGGTTTCACTGTCCCAACGGCTGGCAACCAGATCCAACATCCAATTTTCAGTCAGGGCAAAACCTACGCCCATACCCCAGTTGTTGGCATCCTCTAAAGGTTCATCAAAAAAAGTACGACCAACATCAGCGTGAATTTCTACTTTGTGATTATCAGCGCTGGCGCCGGTTGAAATGACAGCCGCAATCGCAGCTGATAAAGCAAGTAAGTGTGTGTGTTTCATAGCCATTTGTTCTCCGTTGAAAATAGCGAGGTTCCAAAGACAATCTGATTCCCTCGATTGATTACATTCTAAAGCTGGTAAAACATAGCGATCATTAACGATCTCAAAATTGATTGCCCACTGAATTCCATTTCATGATTATTTTCAGCTGGTTACATTAACAAACTAAAGCACTTTATGCCAATTTACGGTGTTTTTTTGTACAGCAAATCCCACACGCCATGACCAAGGCGTTCACCGCGTTTTTCAAACTTGGTAATCGGGCGATAATCTGGCCGTGGGGCATAGCCAGTTTCGGTAAACTCTGTAGTAAACCCTGGCGCAGCACTCATCACCTCTAGCATGTGTTCAGCGTAAGCCTGCCAGTCAGTCGCCATGTGGAACATTCCGCCGGCGGCTATCTTAGGGCGGAGTTTCTGAACAAAGGCTGACTGAAGTATGCGGCGCTTGTGATGTTTTTTCTTGTGCCACGGATCGGGAAAATACAACTGCAACCGGTCGATAGCACCATCGGGTATACAATCTTCCAGCACATCCATGGCATCGGCCATATACACGCGCAAATTGGTCAGCTTCTCCAGCCCCGCTACATTAATCAAACGCCCCACACCGGGCGGATGCACTTCAATGCCGATAAAGTTTTTATCCGGCTCATTGCGCGCCATCTCCAGCAGCGAATCGCCCATGCCAAAACCAATTTCCAATACCAGCGGTGCCTTGCGGCCAAAAACCTGCTCCGGGTCGATCATCCCGTTAAAAAGGCTTAAGCCAAACACCGGCCACCAGGTATCAAACGCATTCTTTTGGCCAACGGTAATACGCCCGGCGCGAATCACAAAACTGCGGATCGACTTGGGTTTAAATTCGGGTTTGATAAGAAACCCTGCTTCGCCCGACTCAAGATCCGGCGTTAACTCAGGTAATTCAGACATATGGGATACAGATCATGAAGTAAAAGAAATCAGTCGGCGGGTTTAGCGCGCCATGCGGCATTCAATAAAAACAACCAACCGAGCAAAAAACACAGGCCGCCAAGCGGTGTCACCGGGCCCAACCAGCGCGGCGCGCCCATGGCCAGCGCGTAGAGGCTGCCACTGAATAACAGGGCGCCCAGTATAAAGGCTAAGCCGCTTGCTTTTAACCCTGATGTGTCAGGTTTATAACTGAGCCACAGACCTACCAGCAACAGTGCCAGCGCGTGATACATCTGGTACTGCACGCCGGTTTTCACCACATCCAGCATTTCCGGAGCGAGCAGTTTTTTCAAGCCATGTGCAGCGAATGCACCGATAACAACCGCAAAAAAGCAGCTAACAGCGGCGATTATCAAAAAAAGTCGCGCCACGACAACACCTCTAACAATGCATTTATAAATGGGCAGATAATAAAAAAGCCGCGCTAAGCGCGGCTTTTGTACATGCTAGTCAGTAGGAAGATCAGGCTTCCAGCATCATAGTTTTGACTTTATTCATGGCATTTTTTTCCAACTGGCGAATGCGCTCAGCAGAAACACCGTACTCAGCGGCCAAATCGTGCAGGGTCGCTTTGTCGTCATTTAACCAGCGGCGCTGCAGGATTACACGACTGCGGTCATCCAGTTTATCCAGCGCTTTCTCCAAGCTGTTAACGTTGGATTCTTCCCAATTGGACTCTTCCAGGCGCACTGCAGGATCGTAGCGGTTGTCTTCGAGGTAATGCGCCGGTGCGACATAACCATCGTCTTCGTCGTCTTCACCAGCATCAAAACCGGCGTCATAAGAGGCTAAACGGCCTTCCATTTCGCGCACTTGTTTAACATCCACCCCCAAATCTGCCGCAACAGCGTGGGCCTCATCGTTGCTCAGCCAAGCCAAACGCTTTTTAGCGCCGCGCAAATTAAAGAACAGCTTGCGCTGGGCTTTAGTAGTGGCGATTTTGACGATGCGCCAGTTTTTCAGGATAAATTCGTGAATTTCGGCCTTGATCCAATGCACCGCAAATGACACCAAACGCACACCCTTGTCCGGGTCGAAACGTTTAACGGCTTTCATCAGGCCGACATTGCCTTCTTGTACCAAATCGCCCAGCGGCAGACCATAACCGTTGTAAGAGCGGGCGATATGTACCACAAAGCGCAGATGCGCCATAACCAATTTACGGGCTGCATCGAGATTGCCATTGGTGACCAAATCGCGCGCCAGTTCTTGTTCTTCCTCAACGGTGAGAATAGAGAAGCTGCTGACCGCCTGAACATAGGCATTCAGGTTTGCACCGGGGGCGAGAATGCCGATGGGTTGCAGACTTGTGCTTGTGCTCATGTTTACCTCCAATTTCAATATTGCCCGAGTGTATCACCCGCTTATTGGTTTCGCTAGCACCCAAAAAGTTCACTTTACGCGGATGTTGCACCTTCAATTGGCACGATAAAAAGGATCAATCAACGCGGCTGAATCTGATACAAATGCCGCGCCACTGAGATCCAGGCGCCCGCCAAACCGGTTAAACCCGCCAACAGGATTAATTGCAGGCTCTCAATAAAACCTAAACCCTGTAAACGAAAACTACTTTGATACAGATCAGCGAGCTGGGCAACTGGCGCCGATAACCACCAAAATCCTATCGCCAACAGGATCGCGGCCAGTATTCCACCACCCACGCCAAACCAAAGCCCAGTATAGAGAAAGGGGCGACGCACATAGGCATCGGTAGCACCAACCAACTTAACCACCACTATTTCATCGCGGCGATTTTCGATCGCCATGCGGATGGTATTGCCTATCACCAACAACACCCCCAAAGCCAACAAACCGGCCAAGGCAACCACAAAGCGCTCAGCAACCGTAATAAATTGATGCAAGCGTTTAACCCAGAGCATATCCAGACGCACATCGGCCACCAGCCGGTCAGCCACTAACGCCTGTTGCAGAGACGTTAAGGCGTCGGGTGTATTGCCGCCGATTTTAGGTTTGATCAGAATGACCGCCGGCAGCGGGTTTTCATCGAGCTGATTAGCCAGTTCACCCAGCCCCGAACCCAGCTTGAATTCTTCCAGCGCCTGTTCAGGCGAGATATAAGTCGCCTGCGCTACATCCGGCCGCTGCGCCCAACGGCCACGTAAATCTTGCGCCTGATTGGCGGTGGCATCCTTTTTCAGAAACACTGAAATCTGACTGGAATCCTGCCAGCTTTGGCCAATCTGCTGCACATTATTAAAGACGACAAACAAGGCGGCAGGCAGGGCGATAGCAATCGCAATGACCAACCAGGTCATCAGGCTTTGCAGCGGTGTACCCAGCATGCGCAACAGGCTTTCGATCGCCGAGCTGCTGTGGTGGGCACTCCAGGCATCAAACTTGTCGCGCCAGGACATTTGGCTTTGTATTGCGCCCTGGGGGCGGATGTTGTCAGCGCGCGGGGGCACTTCGCGGCGCGGACGGTCGTTACGTGGAGTAGCACTGGCACCCATACGATTAGGGCGGCGCTCCGGTTTGGAAGGACGATTCGATTTCACCAGAGCACCCCGTCGTGAACCAATTTACCTTGCACCAAGCCCAATACCCGTTTGTTCATGCGTTTGAGCAGTTCCACATCGTGGGTGGCGATCATTACCGTGGTGCCAACTTCGTTGAACTGGCGGAATAAGGTCATGATTTCGTTGGATAATTCCGGATCAAGGTTACCGGTAGGTTCATCGGCAAGTAATAAAGTAGGTTTGTTTACCACGGCGCGGGCGATGCCCACCCGCTGCTGCTCACCGCCAGATAAAGCCATGGGATTGGTGCGCTCTTTGTCGAGTAAATCCACCTTGTCCAAGGCGGCGCGCACCCGCTTGCCAATTTCTTGGTGGGGATAACCGGCCACTTGCAGCGGCAGCGCGACGTTGTCGTACACAGTGCGATCAAACAGCAGCTGGTGATTCTGAAACACCACACCTATATTGCGGCGAAAGTAGGGCAACTGGCTTTTGGGCATACGCGCCAAATGATGGCCATCAACAAAGACATGGCCATTAGACGGTTGCTCCATCAGTAGAATGAGTTTCATCAGCGTACTTTTACCGGCGCCCGAGTGGCCGGTGAGGAACAGCATTTCGCCCGACTCCACTTCAAAATCCACCCGCGCCAAGGCTTCGTAGCCGGTATCGTAACGCTTGCTTACGGTTTCAAATCGAATCACAACAAACCCTGTTTTTCACTATTTAAGATGCGTCAGCTTGGTTAATTAATCGTTGTTTAATTAACATTTACTTAACTGACATCGGCCTGATTAAACAGCGCCTTGATAAACGGTTCCGCCGCAAACGGCTGCAAATCATCAATCGCCTCGCCCACGCCGATAAACCGTACCGGCAGTGCAAACTTTTTACTCAGCGCAAAAATCACTCCGCCTTTGGCAGTGCCATCCAACTTGGTCAGCACCAAACCGGTCACGCCAGCGGCGTCGCGGAAGGTTTCGGTTTGATTGACCGCATTTTGGCCAGTGCCTGCATCCAGCACCAATAAGACTTCATGGGGCGCGGAGCCATCGACTTTGGCCATCACCCGTTTGACTTTGGACAACTCATCCATCAAATGGTTTTTATTGTGCAAGCGACCGGCAGTATCGGCGATGATCACGTCAATTCCACGCGATTTGGCCGCTTGTAGCGCATCATAAATAACCGAGGCAGAATCTGCACCGGTATGCTGGGCGATCACCGGTACGTTGTTGCGCTCACCCCAGACTTGCAGCTGTTCGACCGCCGCCGCGCGGAATGTATCCCCCGCCGCGAGCATGACTTTTTTACCTTCATTTTGCAGGCGCTTGGCGAGTTTGCCGATGGTGGTGGTTTTACCCACGCCATTTACACCCACCACCAGAATCACATAGGGCTGTTTGCTGCTATCGATAAGCAAGGGTTTTTCCACCGGGCGCAACAAATCGGTGAGCTGTTCACGCAGGGCTTGGTAGAGTGCAGCTACATCGTTGAGCTGTTTGCGTGCGACGCGACTGGTGAGGCTATCGATAATTTCTGTTGTTGCCTCCATGCCCACATCGGCCACCAGCAGCTGGGTTTCCAGCTCTTCGAAGAGCTCATCGTCGATGGTTTTACGGCCGAGAAACAGATTGCCCAAACCTTCGGCAAAGTGGCTGCTGGTGCGGCTTAAACCCTGTTTGATACGGGCAAAAAAGCCGAGCTTCGCTGGCGCTTCAGCTGCTACCGATTCAGGCGCTACTGCTACTGGTGCAACCGCAGCAACCGACTCTTCCACCGCTACTTCAGCAGTGGAAGTTTCAGCCGCTGCAATGGCGACGGGCGGCTCATCGGCAGCTGGGGTGGCGGTATCGGGCTTTTCAGATTTTTTAAACAGATTAAAAAACATAATGTTGGTCTGGGGTGTGAGCTAAAGAGCGGTTAACGATTAGTTGGCGCGGCGCGCATGCAGATTAGTGATTCTGCAAATTCAACAAAGCCGCTATCCTACCACTTCTGATCTATTCATAGAGAAATGCCTTGTCCAAACCTGTCGCAAAAACAAGCGTTAAAAACCCTAAAGCCAGCAACCAATTGCGCATCATTGGCGGCCAGTGGCGCGGGCGCAAACTCAGCTTTCCCGATGTGGATGGCCTGCGCCCGACCGGCGATCGCATCCGCGAGACACTGTTTAACTGGCTGGCGCCGGATATTCAGGGTGCGCACTGCTTGGATTTGTTTGCCGGTTCAGGCGCTTTGGGGCTGGAGGCTTTATCGCGCGGGGCTGAATCCAGCTGGCTGCTGGAGAAGCACCCACTCGCAGCGCAACAATTAAAAAGTAACCTGCAACTGTTACAAGCAGGCAATGGCAAGGTCGAACAGGTCGATAGCCTCGTCTGGTTAAACCACCAGCCGCCCGCGCAGCAATTCGATATAGTCTTTATCGACCCGCCGTTTGCGCTGGATTTGTGGGGTGCGATCGTCGCGGCACTTGAAACGGGGCATTGGCTCAGCGAGGCAGCGGTTATCTACCTTGAAGCGCCGCGCGATGCCCAGTTACAGCTACCGGCCAACTGGCAACTGCACCGCGACAAACAAGCCGGACAGGTCAGCTACCGCTTGTATTATCGCCATCAAACAGGACAACATCAGAACAGCTAAACAGCAACTACACTGTTTAGCGAAAGAAAATTGCATGCGGATATCTTAACTGGTCAGTGACCAGTGAATTTTGTACCATGCGCGCCTCGCCAACGGCACCCTCCACGGAATACACCTATGCGCACAGTGGTCTACCCAGGTACTTTTGACCCCATCACCAACGGCCATATCGATTTGGTCGAGCGCGCCTGTCGCTTATTTGACAATGTGATACTGGCAGTGGCGGCGAGCACCCGTAAAAACCCACTCTTCACCTTGGATGAGCGCGTCGCATTGGCGCAGGAAACCCTTGCCCATGTACCCAATGTAACGGTCTGCGGCTTCGATATTTTGCTGGTGGATTTTGTCCGCCAGCAAAAAGCGCAGGCGGTATTGCGCGGTTTGCGCGCCGTATCGGACTTTGAATATGAATTCCAATTGGCCAATATGAATCGCGCGCTGGCGCCGACCATGGAAAGCATCTTTCTCACTCCCGCCGAACATCTTTCTTATATTTCTTCTTCGATTGTGCGCGAGATTGCCTTTCTCGGTGGCGATGTGAGCAAGTTTGTTGCGGCTCCCGTAGAAGCAGCCTTGAAGCGCAAATTCGGCAAATAACCCCGCGCAATCACCGGTCAACTACTTTTGGCAAGCCACACAATACACCGTGGTGCGATCACTCATGCGCACTTCTTTGAGCGGCTTTTTGCACAGCGTACAGGGTTCGCCACCGCGCCCGTACACCAGTAGCTGCTGCTTAAAATAACCTGGCTTGCCATCACCGCCGACAAAATCGCGCAATGTCGTCCCGCCCTGATCAATCGAGCGCTGCAGTACAAACTTGATATCGCGCACCAGATCTTCACAGTTTTTACGTGTTAGCAATCCGGCTTTGCGGATGGGCTTGATGCCCGCCATAAACAGCGATTCATTGGCGTAGATATTGCCCACCCCCACCACGATTTTACTGTCCATAATGAACTGCTTGATCGCCTGTGTACGCTTGCGGGTTCGCTCATATAAATAATCTGCTGTGAAGCTTTCGGTCAGCGGCTCCGGCCCCAGATCCACCAGCAGCTTATGCAACTCCGGCGCACCCTCCACCCACAGCAAACTACCAAATCGACGCGGATCACAATAGCGCAACACCCGCTGGCCAAACACCAGATCAAAATGGTCGTGAAACGACGGCGGCTCATCCGCCTTGGCGATACGCAAACTGCCCGACATACCCAAATGGATCAGTGCATTGCCATTGCCAAAATCCAACAACAGATACTTACCGCGTCGCGTCGCACCGAGTAAACGCCGCCCAGTGACCAACTCCGTCAGACCTGCCGTAATCGGCCAGCGTAACCGCGGTTGACGAATGACAATCTCCGTCACTTTTTGCCCAATCAGGTGAGGGGCAATACCGCGCAGGGTTGTTTCGACTTCGGGTAACTCGGGCATGATTTTTCCTACTTTTTTATCACTAAAGATTACATGCTAAAGAGCTGATAGACCTAAATCATCACTTTTGGCGCAATTATCTACAAAATGACACTAAATTTACTTTGTTTGGCATGGAAATCCACAAAATTCCAACTAGAATATTAAATGTGACACGCATCACAACAAAAAGAGAACCAATTCTCAGTTTTGGCCTGCATGTTGCTGATACGAGTTTGACTGACGAAAGCCCAGAGGTAGCGGGTAAGCGTCAATGTGTGTGTTTTTGAATTGCTTATGGTCCCGCTACTGCGCGACTCGCTGTTACCTTGGAGTGTTTAATGAAAAAATTGTTTAACGCGTTATTTTTACCGCTGCTATTAGCAACTGGCGCTGCACACGCACTGCCGATTATTACCTTATCCAACGTGGGTGAGGTCACCACCTCAGTCGCGGGCGCGACAACTATCGATTTTAATAGCGGCTGTGGTTATGCCACCTGTACCGGCGATTTCGCCTTAGTTGTCGGCAGCCAAAGTGGCAAATATGCCCAGCCATTGGGTGTTAATTCACAGTATCTCAGCGTACCTAAACCATCGCCCACCACTAAAAGTGCCACATTTACCCTTGGCACCACAGCGGATTATTTTGGACTATTCTGGGGTTCAATCGATAGCTACAACTTTATTAGCTTCTATTTAAATAACGCGTTGGTCGCCAGCTATTCAGGTCGCGATATTGTCGGTCAGTTCGCCAATGGCAACCAATTGAGCTACAGCTCAAACCGCTACATTAACTTTAATTTTGGTAACAGCGCTTACGATCGCGTGACATTGGCCAGCACCGGCTTCGCCTTTGAAAGTGACAACCACGCCTTCAAAAAACTTGTGTCAGTAACTGAACCAACCACCGCACTGTTGTTTTTAATGGGACTGGTTGGTTTGGCATTAGCGCGCCGTCAGGTGCGCATCAGTCACCGCGATTAATTTATTCCGCGCCCGCAAAAAAACCGCTGCAAAATTCAATTATGCAGCGGTTTTTTATTTTACTTGTCCAGGCATCCACACTAACTATTTGCGTTAACTATTCGCACTAAAGCGCATCATTAAATTCAATTGGTTAACAATCAATTGGAACTCTTCAAATTGGCGCGCAGTAAAAGCGCCTGCCTCAGCATCGGCATAAGCTATAGCCATCAACCGTTTATTTAATAACAATGGCGCAAGGAAAATTGCACCGCTGGCACCCATCATATGCAGCGCACCTGTATCCCTTAATGCAACACTAGGTTTATACCAAAGCGGTTGTTGATTACGCAGAAACTCATGCAACATTTCGCCCTTGCGCAACTGCTCGAGGTTAATTTTTACTTTCTGCCGCCACAAGTGCGTGCCGCTGCCCGCGACATAACGCACCTCAAGCATTTTGCTTTTAAGGTCGACCACCAAAATGGCAATTCGTGCAAGATCAGCCGCTTCATGTAACGCAGCAAGGCACAGCTGGGTGATTTTTGGCATATCATCACCCGCCAACATTGCTTTGTGTATCAGGTTAAGTTGCTGCTGAAAAAAATACTCCGGCCTTTCTGCTAGTACTACTTTTTCTTCAATTAATGCAGGGTCGGGCAGCGCACTGATCAATACATCGACGCCATAAATTTTTGCGATGACAGATGCCTCATCGGCCATCATCAGAATTTGTTTTTTTGCATCTTCTAGCGAAATTTTGCAAAGCCTTGCCGTCTGCTGACACAGTTTTTCCATCTCCGCACTTTTGATACCACGGTGAATATAGGTGCTAATGTGATTACCCAAATTAACCGCACGCGCCGCAGCACTGGAGTGCACGTGATTTTCACAGGCTTCACTGAGCAGATCACCAAGCGTCCAATCTTTAATTAAATGGCGCGATAACAAACTGGTATCCACGCCCAAATACTCTTGCGCCAAACTGTGCTCAGCTTGAGGATCCTTGTCGCGCGCTTCGATAAAATTTTCGACCACAGGGCGCCCGGTAGAGATAAGGGCAAGCTCACTGATATTGCGCAGCAGCGCAGCGATAAATATCTGTTCCTTTTTTTCACCGTCTAAAAACGGCACCATAGCTTTGGCTTGCACCGCTGCGTGAAACGACCGCGCAAGGCTCTGAATAAGCAGGGCCTTGGGTTTACCCTTTAAAAAATTTTCAATCAGCGTAGTGGCAAGTGTGATGTTGCGTAGATTGTCAAAACCCAAATGAACTATCGCGCGCGAGACCGTTTTAATCGACGCAAACGACGGATTGTAGTGAACCGAGTTGGCGATCTTTAATACTTTGGAGGTGAGATCTGCGTCGCGCAAAATAATTTTGGTTAAATCTTCCGCACGACATTTTTCATTCTCACTCAGCTCGCAGATCTCCCTCACCACTGCATTGAGGGTTGGCAATTCTTGTTCAGCAAGAGCGGTCATCCATGCTTCAAGCCCGCGAATTTCTATCATAGGGGAAACCTGTATTGGCGCGACTAGAGGTAAATACAAACGTCAGAGTGCGGCGCTAAGGCCGGCACCTCAATTTTTATCTGTTATTAGACTGAGTGTAGTTCAGGTCGCTGAATTCTGCGTTTTGGCGCCTTAGATCTATTTTTTATTAACCGAAAGCAAATCTCAGGCAATAAAAAACCCGGCGCAAAGACCGGGTTTTTTATCGAATACAACAATCAAGAATCAAACCAGTAATTACTTGATTTTGCCTTCTTTGTAGATCACGTGTTGACGAACAACTGGATCAAACTTTTTGATTTCCATCTTTTCTGGCATGGTGCGCTTGTTCTTGTCAGTGGTGTAGAAGTGACCAGTACCAGCAGAAGAGTTCAGACGAATTTTTTCACGCATGATAAATAGCTCCTAATTACACTTTGTGACCAGCGGCACGAACATCAACCAACACAGCGTCGATACCACGCTTGTCGATGATACGCATACCTTTTGGCGTCAGACGCAGAGAAACAAAACGCTTCTCAGCTTCAACCCAAAAACGGTGAGATTGCAGGTTTGGCAAAAAACGACGCTTGGTGTGGTTTTTTGCGTGAGAAACATTGTTGCCGGTAATTGGACGTTTGCCGGTAACTTGACATACCTTGGACATTTTATTGCCTCATTAAAAAATCAGCGCGCTAAGCTGGAAGCGCTGTGTTAGAACCGTAAAACAGACTAACAACCAGCCTAGAGCATTGTTGTAAGCAGCCTATTCTTTCCTAAACGCGGGTAATTTCAGGGTCGGAGCAGCAAATCCCAGAGGGAAATTTGCGCGAAAATGACGCTCTTTTAATACGTCTTCACAACCCTGCCGCAAAGAGCCGCGTTTTATACCAAAACAGTCCCCCAATAGCAATGAAAAGCTGTTTTTTTGACCAAAAAAACTGGCATTCGGCCAATTTCACAGCAATCCACGTTCGGCAAACGAAATTACCTCACTATCGCCGACCACCATATGATCAACAACACGCACATCGATTAGCTCTAATGCCGCTTGCAAGCGCTGGGTGATACGGCAGTCGGCCTGACTGGGTTCGGCAATTCCGCTGGGATGATTGTGACTGAGGATTACTGCCGCACAATTGTGCGCCAGCGCGCGCCGCACCACTTCGCGCGGATAGACCGAAGCACCGTCAATCGTACCGAAGAATAACTCTTCATAAGTGATCAGGCGATTTTGGTTGTCGAGAAATAACACCGCAAATACTTCGCGTGGTTGATGACGCAACTGGGCGCTAAGATAACGGCGCACCAAGTCCGGGCTGGTAAGCAGATCACCCGCTTTCATCGCTGCCGACAGGTGACGGCGCCCCATTTCCAATACAGCTTGCAGCTGCGCATATTTGGCATTGCCCAAACCGAGCCCCTTGCAGAACTCAGCCTGCGATGCTTCCAGCAACGGGCGCAAGCCACCGTATTGCTGCAATAACTCGCGCGCAAGATCCACTGCAGATTTGCCCACGCAGCCAACCCGCAGGAAAATGGCGAGCAATTCAGCATCGGATAAGGCGCGCGGGCCAAGGGATAAGAGTTTTTCGCGGGGGCGTTCGGCCTCGGGCCAATGGGCAATCGACATGGCATTCTCCTTTGATGCGCGATTAAACGCGCGTGTCCTTGTAGTGAGATCTGATCATTACTTTCAGTACCGTAACTGTGCGGGACAGTTACGAAAACGCCGGCAAGAATGGTATCTTAACCCTCTTTCGTCAAGCCCTGCGTGGCTGGCGCTGTTAGTGGCTAATTACGCCCAGCAGGGCTAAGGTTGATCACTAGTCATCTTTTTGCTGCCGGAACCCAACCCTATTTATGACATCGCTTGCCAACAAACAGATTTTGCTCGGCGTGACCGGCGGAATTGCCGCCTATAAAAGTGCCGATCTGGTGCGTCGTCTGCAAGATGCGGGCGCCAGTGTGCAAGTGGTTATGACACCTGCCGCGCAGGAGTTTATTACCCCACTGACGATGCAAGCGCTGTCTGGCAATCCGGTGCATACTCAACTGCTCGACCCCGAAGCCGAGGCGGGCATGGGTCATATCCAATTGGCGCGCTGGGCGGACTTGGTATTGATCGCCCCCGCCACGGCCGATTTTATCGCACGTTTGAGTCAGGGTATGGGCAATGACTTGCTCACCAGTATCTGCCTCGCCACCGCTGCGCCCATCGCCATCGCACCAGCAATGAACCAGAGTATGTGGCACAACCAAGCAACCCAAGCCAACCTTGATACCCTGATTAAGCGCCGGATTGCAGTATTCGGTCCAGCAGATGGTATGCAGGCTTGTGGCGATATAGGCGCAGGGCGCATGCTTGAGCCCCTGCAACTGGTCGATGCCGCTGCCAGTTTGTTTGCCAGTGGTAGTTTGGCCGGGAAAAAAGTGGTGATTACCGCTGGCCCTACGCGCGAAGCGCTCGATCCGGTGCGCTATTTGAGCAACTACAGCTCAGGCAAAATGGGCTACGCCCTAGCGCAAGCCGCAGCGGAAGCGGGCGCCGAAACAATTTTGATCAGTGGCCCCACCCAATTGCCAGCACCGGCACGGGTAAAGCGCATTGATGTAGTAAGCGCGGAAGAGATGCTTTCCGCCAGCTTGCATGCAGCACAGGGGTGCGATTTATTTATCGCCGCCGCTGCGGTGGCCGATTATCGCCCGGCGCAAATCGCCACACAGAAAATGAAAAAAAATAACAGCGATACATTGACACTCGCTCTGGTAAAAAATCCAGACATAGTGGCGAGTATCGCGTCGCTTAATCCAAAACCTTTTACCGTAGGTTTTGCGGCGGAAAGCGAAAATCTGCTGGAATACGCGCGCGTAAAATTAGCGCGCAAAAATCTGGATATAGTTGTCGCCAATAATATCAGCGATAGCACGATTGGTTTTAACAGCGATGACAATGCCGTTACGCTGGTAGAGCAAAATGGCGCGACTGATATTAGCCAGCGCAGCAAACAGCAATTGGCGCGCGAACTTATCGCGCTCTTCGCACAAAAAATAACAGTGCAATAAGCTCAGGTTTGTTAGCACAACAAACGTCATAGATTCGTTAGCCAAAAGGTATAGGTGTGAACCCACAGGACTTATTAAAAGCCAAGGCAGAAGCCAGCACAACACCGCTTTCACGCAGTGCACAGCGCGCTTTAGACGCCGCTAAGTACAAAGCCGCGGTGCAGCAAAAAATTCTCCTGATTTTACTGGGCATAGCGCTGATTATTAACGCGATTGTGGGCTACCTGCTCTATCAAAAACTGGTCGTGCAGCAACAACAGGTTAATTTGCACAATCTAACCCAAGAAAAAGTGGATGAACGAAGCAGCGCGCTCGCCAGTTATTTCAAGCAGCAAACTCAACTAATCGACAAACTTGCCACTGAATCAGAATTGATTGCCAGTCTTGATACAAACAATCCAGACAATACCGCAGAAATGCGCGCGCAATTGGAAAAAAAATGGCTGCGCACAACCCAGTCTGCACTTAACCTGCGCTTGCTACCATTGGGCAGCGCGCAGTTGGATCGCAACGCTGAATTTCCTATTCGCTATGCCGAACTAGATTTAATTAAACGCGCAGAAGAGCGCCAAGCCACCTTGCCAGAGCTAGTTGAAATTAATGATCGCTGGATGTTGAACTGGGTTCGCCCGCTAGCAACAGATGAAAAAAGTCCGCCGCTAGGAACGGTCATGGTCACCATAGATGCAGCCGAGCTAATCCGCATCTTTAACTCAGCAGAACCAAGTCTGGGTGAATTCATACTGCTACAACAATTTACCGGTAGCCCGCCACAAACGGTTAAAAAACTCGGTGCGGGCACCGCTGGCAATAGTATGCAGAGCAATGTCAGCGGCAGCCATTTGGTTGTTAAATTTACCCCATCTGAACAGCTGTTGCTGGCCGCCGAAGAATTACCCGCACTTTGGTTAAGTCTAGTCAGCTTGATAGTGGCAGGAAGTTTGGCACTGGTGTGGTTCATCAGTAAAATTTTGGTGCGCATCGAGCTCGGCGAAAAAGACAATGCAACACCATCGGTTGCCGAGGTGGTCAAAACCAGTAAAGAGTCAGTCAGCAGCGATGATGCCATGACCAATCCACTATTCCAAAAACAAGATATTCTCGATATCGCTATGATCGATGAAGATGAAAATATTCTCGGTCTGCAACAGGCATCCGGTAAAAAATCCAGCGCTACAGCGCGCAATAAAATCAATGAAGCCGATATACCCGCTGAAATTTTTCGCTCTTACGATATTCGCGGGCTGGTCGGCAGCCAGGTAACACCTGAACTCGCCCAACTGATAGGCCAAGCGGTCGGCAGCGAGGCAATTGATCAAGGTGAACAAGCCATTGTGGTAGCGCGCGATGGCCGCACGCACAGTGAATCATTAACTCAAGCGCTCATTCGCGGCATTCTGCGCTCCGGCTGCAATGTGATTAATATCGGTGTAGTACCCACACCGTTGATGTATTTTTCTACGTTTCATTTCGAGGATACCAGTAGCGGTGTGATGGTAACCGCGAGCCACAACCCCAAAGAGTACAACGGCTTTAAAGTGGTGATGAACAATCGCGCACTGGCCGATGATGCCGTGATCGATCTGCGCTCGCGCATTATTGGCCAACGTTTTCATCAGGGGCTTGGTGAAGAGACGCCGCGCAGTATTATTCCAGATTATATCGACCGTATTTTTTCTGACGTGGCACTTGCGGGTAATGTCTCGATAGTGGTCGATGCGGGCAACGCAGTAACGGGTATAGTGGCGCCGCAATTATTTGAAGAGTTGGGCTGCGATGTTATCCCTTTATTTTGCGACTTAGATGGTGAATTCCCCAACCATGACCCAGACCCAACCGTCGAAAAAAATCTGCACGCACTCATCGCCAAAGTGCAGGAAAGCAATGCCGATATTGGTGTTGCCTTTGATGGTGACGGCGATCGCTTAGTGGTAGTCACCCCTAAAGGCGATATTATCTGGCCCGATCGTCTATTAATGCTGTTCGCCAAAGATGTGCTCTCGCGCAACCCGGGCGCCGATGTGTTGTTCGATGTAAAATGCTCGCGCCAATTAAACCAAGTGATTAGCAGCTACGGTGGCAGGCCAATTATGTGGAAGACTGGCCACTCACCGATGAAAGCAAAAATGGAAGAGACGCAGGCTTTAATTGGCGGCGAATATTCCGGCCATATCTTTATTAAAGACCGCTGGTACGGTTTTGATGACGGTATTTATGCAATGGCGCGGCTACTGGAAATCATCACCCTGCGCGATCAAAAAATCGATGATATTTTTGCGGCCTTTCCGCAACTCTACTCAACACCGGAAATTAAAATTGCCATCCCTGATCTCGACAAGTTTGGTTTGATTAATAAACTCAGCGAAACTGGCGATTTTGCCAACGGCACTATTACTGCCATTGATGGCCTACGCGTGGATTACACCAAAGGCTGGGGACTGGTGCGCGCCTCCAATACATCGCCCGCGCTAACACTGCGCTTTGAGGCGGAATCACACGAATCCCTGGAAAAAATCCAGCAAATTTTCAAACGGGAATTATTAAAAGTCGATAACCGTTTAACGTTTAATTTAAATTCACAGGATTAATTTTTATGTCTTTAAACCGCGAATCAGCGATGAATATCGCCAATGTATTAACTGAAGCTCTGCCTTACATACAACGCTTCACCGGTAAAACCGTGGTAGTAAAATTTGGCGGCAATGCAATGGAAGGTGAAGAACTGCAAAACAGTTTTGCGCGCGATATTGTTTTGATGAAACTGGTCGGCATGAATCCCGTAGTCGTACACGGTGGTGGGCCACAAATTGGCAACCTGTTGGAAAAACTCAGCATCAAATCCGAATTTATCAATGGCATGCGCGTAACTGATAGCGCCACCATGGATGTAGTGGAAATGGTATTGGGTGGCACAGTGAATAAACAAATCGTCAGCCTGATTAATCGCAATGGCGGTCAGGCGATTGGTTTAACTGGCAAAGACGGAAAATTAATTCAAGCGAGAAAGTTAACCGTTACCCACAAAACCCCTGAAATGCTTGCACCGGAAATTCTCGACATCGGTCATGTTGGCGAAGTGGCCAACGTCAACACCTCCGTCATCGACATGTTGATCAACAGTGATTTTATCCCAGTAATTGCGCCCATTGGCGTGGGTGAAGATGGAGCCTCCTACAATATCAATGCCGATTTGGTTGCAGGAAAAATTGCCGAGTATTTACGCGCGGAAAAATTAATGCTGCTCACTAACGTGTCTGGTTTACAAGATAAACAAGGCAAAGTATTGACTGGCCTCAGCACTGAGCAGGTAGACGGCTTAATTGCCGATGGCACTATTTACGGTGGCATGTTACCCAAAATTGCCTGCGCACTCGATGCAGTAAAAGCCGGTGTTAACAGCGCCCACATTATCGATGGCCGCGTTGATCACGCAGTGCTGTTAGAAATATTTACCGATGTCGGTGTAGGCACACTGATCACCAATAATTCTCGCAAGGTCTGATCCAATTGTGCGCGTCGCCAATAAACATGGACGCGCACTCTTTTAAATGGAATCGCTCTGAATGGAGTCGCTATGATTAAATCCCCTAGTAAAACCCCGCGCCGTCAACAAATTCTGGAATGTTTGGCGCGCATGCTGGAAGCCAGCCCGGGCGAACGAATTACTACCGCTGCGCTAGCCAGAGAAGTCGGTGTCTCCGAAGCGGCGCTCTATCGGCACTTTCCCAGCAAATCCAAAATGTTTGAGGGTTTAATTGAGTTTATAGAAGAAACGATTTTTTCCCGCATCACACTGATTCTCGCCGAGGAAAAATCGGCATTAAAACGCTGTGAAAAAACTCTCTCGCTGCTACTTACGTTTGCCGAACGCAATCCGGGTTTGACTCGCTTGCTTACCGGCGATGCACTGACCGGTGAAACCGAGCGCCTGCGCGTGCGGATCGCGCAGTTTTTTGATCGCATTGAAACCCAGCTAAAACAAATATTGCGCGAAGCGGAATTGCGCGAGGGTTTGCACCCACAGCTACCTGTTGCGGCCGCTGCCAATTTGTTAATTGCCCTAGTTGATGGCCGTATCGCTGAATTTGTACGCACTGAATTTCGCCGTCGCCCGACAGAACATTGGCAAGATCAATGGCAACTGATAGCGCAGGGGTTTTTGGTGGCGAGTGACTCCGCCCAATAAGTTTCGCCCATAAAAAAACCGGCAACTGCCGGTTTTTTTATGGGTAAAGAATCATAATCGCTATTGCGAAATTTCAATAAACCGCTTGCGATCTTCATCGAACTTTTTCTCTACCGCTGTTAACTCTTGTTCGCGCTGCTGGATCTGCTCTTGAGTATCCTTCTCTTCTTGCACCAGCTTATCTATATTGCGCAATAACTCTTCAGGCAACTGGCGACCAGCGCGCTCTATCGCGGCCGCTTGCTTTTGCGAGGTTTCCAAGCGCGAGCGAGCAGAGAGCAAGTTAGCTTGCAAGATATTGATATTGCCTCGCAAACTTTCCAGATTGCGACGTTTCGCTGCATCTATATCAGCAACATTACTGTAGCTGCGACGCAGTTGAATATCATCACGCTCACGCTGTTCACGCTGTAGTCTTTCACGCTGCAAACGCTCCGCTTCAGGTCCCTGTATCACTGGCTTAACAACCTTAAGAACTTTTCCACTGAGCGAAACAATTTCATAGCCATGATTGACGTACTCAGGTGGAATCGCACTATCAAGCACAGTCACACCCGCCTTGTTTTTATAGCGATAAACCACTTTGCCCGCTGCAGTATTTTGCGCGGCAACCCAGCCGCTCAACAACAGCGAACTACAGGTGATCAATACTAATAACAAGCTGCGCATCTGAATCAGTTACCTCTCTCGTATCACGCCAGCTCTACACCGTAGGTTGCGCGATATGCTTTGATTTTATCCACCATTGCCTCTTGGCCACTTTGGTTTTCAAGATAATCAATGATGTGATTCAAGTTAATAATGCTAATGACCGGTATACCAAAGGTTTGTTCTACTTCCTGTATTGCAGATATCTCGCCCTGCCCTTTCTCCTGACGATTCAAGCCAATCAACACAGCGGCAGGTTTAGCACCTGCGGTATCAATAATGCTCATCACTTCGCGCACTGCAGTGCCTGCGGTGATCACATCATCCACAATCAGCACCTTGCCTTGTAACGGCGCACCTACCAATGTTCCGCCTTCACCATGGTCTTTCGCCTCTTTGCGATTGTAGCAATAAGGCAAATCGCGCTGATATTGATCAGCCAGAGCGATGGCAGTGGTGGCAGCCAAAGGAATTCCTTTATAAGCCGGGCCAAACACTATATCGAACTCCACGCCCGATGCAGTGATAGCCGCCGCATAATAGCGACCCAATTCAGCCAAAGCCTGCCCGGTCTGAAAGCGGCCAGCATTAAAAAAGTAGGGGCTGGTGCGGCCCGATTTGAGCAAAAAATCGCCAAAGCATAACGCTTGATGCCTGACAGCGAGCTGAATAAAGTCAAATTGGTATTTTTCCATGCAAAGTATCCAACTATGAACTAAGTTTTAAGTGACAAAATAAATACAACGAGGTCTTGCCCATGAGCAAGACCCGCATTTGGATCACAGCAGCTTTCCAAATGTAAGGATGTGAAAATTCGTAACGCCTACCACAAAAAACCCGATATTGGCGGTAACACAATCACACAAAGCTCGGGTATGATACACAGTCCGTAATCAAGGGGCTAACATGAGAGTTATCAGTCTTAGCGTCGATGGTATTTTTCAGGCGGCGCAACGCGGCCTATACACTTGGCTCGCGAATCAAGATGCAGATTTTATCTGCTTGCAGGATCTACGCGCACTAGAGCGTGAGTTAGAGAAACCCGAGTTCGAGCTCAAGGGCTACCATGCCTATTTTTTCGACTCTGGTACCAAACACTACAACGGCGTTGCAATTTATACCCGCCTGCAGCCTAAAGCGCTTATTTACGGCTTGGGTTTTGCCTCGGGTGTCGATATGGAAGGCCGCTATCTGCAGGTGGATTTTGAGCAATTAAGCATTGGCTCCCTGCTCGCCCCTGGCGCCAGTTCCGCGATGGAATCCCAAGAAGTCAAAATCAAATTTTTTGATGACTTTCAGGCGCATCTGGACAAAATCACCCGAAAGCGCCGCGAATATATTTTCTGTGGCAATTGGCAGATGGCTCACACCCCAAAAGATGTGAGCAATAGTGCCGCCAATCAGCACAACTCCGGCTTCTTACCCCATGAGCGCCAATGGTTGAGCCAATTGTTCAATCAAATTGGTTACGTCGATGCCTTCCGCAAGGTGAACAAAGACGGCGATGAATACAGCTGGTGGCCAAAAGGCCTTAAAGACGATGGCGACGGCTGGAGAACCGATTTTCAAGTAGTCTCCAATAGCCTCGGCGCCAAAGTCGAATATGCAGCCATCTACAAAACCCAGCAGTTTTCCAGTCACATGCCGGTCATTATCGATTACGACATAGAACTGTAAAATAACCGGTTATAAAAAACCCGCTCGGGCTACCGCAGCGGGTTTTTTATATATAGAACCAACGCGCGCATTATCAAATCCTATTCAACATTAAAGTATTTGCAATCACTTTATATCTATTCAGCGCAGTACAAGTCCTCAGTCGAAAAAACTCACCTGCCCAGCGCTCAAGAAAATACTCTCTTCTTTTGATATTTAATTTGATGATGGTTTGAATTAACATGCTCGCCCGCTCAAATGAGCACACCACACTTTATGGCTTTTTTAAAAGGATGCAAAATGATTACCCTTCAATCACGCCCCGCTCTACTTCTCTCACTGTGTTTAATGTCACTGGCAGGATGTGGCGGTGGCGGATCAGATAAACCTGCAAGCTCATCATCACCAAATAATACGGCTCAGTCTTCAGCTCAAAACTCAAGCCAAGCAAACAACCCAGATTTTGATGCAATAACCGGCTTGTACGATGCGAGTATCACCAGCAACAATATTAAAGATGAGAGCTATCTCTATATCAGCGGAGCTGGAAAAATTACTGCTTATAATTATTTAGGTGATGCTAAGGACGCTGGAAACAATTGCTATAGAGTGGCTATAGACAAAGATATTAATGCAGGCATCAATGGCAAAACAATCAGCTATTCGAAAGCAAATGCAGAATACACCACCAGCGTAAATGATAACTCTATCGCTTGGAAACTGGACTCTAATAACGCAATTACAAAAATAGTCTACGGCGGCTCTATCAGTAGCAGCAGAATCTCATTGACTAGCGGGGGTGTTTCACTAGTAATCGACAGTAAAAAAATTACTAGTCCAAGCATTACTGATATCACCAGCAGCCTTTGCAAGTAGAGACCATTTTCAAATAAATACCTATTGAGGCAACTCAAGCTTTTACATTTGCACAAGCTCGCAATAAAACACAAAAAACCTCGCTGCGAACAATCACCAATCACCGCGGGGTTTTTATGTGTTGAAAATCTATAGGATAAGCGGCTTAATTATTCAACAGATAGCGCGTCATACACCACGACCTTGCTCCACAAATGCTGATGCTCATCGATAAACTTCTGGTGCAATGGATGGCCCTGATACGCATCTTGCCCCGCTACATCATCAAATCCGAGCAACTCTGAAACGTGGTAAGAGTTATCTATAACTTCACGCTTTTCCGTCGATGCAGGTATACCCACATGAATACTGCGCACCGTCTCAATCGCCCCCAGAGACTTAACACCAGCAATCAACTTGGCAAGATCTTCTTTTGACTCGGGGTTTTTCAACCAGAAAAAAACATGATGCAGTAATTTAGGCATAGGATTATTCGCTGTAGTTGATGTTGCCAATGCACCCGATGAAGCGAGTGCCGCTCCGGCGATAGCACTGGCAGTTAAAAATTCACGGCGGGTAGTAGACATGTGTGCTCCTTGTTATTGCATTTGAGCAATAAAATGACGCCAATCCGGCACAATCACAAATGTTTTTACGCAAGATTACTCAAGGCCGCCACCGCATTGTTGCGGTAGCACGCCTCCTGATCGTGACAACAAAGCAAATTACAGCCAAGCATATTGTAAGTTTGTGAACAACACACCCAATTAAAGATTCTATGAATCAAACATCCACTTACCGAAGTCGCCTGCCCTTGGATGAATGGCAGGATTGAACGTTTCTTTGGCACCCTGAAAAAATCCATTAGACACATCGTGATTAAATCCGCCGAGTTAGATACTCGACTTATCGAATTCCGTTTCTATTACAACCATGTCCGCCCACACCAAAACCTGAAAGGTAAAACCCCTGCTGAGACTTGGAGCAAGCGCTTATCCGATTACACAAAATCACCACAAGAGATCATTTTATGGCAGGGCGGGTTATTACTGGGAACATTAGCGCCAATAGAAATTTATCTGTGATTTTTTCGGGCAATTATATTGTCCATGATTTTTATTGCCAAAATTCGTGGAAATTCAAATTTTTCAAACGCCGCTCAATAAAAAGCAGTAAATTTTTGCAAAAAATGGAATTTTTTAAGTCGCACAACCAGCAAAGTTGCTCATTTATAATAAAACTTTGCTGGTTAACAAATCCCACCAGTTGGTTTGGACGTGTGGACAGGACACCCTCAACTGGAAGGCGGCATTGAATCATTTTATGATTGTGTTCGATAATCGTTTGGCCGACTATCGTTAAAAAGCAGTTACACAGAATTTTTTACAGGCTCGAAAAAATGAACAGCCATTTTTTTCATCATAACCTCTAAAATTATTTGATGATCTTATATGCCGAAGGGAAGTTTTTCTCGCACCATTCGAAATACTCTTTTTCAGATTTCATTGTTCCATTTTCATAATTGGTCTCAAATTTTATATCAATACCTGACTTAACCATATTTTGAATAATAGCCAGTCTTGCTATAAGCCATTGCATAGGAGTAGCAGTTCCATAAATTTCTGCATTTAAAAGTGCCTTATATGTTTCAATACTTACAATTCCTTTTCTCAACTCAAAATCTATAGTAATTTCATTCATTTAAAGGCCTATTCATTGAAAATGAATTGATATAATTTATTCAATTAATTTTTAACATTTTCCCAGTTTTTTCATCGTAACGATATCCATGCTTGATCAAAAAATCATACTCTTTTCCAAACCCACTTCTTTGCAATGAACCATCAGGAAGTTTTCTGTTTAATACATCATCTATAGGCTTCGTTGCCATATATATTTCATCTCCTCGCTCAACTGCTGCTTTAAGGAATGGTTCGTTTACTTCAGCCCAAAATTGATCAGGTGTTTTGTACATATTATCAGGAGCATTTAGGATATTAAATCCACCATTGTTTGCAGCGGTATAGTCAGCGTTCTTCGCTAGAATCAATTGATCATTAATAATATTTTGAGTATCGCCAACATAAGTGCCAAGAACAGTTGTTGTTTTTCCTTCAGTTGCTTTGATAACCACACCACTAGTAGTTTGCATTTCATAATATTTTTGATTGGGCGGAAGCTTGCCAAAATCCCCTTCCGCACGAACGCCAGCTAAATTATCTCTTGCTGCATTTGCAGTATTAGCAACTTCATCCGTCGCCTTACCTCCTGCTTTAATCACCTTGTAAGCATCAATGCCAACATCAATTAACTTACCACCAACAAACTCAACCGCCAAATCCGTCATGGATTCCAGATTGACCATGCTATCAGCAGCTTCCGCCGCAATAGTACATGCCGTACCCTGACAGAAATCAGATGGTTCCGCCGTTACGATACGAATTTTAACTGCATCAGGCAGTAGTTTTGCAGCTTCCAATGACTCAGGCGAAACACCCAATGCGCTTGCATCTAACTGATCGATTTCAGTATTCAAATTATCCGTTGGGCCGCGCTTTTCTGCTAATGCGCCGAGAATCAACAGCACCTCTGCTGCCTGTGCTCCTTGCAAATCGCCTTGTGCTTTTTTGCCTGCAATATAGTTTGGTAACCCCATCGCAAATTGGGAATTCAATTTGCGATTATCCACCTCCGCATTACCAACGGCATTTGCCTTGATGGTGCCCTGCGTTACCGCGTAACTGTTATTCAAACTCGCATTGAACGTGCTACCGCCAGTGCTATCCAGACCACTGCCTGCCGCTTGGTTAATACGGTCAGAGAACTGGGTTCCGAAAGCATTCGCCTGCGCTTCCTGAGTAGCGTCATTTTTTCCATCGGTACGTAACGTGAAGGCTTCTACAGTTTCATGGCCTAAAGTATTGAGCATGTCGGTTTTGACACTACCATCGGCATTAACAAAAATATTGCCATATTGCGCATTATTTTTATCCAGAACGGTGCCGCCTTTGGTGTCCACGAACAGCGTACTGCCCAATGAGGTACTGGTAGTGTTATTGCCGCTGTAGAGGAATATTTCGCTGAATTGATCTGGCGATATTCCAAACTTCGCTTGTGCCATTTGCCCTAGTGCCGCGAAGGATTGAGCGAAAGTATCGCCATCCTGACTTTTCAAACCTTCCATTAATTCTTTGTATGCTGGGTTGCGCGTCAGTTCATTTTTGAGTTGGGTAGCTTTAGTGTTGTTGTCCAGTGTGCGCCAGAAATCGGTAACACCTAGAGCTTCCTCTTGACGCACTGCACCTACTGCACGACCAATGTCCTGACCGAATTCTTTGGTGTCAGTCACATCGTTTTTAATTTGCTGACGACCGTCACTGGTCAACAACCGATGATCCAACGTTGCATCCACCGTTTGGCTCTGCTCGCTGTTCCACAGTTCCTTTTCAGTACCTGTGGTGTCACGGTTCATGCCGATTAGCGGTGAACCATTAGCTTTACCGGCTTCGGTCAATTCACCGTCTGTCTCAAGCTGGGTTCCACCCACGGTGATATTGCCGTGACCCAAAGTCGCCAGGGTTTTACTGGCACTGTTTTCCTGGGTGTTGCTGTAGGTCAGGTTGCTGGTGTTGGCGTAGAGCGTTTTGCCATTAGCGCCTTCGGCGGTGGGTTGGCCTTCGCGGGGGTTGGGAGTGCCTTCTTTTTTCTCGCCCACACCGAAGTTGGCGCTGACACCGGCATTGGTCTGGGTGTTCTGGCGGATGTTGCGCAGGTCAGTGAAATTCAGGCTGCCGGTGCTGAAGTCGAGTTGGTTTCTGTCGCTACCGTCTTCGTTAATCGTCGCCAGTAATGCACCGGTGATTTGGGTGTGGCCGCCTACGTTGACATTGGCGGTGCCACCGCTGGTGAGGCTGGTGAGGACGGTTTCGCGGGTGACGCTCATGCCGTTGCCGCCGCTTAGACCACCGTTGACGCCACTGACATCGCCACTACCGCCAAAGCTGGCACCACCACTAACCCCCATACTGGTATTGCGGCTGTTGCTGCGATCCTGCACCGATTCCAGATTGAGGTTGCCTGCAATATCCACATCCAATTGTTGGTTGGCATGGACATTCGCACCACGGATGTTGGCATCGCCACTGGTGGTCAGGTCGATGTTGTTGGCAGTGAGCGTTGTGTTGTTGTGGGTGGTGCTACGGTCGCTTTCTTTGCTGCGGTCAAAGCTGCCGGTGATGCTCGCGCCACCGCTGGCACCGTACACGGTCATTTGCGCGGTGACGTGACCATGCTCTTGTTCACTTTGGCTTTCACTGGTGTTTTTGCTGGCGAGCAGATTGAGGTCGCCGGTTTGAACACTGATTCGATCCGTCGCGCTGATATGGCTGCCGCTGATGGTGGTGCTGGTGCCTGCGGTGTTGAGCTTGCCATCCTCACCCATGGTGCCGGTCTGGATCAGCACTTGGTTGCCCGAAAGGTGGGAGGCTACGGCGGTAGTGCTCTTTTCTTTGGTGTTGGATTTGCTGGCGTCTATATCCAGTTGGATACCGGCGTTGAAGCCGTAGGTGGAGGCGCTTTGTGCCGCTGCAGCGGTTTGCTGCACTAATGCGGTCGTGGCACTGGTGAGATTGATTGCTGCAAGGGCAACGCCTGCCTGATACCACTCTTTGTCGCCTTTGACATCGCCTACGAGTTCGCGCAGTTCCAGCACATCGTCGTAATTGACGCCGGGAACTTTATTGGCATAGTCACTTTCCAGTTGATTGAGCTGGTCTTCCAACTGACTGACATTGCGCTCGTAGGCTTTGTAGTCTTTCTTGGCTTGTTCGAGTTTGTCTTTGGCTTCGTCCACCGCGATCACGGCTTTAACCACTTCAGCAGCTTGATGCTGCACCACAAAACTCAGTTCGGCGGAGCCGTGAACTTCCTTGGTTTGGGTTTCATAGGTGTCGGTGGCTTCTTGCACGGTAACACCGGTGGCGCCCGCCAAGCCAAGCGTGCCGCTGTTGTTCTTGTCAGCATCGGCGGTGAGCGTGGAGCCGGTGATGTTGACGCTGCCGGCAGTGGCAACCAGGGTGACATCCTCATTACTGGTGAGGGTGCTGCCGCGCATGCTGGTGGTGGTAGTTTTAGTATCCACCTTGTCGTATTGGGCATCGGCGAGTTTGATCGTGGCACGGCCATCTTCATTTTTGATTAGCTGATCCGGGCGGGTCAGGCCTTTAGCCAAGTCGCCAAAACCAACGTTCATTTCCTTGTCGTGGCTGTAGCTGTTAACGACGGTGCGTGAGGCGTTGATGTCGATATCGCCCATATCGCTGACGATCTTCACACCTTGTGCGCCGATAACATCCGAACCGATGACTTCACCGGAGCCGACCTTACCGGTAATTTTGCCGCCCGCAATCAGGGTGGATTCCTGACCAGAGGTGATGCCTTCGCCGGATTTGTGCTCTTTACTGCCGTAGAGATTGCCACCGCTTCCAATGCCGGATTTTTTACTCCAGCGCTCGCTGTTATTGACCACTTCACCGGCGGTAATCAGCAGTTTATCGACGGCTTCCAGGTTGATGTTGCCATCCACTATGACATCGGTTGCGGCCAGGGTCAGGTTGTTGCCCGAGAGGAAACGCGCATCGCCACCGGCTGCAATCAGGGCATTTTGCAGTTGGGTATCGGCTTCTACTGCGCCTTTATCTTTTTTGCTCAGGCCACCTACGCCGGATTTTTTACTGCGATGGAAATCCAGTTCTTCATAGGTCATGCCGGTGATATTGATGTCGTCATCCGCTGCCACCACCACACTGCCACCGGCATTGAGGGTGCCGCCGAAGATATTGACGGTGCTGCTTTCATCGGTGACCAGCTTGCCTGTGCTGTCCACATGGCTGTTCACCAATATATTCCCACCCGCATTGATCACCCCGCCGGTAACGGTTTGATCCAGGGTTTCGTTCTCGGTGGTTTTACTACGCCCAAACGATTTCTTTTTCTTGGTGTAGTCATAGTGGTAATCCGAATCCACTACGGCGCTGAGGTTTAAGTCGCGCGTGGCGGCGAGGGAGACGTTACCTGCGGCGTTGACCATGGTGCCAATAAGGTTGGCGTCTTGCCCGGCGTTGAGGTTGACGTTGCCACCGCTTTGGAGATCCACCAGCGTGTGGGTGGTTTGGGTGTCGATGACTTTTTTGCGCTTGGCGATAGATTCGCTGTGGCTGGTATTGGCCAGCGCGCTCAGGTTGAGGTCGCGCCCGGCACTCAGGCTGGCGTCGCCACCGGCTTTGAATTGGGTGCCTTCGGCATTCAGGTCGCGCCCTGCATCCAGCGTTAACCGGTGACCGGCTTCGATGCTGACCACCTGGTGGGTGGTTTCACTGGTTTTGTTGGTGACCTTGCGCGTGCTGGTGTCAGTTGCGCTGGTGATGGTTATTGCATCCAGCTTGATGTCATTACCCGCCTTGAGGGTGATGTCTTGCGCGGCTTTGAACTGGCTGCCTTGCAAGTCCAGGTCTTTACCCGCATCCATCCGCAAGCTGTTGTGTGACAGGATGGTTGAAGCAGCACCCACACTGGTGCTGGTGTTGCGGCCATCGGCACTGGTGAAGGTAGTAAATTCCGTGCGGTTGATGATGCTGCCTTCGCGGCTCACCAGGTTCACGTCTTTCCCTTCAATCAAGCCCTGCTGGTTGAGGATATCGTTCTGCGCGGTAAGGTTTAGCCAACCGCCGGATTGCAATTTGCTACCCGCCGTGTTGGTGATGCTGTCACCCGTAAGGCTGAGGAAATCCGTCGCACTGATGTTGCTCTGGTTGGTGATCTTGCCATCGGCAAAGATACCCACCATGGGGCCGGTGACTGTACCGGTGTTGGTGAAATCCTTACCGGCACTGAGCATCACCCCGGTGTTGCTGTTGATGATTCCCTTTTGATCAAAGTTACCGAGCGTGCCCAAACTCAACAAGCCACCGGCAGCAATCAACCCATTGGTACTGATGCCATTGCCCGACCAGAGATCCATCTTGCCACCGGCAGACATAACGGCGCCGTTCGGCAGCAGGCTGGCTTTGTCCACGCTGGCGAGATACAACTCCGGCACCAGTACTTTTTCGCCATTCACCGTTTTTTCCACCAGCCAGACAATATCGCTGGTGAGCGCAGCAGCCTGCTCTTTGGTGAGCGCAACGCCCACCGCCAGTTGCAAACTCTGGTTCGCCGCTACCGCGTTGTTCATCAGCGCCTGCATCTGGTCGTAGTCGTTGGTGGCACTGCCCACAAAACGGGTATTGGTCTGGCGCACCAGCGCATCGCGGATCAACTGGTTTTCAAAGAAGGCATCACCCAGGCGCTTGACCGTTTTATCCGGGTTGTAGCCGATGGCATCCAACAGGTAATCCGAACCGAGGAAGTTGCTGTATTCGGTGAATTCCGGGCGGGTTTCGATCAGGACATCGCTACCCGGCGCTTTGTTTTCTACGTACAAACCACCTACGTTTTTAGGATTGAAATCGGCGGGCAACACGTTGACTACCGTGGTTTGGGGGGTTTTATCGCTACCGGTTACGGCCTTACCACTGCCGCTAATACCTTCTACCGTGCCAGTGACTGCCACGGGCTTCAGACTGTCGGTGCTGGCGCCCGGTGCACTGCCGGTGGACCCGGCAGTGGTAGTTTCACGCGTGTGCAGCGCACCGGTTGCCACGCCGGTGCTATCGGGGGTGAAGCCATCCAGCGCTGCCAGGTTGGACGCGGCGCCATCGAGTTCGCTGGCCCGGTCATCCGGTGCGCTGGTGGTGCTGGCGTCAGTACTCGTGGGGGCGCCGAAGAGGGCGTCAAAGGCGCGTTGTTTGAGCGCATCAATATCTTCGGTGAAGCTGGTCAACGAGCCACCGACCGTACTGCTGGCAACAGCAGCGGTCAGGCTGGTGGGGTCTACATCGCTGGCGGTCCCGCCGGTTTGGGTGGCAATGGCAGTGCCGCTGCCGTTGGCGTTCACCGTGACGACTGCACTGGCGTTATGCACACCCGCTGCGCCCACTGCGCCCGATGTGTTGCCCGCGCTGAGGTTGATCACCGAACCCACGGCGCCACCACCAATACCACCGGCATTGACGCCACTGCCGTTAACGGCACCGTTTTGGGTGAGTGACTGGGCGCCGGTATTGGCCGCTGAACCCGAGTGGGTGCCTACGGTGTTGTTGCCACCGCTGGCGGCATTGGCTTGATTGCCGCGATTGCCGTTGGTATTCGTGGCACCGCCTGTATTGGTGTTTTCTGAGTGGTTGCCGCCGGAGTGACCGTTGACAGTTTGGGTAATGCTGCCTGCCAGAGAGCCGGAAATATTGCCTGCTACCCGGACAATACCTATCGGGGTACTGGTCGCATCCAGTGTGGTGACAGTGGAATAACCTTTGTCATTGGGGCTGTCAATACAACCTGAACATGGCCCCGTCCCCACATAAACCACCGTTCCCGTCCGTGTTTTGGTTTTGTCCTGGGCACTTGTCATTGTCCAAGAGCCGCCGGATACAGTCAGGTCTCCACCGGTGGAAATCACCCCGTAGAGGTTGTTAATGCTGTTATTGCCGTTAAGCGACAGGCTGCCACCCGCTGCAATCACCGCTTCGGGGCCGGAGCTGGTGTAATCGTAATGGGTGGATTCAGTAAAACTAAATACCCTGCAGCCGAATTTGAGAGTCGAGCCACAGTCTTCTTCCTTGGTTGAATACAGATATTCCTCTTTCCGTGGTGTGGTAGCAATGGTTTCCAGCGGGGTTAAGCCGTTGTTGTTGATGTAATTGGCACTGAGCGACATGGTTCCGATGGATTCGATCCGCGCCTGGTCATTATTAATAAAGTGCGTGGCCGTAAGACCCATATTGCCCAGCGAGAAGATTGTCCCGCGGTTACTCAGGGCGGACATGTTGATGTTCATATCCCCCCCGGAAAACAGCACATTACCTAAGCCATTGGCCACATCGGCCGTGGTTGTCAGGGTGAGCATACCTGCCGCTGCCGTGGTACCGTAATTGACGTATTGGTTCGCCGAAATGGTGAGGGCTTTTGCACTGGTGATGCGGCCCGTATTGGTGATTTGGCTGCGTGCTGTGATGCTGGAAATACCCTCGGAACCGCCCATGATGGCACCCATATTCCACAGGGAGCCCGCTTTCAGCGTCAGGGTTTTTACCGTGGATAGGGTGCCGTAGTTAGTGATGTCACCTTGGGTGGCGATACTCAAACTACCGTTTGAAGTAATTCTTTCGCCGGCACCTATGTTGATGGAATCCTGCACATTAAAACTCAGCAAATTACCAGCAGACACATTGCCCACGGCACCGAAGGTTTTCAGGGTAAGGTCTACTGTGTTATCCGAATCTATGCTGCCACGATTGGTCAGGGTGAGGGTATTGATACTCACCTTCTGCGCGCCGCTGATACTGCCAGCGGCTTCGTTAACCAACCAGCTTCCCTTGGCGCTCAACAAGACCTCACCCGCACGGCTGCCCAGAGTGCCCGCGTTGGTGATGGTATTGGCATCAATGGTGAGGGTGGTCAGCGCCGATATTTCGCCACTATTTACAAAATCACCGGCAGTACTCCAGTTGATAGCGCCATTACTGCGCACGACACCACCGGTATTGGCAAAGGTGCTGTAATCGGCGCTGAGTGAACCCAATCCGAAATGACTAATAGTGCCGGACGAATTATTAATTCCCCCGACCGCATTAATAACAAAGTTGTTGCTGTTAACGGCGATGAGGCCGCTAGCATTCACCAGGCCATAGCGCGATTCAATGTTGCTAGTTGCACTACCGAGTGCGGCTATTGTTCCGCCACTATTGTTCAGACCTGCTGCACTGCCTTGTACCCCAATTCCAAATGAGTCGGCAATGATGCTTGCGCCGTTGGTATTCACCAGGTCGCCAGCGGTATTAATCACTGCCTGCCCTTGGGCGCTATTAATAATACCGCCGCTATTATTGAGTTGGCCGCTGCTGGTTAACACCAACTGGCCCGCACCGGTTTTAACAATGCTACCCAACTGGTTGTTGATATCGCCTGCGTTTGCCTGAACCGTGAAATGGCTGTTGGTAGTCGCAATTTTTCCACCGCCGGAATTATCGATGACACCTGCGACGATTGAACCGCTGCCGCTTCCGGTGGAGACAATGGTGCCGCCAATATTGCTGAGCATGCGCGCGGCGAAATCCAACTCTTTACCCTGCATCACGCCGCTGTTGTTATTAATATCGCCAGAGGTATTTACCGTAAAACGACCATCCGCAATCAATGAACCGCCGTTATTATTCACAGCGGAATTAATGGTTAAATTCCCTTGTGTGTACAAATAACTGCCGTTGTTGTTAAAGGTAGAGCCGCCACCAATAGCAATCCCTGATTTTGCAAATAGCGAACCTGAGCCGGACAAACTGCCACTTAAACTGGCCGCACCCGCAGTGGATACCGAACCACCGGATAGGGTGACGCTACCGCTATTGCCTAAACTCAGCGTGCCGGTGCCTGAGTGGATAAATTGACCGGCGTTGGTAAATGATCCACTAAAGGATTGGTTGTAACTGCCCGAATAAAATGTGCCTGCGTTATAGAGATTATTGAGCGATATATCCGCACCGCTGCCACTGGCATTGAAGGTGCCGTAATTATCCAGGCGATTGCCCGATAGCCAAGTGCTGCTGGATTCAAACTGGCCCGAGTTATTAAATTGGTTAAAACCCGCCGCGCTGAAACCTGCCGCACTGATCACACCGCTGTTATTGATGGTATTGGCCTGAAAGCGCAGGTTGCTGAGCGATTTAATCGCCCCCGCATTGTTATTAATCGTCGCCGCCGTTAACAGCAACTCACCCGTACCGCTTTGTGCCAATGTGCCGCTGTTGTTGATGTCACCCGCCGTAATGGCCGTGCTATTGCCCTGACCTACCAAGGCTCCGGAATTACTGAATTGCTGGTTAACCTGCAGCGATGTATTGCCTGCTGAATTGATTTCGCCCTGGTTGACCAATGCATTGGCCTGCGCGCTGAGCTGGTTGCCCGCCTTGATCAGGCCCGTACCACCATTGGTAATGGTGCCGGTGGCATTGAGCTGGAGGTTTTTATCGGCCACCAGGTTGCCCTGGTTGTTAACGCCCGCCGCACTGATGTGCAGATCAGCCACTGAGGCGATAGTGCCGGTATTGGCAAGGGTGCCGCTGCTATCCAAGGTCAATATGCCCGACCCCAAATGCACTAACGAACCGCCAGTGTTGTTGAATTTATCAAGTTGCAGCGACCAGTTAGTCGCCCCGTTGCGAATCACGCCCCGACTGTTGTCGATCAGGTTTGGCGTCGTCAATACCAGCGCGTTGGCGTTGTTGCCTTGGGCTGCAATCAGACCTTGGTTATTGGAAATAGTGTTAGCGTTGAGCTGGATCAGATTCCCTGCCAGAGTTCCACCGGCGCCGTTATCGATGTTGTTTTGCGCGGAAAGGATCAGTTGATCCGCCCGCAGCAGCCCACCCCGGTTGGCAATACTGGCCACATCCAATTGGATACTGCCTTGGGATTGCACCGCACCATCGTTATTGTTGAATGCATTGTTGTTGGCAATGCGCAATACGCCCAGGCCGCGATGGTTAATCACCCCTTGCTCGTTGTGCAATTGCACAGCGCTCAGATCCAGGTCGCGGCTATGCACTTCCACCACGCCGTTACGGTTGGAGAGCGAGGCGGTGTTCAGTTCAAAGGCATTGCTGCCGGTGCCGCGAGCTAAAATATTGCCGTCTTCATTATCCAGCGCGGGTAAGGTCAACGTCATGCGGTCAGTGGCTTCCAACTGGCCGCCCCGGTTTTGCAAACTGTTGGCAGCGAGGGACAAATCCCTCGCTTTAATCAAGGCACCTACACCCCCAATAGCATTGTTTTCAATGCGGTCGGTATTGATGGTTAATTGCCCTTGAGTGCTGATCTGACCCGCGTTGTTGCGCAATACATTACCGCTATCCAGCGCCAAGTTGCCTGTGCCTTGATGGACAAGCTGGCCGTTATTATTGCTGAATTGCGCCGCGCCGACCGTCATGTCCTGTGCCAGACTCGCCAGTTGGCCGCCATCGTTGTTGATGTTGCCCGTGGCAACCACGGAGAAGCCATCCACCGCCTGGACACGCCCCCCCTGGCTGTTATCCACATCGGTAGCCTGCAGCTGCAAATGACGGTCAGCACGCAGATAACCCGCGCGGTTATCCATGCTATCCGTTTGGATGGTTACATCGCCCTTTGCTTCCAGATAACCGGCTCGGTTATCCAGCAGGCTTTGCACCACCATCAAGTTACCGGAGGAATACACACTGCCATCGCGATTCAACAAATCGCTCAGGCTGAGCGTACCCGTGCCTAAATGCAGCAGGGTTCCGCCCTGGTTATTGATGGCGTTATTTAAGCTGAGATTGTGGCTGTGGCTTTCGATCAAACCACCGGCAGTGTTATCCAGATTGCGCAGGCTGAATTGCAGCGCATTGTCGGTGCTGCCCAAGGCGAGTATTTCACCACCCTGATTAGTCAATTGGTCGCCGGAAAAGACCAATCCATCCCCCTGGATACGGCCAGCGTTTTCCACTAGCACACTGGTGATCTGCGCATTCGTCGCAGCCATCAAAGCGCCAGATTGGTTGTTTACCCGGCCTGCTGCAATATTTAGCTGTTGATTCGCAACCAGTTGCCCCTGGTTGGTAAAGTCACCATTGACGGCCAAATCCAGATTGCCACGGCTGAGTAACAAGCCATCGGCGTTGGTGAAATCACCAGTGGTGTTAATGGAAAAGGTTCCTGCTCCCAGATGACGAATTTCGCCCTGGGTGTTGATAAAGCGGGGATCGGTTAAGGAAAAGTTATTGGCGTGGGTTTCAATAATGCCGCGCGTGTTATCAAACACGTTGGCAATGCTTAATTGCAGGGAGTTATCGCCGTTGGATTTTGCCAACAGTAGGCCCTGTTGGTTATTTAACTGCCCGGCGGTAATTGCCAACTGGCCACCGGCGGCAATAGAGCCTTGCTGGTTATCCACGTCATGGGTTTGTACCTGAATGTCACCCAGTGCTTGTACCAAACCTTGTGTGTTATTGAGCTGCCCATGGGTATCGTTAATCACCAGATTGCCGTTACTTAACAATTCACCCTGGGTGTTATCCACTTCCGCCAGGGTCAACACCCCCGCGCCAGTCAGCACAACTTGACCTAATGTGTTATCCAGCGTATCGCTAATGGTCAGCTGGTCGCTGTGGCTTTCTATTCGACCCTGCTGGTTACTGATGCCTGCACTGAAATCCAGCCGCAATGAATTGCCCGTGGTTGCCCTGGCCAATAGCACACCGCTGTTATTGTTGAACTGGTTGCCGCGCAGATCCAATTGCTGCGCCTGGATGCGGGCCTGGTTGTTGAGCTGGTCAACCACCAGGGTTGCATTATCAGCATCGATCACCCCGGCCACGCCGGATGCCAGATTATTCGTCAGGGTCTGTGCGCGGATGGATAAGTCCGCTGCCGACACTATGCCACCGGTGTTGAGTAACTGGTCACTCTCCAGATTCAGGTTGTTGCCGCTGATTTCCCCCAGGGTGTTATCCAGACTGGTGCTATTGATGTGCAATTCGTTAGCCGTTAGCAGGCCCCGGGTGTTATCCAGCGTTGCCGCGTTCAGTGTCATACCTTGAGCGGCGCGCGCCACCAGGATGCCATGGGTATTGTCCAGGCGATTGATATCCACCCGCAGTTGGCCGGTGGAATCGATTAAACCGCCGGTATTGACCAACTCACCCTGATCTATATGCAAAGTACCGTTGCCGCGATGGATCAGCTCACCGCTGTTAGTGATACGGCTATTGGCTAGCGTGAGGTTATTGCTGGCGGCTTCAAGGCGACCAGTATTGGTCAGGTTTTGCACCTGGGCATTGAGCGAGTTGTCCGCTGTACCCGTTACCAGCAGCAAACCACCATTGGTGAATTGCGTGCTGCGCAACTCAACCGAGTCCCCTTCGAGGCGGCTGTCGGTTTCATTGGTCAATTGGTCGATAGTGAGTTGCAACCAGTTCGCGCTGACCAGTGCCGAGCCATGGAGTGCGGTAGTGCTATTGGTGAACTGGTTCGCCTGGATACCCAGCGTGTTTTGCGCAGCCAGGGTGCCACTGCGGTTGATGAGGATATCCGCCGTGATACTGAGCGATTCGCCCGCGCTAATGCTCGCGTTCTCGTTCACCAGGTTGTTGCCCATCAGCACCAGTTGGTGCTGGGCATAAATACTGCCGGTATCGGTGTTGTTCAATGTGCCTGCGTTAATGGCCAAGGTACCGGTGCCGGTATGCACAATATCACCCTGGCTATTGCGCAACTCACCGGCGGTGATCGAGCTATTTTTACCGCCGCCCTGAATCAATCCTTGGCTGTTCTCCAAGATATTGGCAATGGTTATTTGCAAATTGTCGTCGCTGCCATTTGCTGTGGTAGCTATAGCACCCTGGGTGTTGTCCAAAGCAACAGCCCGCAGCACCAGGTCATCGGCGATTAGCTCACCGGCGCGGTTATCGATATGGGTCGCCTGCAAATCTAGATGATTGATGGCAAGGGTTCCCGCGCGGTTATCCAAATACCCCACGTCGAGGGATGAAAGACCAGCACCCGAGGATAAAACCAATCCGTCATTGCGGTTATCAAGTTGATCCGCCTTGAGCGTTAACTGTGCATTGGCTTGCAGGTGTCCGGTCTTATTACTGATGACTTGAGCATCAAGATTTAGGGTATCGCCAATAATTTCGCCCGCATTGTTGTTGAGCTGGTTGGCGATCAACTGCAGGTTACGACCCGCCAAAAGTCCATGCTGGTTATCGATGTCAAGCGCATCCAGCGACAGGCGGCCCGCACCGAGAGAGATAAATTCGCCACCGCTGTTCACCAGTGTACCCAGGGTTACATCGACATTATTGTTATGGATTTCCACCGTACCCTGGTTGCGCAATTCGCTTAGCTGCACCTGTGAATCTGCATGTTGGCCATGGATCAACACCAAGCCATCATTCACCCAGCGATTCCCCTGCAGTAAACCGCTGGCAGCCTGGATACGACCAGAAGCATTATTGGTTAACTGCTGGGCATTCAAGCCAAGTTGGTCAGCAGCGATGAAACCGCTGTTCACCAGGCTATCCACCACCACATCCAGTTGGCCATTGGATTGGATAATGCCCGTTGCGCCGTTATCCAACTGGTCACTGTTCAGGCTGAGCTGGCGTTGCGCCGCCAACACACCGTGGTTGTTGATCGCCCTGATGTTCAACACCAAAGAATCACCCAATGCCGCTACCTGGCCTTGAGCCAGGTTATCCAACTGGCGGGTATTGAAGGTGATGGCATTGCCCGCCTGAAGCAGGCCGTCATTGGTTAGCTGTTGTACGTTAAGTTGCAGGTTGTTTGCGGCAACAATTTCACCAGCGCCCAGGTTATCCAGCGAATCCAGATTCAGGCGAACATCGCCCGCGCCCTGGATCAATCCCCCCTGGTTCACCAAACCCAATTGCTCAATAGCCAGTGTGCCATTGCCCCGGTGCAGGATGACGCCGGAGGTGTTGTCCAGACCGGTATTGGCCAAGGTGAAGTTAATACCACGCGATTCTATGGTGCCGGTATTGAGTAAGCGTTGGGTATTGATAACCAGCGAATCGCTGGCTGTGTCACGCGCCAGAATCGATCCGCTGTTGTGCAGCTCATCCAGATTAAATGCCAGTTGGGCGGACTCAATGCGTCCATCCTGGTTGAGCAGGCGGGTGGCGTTCACTTCCAGTAGTGAATCGCCAATCAAATTGCCTTGGGTATTGTCCAATTGGTTCGCGGCGAGAAGGATAGCCCCACTGCCACCAATCAGCCCTTGATTGGTGTTATCAATAGTAGCGGCATTGATCTGCAGGCGATCTGTACCCCAATAGATAATACTGCCATTGTTGTTGTCCAGCCCCGCCGCGATATTCAACTCGCTGGGAGAAGCCCCGGATATAATCAGCTTGCCGCCGTTGCTGTTATCCAGATCTTGCAGATTTAGACTAAGCCCGTCGCCGGTTTGGATGACACCGGCTTGGTTGTTCAAAGCGCTGAGCGATACCTGCAATTGCTTTTCTGCCAGCAATTCGCCACCGCGATTATCCAGACTATCGGCATCCAGCCTTATGGTGCCCTGGCTCGCGAGGATGCCGTCGCGATTATTGAATTCACCGGTGTGGCGAATGTGTAATACTCCCGTGCCACCATGGATGATCTCACCTCCCATGGATTCCATATCCACACCATCCAGCAACAGGTTTTCGCTATTCGCTTCCAGTCGCCCGCTATTGATGAAAGTCTTAACATTGAATTCCAAAGAATTATTGGCATTGCCGGCTGCCAGCAAATGGCCTTCATTCAATAGCCGATCCGTATCCAGGATCAGTTTATTAGCTTCGATAAAACCGGTTCCCAGATTATCAATGTGGGTGCTGGTGATCGCCAGCTGGTCGGCACTGACAATCCCATTGGTGTTGATTAGCTGCTCGCTATCCAAGGTTTGCGCACCGGCTGCCATTAATTTGCCCTGGCTGTTGTCGATCAGATCACTGGCCTGAATATGCGCATTACCGGCTGCGCTGATCAAACCCTGCTGGTTCTGCAATGTTGTTGCTACCAGCTTCAGGTCGCCATTGGAGTCAATGTTGCCCTGATTGTTATTCAGCACAGCGCCCGTAATTGAAGCAACACCTGACCCGGTATAAAGAATTTTGCCGCGCGTGTTATGCACATTGGCCGCATTAATAGTCATGGCATTGCCTTGGGCAAACACAGTGCCGCGCGTGTTGTTCAGGTCACCACTGACGTTGAGACGCAAGCCGCTGCCGCTGGCTGATGTCGCCGAGATGGTGCCATCGGTGTTATCCAATTGCGGGACACTCAAATCAATCTGGCCGCCCTGCAGCAGCCCGGCAATATTGGTCAGCCGATCCAGGTTTAACACCAGATCAATGCCATTCACCGTGCCGCCATTGTTATCCAGCGAGCTGGTAGTAATACTCAACTGTTGCCCGCTGTTAATGACTCCCTGCTGGTTGTAAATATCGCCAGTGACACTGATAACCAACCCGGAATCACTGCCCGTTATACTGCCCTGCTGATTATTGAGCGACTGGGCAGACACATTAACGGCACGCCCCTGGAGTGAACCGGAGCGATTGTTGAGGCTGGAAGCAGTAACGCCTAACTGGTTCACCCCCAAGAGGGTGCCTGCACTATTGTCGAGTTGATTAGCGTTAAGGGTTAGCTGATTGGCGGCAATTGTGCCGGAGGTGTTGTTGATTGTAGAGGCGCCGATAATCAGGTTACTGTTGGACTGGATGCTGCCACCGGCATTGAGTAAATCGTTCAGGGTCAGCGAAAACACGCCCTGCCCTGCATGCAAAATTTTCCCATTCCGGTTATCCAGAGTTCCCAGACCTAATGACACATTGTCAGCGTCAGTCCCCAGCACCCCACCGTTATTGATCAGCGAATCCGTATTGATCAACAACCGATCCTTTCCAGTAACAACCCCGGCGGTATTGTCGAGTCTGTCGGTGCTGAGGTGCAGTTGGCGGCTGTGGATAGTGCCATCGCTATTGCGCACTGTTGCTGCGTTAATCGCAATGCTGTTATTGGCTGCCAATTGGCCTGACTGGTTATTTAACTCACCCACCCTGACATTCAGCTCACCCTCGCCCAACACTGTTATCTGGCTGTTGTCATTGGTGAGCGACTGGCTGTCGATTTTCAGACTCTCACCAGCCGTTTCGATGATGGAACCCTGGGTATTGCGGATACTATTACTGACCTCGAGGGTGAGTGAGTTACCCGCTGTGCCTTGCGCCAGCAACACACCGCCCTGGGCAAGGTAGTCGGTTGCGCTCAGGTTGATGTGTTGCGCCTGAATCTGGCCACTGTTGCTCAATAGTTGGGCAATATCGAGGGTTAGCCCATTCGCCAATAAGGTTCCAGTGTCGTTGTGCAGATCAGCAGCATCCAATTGGAGGTGGTTTGCACTAATATTGCCGCCCCCATTTTGGATGAGGTTGGAGGCATGGATATGTAACCCCGCACCCTGGCTTACCTGAATATTCCCTTGGCTGTTATTTAATGAACCCAGGTTTAGGCGGGTATCGGCATTGGCGAAAATCGTGCCCGCACTGTTATCCAGATCGCCCTCCACATCCACATGCAATGAATCTGCCTCTGCTCCGGTAGCGAGCAGTAGGCCTTGCTGGTTTTGGAGGCTAGTCGCCGTTGCTGTCAGGGTTTCTGCACGCACATCGCCCTGATTATTCACCAGTTGATTCGCGGTAAGCACCGTGTCCCGGGCGCTGAGTATGCCGTTAGAGTTATCCAAGGTGTGCGCCTGCACCTGGAGCTCATCGTCTACCTTCACTACACCCTGGGCGTTTTTAAAGCCTTCGCTCGCGATAATGCCAAGTGACCCACCCTCGGCAACCTGTATCTGGCCAGATGAGTTGTCGATATTGGTTGCCACCACACTGGCATTGGGAGTGTTAAATTGCAGCAGACCTTTGTTAGTGAAATCACCACTCAACTGCAGCGACTCGGCAGTTTGAAAAATCACCTGCCCCTGATCATTTGTCAGGTTGGCAGATTCCAGTGAAAATTCACCGCCCACATAAAAGGTGCCATAGTTTTCAAGACGATCGGCAATCTTGCCTTGCACATAACCCGCGCTATTTAACTGTCCATCCGTACCCAAACCCGCATAGAAATTACCGCGCTGGATGAATGATTCCCCAGTTAAGCCAATACCATTCACAGCACCCAGGAGACCGTGGTTATCGATAGTATCTTTCGCATCTAACTGCAACGATTTGGCATAGACCTGGCCAAGGGTTTCAATCGAACCACTATGAGATTGCAATTTAATCGTGTTATTGGCCTGGGCATTTTTGATAACGATATTGCCATCGGCACTCAGCTGAAGGTCATTGACCGATTGGATTAACCCTTGGGAATTAACTCCCATACCCTGCTCGGTTCCCACCAGGCGAATGGAGTTGGCATACATGGCGCCTAGTGATGAGGCATCCAACGCGATTTGGAAGCCCGGAGATGCTGCAGCGCCATTGGCAGCCACTGCACCGGTGTTGTAATCAACACTATTAACACCCGTAATCACATTCAATTGCCGGGCATAAAGCTGGGCATTGATACTGGCGGCGCGCGCGAGGATATCAAAGCGATCAACATTCGCGGCATTCAGGCCCTTGCCATCCAGGCGGAAATCACCCCCGCTGATATTGAAACCGCTGAGGCTCCCACCCTGCAGGGCGGCGCGACCTGTCGCTAGGGTCACGCGCGGGGTATTGATAAACCCACACCCATCGCACGTAATACCATTGGAGTTGGCCAGCACAAACTCTGCCGACCGACCGGCAATTTCAATATGGCCGAATAGATTCGAGCGCGAGTTGCTTGTCACTTCATTCAGGATAATGCTGGCTTCGCCACCGGCAAGCCGACGGTTACCATCCGTCCATCCGCCCAATTGGGTAAGCACAGGTGCAGCGCTGTTATTGAGAATAAGGCCGTTATTATCAACATTAAATTCACTGAAAAGATTGTGTGATACACCGCCAGCAGTAGGTGCAGAAATATCGACAACGGTGGTGCCATTGGATGCCTGTTTAATACCTGCCTGACGTGCTTGTTCTGCCGCCAGATCGACTTGTACGCTGGAAATTTTTGCTGTGGATACTGGAGCAGATGCAATTTTAATATTGCTTGCGTAACGAAGTTGTTGCTCCTGTTGCTTAATCAACTTTGAGACTGGCTGTTGCGCCAAGGCTGGATTGACAACCATAGCGACAATAACAAGAGCAGTTACACTGCGTTTAAAAATTGTGTGATTCATCCGTTCACTACCTATTAGAAATTGGCTTGAAGACTTGCATAAATTCCATGCTCTGCACCTTGCAGATAATCCGGGACCTTAAGTGCCCGGGCGTAAGCAATATCCAGATTCACACCTGCAGCAGACAAAATCATACCCACTGCAGAACCAGTGAGTATTTCATTATTAATATCGGGATTATCGGGAGTGTCTGATTGGCCTAAATCAATACCGACGTAAATATCCATACGCCCGCCAAATTTAAAGGGGTGCACCAAGGCTATTTGATTACGCCAATAACCTCCGCGATAGCCGAACAACCCTTCGCCTTCAACGCCGCGAACACTATAACGACCACCGAGCGATAAACCTTCAGAGGCAATAATTGCTTTAGGAGAATAGAAAAAATAGGTGGATGTTTGATAAGAAAACTGCTGATCAAACAGGGCGAAGTTGAGCGTGAGATTAGAATCGAGCGTATATTTATTGAATTGAAAATCATCTTCGGCGCTAACCAATTCGGTTTTTGCATCACCCCAATTTACACTGCGATACCAATTAACTGAAGTATTGAATAAACCATTGGCTAGTGGTCGTGTATATGTGAGGCCAAAATCCCACAAGTACAAAATTCGGCTCGATGTATCGAGAAAAACATCTTCCAGATAGTTTTTACTTTGCTTGCGCGTAAACCCTACACCCAAGGCAAGTTTATCGCGCTGGCCACGATAAAGCATATGATCCAAATTAAGTGAATGATTAGCAGAAGAACCACTCGTCAAAAAATCAACAGCTGTTCCTTTTACCAACTGTTCATATTCAAAATAGCTACCGGAGTAACTAAACAACGTATAACCATAAGGAACAGAATAGGCCAACGAATAGCTGCGTGACTTCGCTGGATCTTCGCCAGAAATAGCATCACTAACATTTAAAAATACATTGTCATTGCTATTGAATGGGTTATCCCAAGAAACATAGGCGGTTGCCAAGGTTTCACCGGTTGCTTCACTGCCACTATTATTAAAGCCTATCCCCGAATGAAACTGACGGGCGATATGATTACGAATTAATACGCGACTGGCTCCCGTAGTATTCCCGGGTTGAATATCAAGCTCACTGCGGTTTTGTTGTAAACGATTGAGCTGTTCCAAGCCCTGCTCAAGATCGCGTAGATTTAATAAACGCCCCTCTTCTACCGGGAACGCCCAGCGCAATTGCCGCTCACTCAAGGAACCCTCGACAGACTCTAGCGTTTCCAATTGCCCTTCAACGATCAGAATTTCCAGAGTGCCATCGGCAAGATTCTGCGGTTGCAAAAAGGCGCGGCTGGTTACCCAACCCTTGGTGATATAGAGATTACTAATAGCTTTAATGAGCCTGTTTATTTCAGCAAGTCCGAGGCACTGATTCAGGTAAGGATAGGTTAGGGTATCGATTGTTTTTTCACTGAAAGCAAATACACCCTGCACTTGGATATGCTGGATGTTAAAGCAAGTTTTGCTATCAAGTTCCTCAGTGACTGAAGCCTCAATCTGTGGCTGGAGAAAAATATCGGAAGATTGTTCCCGCGCCTCCAATTCTTTTTGGCGGCGCAACGCATCTTCTTGCAACCGTTTTTCATGGGCACGCGCTGCCTCAGCAGCAGTGTTATTTGACTGGGCGAACAAAGAATGCGGACAAAGAATCTGGATTAGACATAACGCACTCAGTAGAACCAATGATCTTATTACTGGCGCAACTGAAATACCACCAGTTCGATCCCTCAAACTTAAACCACGCATCGTCAACCCAATTTTGTAGTGTGAAAAAGTCAAAAAACCTTCACTTTGATAATTTTGGCGCCATTCTAATCAAAATTGGTCAATAATCAAGCGATCTTAGGCGACAAAACAAAACAGTTTGTTTTCGCGACACAGATCACATTTTCGCCAGATAAAATATATAGATATCTTAAGCTGTGAAATTTTTATTGGCAGCACTCGATATCAAATTGTGGAAAAGCGCTCCAATACCCGATTGAGAAAACGGCGCCCCATAGGGGTGGGACGCGCATAGCCCTGCGCGATTTCCACTAAACCTTGCTGGGTTAATTTTTGCCACTGCGGTGCAAGTTGTTGCCAATCCACACCGGTGCGCTCGGTAAAGTAATTCACTGGCACACCAGTATGTAGGCGCAATGCATTCATCATAAATTCCAGCGGCAATGCATCCGGTAATAATAAATCGCTGCCGCCACCAAAAACATTTTGGTGACCACCCAAGTTGGTGGAGATCTTTTGAGACGTGGTTGCGTCCAAATAATGTTTGGGCAAGCGGGTTTTCCACAGGCGCAGGATTTTATTTTCAGCTGGAAAGGTTATCTTTCCATGAGCGCCCGCACCTATTCCCAGATAATCGCCAAACTCCCAATAATTGAGATTGTGGCGCGCGCATTTTTTATCGCGTGCATAGGCAGAAATTTCATATTGCTCGTAGCCCGCCGCCGCCAACAACTCGATGCCAGCATCCTGAATATCCGCCAGTATTTCTTCTTCTGGCAATAGGGGTGGAGCGGAATAGAATGCGGTGTTTTGTTCGATGGTGAGTTGATACCAGGAGAGATGTTCTGGTGCGAGTTCAATCGCCTGTTGCAAATCAGCTTTGGCGGCAGCAACGGATTGCTCCGGCAAACCGTGCATTAAATCCAAATTGATATTGTCGAAACCTGCCGTGCGCGCCACACCTACTGCCTGCAGCGCTTCAGCGCGACCGTGCACGCGGCCAAGTAATTTTAATTGCTGATCATTAAAACTTTGAATGCCGATGGATAAACGATTTACTCCCGCAGCGCGAAAACCGGAAAACTTTTCTTGCTCAAACGTACCGGGATTTGCTTCCAGAGTAATTTCAATATCCGGTTCAAAACCGATAATGGTTTCTGCATCGTTTAAAATCTGCCCTATCGCTTGCGCCGACAACATACTCGGTGTGCCACCACCAAAAAAAATGCTGGTGAGTTTGCGGCCTTGCGCCAGAGATTGATCCTGCTGCAAATCCAAACGCAGTGCCGCCACATAATCTGCTTCGGGAATATCGTTATTCGCCTGATGGGAATTAAAATCGCAATAGGGGCATTTGCGAATACACCAAGGCACGTGAATATAAAGCGAGAGCGGTGGTAATTGTAGCGACATCTCAGTTACCAATAATTTATTGATTGCCGATGAGGGCAGATAATTTTTGCAGCAACTCCTGCATCGCTCTGCCACGATGGCTAATGCGATTTTTTTCTGCTTTATCTAATTCAGCCGATGCACAATTGTGCGTTGGTACAAAAAATAAAGGGTCATAACCAAAACCACCTTCGCCGCGCGGCTCGTTGAGAATCACACCCTCCCAGGTTCCATGACACAAAATAGGCGTTGGATCTTCGGCATGACGCATAAACGCGAGCACCGCATGATAACGGGCGGTACGTTTTTCGGTAGGAATATCCATTAATTCTTGCAACAGTTTCACGTTGTTATCCGCATCTTTTGCGCCTTCACCCGCATAGCGAGCGGAGTAAATTCCGGGGCGACCATTCAATGCGTCCACCTCAATACCGGAATCGTCAGCGATGGCAGGCAAGCCGGTTTTAGCGCAGGCGTAACGCGCTTTGATAATAGCGTTTTCAACAAAGGTTAAACCGGTCTCTTCAGCATTCTCGCTAAAAAAATCCGATTGTGGCACCACGTCAAAACCACAGCCAGCCAAGAGTTGCTGAAACTCGCGCAATTTTCCGGCGTTGCCGCTCGCTAAAACTATTTTTTTCATAAACATCTTTTCCGCATAAATTAATCAGAGAAAGAAAAGGCGCCCCCCGGCGCCTTTGTTATGCAATCCAGCATAAGATTATTCAGTGTAAAGCGTTCGGTTAAAGGTAAACATCATTGGTTTAGTTTCTTTGTCCACGCTGACCTGAATATCGAAATGCAATAATTCTTCGTTGTTAAATACAAACGGTGCGAGATAGTAAGTAGCATCGCCCTCTTTGATTTCGATAAATTTCAACGCTTGCTGTTGCTGCATTAAATTTTTGGTTTTTCCACTCACCAGCGCAGCCATACCCAAACTGGTATTGCCCTCTTCGGTTTTAGTGAGGCTGATATTGACCAAAGCCCGATCTTTACCCCGCACCAGCTTGTATGTCTCAGCCACATTTGCGGGAATATCGGTACTGTTAAACACATTGTAATGAACGGTATAGTCGCCGAATTTTTCGGTGGTACTAATTTCCTTAGGCTGATCGATTTGCGCTTGAGCAATTACAGCAACAAGACTTAAACAAAGACCTTGTAATAGATTTTTCATGAAGCGCTCCAAAAGCTGACCTGTGTATTGGTTTTCCAACAGGTTATTTACTGAGATGATAAATCGCCGTTTCGCCAAACAAGTTAGGCATAAAATCTTTTAAGGTTTGACCGGATTGTTCGTTCACCACCTGACGATGGATCACCTTGATATTGCGCTCGCGGCAGAGCACTTCAAAGTCCTTAAAGGTGCAAAAGTGAATATTGGGTGTGTTGTACCATTCGTAGGGCAGCAGATCCGACACCGGCATGCGGCCACGCGTCGCCAAATAATAACGCGCTTTCCAATGACCGAAGTTGGGAAAAGTCACTATACACTCTTTGCCCACACGCAACATTTCATCCAATACCAAGTGAGGAAAATGTAGCGTTTGCAGCGCTTGGGTCATAAGCACCGTATCAAAACTTTTATCGGCAAAGTTGCCCAGACCACTATCGAGATTCTGTTCAATAACATTTAAGCCTTTATCGATACAGGCATTGATTTGCGCCGCATCAATTTCCAAACCGTAACCTTGCACCTGTTTGGTATCGATCAAAAATTTTAATAAGGTGCCATCGCCACAACCCAAATCGAGAATACGGCTGCCCTGTTGAATCCAATGTTGAATTTCGTTGAGATCTATACGCATCAGATTGTCACTCCCGCAAGGTAGCGACCGAACACTTGCTGGTAGCGTTCATCGGGTAATAAGAATGCATCGTGGCCGTGTTTGGATTCAATTTCCGCATAGGTGACAGAGCGATTGGCGCCAACCAAGGCGTTCACAATTTCACGCGAGCGCTCGGGGGCAAAACGCCAATCAGTACTGAATGAAATCACTAAAAATTTTGCATGGGTCTGTTTAAATGCACTAACAGGATCATCATTAAATTCGCGTGCAAGATCAAAATAATCCAACGCTTTGGTGATGCGAATATAGGAGTTCGCATCAAAGCTAGTAGCAAAACTATCACCCTGGTAGCGCAGATAACTTTCGATCTGGAATTCCACCGGCTCGGCAATTCCTAGCTCAAAACTACCACTGCGCAAATCGCGTCCAAATTTTTCACCCATCGCAAAATCAGACAAGTAAGTGATATGGCCGATCATGCGCGCCACCGCCAAACCGTTTTTCGGCAAAGTGTTGTGTGCGATGTAGTCGCCATCGCAAAAATTGGGATCGCTGATAATCGCTTTGCGCGCTGCTTCGTTAAACGCAATGTTTTGCGCGGACAGTTTTAATGCCGACGCAATCACCACCGCGTGACGAATACGCTCAGGATAATCCAGCGCCCAGCGCATTACCTGCATACCGCCGAGGCTGCCGCCGATGATCGCCGCCCAGACATCAATACCGAGCACATCGGCCAAGCGCGCCTGACTCGCCACCCAATCGCGCACGCGAATCATCGGGAAATCGGCGCCCCAGGCTTTGCCGGTCGCGGGGTTGATCGAACGCGGGCCAGTTGAACCGTGGCAGCCGCCAATATTATTGAGCGCCACCACAAAAAATTTGTTGGTATCGATGGGTTTACCGGGGCCGATATAAGCGTCCCACCAACCGGGACGTTTGTCGTCCATGCTGTGATAACCAGCGGCGTGATGATGGCCGGAGAGTGCGTGGCAGATCAGCACCGCATTGGATTTGGCCGGATTCAATTGACCGTAGGTTTCATAAACCAATTCATACTCATCAAGCGTGCGACCGCAGGCCAGCAACAGCGGCGCGGTAAAACGATGAGTTTGGGGAGTGACAAGACCCACCGAATCGGCAGGTAGTTGGTTTGGCATGATTCTCTCTTAACGCGTGATGTAATGCCGATGGGCATCGGCCAGATCAAATGATGCGACAGTCTAAAGAGCTGTGCCTGTGCCTGCAAGGTTATACCCGGTTACTTCGCGTTTTGCTGCCTGCAATAAAAAACGGGCGCAAGCGCCCGTTTATATACTTCCAGATTCTTCTTTAGCTACCGAAGTAAGCCAGGTATTTTTTGGCGTATTTTGCCAATTTCTTTTCTTTGGCGCCGCTAGCTACTTTTTCAATCGTGGGTTTGTATTCTGCCACGCGGCTGCCAGCCAGAGCGCGGCACATCCAAGCAGCAGCATCTAACCCCACACTATCCAAGGACTGCTGATAAGTACTTTCTATCGTTTTATTAAGCTGTTGCAGAAATTCCGGTTGATAGTTTTGGGTGAAGTGAATGCGTTTTGCCGCCATCCGCATAAGCTCCGCATTGCCGCTGGCCAGCATATTAATGATGCGCTGGTTGTAAGTGGGATGGCTGTGCTCCGGCCAAGCTTTGGGTGCGATCAGCAGGTTAATTTGCGCATGCAGCGACAAAGTATTAAGTGCTTGAACCGCATATTTTTTTAATTTCTTGTGCGGAGCCTCGGCGATAATTTTTTCAATTGTCGGGCGATATTTTTCATTGCCCGAATAGGCCAAGGCTTTGGTGAGATGGGCAACGTAATTGATAGTGACCTTATCACTTGCCTTGGGTAGGGACGCCAAGGCTTTGGCTTCGACCAAATCAAACAACTGCGGCGAACTTAAACCAGCCCACTCCAGTGTTTGCGCGGCTTTTTCCTGCTCAATTGGGCTGCCCGATTGGAAAATCCTGACGTAATCTTCCGGCGTTTCAGTTTCCGCCTGCACAATCCAACTAGCGCAAATCCCCACCATCAACAACAGTGCACGTAATAACATGGTTACAGCTCTCCTTGATTAATAATAAAAATCAGTTAATCCAACGTTTAAAAATCAGCGAGGTATTAATCCCGCCAAAAGCAAAATTGTTACTCATGATGTAAGGGCAATCCAGTTCCCTGCCTTCACCCATGATGTAGTCCAAATCGCCACACTGTGGATCGGGGGTGTGCAAGTTCAGGGTCGGTGCAAACCAACCTTCGTTCATCATTTGGATGCTTGCCCAAGCCTCAATTGCCCCACAGGCACCGAGGGTGTGACCAATATTGCCCTTGAGTGTACTGATCGGTACTGTCTGTTTGCCAAACAATTTTTCGGTGGCGGTGGACTCAGCAACATCGCCGCGATCAGTCGCGGTGCCGTGGGCGTTGATATAGCCGATGTCCGCAGGCTGCAAACCGGCATCATCCAATGCCATTTGCATGGCGATATTCATGGTCGCTGGATCTGGCTGGGTGACGTGGCCGCCATCGGAGTTGGTACCAAAACCGATCAATTCAGCGTAGATTTTTGCCCCGCGCGCCTGTGCGTGTTCCAACTCTTCGAGGATTAAGGTGCCAGCACCTTCACCGATAACCAAACCATCGCGCCCGCTATCAAACGGGCTGGGGGTCAGATTCGGGGTAGCATTTTTGGTACTGGTGGCATAAAGCGTATCGAACACGGCGGCTTCGGAGGGGCACAATTCTTCAGCGCCACCGGCGACCATCAGGGTCTGTTTACCGTATTTGATCGCCTCGTAGGCATAACCTATGCCCTGGCTGCCGGAAGTACAGGCAGACGAAGTGGTGATGATCCGACCCTTTAAGCCAAAAAATACCCCCACATTAACCGGCGCGGTATGGCCCATCATGCGGATGTAAGTCGTTGCGGTAGCGCCGCCGATATCGCGTTTATCGAGCATCACCGCAAAATCGCGGGTGGCATCGGTACTACCAGTTGATGAACCATAGGCGACACCCATAGCACCGCTTTGCAAAATAGGGTCATCGAGCAGACCGGCATCGATCAACGCCAGCTCAGTTGCGCGGGTAGATAAGAGAGCAACACGCCCCATCGAGCGAATCTTTTTGCGCGGGTAATGGGCGGGCACCACAAAATCTTCAATCGGGCCAGCGAGATTGGTATTCAAATCTTTGTAGGTCGCCCAGTCTTCCAAGCGGCGAATCGCGCTAGTGCCGGATTTTAGTTTGGCGGAAAATTCCGGCCAGTTATCGCCCAGGGCGGTCACCACCCCCATTCCTGTCACCACTACGCGCTTCATCAAAACATTCCGCCATTCACTGAAATAACCTGACGGGTAATGTAACCCGCCGGGGCTGATAAGAGATAACTCACCAAAGATGCCACTTCGTCCGGCTCACCGGCGCGGCGCATGGGGATCAGTTTTAACGCCTCTTCAACCGGCGCATCGGCAAGCATTTCGGTATTGATCAAACCGGGCGCGACACAGTTGACGGTGATATCGCGCTTGGCCAATTCAATCGCCAGCGCTTTAGTGGCGCCGATAATACCGGCTTTGGCCGCACTGTAATTGACTTGCCCGCGGTTGCCCATAATGCCCGAGACTGAGGCGAGGGTGACTATACGACCGGGCGCACGACGGCGCACCATCGGCATAATTACTGGATTAAGCACGTTGTAAAAGGCATCGAGATTGGTGTGGATAACCGCATCCCAATCTTCGCCACTCATGGCGGGGAAGGCGTTATCGCGCGCGATACCCGCGTTGCACACAACACCATAATAGGCGCCATTGGCTTCCATATCAGCTTCCAACAATTGTCTGGCCTGCTCGCGCTCGGCTACATCAAACTGCAGAATACTGGCTTTGCCGCCAGCCGCTTCAATCAGCTGCTGTACTTCTTCCGCCTGATTGCGCTGACTGCGGCAGTGAATCACTACCTCGAAACCATCGCGCGCCAAATGCAGGGCAATCGCACGGCCAATGCCTCGGCTGGAGCCGGTTACTAATACTCTCTTATTGTTATCCACGTTGATCTCCTAAACCGCATTCATTTGCGTAAATTGCGCCATTACCGCCTCGACATCCTTGGGCTGGATTGCTTTTATTTCTGCGTGGGCAAGCAGTTGCTCGCCACTGTGTATCTCACACTTGAATAACACCAGATTGGTTTCATCGCGCAGCAACTCGCGCACACTTACCCGCAGCTCCTGTGCCGGATCAAAATGACTCAGCTCCGCATGATAGCGGCGAGTGCCGAGTAAAAAACCCAAACAGACCGGTTGACCGGCGCGGCGCGATTCAATGCCAGCCAGCGCACCTATAGCCTGCGCCATATATTCAATGCCGACCCATGCGGGGATGCGGCCATCGGCGTCCATAAATAAATGAGAATCGCGTGGGTCGACCAGTGCTTCCAGCTCGCTCTCGCTCCAGCGCAGTACCGATTTCAGCAGCAGCATCGGCGGGCGGTGGAGCAGTAAATCCTCTACCGATTCAAATAGCGGTGCGTGCGTCATAGGCATATCAATTCAGCGGCTGGCTATGAATGCGCAAGCTAAACTCGCGTGTGACATAGCCCAGGCTACCCTGCCAGGGATTAGCCCGATCAGTTATCTGTTGGTACTCAATGGAGGCGCGCAATATACCAGAAAAGCTCACTTCACGGCGCCCGTCGCGCTCGACGAACTGCCAGCGCGGATCAGCCGTTTGCAAATCCGCCAGCGGCCAATAGCTGAATTGCCACGCCTGCAGCAACTCCGGCAACCATTGCATGGCTGCATGGGATTGATGGCGCTCGATTTGCACCTGTCCGTTTGAAGATTCTACCGTCGCCACACGCTGGCCCAATTGGCTCAGCATAATCCAACGCCAGTGGTCAGCGCTGCGCTCGACAATCACTTCCAGTGTGTATTCCTGTTGTCCCTGTTGCACCAGCCATTGCTGCTGCGCGACATGAACTTGCTGATCGCTGCTGCGCGTTAATAACGTGAAATCGCCACGCTTTAAACTACTGCAACCACACAGCGCTACCAGTGCAATCAGTAACAGGCCGAGACCCAGACTCGATTTTTTATTGTCATTCATTAGGCTTCCCTCCTGACATGCTGATCTTATGTAGCCGTCCGATTAGAGGCGCATAAAACAAATTGAAACAGCAGCCCAGCAATAAAGTGATACCAAACGCGCTAACCATGGGCGTAGAGCTGAGCGCAAGCAAACCGAACGATAAACTGCTGGTCAGCGCCGACAGCCAAATCGCGCGCCGGGTGACCTGATCTTGCGTGCCTTCAGCAAAGGAAAAGATGGCGTAATCCATGCCCAGCCCAAGAATCAAATAGCAGCCAAACACATGAAAAACATTGATCGCGACACCGCTGATCGACAGCAAACTCAACGTGGTCAGCGTCGCTAACAGCGGCACAAAAATTAACAGCAATGCGTGTGCGCGGCGATAATAAATCCACAGCAGTGGCAAGAGCACAAAGTAGGCGAGCAGCAGTAACAGCGCGGCGGAATTCATCAGTGACTGCAACAATTGCGACATACCGGCGACACGATCAACCCAAACCACTGAGTGATTATTCGCCGCCGCCGACAATGCCTGCACATCGGCCACACCACGCAAGCCGATAATACTCACGTAGTCACCTTCCAATTGCCCCATCCACAATAAACCTTGATCGGGGCGCGCCACTTTGAGCCAATCCTCTACCAACAGACGCTGCGGTGCCGCCGCAGAAAAATCCTGCTCTGCCTGCGCAATCGCCTGCGCATCAAAACCAGCCGACTGCATAAATTGGCCAACCAAACCTTCCGCGCGATACAGCGGCTGCAGCAATGCATAGTTAACCGCTTGCTGGTGCAGCGAGGGCACTATGCTGCTGGTGGCTATGTACCCACTTAATGCGCCTGCAGTGACTAGCCCATCCAAATGCTCGCGGCGAAAACGCTCTTCGGTTTGCAACAATTCTTCTGCCGTTTTAGCGCGCAGCAAAAAATATTGATTCGGTGCAACACCCTGTAATGCACGCTGCAAACGCTGCTCAGAGGCCATCAATTGCGCCGAGGGTTTATAGAGTGAGCGCACATCGCTGCTCAGCTGCACACTCACAATACCCACTACTATTAACGTCGCTAAGCCGACAGCAATAAGCCGCGCTGGCACGCCGCGCATACGCACCCAAAATAACCACACCGCAGCGGCGCAGCGATCAATAATCGCGACCGGTTGCGGCAGCGGCTGACGCATCAGCAATGGATAAGTCACGACTAAAAATAACCAGGAACCTGCCAACCCCATCATCGAAAACAAGGCAATTTGTTGCAGACCGAGCAAAGGCGTAGACAACAAGCTGCTGTAACCCAAGACCGAAGTAATTAAACTCAAACTCAACGCAGGCAATAAGGCTTGCAGCACTCGCCCATCGCGCGACAATTCCTGATTTGTAGATAAAAAAATTGCCTGATGTTTACTTAAATCTTGGTGCTTGCATAACTCTTGATACTTGCATAAATAGTGCAGCGAATAATCAACCGCCACACCAATCAAACTCGCGCCAAAGACCAGCGTCATTAAATGAATTTTGCCAAACAAAAAATGATTGATAACCATCGCCACCAAACAGCCATAAGCAATTGATAACACACTCACCAGCAGCGGTTTAATGCGGCGGAACGCAAGCAAAAATAACAGCAACACCCCCAAACTGGAGCCGCCGCCGATAATGCTCATTTCGCGCTGCGCATTGGCCGAGGCTTCGGCGGCATGGAACACGGCACCGGAAACCAACACTTGCGTCGCCGACGTTTGGGGGTTGCTAGCCAACTGGTTGCGCAAATTTTGCAGCCAGCTATTCATCTGCGCCTGCAGCTGTAAATTAAATGCTTCGCCGTGCAAATTCAGCGCAAATAAAATTAAATGACCATCGCTATTGGATATCACCAAGCGATCATTAATGAACTCACCTTTGAGCGCCGGTTGTAATTGTTGCAGGTACGCAGGGGAGAGATTGAGTGGGTCTTGCAGCGGCGACAAACCACTGCCACCCAAACTAAAACCGAACAAGGCAGCCTGCGCCTGTTCTAACAGATCCTGTGTTTGAGTGTTTATCAATTGCTGTTGTGCGGGGGTTAATAATTGGTAGCGATAGCGCTGCAATAATTCATGTTGCTGTGCGGCCAATTCCAGCTGTGCACTGGGCGCACTCACTTGCAGCTGTGCATTGGTATTGATCGCGCTGGCAACTACCTCGGCCGCCGCATTGACCTGTTCCATTTCTGCCGCCTGCACGGCGACCAAAATTTTATTGCCAAATTGGCGATACAAACGCTCATTGATTTTATTGACCAGTGGGTTGTGGCGATCTTGCGGAAACAGGCTTTGCAGATCTGTCTCCAGCACAAAACCTTTTTGCAGCAGGGGATAAGCCAAAAGCAGTACAACAACGGACAGCAATAACAATGCCCAGCTAAATAACTGCTGCCAGCGCGCCAGCGAAATGTTTATTGTTTTTATCATCAGTGACAGGCACGCCAGGTAGAAAAAAGGAAACTAAAAATTACGGCGCCGATGCAAAACTGGCACAGGGTTTTTGTGGTTGCAGATAAAACCATTGGCATTGAGCTGCGCTGGGCACCGCGCTTTCAACTTGCGAATGAAATTCAATAGTTGTCTCATCGCCATTGGCCGCAGTCACTACCAATTTCTGCAAAAACTGATCGCCATTCATTACCGCTGTGCGCATATTTTTTTTAATCAGATCGAGTCGCGGCGTTAGGGTTAATTGCCATTCATCTTGCATGAAAATCCAATCCGCAATAAAACGCTGTTGAATCAGCGCTATGTCGGCACTCAAAAAAGCGAGCAAGGTTTTATTAATTTCACGCTGGATCAAACCGGATTGTTCACTGGCAACACTGCCCATACCATTTTTTTGCCAATTAATAATATCGCCGCCAGTAATGGTCATCGCACTAAAAAACGGTTTTTCAGTGGCGATATACAAACCCTGCCCGCGCCAGAAAATAAACTGCCCCTGCGCATTAAGTGAGTAGGCCAAACCCTGCAATTTTTTTTGCTGATTAAAACCACCCTGCACCACCGCAATGTCGCTGAGGCGTTTTACCACCTGATCAATTTGCGCCTGGGTATTTGCCTGTGCGGTGCAAGCCAATAACACGCCAACACTCAACAGCAGTGACCGAATAAAAACAATCAATTTATTCATAGATTAACCTGGCAATGGGCCGCATTTAGCGGTTAGCAATTGGTGCAAAATCGCTGGCGATTCAAAACACATCTCATTTTTGGCCATGTCGATCGCAACCTGAATGGTATAGCCTTTGGTCAAGCGCTCACCGGTTTTTACATCGCTAATCACATAATCTACTTTTAAGCGATATTCCCACTCGCGCAGTGAACACTGCACCCGCACCCGCTGACCAAAATGCAGCGGCTTGATGTATTTAATGCGCATATCAATAACTGGCCAGGCATAACCGGAATCGCGCATCGCCTGATAACCATAATCAAACGATTCCAAAAACTCACAGCGCGCCACTTCCAAATATTTCACATAGTGTCCGTGCCAGGCGACATGCATGGAGTCCACATCATGAAACGGCACCTGAATATCGGTTGTGGTTGTGTACATAACAAAAAAATCCGGCGGTTTAACGCTGATGCGTAGAAAAATGACGGTGCAATAATACGGGGATGCGCGGCAACATGCCGAAAAATAACCGGGTGTGCATCCAGCTGATGCGCACATTGTCTTTGATGACATCAAAGTGCGAGGGCATATCATCCTGATACAAAATATCCGTGGGGATATTTTCCACTGCTAACCCCTGCCAATACAAACGCACCAGAATATCGGTATCAAAATCCATGCGCGCGCCGATTTTTTTGCGCGCCAGTAATTCCATGGTGGGCGCCAGCGGATAGAGGCGATAGCCGCACATGGAATCTTTAATGCTGCGCGACAAGGTATTCACACACACCCAAAAGTCAGTCAGTTTGCGCCCACTACGACGCGAGCGCGGCATGGCCTCGTAACTGCGCCAGCCACTAATAACTGCGAGGGGGTGTTGTTGGGCGCAGGCGAGAAATTTTGGCACATCATCCAAATCGTGCTGGCCATCGGCATCGACTTGCAATGCATGGGTAAAACCCTGACGCTGCGCCAATGCAAAACCCTGGCACACCGCCGCGCCCTTGCCCGCATTGTGCGGCAAGCGCAACAAGTGCACATCGGTATTGTGCGCGGCAAGCTGATCCAACAACTGCGCGCAGCCTGCTTCACTGCCGTCATCTACCAGCAGCACGGGCAAATGATAGTCGCGCAAACGGGCGACCACGGCGGCAATTTTATGCGGATGATTAAAGACCGGGATTACCACACAGGGTTTGAAATCCAGCTCGCCGGGGGATGGGTTCATTCGCGCACAAGCTCCGCGGGATAAATCAAGCGACCTTGGGAAAACAGCAGCTCCCGCACGCCAGCATCGTTATGCACAGCATCAAATATGCGATAAAAACGGAAATCGACCGAGTTTTTACCCGCGTCATAAATCAGGCTGAGTTGGAGCGGTGTATTGGGGCTGATGGGGCAGGTGAACTTTAACCGCTCGACGCGCATCACCGGTTCTTGGAGCTGTAGAAACTCCTGCGCATAGTGCACCGCCCAGTCGAGCTGGACTACACCGGGCAGGATGGGGAAATCGGGGAAGTGACCGGCAAAACTGGCCAGCTCAGGCGTTACCAGAAGCTGCGCATCGACATGCCCCTGCGCCACTTTGACATCGATCAACTCTGGCCGCCGCGCCACCGCAATCGGTGTATTGGCGACCACGGTTAGCTCTCGCTCGCTTCGGCGAGGGCTTCGGCCTCTTCAGGACGATTGAGCAGATCGAACACCGCATCAACCACATCTTGCACAGTGCGGACTTGTTTAAAGTCGCTCGGCTGGATACGGCGGCCGGTAAATTCCTTCAATTTTACGGTGAGGTCTACGGCGTCAATGCTATCGATATCCAAGTCTTCGTAAAGATTGGCATCGGGGGTAATAGCATCGGGCGCTATTTCAAATAGGGAAACCAGTGTTTCCTGTAAAAATCCGTATATTTTTTCTTTGCTGTACATAGCGACATCTCGATATTTATTCTGCTGAAACCCTTGCTGGCGTAACAGATGCTGGCAAAAGCGGTTGCCTTGTTCCCCTCCAAAACAAGGCGGGCAGTCTACCAGAAGCGCTGCCGAATGCCCAACCACTCCACAGAAGCTGGAGGCTAAACATGTTAGTACGGCTTGCTGGCGACGATCAGGATTTCGGTAGGTTCGGTATTGTGCAGACCAATACCAATTTTTTGCGCCATGCCCAAACAGCGGCGCGACCACCAGGGGCGCGAGGTTTGAACATCCTGCTCGCCAAACACAAAACCGTTGCTGCGCACCAGGTCGATATAACCCTGCGCATCCTTCTGCGCCATCTGCGGGTGACGAAACAACAGGCGCACCGGCACGGAATTGATAAACGAGCGGCAGGATTCGCCCACTAGCAAAATACCACCCGGCCGCAGCAGGCGATAAAACTCCTGCAGGGTTTCCTGCTGCTGGCTGGTGTGATGCAACAGCTGGTGGCACAGGATAATGTCGAAGGACTCCGCCGCAAAGGTCGGCGCGCTGGCATTGGTGTGCTGGGCGGTGCAGGGAATTGCCAATTGGCTGGCCGCACTGACGGCTTTTTTCACCTGCTCTGCATCTATATCAATACCGGTAATTGCCGCTGGCTGAAAGTGGTGCGCCAGCAAACCAAACGCCAAACCCTGCCCACAACCTGCATCCAAAATCCGCGCCTGCGCTGGCAGCCGTTCGCCCAGTAGCGCTTTGAAATCGACAATCGCCTGGGACAACACATAGCGATACCAGGTGTGGGTGCTTAAAAACCAGCGCCCGAAACGGGTTTCGCGCACCCATATAGTTTTATGGTTAGCCGCGGTGGCGGCAGGGTTGGTGGTGGACATAGATCTGGGACGGCTCGGATAAACTATCAATGCTAGAAAAAGGCGCTAAGGCTCCGTGTGGCGGCATGATAATCTATTGGCGATTATTCTGACTACCGAAGAAAACCCTAGGGTTTTGCACCAAAAACACCGGCGACTTCCGATGAAAAACCCTATAAAACGCATTCTCGACCCGAGTATAGAATCCTTATCCCTGACGTTTTTTCTGCTCTATATCCACCTCGCCGATATGCATACCCGCGCAGATTGGCTGCTACCTTATCTGTTGGCCAGCGCAGCTGGCTTGGGGGCGATGACCTATATGCGCTGGCGCGGCTTAATCCTCAATCGTCTCTTTGTCGGTATCACCCTGTATTTTTGCAGCGGTTTGGCGGGCTTATTAAGCGGTTGGGATTGGCTTAATGACCACTATGGCGAGTTGGGTGCAGTGGCGATGCTCGGCTGGATTTTACTGGCGGGATTGATCGCCAGCTGGGCCAGCCCTCATGGATTTTTGGGGGTCAGATCTGCGGGTTATTTTTCGATCCGCGGCGGATCATTCTTATTACTATTTGCCGGAGTGCTGGCAACGGCAGCAGCGGCGAGTTTTATCGGCAATAAATTATTCGGCGAGTGGCTGCCGTTTATTTTTCTGTTTTCGATGCGCAGCCTATTGCTGCAACTGGATAAAAAACTGCTCAGCGCGCCGGCAACTGCTGCGTAATTAGCTTGGCTGCAACTGCAGGGTAAAAAGCTCGATCAAATCGCGGGTTAACTGACGCGCGGCCATGCTCTGCATCTGCCCATCGGCCATATAGGGTGCGGTGGCGACATCAGGTAACACACTGATGGTGTAATGCGGCGGCTGGGCGCTGATCTCATACCACTGCTGGTTTTTTAGCAGGGTGGCCGGTTCACAGCGAATCACTACTGGCGTCATCGCCATACCCGCACTCAGCGCCAAATTGGATGGCCCGCGATGAAACACCAACGGTTCGCCGGGTTTAGTCCGCGTGCCTTCCGGAAAAACAATCAATGAGTGACCAGCCTTAAAGGTATCCACGCAGCGGTTATACAAATCAGGATCGCTATTGCTCACATAATTCGCCGCACGCACCGCCATAGCGGTAAACGGGTTGCGCCATAAACTGGCTTTCACCACACAGTTGGCATCGGTCAGCCCCATCAAAAACACCACATCCAATAATGAAGGGTGATTGGCAATAATTAACTGCCCAGGCCGATGCAATCGCTCAATCCGGTGAAACTCATAACTGAGCAGCCCCAAGGCGCGCAACACCCGCACATAATTACGAAAGACCAAGGCGATAACACGCCGGGTCGCGCGCGCGCGGCGCATCTTGTTTACCGGCATAAAATACAGCACCGGAAACACACTGAGCGAGAATACCACCCCACCCAGACCAAACAGCGCAAAGCCTATGCCGGTCGCGGGCACTCGCCAAGCACGCGACAAACGCAACCGCCGCCACCAGCTAAGGGGAGTGCTCAGGCTGAGAGATTCCATATTCCATCTATCTCCAGAAGTAGGTCGGCGCGGCAAATATCCGCTGCCACATAGACTACCGGCACCTGCGGATAAGCCTGTTCAATCCGCTGTTTGATCTCCGCCAGATCGCCGGCATTGCGCACATAGACCTTCAACACTTCGGCCACTAATTGCGGCAAATCCCCTGCTGCACTCGCATACTGCCGGACAACATGTGCCAACAACAAATCCAGATTCTCCAGTGTGACCGTAATCTGTTCCGTCAATTGATAGGGGTGCAAGGTGACAAACCCGACCACGCTGGCAGTGCCAGAGACAAATAGTTTGGGCGCTTGCCCTGGCAGAGACAGCAAACTGGCGCGCGCAAACGATGGGCTGCGCGGGCCATATTCGGCGGGATAGTGATAGGCACTCGCCTGCCGAGGATTTTCAAAATGATGGGGAGCGGTTTTACTGGCGAGCGCGTAAATCAATAAATCGCCGCCGCGATGACCGAGGGCGCAGGCTGAAGGAAATTGGTTTTCCGCAATTTCGGCAGCGGCAAACGCGTCAAAGCGGCCCAAACAAAATTGGCGATAGCGCTCCAGACCCTGCTCTTCACCATTGATATCGGCAAAATAATTCCACACCCGCACCAAATGTGGATAAGCGCGCGCCCGGGTTTGCTCCAGCAATTCGCGGTAGAGCCGCTCGGTGGTAGCAGCCAAACCCGCCGCATCCTGTTCATCGGCCCAGAGCGCCAACAGCATATACTGATCGGTCTCCGCCCAGTAGCTGTGTGCACCATAACCACGGGTGACCGGTGAAGCGTCTACTGCAAATACTTCGCCCAGAATACTGCCGTCCAGCGGCAACAGCCCGGTACTCAGGCTCTCGCTACCCTTGTTATTTGCGCAGCGGGCATCCAGCCGAAAATTCGCCAGAGGCGTACTAGAAGCAGCCTGCTCAGCAAGAGAATTGTAATAGCCGCATTTCAGCGCCACCGGGTTTACCACCATATCCATTTACTTATCACTCTTAAATCCAGCTGCATCGCCTGCAGGTTTTACATCTACCCAATTCAACAGGCGCGGATTATAGGAGGAAAAGTTCGCATCAATCCACGTGCTTTCCCGATTGTTGCCTGCAAATTTCTGCTGGTTTACCAAAAGTAACGCCGCCTTGCGCCTCTGCCAAGGCTCCCGTAAAGTACGCGCTTATTTTTTAGGGACTCCAAAATCATGACCAACAATGAACAGAATCGTTTAGCTCCACACCCGGTACTGCCGGACTATTACGGCAAAGCCGAAGACCGGCGCACCCGTGTTGATGAAATGTTTGACTCATCAGCGGAGCACTACGACTGGATCACTGATGTCATGAGTTTTGGCTCCGGCCGCATGTATCGCCGCCAAGCATTGTTGCGCGCCGGTATTAAAGCGGGCGACAAAGTATTGGATGTAGGCGCCGGCACCGGCGTGGTCTCCTGGCTGGCGCAACAAATCGTCGGCGAAGAGGGCTTGGTGGTCGCGCTTGATCCAAGCAAAGGCATGTTGACCCAAGCCGTTAAACTGGGCGTTGAGCACACCTCTATGGGTCTGGGCGAAGCATTGCCCTTCCCCGATGACACCTTTGACTACCTCACCATGGGTTTCGCCCTGCGCCATGTTGCCGACTTGGGCGCCGCGTTTGCCGAATACCAGCGTGTACTTAAGCCGGGCGGCAAAATCCTGCTGCTGGAAATTACTCGCCCCGAAGGCAAAATTGCCACCGCATTTTTAAAGTTCTACCTCAAAATTGTGATCCCCAATCTGGCCAAGATTTTCCGCCGCAGCGCCGACAGCAAAGTGTTGATGCGCTACTACTGGGATACCATCGAACAATGTGTGCCGCCCGCGACAATCGTCGAAGCCCTAAAATCGACCGGTTTGGAGCAGAGCAAACGCGCCGTAGTGCTGAGCATTTTCAGCGAATATACCGGCATCAAACCCGCTCGCGCGTAATCGGTCGCACGTCGTAAAGGTCACATCAAAGGTAGTTAGTGAAATGAGTTCACACACACAAGAAGAATTGGAATTGGCGGCGCTGTTGATCGAGGCGTTGGATCTGGAAGACCTGGAGCCAGCTGATATCAACCCGGAAGCCCCCTTGTTTGATGCCAGCCACAGCGAAAGCCTGGGGCTGGACTCCATCGACGCGCTGGAAATTTCACTGGCCATTGCCAAGCACTACAAAGTGCAGCTCAAAGCTGACGATGAGAACAACAAGGCAATTTTCCACAGCCTGCGTTCACTGAGCAGCTATATAAACGTGCAACGTGCTTAACCGTGTTATCGCAATTGCCCTGATTGCGGCCTACCCACTGCTGGTGCATATCGCACTGGTGTTTGCAGTGCCGCAATTACTGTTTATTGCCCCTATGCTGTTTTTAGCCGGTGTCTGCTGGCAGGGTTTGGGCAACCGCAACAAAACTGTCTGGCTGGTGTTTGGCTTGCTGTGCACTGCGGTTGTGCTGCTCGAATATCTGGGTTTAACCCTGTATCTGCTGTTTCTGCCACCAATAATTATCCCGCTGCTGCTGCTGTTTATTTTTGGCCGCACACTGCTTAACGGGCGCGAACCCTTGATCACCGCAATTGGCGAAGCTGCGCGCGGCCCTCTGTCGCAGGCGATGCGCAACTACACCCACAGACTCACACAGCTCTGGTGTATTGTCTTTGCAGTGATGATTCTCTGGTCGGCGATTTTGCCCTGGCTGGAGCAACCGGAATTGTGGTCCTGGTTTACCAATATCATTAACTATGGTGTGGTCGGGGTGTTGTTTGTAGGCGAGTTTATGCTGCGCAAAAAACTCTTCCCTACCCATAATCACCCAGGATTTTTTGAATACCTGCGCATTATCGCCCGTGCCAATATCCGCTCTTAAGGTGCTGTGTCATGTTAGCTTCCGGCTCCGTCTGCCCCGACTCTTCTGACCTGTCTGCGCTTCCCGCGCTGGCGCTCAATGCGCCGATTGCCTTGATTGCACCCTATGTGCCGCAAAAAACTCTGGTTATCCATAAAGAGCGGCAGATTAGCCAAGCCGAGTTTCTACGCGATTTACAGACAGTGACTGCTGGCTTACCCGACGCCAATTTTGCGCTCAACCTCTGCGAAGACCGCTACTACTTTCTACTGGGCTTTTGTGCGCTGCTGGTAAAAGGGGCGATTAATTTGCTGCCGCCCAATCGCCAGCCGCTCACCCTCACCGAGCTGGCGCAGGATTATCCCGGCTGCTACTGCCTGTTCGACAAAGATCAGCCCTGCGATTTGCCCAGCATCAATCTCGCCGAACTGCTATCCAACACTGCACCTGAGACAAACAGCACACCCGCACTGCCGCTGATTCCCGCCCAGCAAATTGCCGCTATCGCCTTTACTTCCGGCAGCACCGGTAAACCCCAGGCCAATGCCAAATGCTGGGGCACACTCGCCGCCACCGCGCGTTTACTTGGCCAGCGGCTGGGCGCTGATTTAATTGCGCCAACGATTGTCGGCACAGTGCCACCGCAACATATGTATGGCCTTGAAACTACCCTGTTTATGGTGCTGCAAGCAGGCATGGTGATGCACAGCGACAAGCCGTTTTTTCCGGCCGATGTGCAACAGCTGTTACAGCAGCTATCCAGCAAGGCGATACTGGTCACCACCCCGATTCATTTGCGCGCGCTGATCAACGCCGACTTACCTATGCCACCGCTGGGGAGCATTATCTCGGCGACAGCGCCCCTCGACCCAAGCCTCGCCCAGGCCGCCGAACAGTGTTTCCAAGCGCCGCTGTGGGAAATTTACGGTTGTACTGAAGCGGGCAGCATGGCCACCCGCCGCTCAACCCAAACTGCCGCATGGCAATTATTGGATGGCTTTCAATTAGCGCTGACCGATACTGGCGCCTGTGCTACCGCACCGCATTTGCAAGTGGATGCACCGATTCAGGATCAGCTGGAGCTGCATGATGATGGCAGTTTCCTGCTCTGCGGGCGCAACGCCGATATGATCAATGTAGCGGGCAAACGCGCCTCACTGGCTAATCTAACCCTGCAGCTATTGCGTATTGATGGGGTGCAAGACGGGGTGATTTTTCTACCGCCGCCGTCATCCCAAACGTCCAATAGCCAACAGGAAGCGCGCCCGGTCGCGTTAGTTGTCAGTGAATTGCCGGAAAAGACGATTCTAACGGCGCTGGCGCAGCGGGTAGATGCTCCCTTTTTGCCGCGCCCACTGCGCAAAGTCACCGCCTTGCCGCGCAATGAGACCGGCAAACTCACCGCCGCTGCACTGCATCAATTGTGGAACCAGCTACATGAGCAACGCTAAGACCACACAGGAATTGCGCTTGCCGATCCCCGGCGCGCACGCCTGTTATGCCGACCATTTTCCCGGCGCACCACTGGTGCCCGGTGCACTGCTGCTCAAGTGGATTATCGCACTGCTGGCCAATGCCAACTACAGGCAGATCAATTACCTGAAACAGGTAAAATTTCTCGCGCCGGTACTGCCGGGGGATGAATTGCGCATTTGCATCACCCCCGGTACAAAGACCTTCACCGTCGCCGCCTATAAGGGTGAAACACCGGTGCTCAAAGGCCAATTCGAGTGTGTGCATGACTGAATCATCCACCAGCGCCAAACCATCAACCGCAAAAGGCTGGCAAACCCAGCAGGAGCGCGGCACCCCGTTGTTGCTCAACCTGCTCACTTGGGTGGCGTTGAATTTGGGGCGGCGAATGATTTTTGTGTGGCTTTGTGTGATTGTGTTTTATTATTTTCTGTTTGCCCGCAGCGCCCGCACTGCATCGCGCCATTTTTTACGGCGCGCGCGCCAGCGAACACCCAAGTGGTGGGAGATATACCGTCATCTGCTAACCTTTGCGCAGGTCGCGATGGATCGCATCTATTTTCTCGCCGGGCGCGAAGCCGAATTTGATGTCCACATCCACGGCAATCAATTGTTCGACGACTACAAAAATCGCGGCTGCTTTTTGCTCACCGCCCATATCGGCAGCTTCGATGCGCTGCGCGTGATGGGCATGGGTCGCCGCAGCGATGCACTGCCCATTCGCATCTTGTTGGATATCCAACACAACGCCAATGTGATGCGCCTGCTAGAGAAGCTCGACCCGCAACTCGCCGCTGGCGTGATTGATGCGCGCACTCCCGCACCCGCGCTCGCGCTGATTTTGAGCGAAGCGATTGAGCAGGGGCATTTGGTCGGTATCATGGCCGACCGCTGCGCGCAGGGGGAACGCAGTAGCACTGTTGACTTTTTCGGTGCACCAGCCGAATTTCCCGCTGGCGTCTGGCAATTAGCCGCGCTGCTCAAAGCACCGGTGATCAGCTGTTTTGGCGTTTACTCCGGCGCCAATCGCTACGATCTGCACTTTGAATTGATCAGCGACCAACTGGGCACTAACCGTCAGGATCGCACGGCGGCCATCGAAGTAGGTATGGCGCGCTACGTCGCGCAGCTACAGGATCTGGTGCGTAAGCACCCCTACAATTGGTTTAATTTTTATGACTTTTGGCAAGATGAAACCTCTGCGCATCACTAATTACACCTACACCAGCTGTTTGGGTGCAGGCCGTAGCGCTAATTGGGAGGCTCTGCAAGCGGGTCGCTCCGGGCTGAAACCCTGCGACTTTTTCCAGATCAGTGATCTCAATACCTGGATTGGCGAAGTCGCCGATCTAGGCGATGCGCTGCCCGCGCGACTGCTCGATTTTGACTGCCGCAACAATCGCCTCGCTTGGCTAGCCTTGCAGCAAGATGGTTTTTTCAGTGCGGCTGAAGCCGCCATCGCCCGCTACGGCGCGGCGCGGGTCGGCGTGTTTATGGGCACCAGCACCTCCGGCATCCACCAGACCGAACTGGCCTACTTCGAGAATCAAGACCCACTGCCCGACTGGTATAAATACGGCACCACCCACAATGTGTCCTCGGTCGCCACTTTTATCCAGCAAGCGCTGGGCACCCAAGGGCCAGTGATGGCAATCTCTACCGCTTGCTCCTCCAGCGCCAAAGTATTCGCCTCGGCGCAGCGCGCCATCACCGCCGGCTTGTGTGATGCCGCAATTGTCGGCGGAGTTGATAGCTTATGCTTGACCACACTCTACGGTTTTCATGCCCTGCAATTGGTTTCGCCGCAAAAATGCCAGCCCTTTGATCGCCAGCGCAGCGGCATTTCTATTGGGGAAGCCGGTGGTTTTGCGCTGCTGGAAAAAGGCGATGAAAGCGGTTTGTATCTGTTCGGTTACGGCGAGAGCGGCGATGCCTACCATATGTCATCACCTCATCCCGATGGCGCCGGTGCCCAATTGGCGATGAGTGCGGCGCTGCGCAAAGCAGGTTTAGCCCCTAACCAGATCGATTACATCAACCTGCACGGCACCGGCACCCAAGCCAACGACAGCGCCGAAGCCAAAGCAGTAGAGCAGTTATTTGGCAATGCTACCCCTGCCAGCTCCACCAAAGGCTGGACTGGCCACACCCTGGGTGCGGCCGGAATAGTGGAGGCTTGTATCGGGCTGGACGCCATAGTCCACGGGCATCTGCCGCAAAACCTGCATCTACAGGAAGCCGACGAAGGCATGAATATCGCGCTATTGAAAGAAGCGGCGATCCAGCCGGTGACGCGCGTACTGAGCAATTCTTTTGGTTTTGGCGGCAGCAACTGCAGCCTGATTTTGGGGAGTTTGTAATGCTGGAATGCTATCTCAATGCTATCGGCCTCGCCGCTCCGGGTTTGCCAAGCTGGCAGGCTAGCGCCGCCGTTTTGCAAGGGCAAGCGGCCTTTGAACCCACACCGCTGGAAAAATACAAACCCGAACTGCTCCCTGCCAATGAGCGCCGCCGCGCCACTGAACTGGTGCGCATGGCGTTTCGCGTATGTGAAGAGTTGATGGCAAAGAGCGCGATTCCAATGGCAGATTGCGCCAGCGTGTTTGCTTCATCCGGCGGCGACTACCCGATCATCGACCAGATCTGCCGCTCCCTGTGCGAAAGTGAACGATTAGTATCACCCACCCAATTCCACAACTCGGTGCACAATTCCGCCGCCGGTTACTGGAGTATCGCCACCGGCAGCCGCCAGCCATCGACCAGCCTCTCCGCCTATGACGACAGCTTTGCAGTGGGTTTGCTGGAAGCCATGTGCCTGTGCCAGCAGGAGCAATTGCCAACCCTGCTGGCGGTGTACGATATCCAACCGCCTTACCCACTCGGCGGCAAACGGCTGATTCCAGTGGAGTTTGGCGTGGCGCTGCTGCTCAGCCCCACTGCCAGTGAACACAGTCTCGCCCGATTGCAGCTCCAACCGACTGACACAACCGCGCCCAGCACTGCGGCACAACCGGCACTGGAAGCCTTGCGCTGCGCCAACCCTGCGGCGCGCAGCTTGCCGTTACTGGAACTTATCGCCCAAGCTAAATCCGGCTCACTGGTATTTGCCTGTACAAACCAACAATCGCTGCAATTAAAGGTGCAGCCGTGTTGATGGATCGCGCGCAAATTGCCGCGCTGATTCCCCACGGCGATTCCATGTGTCTGCTCGATGAAGTGGTCGCTTGGGATGAAAGCCAGATCCACTGCCGCAGCATCCAGTTTGCCAGCGCCGCCAATCCACTGTTTGAGGCTGAGCAATTAGCTTCAGTGCTACTGCTGGAATACGGTGCCCAAGCCGCCGCCGTACACGCCGGACTATTACAGTCGCGACTGGGTGAAACCCGCCCCGCCTACATAGGTGCGGTTAAGGATGTTGAGTTCTTGGCCGCCATCGCCGACAATTCCTGCGCGCTGGATTTGTATGCGCAGTGTTTGCTCAGCAGCAGCCAGGGCGCCATCTATGAACTAGTGGCGCAGCAAGCCGGCAATACGCTGTTGCGCGGGCGTCTGATCCTGAGCCAACCGGAATAAACACCCCCACTGTTTCATGCACACCGTGTGTGAATCTACCTGTTTGACATACTTACTAATCAAGGAGCCAAGTATGAATTTCATTACCCGCTGCATCACTATTATCGCCATCAGCAGTTGCGCAACCGGTGCATTGGCACGCGACGATGTAAAAGAGTTTTCCATCGCCGAAGCGCTCGCAACCGAACAGGCCAAAAATATCCTCGGCGACGACATCAAGTTTTATTTTGGTGCACAAAGCCATGGCGCAGTCGCTAAAAAATTTGGCGAGTTTGGCACCAACAAAAAATCCAATGGCGTGGGTAAATCTGACAAACAAGCCTGTGAATGGGCCTTTTTGTCAGCGATGAAATCCCTGCGTGAGCGCGCCCAGCGCGAGGGTGCCAATGCCGTAGTCAACATCCGCTCCAACTACCGCAACGCCACCACCACCAGCACCGAAACCTTCAAATGCGGTGCCGGGAATATCATGGTCGGTGTCGCCCTGTTGGGTGACGTTGTACAAATTAAATAATTGATGACTACTACTTACAAGGAGGTAAGAACTATAAAAACTATCTGGATTTTATTATTTGTAGAGGTAAAAAATGCTCAGCCAAAAACTACTTGCGATTTTAGTGTGCCCGGTCAGCAAAGCCGTGCTGGATTATCGCCCTGAACAACAAGAATTGGTGTGTAAAACCAGCGGTCTCGCCTACCCGATCCGCGATGGTATTCCGGTGATGTTGGAGTATGAAGCGCGCCGTTTAGCGCCGGAAGAATGTTAATCCCGCCACCGCTTCGCACCCATTGCGCGGTCTAGTTACCGCGCAATGATTGCCGCCCCTGCTTGATCGATACCACTTGCGCACTCTGCTCCTTTTGCTCCACTTCAGCCATTAATTCCGGCTCCAGTGGTGTAGTCAGCAATTCTTTATAGAGCGGTTCAATATTGCCCAGCGCGGTTTGCAATTGGTAAATATTGGTCTGCAAAGATTCTAACTGTTCGCTGTGGCTATTGCGCTGGGTTTGCAATTGCGTGAGGCGCAGCATGTGATGCTCAAGTAATTGTTTTTGATACTGGTTTTGATGAAACAATGGTGCCAGAGCTTCTTGCATCCAGTGATTGATGTGCTGATTGAGTTCGATATACACCGCGCGCACTTCCTGCACTAGCGTATTGATAAAACGGCTAATCAACGCGCCTTTGTGCGTGAACACTGTTGCCAGTGATTTGCGGAAATCGTCGGCGCGGGTATGCAGCTGGCGCAACTGGCGACGCTGTTTTTGAATTTTTAACAGATGGCGCATGATCAGGTCATCGCCCGAAAAGGTTTGCTCTGGCCGCTCATAAATCGAGGTAAGCACGCGGTTACAGCGCTCGATTTCCCGTTCCAAGTGGCGCAGGTTGCTGTCTACATCGTCAAAAAATTTACCGATGGCACGAGCAAGCCCCACGGTAGTCCAGCTCTGCGCCAGACTCGCATGGGCCTCGGCGATTTGCTGTTCCAATAAGCCGCTGCTGATCGGCCCTAGCAGCGACAATTTTTGTGATTCCAACAAGCGCTGGCTGGTGCGCAATGACAGCGCCTGTTTGTGATATTCATGATGGTTGCGGCGAATGGTATCGCGCAACTCAGTTAATTTTTCACCCGCTGCTTCGGGTGCAACTGCGCGCAATTCACTCAACTCACTTTCGCACTCACCCAAGCGGCGCTGCAAACTATTGCGCGCATTAATCACCATCGCATAGCTGTCGCCGATTAAGCGATGGCCAATAATTTGCTGCTGATTGCGCATCACGCATTCAGCCAGCATACGTTCAAGCTGCGGGAAATTGCTGCGTACTAACTGCGCCTGATTGCGCCCGACTTTGCCCAGCAGCCCCTGTTTGGCCGAGAGCGCCACCACATGTTCAGGCGCTAAATCCAACTGGCGCGCGGTGAGCTTCCGTAAGTGATCGACATTGGCTTCAATTTCCTGTGGTGGAGTGAGGTCATCCCACAGGCTGTCGATTTTATTGAGCAGGGCAATCACGGCGGTGCAGTTGTTATCGCGCAGCACTTGAATATGTTCGCGCCAGATATCCATATCGCTTGCGGTGACACCGGCATCGGCGCTGAGCAAAAACAAAATTGCCTGGGCATCGGGTAGAGTTTTGAGGGTAAGTTCGGGCTCATTACCGAGTGCGTTTAAACCGGGGGTATCAACAATACGTAAGCCTTGGCGCAAGAGTGGATGATCCAAACTAATCAGCGCATGGCGCCAGGCGGGGATAGTGACCATGCCATTTTCATCGCGCTCGCCTAACTCATCCTGTGCAAAACCGAGTTTGATTGCATCGGCTACTGTGACTTGTTTGCTGGCAGACACTTGATTGATCGCCGCGCGGGTCTGCTCGTGGTCTTGCGCATCAAAGTGAATCGCCACCCAGTTTTGCGGGATGCGTTTAAAACTCTGCAAACTGGTATTGGTGCGACGGGTTTCGATGGGCAGCAAACGCACGCAGTTGGCGGGCTGATGGCTATCCCAATAGATTTCGGTAGGGCACATAGTGGTGCGCCCGGGTTGCGATGGCAGCAAACGCCGACCACCGCCGGTGTACAACAGCGCATTGATTAATTCGGTTTTACCGCGCGAGAACTCACCCACACAGGCGATGGTAAAACTCTCGCCGCGCAATAGCTGGCGTGCACGCTGCAGGGTTTTACCCATATTCGCGCCGGACATATCATGCTGCTGACTCCAAAGTTCAAAGCGCTGCAAACGCTCATCTAACTGGCGCTTCCAACGAGTGTAATGGGTCATTTGGCGATGCAGGGCACGTACGTCCATAGCTGTGTTCTCAATATCGATTAGGGCGTTATTTGTACTGTTTAATAACTGACCGAAATAACCAGCATAAGGTTACATAATAATTTTTATGCAGACATTAAAGCGGAAAACTACGCCAGTGACTAGATCTTGAGCAGTGAGTGGTCACTTCAGATGGCTAAAAGGTGGGAGATTGCTACTTTGTGAAACATTTGGCGCCAGTGCATACCACCTGGTAGTGCCAATTTGCACACCGGGTGGTATCTATTTAGTGACCAGGGAGGGAAAGATCCTTGATCAGAACGCGACTTGCAAATTGAATCGCACACTGCGCGGTTCTACCGGATGGAAGTGCAAATCTTCGACGCCCTCGCTCGCTTCGCCAGGCAAGCGGGAGGAATAAAAATAATCTATATCGTGGTCGGTGCTATCGAACAGGTTGAGAATATCGAGCCCCACAGACCACTGCTGCCAGCGATAACCCAAACCGAGATTCACCACTTGGGTCGCCCCGGATGGTTGCTGGTCAAAACTGTCCAGCACTCGCGCGGCAAAATGGCGATAGCGCAGCGCGCCGTGAAAACCGGTTGCAGCGGGCGCATAGCTAATCCCGGCACTGGCAACAAACGGCAGGGAGCCATCTACATATTTTCCCTCCTCCAATTCATTGCCGATAAACCGCGAGCGAGTCCAAGCCAGTTCGGTATCGATACTCCAGCCCTGCGCAAACCAAAAATAACTCGCGACTTCAATCCCGGAACGCTCAGACGCGCGGCTCGCTTCGGTATTACCTGCATCCCCCACAAACAATAATTCTGAGTCCAATTGCAACACCCAGAGCGACGCCGAAATACTGTAGCGATTGTCATCAAATAATTTTGCGCCAACTTCAGCACCTTGCGAGCGGGATAACAGATCCACTGGCTCACTCAACTCACCGGTTACTGGATCTACCACAATGGTTGCACCGCGCGCATCATTTGAATGAAAACCTTGGCCGAAATTGACATAGGTTTCCAGCTGGTCGTTGATGCTGTAACTCAAGCCACCTTTAACATTGGTCATCCCATCCGAAGCATCACCCGAATTTCGCATAAAATCACTTTGCACATCGACAGTGAGATAATCATGGCGTACACCTAAATGCGCGCGCAATTTTTCGCTCAGTGTAATTTCACTTTGCGCAAACAGCGCGAGCGAGGTTTCATCAATAGCATCAACCCGTGTTGCCGACAAACGTTCACGCGCGCGGGTTTTGTATAAACCCACTGCATCAATTTTATCGTGACGAATTTGTATGCCCACTTTATTGGTGATTGCGTAGCCCGCTAGATTGGCTTGCCAATTACGTACGATTTCGCCACCCATTAATTGGCGATCATCCACTTGTTCAAACTCATCGCCATTGACGGGATCATCCAGAAAATAGGTAAAGTTGGAAAATAAATTTAAATTCGAATCGACTAGATAGCCGCTAATCGCCCACTGCTGATTTATCCATTGGCTCGATACACTGTAGCGGCTGGAATCACCACCTACATCCGTATCCAGCGAACCCAACGCATCAATCACACCTTGGCCTACTGCGCGCTGCGGAATTTGATCCGCGGAATTCCAGCGATTGCGATAGCCCATCGCAGTCAATGAAAAGTCGCCACCGCCAAACCGCGATGAATAACGCAGCAGCAAATTAGTTTTGTGTACGTCCTCGTCGATATCAGCCCAAGGGCCAGAGTAAGTTTGCGCCTCTGCGCCCAACACTAACTGCCCTACCGCGAAATCAATTTGAGAGGCCGTATAAAAACGCTGATAAGCGTTCTCGCCCGCAGTGATGCTCAGGGTATTTTTATCGAGTGTATTTTTTAACGAAAACTGCGCTGCGCCCGCACCGGAAAAATCCCCGACCTCGGCATAATATGGGCCTTTGCGATAGGCAATATCCTGAATCAATTCCGGAATAATAAAATTTAAATCAGTGTAACCCTGCCCGTGCCCGTGGCTGCGCATATTGACTGGCATGGCATCCACCGAGGTTGCAAAATCAGTGCCGTGATCCAGATTAAACCCGCGCAAAAAATATTGATTGGCTTTGCCGGAACCGCTGTGTTGTGTCACTACCATGCCCGGAACAAACTCCAGAATTTCACCAGTGCGGGATACCGGGCGATTTTCAATATCAGCGCTGCCGATCATACCTTCTGCTGCCGAAATACTGGAGCCCAATAGATCCATGCGACGGCCATATACACTGACCGTTTCCACCATGGCTATTTCGTTTTTGGGATACACAACAGTATTAGCATTTGTGTAAGGGACCAGCAATGGCACAATACTGAATAAAATTAAACTTGCACTGATACTGCGCATAATTTTTTCCTTAACTGAAAATTCGTTCAACAACCCATTGCATGGCGACTAAAGCAATCACAATCGATGTACCCGTTAGCGCATAGCGTGCGTACCAGATTTGTTTGCGCAACAAAATAAGCACCGGTAACAACAGTAAAACGATGGCCATTTGCCCTATCTCCACACCCAGATTAAATGCCAACACACTCAATATCTGTTGGTCGGCGGGCAAACCTAATTCGCCCAACACACCCGCAAAACCCATACCGTGCAATAAGCCAAAGGCGAAGGTAAGCCAGCCAAGGCGCACAACCACCGGGAAAACATTATTGAGCGTTACCAGCAATACCGACACCGCAATGCTAACTTCCACCCAGCGGCTGGAAAAATGTAAGAAACCTAATGCAGTAGCACTCAGGGTGATGGAATGGGCGAGCGTAAATGCAGTCACCATCCAAGTGGTATTGATAACAATGCGTTTTACATTCGCTTGCGCAAACCATTGATGGCCACGGCGAACCAACACGCAGGTCAACAAGAGAGAGAGTAAAAATAAAATATGATCCAGCCCGATCCAGATGTGCACCATGCCTTGGTAGACAAATTCCGTAAATGTTGTCCATGCATTACCTGCAGCTGTATCCCATTGAATCTTACGCTGGTTGTCGCTCAACACACGGCTGCTAGAGGCAGATTTACTGTGCAAATTAAGTAGCAATTTATGTTCAGCATCTTCTTTGAAAAATGCACTGTACGTCACTTCAATTTCACCACTCAATGCACACTGAGCCCGAATTGGAATCATCAAATAGGATTCATTAAAATGCGAATCAATTTTCCACTCTTTACTTAACACCTGTGTGCATTTACTGGCGCCGCGACTAAACAATAATTGACTGGAGAGATATTGATTCACCACACCTGCGCGAGCTTGCAATTCCTGCCAGCGTAATTTTCCATCGCCATCAACATCGACACCTATGGCTTGTTCCAAATCATAGAGACGCACTTGCCATCCTCCAGTTAGCAGACCTTTTTCATTTAGGTTCAGTGTGGCGTAAGCAGTGCTTAGTTGGTGTGCCGATGCAGATACTGCAGACAAAAGAGTAAAGACGTTGAATATTATTAAGACGAGCATACGCATAATTATGCTCCCGCCTTTTCGACAGCGGTTGTTACAGCAGCCGCCTGCTGCGCACGCAGCAATAATTGTCTATCGCTGGCTTCGCGCGCCTGCTGCCAATTGCGTTCTGCCCAATGCAAGGCTTTTTGAGTATCAGGCGCGACATCCAAATAATAGATAGTGAGGTCGGCCGCATGTGCTTGGTCATCGCGCAGTTCACGCAACTCTATACGCTCGCGCACTTGCGCTTGCCACTCGTCTCCACTTGCAAGATTTTTTTCCGCGATGGCAAGACGCACTAGTAGAGCATCATCTGCTACGGTAGTGGTATTAATCAACGACGATACTTCATCCATCACCTGCTGATAATTTTTTAACGCGAGGTGGGCATCTGCCCATTGCACCCACACGCTGAGCGAATTTTTGGTTTTTATTGGAGTTAAATAATTCAGTGCCGCTTGAGGATTCTCTAAGCGCAACGCCATATCAGCAAGTATTTGTGATATCCATACACCGCGCTCGTCCGACGGTAAACCTTGGCTGTTAACAATTTGTTGCAACTGCTCGTAACTTTCACTCAATTCTTTCGCACCGGCAGTACTGGCAGTACCGACACCACCATGAGCACCACGCGCTTCCAACGTACAAGCACTTAGCGTTAACAGATCAGCGTGACCCAATAAACGCATACAAATCGCTTGTGCGGCGATGGCGTCACCTTGAATTAACTGCAAGCGCACCGCGAGCAAATTTGCGGTGAGGTTATCCGGCTGCTGCGCGAGTATTTTTTGCAACACGTCTAGTGCAACACCAAATCTATGTTGATGTTGTTGCACTTGCGCCCAGGCGAGTAACAGTGAAGAATCCTGTGTATTTTTTTCAATGAAGGGTTTTAGCAAAGCTTCAACTACACCATATAGACGCGACTGACCTGGCTGCGCAGCCTGAATCAAATATTGATTTGCCAAACTCACTACGCTGGTAGGATCTTGCGGTTGCAAGCGCTGTTGTGTTTGCACAGAACTGGGGGAAGTCGGCGTAGCAATAGTCCACTGCGCAATAATCTGTTGCGGATCTGTGGGTGTATAAGCTTCTGCGAATACACAGTGACTGAGAATAGGCCCGACGCATGCGCCAGCCCACAGAAATACATTTTGTAATGGTTTTTTCATTTTTTTACACCCGCTGCAATATCAGCTATTCAAAAAGTTGTCGTTAACGATTTAAATCGTTTTTTAATTAATCGCAGCATTGCCAGCCGCTGATTTTTTATTTTTCGTGGGGAAAAAGCCCACCATCCGTTGCGGGCGTTAAGCGTAAACCGCGTGTGCTTATTGCATTAACAGATCATCAAATGCAGTTTCATCGGTGACATCCTGCGTCACTGTGCGACTGTTGAGCGATAGTGGTGTATCACTCTGCATTTGATTAAACGCTTTACGTGTATAAGCACTCATATCAACGGCTAATAAATCAATCGTGATATTGACCGTTGCAGCGGGAGACGTTGCCTTGCCATCGGAAACAATAAAGCTGAATTGATCCGTTCCAACCACATCAGTATTCGGTGTGTAGGTGTAAGATCCATCGGCTTGCACCATCAGCATGCCCTGTGTGGGCTGTGCAGATACGATGTAAGTCAACATGTCTTGATCAGCATCGCTGCCCATTAATTTTCCGGTTAGCGGTGTATCAGCTTGAGTCATGACACTCACGCTCATCGCTATGGGCGACGTGTTCAGTTTTGGCGGTGGCGTTTTCTTTTTGTCGCTACCGCCGCATGCACTAACCAATACCGCAATGCTTAAAGAAATTGCCAGAGTTTGAAGTTTCATACAGGCCTCCTTAATTTGAACCAGAAATCGGGTCAGCCAAATAAGGGAACATGTTTTTCATCATGCTGGCGTTAAGTGGTGCACCATCAGTGAAGGGAACATTGCCTACATTGGCATCTTCGGGCTTACACAAACCCAAATCTGTATCCACACCGCCGACGGAAATTGGATAACACAAACGGCCCATCACCACGCGCAATGCAATATCCACCACATCATCACCAGGGCGGCGACCATTGGGGAAACCGGCAAGGTCATTACCGGCAACACCAAATGCGCTTTGGTCCATTTGCGCAGTGGCAGCAATGCCAGTATTCAAACGCAACATTTCAGACGGAGTAACGGTCTTTAATTGATTTACGCCAGGGAAACCAGTGAGGAATGCGGTCACTAAATCCATACGTGGGAAATTAGTGGGTGCAAGCGTAGGAAGATTGGCGCCGAGTGTGGTGTTCACTGCATCTTTAAATAAAATATTTAATAATTCCGGCAGCGATGGGTGAGTTACATAATCGGCAAACTGACCATCGCTTTTTGGTTCCGCAGACGAGAAGCGATCTTTATCTTTTAAACCGATGACCAATTCATTCACTAACGGAGTACCCAAACGCGAAACCTGGGTGAGCGCGCCACCATTCACTTCGGTTTTATTAAACGAGGCTTGCGGATTTAAAATGCGCGCTTGTGGCAAGCTCGCCGTTGTCCAGCTACCGATCACACCATTACCGCTGCCAACCAAACAGGCTTTCGGAATTTCTAGCGCAATTGCGGTGACATTTTTATCGACCAGATTATCGTTCATTGCCGATTGCGTAATACCGCCGGGGAAACCACCGCCGTCACCAGCACCGGGCGCGCTATCGCCTTCAACGGGAACATAATTGACCAAGTCAAATGTTTTGCCGAGGTTCACTACGAAGGGGTCTTTACGTTGGCCAACAAATACGCGGCCATTGGTGTTACAACCGGGAATTGCAATTTCGTACACAAAACTATTGGCATAGCTTGCGTAACCAGCGGGTGAGGTGAAGGTTTTATTGCCGATATAATCGAGCGGCTTTTTAAACGTGGTGCCCATGCCCGACGCCATGGCAACATCCATACGGGTGCCAGTTTTGCGATCGCCACTACGCACTTTAATGTTGTAGCTCTCGCTAAAATTTACGGCGGACATATCGCTTGCGCTGATACCGCCCACATTTTTCAACGGCACTGCGACAGCGCGGCTATTACCTTCCGGGCCTACCGTCAATTTCACGCCTTCACCGCCAGCAAGTGCCTGACTAAAACGAAATTCAAACGTCAGATCTTCTACTGCATCACCGGTGTTATCCACATGAATGCTGTAAACCGCGTGAGGATCCATCGCGAAATAATTGGGGCCGCCGTAAGCATCTTGCAGCGGAATATAGTTGGCGATCAAAGTGACAAAATCAGCACGGCCTGGCTCATAACTATTGAACGCATAAAAGTCCGTTGAATCGAGAGCGGGTGAGCGGGTGATATTCGGTGCTTCGCGGTGACTGGATGCAAAACAGCCGGTAGCGAGCAAGCTCGCGCAGAGGGTACCGATTACAGCTGATAAGTATTTATGTTTCATCGTTGACTCCATGGGTTTAGGTGACTTACATCAACCAAACGGCTCAACTGGAGTTTTGGATTCAACTTTTTGTGATTATTTTGATATTTAGTAAATATATTTTTTATGGGGATAAAAAACCCCGCGTGATGCGGGGTTGAGGGAATTTAGAAACTACTCTTCAGTCGGTTTGGATTCTAGTGTCTTGATAGCGGGAGGTAAAAAATTAGTCTCCGTAATAACCGACTTTCCGGTTTTTCGCTCCAAAGATTTGCGCGCCTGTTTAGCAATACCGCCGCCCTGGGTTGCGGCAACTTTGTTTTCATCAATACCCGTTGCGTCTTCTGCTTCCGCAATTTGCCTCGTAGATAATTCCGCAAGTGCGGTAAAAATCAATTCCGCTTCGCTCATATGATCGCGCAGATTTTGGTATTCAAGGCCTTTTAACACCTTATGCTCTTTGATATTTACCTCGGCCCACTCGCGATGAATGATATTGGTCAAAATAGCAAATTCGTCGCCTTTATTAATGCCATGAGTTGCCCAGTAATCAGTTAGCTTGTTCCGCGTCTCTTGACCGGTCATACGTTGCTGAATCCATTTCTCGCTGCGCCCCTGCTGCTGCCAAGTTTCACGGGCACGATTCAGCGATAAGCTTGGATCGGACATTTCTTGCATCCGCTCATACCCTACTTTTGCCAACCATAGTTTGATGGGCTCAGCTTTGGGGCTGGGGATAGATTGCACTAAACGCAGTAAAGTTTGAGCGGTAGCAACATCCGTCAGGTACTTTTTACCATCTGCAGCGGGTAATTTCAGTCGGTGACAATTTGTCACCGACTGACTGCTCTCTTTGTTAAGCCGCTCTTTTAGCTTGTTCCAATATTTGCGCGCGGTTTGATAATCGGCCTGCTGGGTCAGCACCTGGACCACATCAATCACCGAAAACCACCAAGTTTCGGTTGCTTCGTCATAAACGCGACGAATTGGTTTTCCATCAAATTCAGTCGGTAAAATTTTCATCTATTAACATCCTGTAACCTGTTAGCTCATCTAAAAATTGCCCGGCAGATGGTATTTGGTCACTTGCCGGGCAATAGGGAAGTCTAACTTTTTTGTCCCTTTAAAAACACTTAGATCGCCACCAGTTCCGCCGTATACAACACCGTCGTCGGCTGGCCATTCGGCGATCCGCCCAGCGGTTCCAAACTCACCGCGAGCGCGGCGACTTGCAGCTGATCAAACAGCACTGAGCGCGGCAAACTCAGCTTGCCCTGTTTGGGTAACAAACCCAGTGAAATAGGCGGGCGACCATCGGCGGCGACCATCCACAATTCGTAGTCCTGATTATCCAGCGCTTTGAACTTATCGGTTGCGGTGACGAGCAATTGATCGTCGCGCAGTTCAATCAACCACAGTGCCTGAGCCTTTTCACTTTGCACTACGGCAATTTGCCCCGGCATTACTGGATCAACGGGCTGTAGATTCACCAGCAGCACCGCCATAAGGATTGCAGCGGCAGCGGATAAGCCTGCCAACCATTGCAACCCGCGCGGTTTGCGCTGCGGCAAACTCACGACATTGGTGCCGGCGGTGGGAGCGATAAATCCTAACCGCATCTGGATTCGCTCCCATACCTCTGGCGCTGGCTGTACCTCTGGCAGCGCACCGCCCAGCTCGTTTAAGCGACTCTCCCAATGCCAGAGCGTGCGCCGCAGGCTGTTATGTTGCATCAGTAAGCGCTGGAAACGCACCCGTGCTGAACCATGCAAACTGCCTAATACATACTCGGACGAAAGCGCGTGTTGTCGTTCATCAGTTAAATAGTTCATGCTTCGATACACCTCTTTAAACGTTCCAGACCACGACGAATCCAGGTTTTAATGGTGCCCAGTGGCGTCGCCATTTGATCGCAAACCTCCATATGGGTGAGGCCGCGAAAGTAAGCCAGTTCAATTGCCTGACGCTGACTTCCCTCAAGGCCATCCATGCAGTGGTCGATTTTTACTCTGTCGCGCTGCTCATATAGCTCCTGTTCCGGGGTTTGATCGTGGCTGGCTTCCTCTAGCTGGTCATCGCTGGTTTCGCGGCGGCTTTTGGTGGCGCGCAGCATATCCAACGCACGATAGCGCACTATGCTAATCATCCAGGTTAACACCGTGCCCTTTTCCTGCTGGTAATCGCCGGCGTTGTGCCAGATTCGCACAAAGGCTTCTTGCACAGCCTCTTCCGCCAAATCGCGCCGCCGCAACATCTGCAAACTCACGGCATATAACTTGGCAGAGGATTGTCGATACAAATCGGCAAACGCCAACTTATCGCCCTGCGCGGTGGCGCTGAGCAAGTAGATAAAATCATCATGTTCCATAGGTATGCTCGTTGTTATGGTTTCTTTTAAGCCCCTGTACTCCGACAGAATAGGGCGCGTACAACTGCTCTACGGTTCAAGATAGATTTTGGATTCATTATTTTGATAAATAGGCAGCCAAGGTTAACTGAGCCTAGACGCCAAGGAAGAACAAAGAAAGGCAACGATAGCTATCCCGCAAGGGGGAAATTGTAAGTGCGTAACACCTCAACCACTTCTACTTTATACGATTTATACCAGCGCGCCCTTCCCTGCTGTTGCGCTTGCAGATGGGCGGCATTTTGCTGCCAGTATTTGATGTGGTCGAGACTCGGCCAATAGGATATTGCTATTTCACGACTACCTTCGCTAGTGGCGACAAAATCAAGGCAGCCATACTGCGTCATCGCCAACTCGCGCAGCTGTTTAGCCGCCGCAAAATACTCCTCATCAAGCTGTGCAACTTCAGCGTGAAAAATGACTGCATACATACTGATTCCTTTTGAAAAAAACCTCAGCGGTTGTAATTTTTTCAACACTATACCATTTAAAAAATAATTAAATTCTTTTTAAAAACAACAACATAAATATTGGCATCTTGCTTGCAATCTTCAACTTACCACCGGATGTTCAGTGACTTTTATTAACAGCAACTGAGTTGTTGGAAATAAACAGTATGGTGAACGCAATCGATAGGGACATTCATCAACATGCCAATATTTTTAACCTGACTATTGAGGAATTTTTTATGAACAGTGACATAGTAGAAGGAAAATGGAAGCAGATGAAAGGCTCTATTCAAAAAAAATGGGGCGACATTACAGATGATGATTTTGATCGTATTAATGGTAGTCGCGAACGCTTTGTTGGCGTACTGCAAGAGAAGTACGGCAAGACCAAAGATGAAGCCAAAAAAGAAATTGATGCCTATTTGGACGCGCGCCACTAACACAACAATTTTACTTGGAGCTGTTACCGCTCACGGATGAGCACCACTCAATTAACTATGAGGGACAACCAATGAATCCAGCAACATCAAAAGCAAAACTTAAAAAACAAGGCTTGCCTAAAGGCTTCAGCACTGGCCGCGATGACCAAGATGATTTTTTATTTCATCATGAACACCTCAGTCGCCCAAAAGAAAAACAGGGTAAACGCCGCTTTAAAATTCAACGCGAAATCGATGACTACCTGTCATCGCTTCATTGAACATGCTGAGTTTTGTCTTTGGTAAGCTTCTGCGCACGCTAACCGGCGGCAGACTTACCAATAACCCAACACCAACTGCGGATATACACCCACAGCATTAGCCAAACGCGCAATCAACATATTGACGATTTGCAAACCGAGCAAAATAATGATCGGCGATATATCCAACACGCCGCCCAGTGGCGGGATAATTTTGCGGATTGGAGCAGTAAGTGGATTAATGATTTGATTGGCAAGCATTAGTAATGGGTGACTGCTAAATGGCGCAATAAAACTGCCAATAATGCTAATAATCATGCACCAGAAAAATATACTGGAAATGATAGTAAGCGCACCCACTATGCCCCACACAATGATCGGCAGCGGATTCAAAATTAACCCGGGCGCCCCCGCGATCATCGACAAAATTGTAGTGGCAAGCAGTTGCACCAAAATAATGAGCACGATTGATGCCGTATCAACCCCCAACACACTGGGAATAAATTTGCGCAGAGGTTTTAGCATTGGCATAGTGATTTTGACTATGGCTTGCGAAACAGGGTTGTAAAAATCGGCGCGCACTAGTTGCAGTAAAAAGCGCAAAATAACAATCACAAGAAACAACGACATCAGGCTATAAACAATTAAATGCAAAATGTTGGCGAACATGAATATCTCCGGTGATTTATTTCAATAACAAGTGCAATGCAAAATAGCTTACGCGATTTATTTGCCCAAGAGTTCAGACAGTTCCACGGCGCGATTGGAACAGGCACTCATGGCTTTTAACACAGTCCCACGCAGTTGATCTTGCTCAAACGACAAAATGGCCTGCTCAGTAGTTCCCTTGGGTGAGGTGACACGGCGGCGCAATTCGGCTACATCCAGTTCACTTTCTTTGGCGAGCATGGCGGCGCCCAACGCCGTTTGCAAGGTTAACTCAGCTGCGCATTCGCGCGTTAAACCCAGTTCAACACCCGCGTCGATCATCGCCTCCATCATAAGAAAAAAATACGCTGGTCCGGAACCGGAAACGGCGGTGACCGCGTTTAATAAATTCTCATCGTCCAGCCATTGCACTATACCAACCGCGCCGAGAATTGCGTTGGCCGCCGATTTTTGTGCATCGCTCACCAAACTATTGGCAAACAATCCGCTGGCACCGGCGCGCAATTGCGATGGTGTATTAGGCATACAGCGCACAATTGCCTGATCTTCACCCAACCAGCTGGCGATACTCGCGGTGGTGATACCTGCCGCAACCGAAATAATCAGCGGTTTATGGGTCAAGGATTCGCGCAAACCGAGCGCAACTTCTTTTAGCATCTGCGGCTTTACCCCCAGCACAATCACATCGGCATTCGCCGCGGTTGCAGCATTATCGGTGCTAATCGCAATACCAAATTCATTAGCTACTTTATTGAGCGTTTCCAAACGCGGACCTGCGGCGCTGATTTGTGCGGCGGTAAAACCTTCCGCCAGCAAACCGCCGATAATCGCCTTGGCCATATTGCCCGCGCCGATAAATGCAATCTTGGATGTCTTCACACTAAACCCTTAACGTTAAAAAATTATCGTTTTGCGCTGGAGCGCGCGCCAAATATATCGGTGCCAACCCGCACAAAGGTTGCGCCTTCAGCAATGGCAGCGTCCATATCGCCGGACATGCCCATCGACAAGCAATCGAGGCTGTAGCCCTGCGCATTCAACTCATCGCGGGCGCTGCGCAATTTGGCAAAAGCGGCGCGCTGCTGGGTTGGGTCGTTAGTCGCAGCGGGTATGGCCATCAAACCGCGCAGCTTTAGACGCGGCAACTGGCCTATCGCCGCCACTAATGCGGGCAATTGTGCAAGGCTAACACCTGACTTGGTGGTTTCATCGTCTATATTTACTTGCACACAGATATTCAGTGGCGGCAGCTCTGCGGGGCGCTGGTCATTCAGGCGCTGGGCGATTTTCAACCGGTCGACCGAATGTACCCAGGCAAAGTGCTCCGTTATTGGGCGCGTCTTGTTGGATTGAATGGGGCCGATAAAGTGCCATTCAATCCCCGCCAGTGCGTGCAGAGCGATTTGTTTGTCGAGTGCCTCCTGCAGGTAGTTTTCACCAAACGCGCGCTGCCCCCAAGCGTAAGCTTCGGCCAAGGCTTGTGCAGGCTGGGTTTTACTCACCGCGATCAACTGCACAGTTTGCGGATTTCGTCCGGCGGCATTAGCGGCTTGATGAATTCGTGCGGTGACTTTCGCGAGCTGGTCGTCTATCTTGTGCATATTCCGTTTTCTTAAAAATCTCTGTAATTGCCCACAAGGTCTGCGCTGCAGACGAATAACAAAAGGTTGCTCTGATGGATATCACCGAACTCCTGGCCTTTAGCGCCAAACAAGGCGCGTCTGACTTGCACCTCTCGGCGGGTCTGCCGCCGATGATTCGTGTCGATGGCGATGTGCGCCGTATCAACCTGCCGCCGATGGAGCACAAGCAGGTACACGGTTTGATTTACGACATTATGAATGACAAGCAGCGCAAGGACTACGAAGAATTCCTGGAAACTGACTTTTCCTTTGAAGTGCCCGGTGTGGCGCGCTTCCGGGTGAACGCCTTTAACCAAAACCGCGGCTCTGGCGCCGTATTTCGTACCATTCCCTCCAAAGTACTCACTATGGAAGAGCTGGGCATGGGCAATGTGTTCCGCGATATCTGCGCGGTACCGCGTGGCTTGGTGCTGGTGACCGGGCCGACCGGTTCAGGTAAATCCACTACCCTCGCGGCGATGATCGACTACATCAACGACAACAAATACGAACACGTACTGACCATTGAAGACCCGATCGAATTTGTACACGAATCAAAAAAATGTCTGGTCAACCAACGTGAAGTACACCGCGACACCCACGGCTTTAGTGAAGCGCTGCGCTCCGCACTGCGGGAAGACCCGGATATTATTCTGGTAGGTGAGATGCGCGATTTGGAAACTATTCGTTTGGCACTCACCGCCGCTGAAACCGGCCACTTGGTATTTGGCACCCTGCACACCACCTCTGCGGCCAAAACCATCGACCGTATCGTGGACGTATTCCCCGCGAACGAAAAATCCATGGTGCGTTCGATGCTGTCGGAATCGCTGCAAGCAGTAATTTCGCAAACACTGATGAAGAAAAATGGCGGTGGCCGGGTGGCAGCGCACGAAATTATGCGTGGCACAGCGGCGATTCGTAACCTGATCCGTGAAGACAAGGTGGCACAGATGTACTCGGCAATTCAAACTGGTGCATCGCTTGGCATGCAGACCATGGATCAGTGTTTGGCTGATTTGGTGTCACGCCGTATCATCAGCCGCGAGGCCGCTAAAGGCAAAGCCAAATTTCCCGAGAATTTTTAATCAAACATTCTGGGAAATATCTCATTTTGTTTCCTATTTGCAGCACAACGTTTCAATAATTTTTAAGGTGCATTGTTATGGATTTTGATCGGTTATTATCCTTGATGGTAGAAAAGGGCGCGTCGGATTTATTTATTACTGCCGGCGTACCGCCCTCGATCAAAGTCCACGGCAAGGTGGTGCCTGTCACTGCCACACCACTGGCACCAGAAAAAGCACGCGAGCTGGTGCTGAGTGTGATGAACGAAAAACAGCGCGCAGAATTTATCGATAAAAAAGAATTGAATTTTGCGGTGAGCGCACGCGGTATTGGCCGCTTCCGTGCCAGCGCCTTTTATCAACGCAATTTGGCCGGCATGGTATTGCGCCGGATTGAAACTAAAATCCCTGCGCCCGATGATTTAGGCCTGCCAGAAATTATTAAAGAGTTGGCAATGACCAAACGCGGCCTGATTATTTTTGTGGGTGCGACCGGTACCGGTAAATCGACTTCACTCGCCGCCATGATCGGCCATCGCAACCAAAACTCCAAGGGCCATATCATTTCAATTGAAGACCCGATTGAATTTATCCACCAACATCAGGGTTGCATTATCACCCAGCGCGAAGTGGGTATTGATACTGAATCTTTTGAAGTCGCGTTGAAAAATACTTTGCGCCAGGCACCCGATGTAATCCTAATCGGCGAGGTGCGCTCACGCGAAACCATGGACCACGCGATTGCATTTGCGGAAACTGGTCACCTATGTCTCTGTACACTCCATGCCAACAACGCTAACCAAGCGCTCGACCGGATCATTCACTTTTTCCCTGCTGATCGCCATCGCCAATTGTGGATGGATTTATCGCTCAACTTAAAAGCGATTGTGGCGCAACAATTAATTCCCACACCGGATGGCAATAGCCGCCGCGCTTGTTTGGAAATTATGATCAATACCCCGCTGGCGCAGGATTTAATTCGCAAAGGTGAAGTGTCAGACTTGAAAGAATTGATGAAGCGCTCGACTGAGCTGGGCATGCAGACCTTTGACCAAGCGCTTTATGCACTTTACGACAACGGTGAAATTACGTACGAAGATGCGTTGTTGCACGCCGACTCACCTAACGATTTGCGTCTGATGATCAAACTCGGCTCGGAAACCGATGCGAGTTATTTGTCCCACGCGGCTGATAGCTTGTCGATTCAAAGCGATGAGCAAAACAATCGCGGTAAGATGTTTTAATAATATATTCCGCTCCATAAAAAATGCCGGAAATCATCCGGCATTTTTTATGGCTTTATTCAAATATTATTGCGGTTGATTGCGCTCCATCCAACTCTCCAAAATTAATCGCGCAGCAATTGAATCGACCGGATTATTTTTGTAATCGTGCGAACCGCCGCGCTCCATCACTTCACTTTTTGCTTCAAAGCTACTCAGGCGTTCATCCACCATCTCTACTTTCACGCCAAAACGACCATGCAAACGGTTGGCGAATTTACGCGCGCGCGCGCTGAGTTCACTTTCACTGTCGTCCATATTTAGCGGCAAGCCAACCAAAACCAAATCAGGCTGCCAATCTTTTAATAATTTTTCAATTTGATTCCAATCCGGAATGCCATCTTTAGCTTTGAGTGCAACCTGTGAATTGGCCGAGCGAGTGATGGTTTGACCAGAAGCGACACCAATATTTTTGGTGCCGTAATCAAAGGCAAGCAGAGTTTTAATCATAGGGTTACAAACAGATTTAAGTCTCGCGGATCTAACACACTAAGCGTGGCCAGCGGTACTGGAAATTAAATTGACATCAATACCCAACGCCAGCGCTGCCGATGTCCAGCGCTCTTCAAACGGCGTATTGAAAATAATGTTTTTATCGGCAGGTACGGTCAACCAGCTATTGGCGGCGATTTCCGCCTCCAACTGACCTTCACCCCAACCCGCATAACCCAGCGCGATCAAGCACTGCTTGGGGCCGCGGCCTTCAGCAAGGGCGGCAATAATGTCGCGCGAAGCGGTGAGGCTAACGTCGGGAGAGATTTCCAGCGTAGATTGCCATTTGGCTTCATTGCTGTGCAGCACAAAGCCGCGCTCGGGCTGCACCGGCCCACCACTCATGACAATCTGGTCGCCCTGGTCAGAAAGGTCATCCAAATCCATCTGCGAGAAGATTTCTTTCAGCAGCATAGGTGTGGCGGTATTGATCACCACCCCCATGGCACCCTTGTCGCTGTGCTCACAAATGTAAGTCACTGTGTGGGCAAAGGATGAATCGTTTAAACCCGGCATGGCGATCAAAAAATGGTCGCGCAAACTGCCGGGGGTAAGCTCATCGTAATCATTAAAAGTGATTTTTTCGTTCATGGATTTAGTATGAGGCCTTACGAAGGTAAAACAAGCGAGTGGGCTAAATTAATTAGCCTATTATTCAGTTGGCGGACGTGGTAATAGTTGAGTTTTTGCCAGTAATCTCAAAATTCCAGGTGCGAATAATCTGCAGACGGTCGGCGTGCTTGCGAATTTCGGCCGGAAATGTCGCAAACGGGGCTGCCAAGCGCACAATTTGCCGCGCGGCATCATCGAGAATGCGCTGTCCCGAAGATTGCAGCACTTTGATTTCATAAATAGTGCCGTCGGGATTAATCACCACCGATAAACGCAAGTGACCGGTGATATGACGGCTTAACGCTTCCTTGGGATAGTTGCGGTTGCCGACCTGCTCAATTTTGGCGCCCCACTCATGCAAGTACTTGGCATCAAAGGATTCTTTAGTCGAGACTGAGGTAAGTGTACGCACCCGTGGCCGCTTGGCGTATTCCTGCCGCTGCTTATCCAACTTGGCTTGCAAACTGGCAATTTCGGACGAGATTAGCGGCTGATCTTCAGTTAACCCTTCCAGCACTTCACGCTCTTCTCGCTCATCTGGATTTAATTTTAACTGGGTGGTTTGGGTGCTTTTGGCGGTGGTTGAGAGCAGCTGTTGCTCTTTGATTTTCTTGGTGGATGCGGCTTGTTGCTGTGGCACCGGATTCACCTCACGCACTTGGGTATCGGCAAATTCAGCCTGTTTCTCGGCAGTAAGCTGCTTGGCCTCATCCAGTGTGCCGCTCGCCTCTTGATTGTGCTGCGCCAGAAAATCGGCATTCTCTGGCGCTTTCAGCGATTTATGAGTCGCCAAAGTAATTTCAATTGTTTGTGACTTATTACTGTGATCAGGCAGCTTAAAACTAAACCCCAATATCAGGAAAGCGTGCAGAGCGATCGCCAAAAATAAAGTAAAACTCAGCCGATCGCCGGTATCAACCGGCGGCACGGCTAGGGTTTCTTCTTCCAAGGCAACGGCCTGATTCATTCGCTCTACTCTGTTATTCAACGGGTCAGCCATTGGGGCTGATTAATGCGCCGCTAATTTACGCTCTATGGCATCAATTAGCCGTGACCCAATTCCCGTGTTGTAGGCCTTATCGATTTCTCGCGCACAGGTGGGGCTAGTGACGTTAATCTCGGTCAAATAATTACCGATCACATCCAAACCGACAAATAGCAGGCCCTTGGCTTTGAGCGTCGGCGCCAGCTGCTCGACTATCCAGTAGTCCTGATCGGTCAATGGCTGAGCCACACCACTTCCGCCCGCCGCCAGATTACCACGTGTTTCACCTTGGGCAGGAATGCGCGCCAAGCAGTAGGGAACTGGCTCGCCATCGACCACCAAAATACGTTTATCGCCCTCGCTGATCGCCGGGATATAACGCTGCGCCATAATGCTCTGGCTGCCAAATTCCGTCAGGGTTTCCAGAATTACACCGACATTGGGGTCATCCTGACGACAGCGGAAAATACGGCTGCCGCCCATGCCGTCGAGTGGTTTAAATATCACATCGCCATGGCTGCGGTGGAAATCGCGCAGGCGCAGCATGTCGCGGCTAACCAAGACCGGCGGGCAACACTGGGGAAATTGGGTGGCGAAAATTTTCTCGTTGCAATCGCGCAGGCTACGTGGATCGTTTACCACAAGTGCGCCCTGATTCTGCGCAGCTTCAAGAATATAGGTGCTGTAAATGTATTCGTTATCGAAGGGGGGGTCTTTGCGCATGATGATCACATCCAGATCACCGAGCTTTTTATCTTCGTGCAATCCCAACTCAAACCAACTATCGCCATTGTCGGCGACAAACAGGTTGCGGGTATTTGCCCGCGCCTCGCCCTGCAACAAATAAAGATCGCGCTGCTCCATGTAATGCAAATCCCAGCCGCGCTCCTGTGCTGCAAGCAACAGCGCCAGAGTCGTATCTTTATAAAATTTGATATCCGCGATAGGGTCCATTACCACGCCGAGAGAGATTGCCATAGCGATTGCCTAGATTAGATCAACAGAAAGTTATGCAGCAGAAGCGCAAATAAATTGCCGGACTCTGTGCGGCGGGCTAAAGTTAAGTCCTGAGGGCAATTAAAGCAAGGTTATTACCGACAGATTATTCCGCTCTAAAAAATTCAAAATCGGAATAGATTACTCATATATTCAACTAGTTATGGCATAACCTTAAAAACTGTGTTAAAAGTTCGTTTTCACTGGTGGCGTTATTTTGACGCCGATTTTAATAAGTGACTGCAACACAAGCTTCAAGCGTTACTCAAGTTTCACCAACCAACGTGTATATCTGGCAACTACGGCAATAACAAAAGGCAAGGTCAGAGTATGGAAGTAACTTACGAAAGCCTCAAAGTGATGGTTATCGACGATAGCAAAACCATCCGGCGCACGGCTGAAACACTGCTCAAAAAAGCGGGCTGCATGGTCATCACCGCCACCGATGGTTTTGATGCTCTGGCAAAAATTGCCGATACCCGCCCTGATATTATTTTTGTGGACATCATGATGCCGCGCCTCGACGGCTATCAAACTTGTGCCCTGATCAAAAATAACAGCGAATTCAAGACCACTCCGGTCATCATGCTATCCAGTAAAGATGGTCTGTTTGACAAAGCCAAAGGTCGCATTGTTGGCTCCGATCAGTACCTCACCAAACCGTTTAGCAAAAGCGAGTTACTCGGCGCTATCGAAGCGCACGTCAAGCATTTAAAAGCCTCTTGAATATAAACGTATCCCAGATACGCTTAGTGGGGGTTTTGACTGTTACTAACGCGCTACACGCTCCCGGTGTCACCTGAGTAATAGTCTGGATCGACATCCAAAGGACTGTTTAACACTCACCGCATCGCCTGCGGAACAATTATTCGTTTTTTTGGAGCATTTATGGCCAGAGTATTGATTATTGACGATTCGCCAACCGAGACTTACAAGCTCACTAGCATGCTGGAAAAGAATGGCCATGTGGTCATGACCGCCGACAACGGCGAAGCAGGTATTGTGATGGCGCAAAAAGAGCTGCCCGATGTTGTCCTGATGGATGTTGTTATGCCTGGCCTCAACGGCTTTCAGGCAACCCGTCAATTGTCAAAAACCCCTGAAACCGCTCACATTCCCGTTATTATCGTTACCACTAAAGACCAGCAAACCGATCGTGTTTGGGGCATGCGCCAAGGTGCAAAAGCTTATTTGTCTAAACCGATTACACAAGAAGTGTTGATGGCCGCGATGGCCGAAGTATTGCGCTAACCAAAGGATAAGTTCACAAGCTACAGGGATGATAGAGACAATAACAACAAGCATCATCACTGACCATTGATTAAATCGGCTTTATGTTGAGCCCTGAGTGTTGATGCGCGACAGTTACGGATAGATTTATGTCAGAACCCCAGGCCGCCTTTCAGGCCCTGCTCACATTGGCACAGCGCAGCCGCGCCGCTGCACGCGGTCTGCCCGCACAGGCGGATATACGCCCCCATTGGAGCGGTATCGGTTTTGCGCTGATGGGCAGCTATTTTGTAGTGCCTATTGGTGAAATTTCAGAAATGCTGGAAGTACCCAACCACACCCATTTGCCCGGTGTGCAACCTTGGGTAAAAGGCGTTGCCAACGTGCGCGGCCGGTTGTTACCACTATTTGATTTGGCGATGTTTTTTGGCGATCGACTAGGCGGTACACGCAAACACCGCCGGGTATTGATATTGGAAACCGAAACACTCTACTCCGGCCTTATCGTCGACCAGGTGTTTGGCATGCAACACTTTCCCATGGATGAATACAGTGAACAGCCCGGTGCTGTAGCAAGCTCTATTTTGCCATTTGTTACCGGTAGTTATCCTCAGGGAGGGGAGCGCTGGTCGCTGTTCCGTCCTGCCCTGCTGGCGGAAGATCCGCGTTTTACTAATGCGGCAAAAGCGTAGCTTATAGATAGACCACAACCATTACGCCCAAATGTTAGATTGAGAGTCAATTTGAAGTTTTTTACCTAGTGTGAAAAACGCAGTGGATAGAAAAAATAAAACCGAACGCTGGTTAGGAGTGCTTAGATGAAAACTGATTCAAAGATTGCCGCCTTCAAAGCAAAACCGACGACTATTATCGCTGCGGTCTTGCTGGTGGTTTCATTTGCCGCTGCAATGGTACTGTTGTTCCTGATCAACCAGGGCAAGAGCAACGACCAGCGCTATCTGCAACAGGCGGGCGACTTGCGTGCGCAAGCCTATCGATTGACCTCGCTCTCACGCGATGCCACCTCGGGCGATGAAAAAGCTTTCGGTGAACTGACCGGCGTGGTGCAGAGCATGGGCGGCACTTGGGATATGCTGCGCAACAGCGACGAGCGCACCCAAAAAACACTGAGCTCTGAGTTCGACAACTTTGGCGCTATCTGGAACCGGGTAAAAACCAACGCCCAGGCAATTGCGACCAACAAAGACCTGATTGTATCGCTCAACAACGTGGGTAATACCCTGAACGACAACCTGCCGACCCTGCAGACTGAACACAACAATATCGTAGATATCTTGCTCGAATCCGGCGCACCTGCAGACCAAGCGATTCAAGCCCAGCTACTATCCTGGCGCGCCGAGCGTATCGGTCGTAACGTAGATAAAATGCTGCGCGGTGACGCCGACTCAGGTGATGCTGCCGATCAGTTCAACCGCGACGCTAACTTCTACGCCCGCGTACTTACTGCAATGAAAGACGGCGACCCTGCCCTGCGTATTACCCGTGTATCTGACCCTCAAGCGCGCGCCAGTCTCGAGCAAATTACCACCCTGTTTGAAGGGGTGAACAAATCGATCCAAGAGATGGTTGAAGGTTCAACTACCCTGACCCGCGCCCGTCAGGCATCTGATGCACTGCTGAACGATACGCCACAACTGCTGCAAAGTCTGGCAGTTATTGCCGATAAGATTTCAAATCAGGCCGATAGCCGCCCGCTCATCAATAACACAACAGTTATTATTTTGGCCGCAATAACTCTCGGCTCGTTATTCTTCCTAGGTTTCAACCAGTACATGGGCGCCCGTAAACGCGCTGACGAAACCGCCGATACCAACGAACGCAACCAAACGGCGATTTTGCGTCTGCTCGATGAATTGGCCGACCTCGCGGACGGTGACTTGACCACTACTGCAACCGTAACCGAGGACTTCACCGGTGCGATTGCTGACTCTATTAACTTCACCATCGACCAGCTGCGGATTCTGGTAGCGCGAATCAACGAAACCGCGGTAAACGTATCGGCCGCTGCGCAAGAGACCCAGCAAACTGCATTGCATCTCGCTGAAGCATCTGAACACCAAGCGCAAGAAATTGCCGGTGCATCGGCGGCGGTAAATGAAATGGCCGTGACCATTGACCAGGTATCTGCCAACGCCGCCGAATCGGCAGCGGTAGCGGAACGCGCGGTATCTATCGCCGGCAACGGCGCTAAAGTGGTACAAAACACTATCCACGGGATGGATACCATCCGCGAGCAGATTCAAGACACCTCCAAACGTATTAAGCGCCTCGGTGAATCGTCACAAGAGATCGGTGATATCGTAAGTTTGATTAACGACATTGCCGACCAAACCAACATCCTCGCACTTAACGCAGCAATTCAGGCATCTATGGCCGGTGACGCAGGCCGCGGGTTCGCGGTGGTAGCGGACGAAGTTCAACGCCTTGCGGAACGTTCCGCTGCGGCAACCAAGCAGATTGAAGCGCTGGTAAAAACCATTCAGAACGATACCAACGAAGCGGTAATTTCGATGGAACAAACCACTTCTGAAGTGGTGCGCGGTGCACGCCTCGCACAGGATGCGGGTGTGGCACTGGAAGAAATTGAAAACGTATCGTCAAGCTTGGCGGAATTGATCCAGAACATTTCCAACGCGGCACGCCAACAAGCATCATCGGCGGGTCACATCTCTAACACGATGAATGTTATTCAGGAAATTACTACCCAAACCTCTGCCGGTACCTCCGCTACCGCTCAATCGATTGGTAACCTTGCCGAGATGGCACTCGACCTGCGTGAATCCGTAGCCGGTTTCAAACTGCCAGAAGAGGATATGTCGGAAGGTCGCGCCAATGCCGCGCGCCAAGCCATGGCCACCACTCCGGCGATGGAGTTCGACAGCAACGCTGAAGTGATCGATCTGGACGACGAACTGTTGCCTGACGACGACATTTTCGCCCAAACCTCAAAAGCCTGATAAACAAGTGATGCCAGCCCCGCTGGCATCACAGCCAGTAACTTACAGATATTGCCTATGGCCTGGTCACTGCGCACACTACCTACACTCTCCGAAGATCAGTTTCTCCAATGGGGCAAGCTGCTGGAAGAGCGCACCGGTATCCAGCTTGTTTTTCAGCAGAAAGCCTGGCTTGAATCGCAAATGAGTTCGCGTATGCGCGATCATGGCGATGAAAATTACGATAGCTATTTCCAATTTATTGCTCAGGAAACCATCGAAGCCAAGGTGGAATGGTCGCGCTTGATCGATCGTATTGCAGTAAAGGAAACCAGTTTTTTCCGCCATCGCGAATCGATTGAATATGTGCGCAATTACCTGCAGCAAAAAATCAATAATAAAGCCCTGAACAACAGTTTCGATATCTGGAGCATGGGCTGCGCAACCGGTGAAGAAGCCTACTCACTAGCAATGGTAGTCAACGATTGTTTTGAATTGGCGGCGATTAACCCTTATTACGGTATTACTGCCATGGATATCAGCTCGTCGGCCTTAGCTGCCGGTCGTAAAGGCCGCTATAGCAAACGCCGCGTGGAGCAGGTAAAACCCGATGAAGTTAAACGCTACCTGCAGGTCTGTACTGATGGTAGTTATGAGGTAGTGAATAAATTGCGCGACCGCGTATGTTTTACTCACACCAATATAGTTCACGCGCGCCAACTCCCCATGGTGCAAGTGGATGTGATTTTTTGCCAAAATTTGTTGGTGTATTTCCGCCGCTGGCTGCGCCGTGATGTTTTGAATGCGTTAGTCGACCGTTTGAAACCAGGCGGCCTACTGATTGTTGGCCTTGGTGAAGTAGTGGACTGGGAACACCCCGAAATGCAACGCACTGGCGATGACCAAGTGCAGGCTTACGTTCGTGAAGAACGATAAAAACGAGAACAACGAGAGGAACGTTCTGCATGGCAGATAATCGCAATTTTGCCGCGTTGGATTGGTTGATCCATGAGATCAGTGAGACGCTAAAAGAAGCGCGCCAAGCCCTCGAAAGCTATGTTGAAAATCCTAAAGACGCGGCGCGTATCCGCTTCTGCCTTACCCATATCCATCAGGTGCATGGCAGCCTGCAGATGGTGGAGTTCTATGGCGCGGCCATGCTGGCCAGCGAAATGGAACAACTGACTCAGGCGATGATCGCCGAGAAAGTCGCCAACAGCGGTGAAGCGCAAGAAGTACTGATGCGCGCAATTCTGCAATTCCCGCTGTATCTCGACCAAGTCAAAAATACGCGCAAAGATAATCCACTGGTGGTTCTACCACTGCTCAACGATTTGCGCGCGGTGCGCGGCGAAAGCCTGCTCACCGATACCAAACTCTTTGTACCCAACCTGACCCCAGCTAAAAAAGCCTCCGGCGCGCGCCTACCCGTTACCAACGACAATGTGCAATTTCAGGCGATGGTGCTCAAACTGCGCCAGATGTATCAATATGCGGCGTCGGGTTTTATCCGCAATGTGAATCCGGAAGAAAATCTCGCTTACTTGCACAAGGCTTTTTCCCGTCTGCAAAAACTCACCCACGGTACAGCGCGTTTTGCGCTCTGGGATATCTCGCTAGCACTGGTTGAAGCGATTGAAATCGACGCGATTGAAATCAGCGTCGCAGTAAAAAATCTGCTCCGCCAGCTCGATAAAGAAATCAAAGTACTCGCCGTACACGGCATCAAAGCACTCAATAGTTTTACCAATGACGAGCTGATTAAAAACCTGCTCTACTATGTTGCGCGCGCGGGCAAACACGCTCCCGGCTTTCCGCCCAACTCCCAGTTACAGCGTATCTACGAAACCTACCATCTTGAAGAGGCGCTGCTCGAAGGCAAAGAGACCAGCGAAGATAGCCAAAACATGCTCTCGGTACCCGATGCCGAAGCAATGCGCTCAGTAGTGGGTGCACTGAAAGAAGAGTTAAACCTGATCAAAGATAGCTTGGACACTTGTCTTGCAGGCGGTGATACCCAGTCCGCTCTCAGCAACGCCCTACCAATTGTCAAACGCGTTGCCGATACCATGGCGGTGCTCGGTTTGGGCGATCTGCGCAAAAGTATCCTCGAGCAAGGCGCAGTATTGGACTTGGTGGTCGAATCCCATAGCCAGCTGTCCGATGAGCAATTAATTGGTGTCGCCAGTCAATTGATTGCGATTGAGAACTCACTCGATAGTTTGACCGAAATGAGCAATCAGGACGGCGACAGCGGTGAAGATTCCGACATCACCCTCAGCCGCGCCAAAGAGTCGGTGCTGCGCGAATCGCGCAACGGACTTGAGCATGCTAAAGACGCGATTATTGAATACATAGCGTCGCAGTGGAATCGCCAACATCTGCAATCTGTACCAACTACTTTGCGCGAAATTCGCGGCGGATTAGACATAATGCCGCTGCCGCGCCCGGCGCGAATTCTCGGCGCCTGCGCACGCTTTATTGAAGAGCAATTGCTGCAGCAAGATGCAACCCCCCAATGGTCCACACTCGATACCCTCGCCGATGCAATTACCAGTGTTGAGTACTATTTAGAGCGCTTAAGTAGTGGCGGTCGCAAAGAGGAAAATGACCTGCTGCTCAGCGTGGCGGAAGAAAGTGTCGCCAGCCTTGGCTATGCAGTTGCCAAAATTACCAAACCCGCCGATACACGGGTGGACAACACCGGCATTAATGACGACACATCAACACCTGACGCAAATGATGACGCAACTGCTGCAGAACAGTTAAGCGCAGCCTACCAAGGCACTACAGACCCAGACCCAATTACAGACTCAATTACCGACGAATTTGCACAGTTATCGGCCAGCTACGCCTCAGCTCAGTTACCAGCTGAAGACGCTGCGCCTGAAGATCAAACCGAGTCAGCGCAAGCTACTGAACTTTCAGCCGCTGAAATCGATTTGGCTGACACTGCTGAAGTAGAACCCGTTGAAACAGATGCGGTAGCGATAGAGGCCGCAGACGCGCCAGAAGAAAGCAATTTAGTCGCCACCTCCGACGCGCCTGTTATTCAGCGTGACGATGACGACATTGATGATGAGATCATCGAAATCTTCATCGAAGAAGCAACAGAAGTTACCGAAACTATCGCCGAGTATTTCCCCCGCTGGGCGCAAAACTTTGAAGATAAAGAAGCACTGACCGAATTCCGTCGCGCGTTCCATACCCTCAAGGGTAGTGGCCGCATGGTTGGCGCCAACGAAATTGGCGAGCTAGCTTGGTCAATCGAAAACATGCTTAACCGCGTGATCGACCGCACCATAGTTGCTGGCGCTGTGCACGTGCAGATTATCGAAAAAGTGCGCTCCCTACTGCCGGATATGATCGCCGCTTTCCGCGACAATCTGCCCAACCCTCATGCAGAACTGGCTGAAACCTATCGCCAGCAGGCAGTATCGCTTGCACAAGGCGTCATCCCTGATGGGTTGTCAGATGAATCAGACGATAACCCGGCACCAATCGCTACGACAGAAGCGGACGACAGCGAAGAGAACCTGCTGCTAGCAGACGAAGACGATGAGCAAGATAGCGACCTTGGCCTTCAGCAGGAAGAAGCGGATATTGAAGAGCCTCATCTGGAAGACGAAGCCGCCTATAGCGAAGCCATAGCGGAGCTATCCGATGAACTTAACTTCACCAGCGAACAAGACGATGCTCACGATAGTGCTGATGAAGAGATAACACTGGAGATAGCCGAGCTACCTCTGGTTGAATTGGGTGAGCAAGATGAAGTCCTCGACTTCAGTGCCGAAGCGGAAACATCGCCCTTAATCACGCTAGAAGATCAGGTCGAAATTGTTGATGAAGATGAAGTCGCGCAACTAACGCAGGCCTATAACGAACAGCAAACCAGCACGTTTAACTTCAGCAGTTCAGCCGATGACGACATTGATATAGATGACCCGGACGCCCAGCTATGGGAGATTTTTGGGGCCGAAGCTCTCACCCATCTACAGGTAGTTGAAGACTATATTGTGCGTATGGAAGCAGAGGCGCCCATTTACGAGCCGCCCAGTGAAGGCATACAGCGCGCACTGCATACCCTAAAGGGCAGCGCGCATATGGCCGAAGTCACGCAAGTGGCGGAATTGGCGACGCCACTCGAACGCTTTGTCAAAGAGTTGCGCTCCTATCATGTCAATATCAACGACGATATCCTCCAACTGCTGCGCGATGCCGTCAGTTATACCCAAATTGCGTTACATCAAATCGAGGCGGGCGAGTCGGTTGATATTCCGCGTCTCCATCAGTTTATCGCGCGCGTCAACGAACTCCGTGACATCCATGTCACCCCGCTAGTCAGCCTGCAAGAGCTGGATGAAACGGGCAAACGCCCGGTAGACCCTGAATTGCTCGCCATTTTTATGGCCGAGGAAATGAATCTGCTGCTCGATGCAGACAAGATTATCGCGCAGTGGGCTGCCGATCCGTCCGACGCCATTCAGCTAATACCGGTAATGGATGAGCTGGGCAAACTGACTAAGGCCGCGGCCCACGCTTATCTGCCTGCCATGGCTGAATTGAGCGAAAAAATTCACAGCGTCTATGAGACCGTGATCGCCGAGCAACTGGCCTGCTCACCCGCAGTCTGCACCACGCTTAACAATGCCCATATCGCCTTGTTGGACATGGTGGACTCGATTGCCGCCGGTCAAAATCTGAATGGCATTCCCGACGCTGTTAACGATGAGCTGGATGAATTACTCAGCACCGAAGCGGTCACACTGAGCACCTTGATCAACGAAGAAATCTCTTCAATTGAAGACGATATTCCCCTGATCGAAGACCTGGCGCCAGCCGATGAAGATACAGCGAACGAAACCGCGATAAGCGATGAAGTCACCCTAATTGAAGCAGATGACGCATCATTCGCCGAAGAAATCCCTCTTGCCGAGCTGGATGAAGAGATTGAATTCGACGAACCGGCCCCCTACGACACGCTGGCTCAAGCTGATGATGAGACCATCGAGCTTATTGATGAGGAAGTAGATAACACAGCCTACACCCTGCTGCCCGAAATCAGTTTGGTTGAGGAAGACAGCCTCGAACTAGACAGCAGCGAAGACGAAATCGCTATAGAGCTAGAGGTAAATCCAGATCCAGTAGCAAGCGAACTCCCAGAAGCAATAGAAGAAGCCTACGAACTTGTGGCTGAGTTACCCGTTGCTGAGAGCATTAAACCCCCGGCTGAGGTTCAATTTGCGGCGCCACAACCGCAGGCTGACCAAGAGGCAGATGAAGACTTTGATCCTGAAATCGTTGAGATCTTCCTGGAAGAAGCGGCCGAATTGCTGGAAGAAATCGACACCTCACTCAATGAGTGGCAGGACGATTGGAATAACACCGATTGCGTCGAAGAACTGAAACGTTCACTGCACACATTCAAAGGCGGCGCGCGGTTAGCGGGCTTGAGCGACTTGGGCGACCTTTCGCATGACTTTGAAACCATCCTGATCGAAATGGATGACGATGCCGAGCTGGATCAGTCTTTCTTCAATCGTCTGCACGATTACCAAGACCGCATGCACGCTGGCGTTAGCCAGGCCCAAGCCCGTATGAATAACGGTGCAACAAGCCATGATGAGCTGCAAGCAACCGATATTCCGGTACTGGATAACTATGTCGCGGTTGACGATCAGTTAACAACTGAGGATAAGTACGTCAGCGTTGATGAGGTAGTTGAAGGTATTCAATTCAGCGAAGATCCTCCGGTATTACACGACGAGCAACCTGCTTACAGCACACCTACTGTTATTGTCGACAATACCCGCGATCTAGCTGACAACAGCGCTGATAATGATAGCTATACACGCAATGATGGCCCCAGTCAGAAACCTAATGTACTGACCTTCGCCCCCAAAGCCAAACCGGTTGCACCGGTTCCAGGCGCTATTCCCGGCACTGAATACGGCAGCGGCCTGCGCTCTGGCAACAGCGGCCCGGCGCAAGTACAGCATTTGGCGGCGCGCCGCACTGGCCCGCAAGAAGTGGTTAAGGTCTCGGCCGAATTACTCGAAGAACTGGTAAACCTTGCCGGTGAAACCTCCATCAGCCGTGGCCGTATGGAACAACAAGTCATCGACTTGAGCGGATCTATCGAGGAGATGGATTCCACCATCCAGCGTTTGCAAGAACAGTTGCGCCGCCTCGATATCGAAACCGAAGCACAGGTCTTGTTCCGTCAGGAACAAATGATGCAACACGAAGAATTCGACCCGCTGGAGATGGACCGCTACTCGCAGTTGCAGCAGCTGTCGCGCTCGCTGATCGAATCCGCATCGGACTTGATGGACTTGAAATACACCCTCGCGGATAAAACCCGCGACACCGAAACCCTGCTGCTGCAACAGTCGCGGATTAATACCGACCTGCAGGAAGGCCTCATGCGTTCGCGCATGGTGCCCTTCTCCCGCTTGGTACCGCGCCTGCGCCGGATCGTGCGCCAAGCCGCGACCGAACTGGGCAAAGAGGTAGATTTCGAGCTGGATAACGTCGAAGGCGAACTGGATCGTAGCGTCTTGGAGCGCATGGTTGCGCCCCTTGAACACATGCTGCGCAACGCGGTTGACCACGGGATCGAGACACCCGATGAGCGTATCGCCGCCGGTAAAAATCCCAATGGCCGCATCCTGCTAACCCTTGGCCGCGAAGGTGGCGATGTGATCCTACGCCTGATCGACGACGGGCGCGGTATCAACCTCAAGCGCGTGCGAGAAAAAGCGATTGAACGCGGCCTGATGTCGGCCGATGCCCAACTCGCCGATCAAGACATCATCCAATTTATTCTGCATGCCGGTTTCAGTACGGCAGAGAAAGTAACGCAAATTTCCGGCCGCGGTGTGGGCATGGACGTAGTGCATTCCGAGATCAAACAACTCGGCGGCGCCATGTTTATCGACTCCAACTGGGGCAATGGCACCGAGTTCACCATCCGCCTGCCGTTTACCGTATCGGTGAACCGCGCGCTCATGGTGCAAATTGGCGATGACCTTTACGCCATCCCGCTCAACTCCATTGAAGGTATTGTGCGCGTCAGCCCGTTTGAGCTGGAGCACTACTATCAAGATGACACCGCCCGCTTTGATTACGCCGGCGAAAACTATCTGGTGCGCTACCTCGGCAACCTGCTCGACTCCAGCGCCCAACCGAAACTCGATGGCCAAACCCTGCCTTTGCCGGTGGTGTTAGTACGCAGTACCGAACACACGGTCGCGCTGCAAGTGGATCGCCTGCTCGGTTCACGTGAGATCGTGGTGAAAACCCTTGGTGCCCAGTTCAGTGCGGTGCGCGGTGTATCCGGTGCCACAGTAATGGGCGACGGTAGTGTCGTGGTGATTCTGGATCTGCACGCCATGATCCGCGAACAACTGGCGCTCGGTCTGCAGAGCACCGTATTGCTGGAGCCTGCCAAAGCGGGCGCCGTACCAGAGGAAGATCTGTCGGAAAAGACCGTTATGGTAGTGGACGACTCGGTAACCGTACGCAAGGTAACCAGCCGCTTCCTGGAACGCGAAGGCTTCCGTGTCATCACCGCGAAAGACGGGGTAGAAGCACTGCAAGTGCTGCAAGACCATATCCCCGATGTGATGCTGCTGGATATCGAAATGCCGCGTATGGACGGCTTTGAAGTCGCCAAAAATATTCGCACCAGTTCGCGCCTGAAAGATCTGCCGATCATCATGATCACCTCGCGCACTGGCGAAAAACACCGTGAGCGCGCCTTTAGCCTCGGCGTGAACAAGTACATGGGCAAGCCCTATCAGGAAGATCTGCTGCTCAACAACATCAACGAATTGCTCGGCAAAACCGTGAAATAAGGCGCCGCTATGCTGCAGCTGGGAATACTGGTCGATAGTGCCCACAAGCAGCAGGCGCTAACCCAGTTGATTGCTCACTCGGGTCACAAGGTGGGCTGCCATCTACTGCTATCAGCGCGCGAAGCGGCAGCTCAACAATTACTTGAACAACCGCTGGATGCCTGGGTAGTCGATGTCGCCGAGGATTATTGCGACGACCAACAACTGCTGGAGCAGTTATTCGCGCAGAGCCGGGTGCCGATTATCCTCAGCGACAGCAGCGAATTTGCGCCGGGCAGCGACGAACACAGCGCCTGGTTGCGGCGCACGGGCCTACGTTTGCAACGGCTGCGCGGTGATATCAACCTGCAACAGGCCAATCCCGCCAGTGAACTCTGGGTACTGGCCGCGTCTACCGGCGGCCCGGCAGCAGTAAAACGGTTTCTGGCGCAACTGCCCGCCAATCTGGGCATCGCTTTTTTGTATGTACAACATATAGATACAAACCAGGCGGTAACACTGAACCGCATGATGACCAATGCCGGTAGCTATCCAGCGATGGTTGCAACACAAGGTGTGGTGCTAGAAGCCAATAGTCTGACCCTGGTAACCGCCCGCGACCCGGTTGAAATTTTGGCAAACGGCACCCTAGTAGTGAATTATGGCCAGTCATGGAAAGGCAGTTATGCCCCCTCGATTGACCAGTTAGCCGCCAATGCCGCGCGCATTTACCGCGAGCGCTGCGGCTTGATTATTTTTACCGGCATGGGTGATGATGGCGCGGCCAGTTGCCGCTTGATTAAACAAGTAGGCGGCAAGGCCTGGGCGCAATCGCCCGCGGATTGCACCAGCGATTCAATGCCCGTTTCCGCCCTCGCCACTGGTTGTGTCAGCCTCAATGGCACACCCGAATATTTGGCGCGCGCACTGGCACAGCTAAAGCGCTAACGAATCTGATCAGGGCATTCGTTAGCGACAATTAATAAGCACAACAAGAACCAACAGGATCAGATCTTCATGAGAGCTCCCCAGCGCATCGAGAAAAAGATACAAGAAGTCGCCAGCCTGCTCATTCCACTTCAGGGGCGCCTGTTACTCGCCCCCAACGTGACCGTGGCCGAAATTGTTCCTGTTTCCCAAGTGATTCCTGTCGCCGATGCACCTGCTTGGTATCTCGGCAACTGCAACTGGCGCGAACAGACCATTCCGCTCTTCTCCTTTGAAGTCATGAATGGCGAAGACAAACCCGGCGTCGCCAGCCGCTCGCGTTTTGCCGTACTCAACACCACTGGCGCACACGAATCCCTGCCCTTTATCGCCATTCTCACCCAAGGCCTGCCCCGTTTGGCGCGTGTTACGGAAGAGGAAATTTCTGAACGCGAAGACAGCGACAACAAACCCTTTGAACTCATGCACGTCTCTTGGGCTGGCGAAGAAGCGGTAATACCCAATGTAGAAGCCATGGAGCGCGCGTTTCTGGATTATCTGCACTTAGATAATTAATCGCCCACGCAATCCCCTCAGCTATGAACGACCTCATCATTGAAGACCTACAACTTGGCGACGGTAAAACCGTCGTCAAAGGCGCCCTCATCACCACCCACTACACCGGCTGGCTCGAAGACGGCACCGAATTCGACTCCTCCCACCGCCACAACAAACCCTTCCAATGCGTTATCGGCACCGGCCGTGTGATTAAAGGCTGGGATCAAGGCCTAATGGGCATGCAAGTCGGCGGCAAACGCAAACTCCAAGTCCCCGCACACTTAGCCTACGGCGAACGCCAAATCGGCGCGCTGATAAAACCCAATTCGAATTTGGTGTTTGAAATTGAATTGTTGGAAGTTATGACACGGGACGATTAGCCTCTCTCCGCCTATAACTCCCTGTAATGACGTGTATTGTTCAAATCCTTGGCTATAGTAGAAAATCACGCCATTGGATGGAGATAGGAAATACGTATGAATAACGACGGGATGATATTTTCAAGATCAGAACCGGCATTAGGTAGATCACAATGGGTTTAGCCTCCAATAAAATTTTGGATGATTTTTTTAGAAATGATGTCAAAGCCAAAAAAAATAATGAGACCTATTTTAATTTTTTCAATCGCTCTGCATGGCCAGAGATTGAGACCGTAAGAAATCTGATTGAAAGTTCAATATCTCGATATCCTCTGGCAGACGTAGATGATTTAGCGCGTAGATTTCGCTCGGGAGATGACACTCATTTTAAGTCAGCCTCATTTGAATTGTTTTTACATGAAGCTCTATTACGCACCGGATTCAAACTATTCCCTCATCCTATATTGCCAAATGGGATTCAATTTAAACCAGATTTTTTAGTAAACGCACCGGATGGCGAAGAATTTTATTTAGAGGCTGTGCTAGTGGCCGAACGTAATGAGTTGGATAAAGGGGGAGAAATAAGAAAAGGGGTTGTATTTGACACATTATCAGCATCCCCACATCATAATTTTATGATCGTTATTGATGATGAAGGCACTCCAAAAACTCAACCTAGCGGAAAAAAATTATTAAATGAAATCCATAACTGGCTGAATACGTTAGATCCAGATGAAATATCAACACAAATCCAAAAAGCAGGTTTAGATTCTATTGCACCTCTTAGCTGGAGCCATGAAGGTTGGGATCTGCAAATACGTCCACTTCCAATTAGTCCTGAGGGAAGAGGTAATAGCTCAAACCTAATAGGTATAAGTGGTATGGGAGGAGGTATGTTAGACGCATGGAGTCCAATTAGAGATGCAGTAAAATTCAAGGGTGGCAAATATGGCCAACTCGATAAACCATTGGTAATTGCGGTTAATTTTAATAGCTCTTTTCTTCATCGCATTGATGAAATGCAAGCTTTATTTGGTCAAGAACAAATGGTTTTCAATCCGAGATCCAAAAAATCTGAAATGAAGCGAGCGCCAAACGGTGTCTGGATTGGAAAAAGCGGACCACAGTGCAAACGTGTGAGTGCTGTTTGGATTTTCAACGATTTACATGCGACATCATTGGCTTCTAGACGTAACACTATCTATTTCAACCCTTGGGCAAATATTAGCACCCCTAACTCTCTAAAAATTTTTCCTCATGGGATTGTTAAAGATGAAAAAATGAATTGGATAGAAGGGCTATCATTTCGCGAGGTGTTTCAGCTGGACGAAGCTTGGCCTGAAAAAACATACGAATCAGGGATCAAATGAATAAATTTGTTTTGTGGCTTTATGTAATTGGTACGGTAATTATGATTAAAGGCGTCTTTCGTGGCGGACTGGTAGACGGATTTCCGGTAATCCTGATTGGTGTAGGCTGCATAGTTGCAGCCTACTATATTGGTAAGCACACTAAGCGTTTTTAATTGAACCAAGCTGCCCCTCTTCTAGCCTCGTCTTAATTCCCGCCGCACCCCATGCAGTCGCTATTTTAGCTTGGTCTTCCGCGCTCATGACTCCGAAATTTGCGACAGCTGATTTATCAAACGTTAATTCATCGATATGAATTTCTGTGCCGAATTCGGTAACGGTGCGCTTAACGCTATTTGTTGCTGGATCGTAAGTTACGCTGACCTCCATGCCTTCATATTCAAATTTCAACTCATTAGACATATCAACCACCGCGTTATTAAACGTTAATCAAGCTAGTCGCGCCGTAGACTTTGTACAGAAGGTTGGCGTTAGTAGGGTCAATTTAACTGGAACAGACACATCCTATTAGGCTTTTGCTGCGCCTGTCTGTGTGGTTGGATACGTAGTTAGTGATAAATCAGAATCAGGAATGCGTAGGGACAGCGCTATGGCTGCGAATTAAAAATTGTAAATGCAGCATCCAAACGCCCAGCAACATCAGTGTGATTTTTTGTAATGAGTATTTCCATTACACACTCAGCCGTACACAAACCTCCCTCCGGCTGATTGCGCCTTAGCTGATATTGGGATGCTTGCCGGGGTTTGATCTGCGCTCTGGGTAGGTTTTTTAAATAAGGGCTTTTATTAAATATTTTGCGTGCTTCCTGCCAGGTGGCGTCCAGCACAATGATATTTTCAAATGCAGCTATAGGTGCGGCTTCGGCATCCTCTACCGGATAGAGCAACACTGTATTCTCATGGTTGATTGCATCCAGCAATGACGGATCAGGTGAATTTCTCGACCAGACGATTCGCTCCACGATTTCCGGTGCAACGCTTTGCGCCAACACGCCGGTGTTGGTTAAGCGCTGCAGTTCGCGTTCATGAGTGAGTAAAAATATTTTCATTCGTTTTTTATTAAACCCCTTCCCCCCACAAATACTACACCATACAAATCATCATTCAGGATGAAATTAATGGCGCCTTTAGGTAGTAGTACAAGGCACTCATCTTCCCATTGAATGGGCAGGAAGACGGTTAGACTTGCGTCCAATTGCCTATTACAGCTCCGTCTAATTGCCTATCACAGTTCCGTCCAATTGCCTATTGGAGGCTAGAAGCTTGCTGTATCACAGTAGTTAAACTCAAAAATCCCCCCACAAATATTGCACCAAGCTAATTGCCGCGACTGGTGCAGTTTCTGTTCGCAAGACTCTCGGCCCTAAGGTTAACGCATTAAAATCTTGCTCAAGGGCGTGGGCGATTTCGCGGTCGCTGAGGCCGCCTTCGGGGCCGATAAGCAGGGTGACACTTTCGGGTTTTTGTTCGGCGGGCAGGCTTTTACTGTCGCGGTGATGCAGGACAAAACGCAGGTCGGATTTTACTTGCGGCAGCCAATCGGAAATTTGCACGGGTGCGCTGAGTACCGGCAACAGATTGCGCTGGCACTGCTCGCAGGCGCTGATCAGAATTTGCTGCCAGCGGTCGTGCATTTTTTCTTGTCGGTCACCACCTACTTTCACTTCAGTGCGCTCGGTAATCAGCGGGGTGATTTTGGTGACGCCCAATTCAGTGGCTTTTTGCAGTACCCATTCAAAGCGCTCGCCGCGGGATATGCCAATCGCTAACTCTAATTCCAGCGGCGATTCACGGTCGTCTACTGTGTGTTCTGAAATGCTGACGGTCACATGCTTTTTGGTGACTTCGTGAATGGTTGCGGCAAATTCACCACCAGCGCCGTTAAACAGAATTAGCTCGCGCCCCGGCTGCATGCGCAGCACTTTGCTTAAGTGGTGCGAGGCCGCTTCTTCCAATGCTATCTGCTCGCCGCTTAATAAATTTTGCTCGGTATAAATTCGTGGGATTCGCATAGTCGCTAGCTTCGCTAAAGATCAAATGAGTTTGGCTAAAAAATCTAATCGGATGAACAACAATCAGTGTTCCGTTTTGCTGTGTAATAGCTGGTCGTTTTTAGTCAGCGCGGAATCTAAACTCAGTCCAGATTGAATAAATAATCGGGCGGCACCTGTATGTTCGGTGAGGGCATCGGCGGCTAATAAAATTGCGCCCGCCGTCCAGGTGGTTTTTTCCTGAGGCCAAATTACCTCATCGCGGAAATTGTAACCCGTCCAATAACCGCCATCCTGATCCTTAAATTGAAATAACCAGCTAAATAGATTCACCGCTTTAGCGTGTTCGCCTGCAGCCAAGAGTGCGAGGGTTAATTCACAGGATTCCGCCACAGTGACCCAGGGTTCATCGCTCACGCAACGGCAGCCGATATTGGGTTCAACAAAGGTAATCCATTTAGCGTCGATGCGCTGTTGCGCATTTTTGCCTTGGGTAATGCCGGTGAGAATCGGGTAAAACCAATCCATAGAGAAACGGGTTTTTGGCTCCCAGGTGCGGTCAAAACATTCGGGGTGATGGCGCAATGTATTGCCCAATTGTTGATAGACCTCAAACCAATGCGCCGATTCTTCACCAAGTGTTTGTGCGATTAACACAGCACACTCAAGGCTTTTATAAATTGAGCTGGATGCGGTTACTAAAGCATCTTTTTTTGCGCTGCCATCTTCCGCCACTGCCCAATAGATTTCGCCGGTCGGTGCCTGATAGCGCAACACAAAGTCGATGGCTTTTTTTACCGCAGGGAAAAAATCGCGCAGAAAGTTTTGATCTTCAGTGACTAAATAATAATGCCAAATACCGGTGGCGATATAGGCGATAAAATTGGTTTCGCGATGGTCTTTATCGACCGGTTGGTCATCTAGATAATTCGCCCACCAACTGCCATCAGCAAGTTGTTCATCCACCAGCCATTGATACGCGCGGCGCGCGGCCGCCAGTTCACCGCCAATGGTTAAACCCATGGCCGCTTCAATATGATCCCATGGATCGGCTTTGCCGCCAGTAAACCAGGGAATGCAGCCGTTTGGTAATTGGGTTTGTAAAATGTAGTTAATAGTTGGGCGCAATAGACCCTCAGGGAAAAAGCCTTTGGTGAGTAATAGATTTTTCATTGTTGATCCACTCCTAACCGCACAACCCCCACCCGGCCTCCCCGGCTGCGCGCCCCGCTTAAAAGAGGAGGAGTTTGAATTCCCTCCCCTGACAAGGGGAGGGTTAGGGAGGGGTTAATTTTTTTAAAATACATCACTACACTTTTTCCCATAATCGGGTTGAGGATTTTTTCCAGGGTTTGCGTAAGCCACGGCCTTTCCATTAAATCCCACACCAATAAGCGGTGATAGAGTTTGATGAGCAGATTGGAATCCTGCGTTTTCCACCAGAGGCATTTCATCCACCAAAATGGTGAGTGCAGTGCATGTGCCCAGTGGCGCTTATAAAATTGAAACGATTGCAATTCGATTTCACGGCGCAAATATTGGCCGTTAAAAATACGAATATGGCCGCCCTCCACCTGATGGTATTCACGGCTTAACCACCAGCAGATTTTTTCTGGCCAGGCGCGCGGTACACTAATCGCTAACAGACCGCCCGGTTTTAAAATCCGCTCAATTTCCGCCAGCACTGCTTGGTAATCTGGAATATGTTCCAAGACTTCGCTGCAAATAATTTTATCGAAGCTGCTATCGACAAAGGGCAATCGAGTGGCATCGGCCTGCTGTAAATAAAATTGCTTAGGAGCTGATTTTTGCTCGAAGGGTAAAAAGCGTTCGCGGCTGGTGAGCAGATCGCGATGATTTAAATCGACACCAATTGCAGTAACTTCACCGTGCAAATAAACGTTGATTACATGGCGACCTTCACCGCAGCCAAGATCCAATACTCGATCACCGGTAGCGAGAGGAAAATCGCTGAAATTAATCGTAAGCATTGGGTAGCGGCTCACTGGCTAATTCAGCGGTTGAAACAGATTCGCTCGGTGCGAGTTGGGTCAGGGTTTGATAATAAAACTGCTCCATTTTCTTCGCCACACAATCCCAACTGAGTTGCTGCAGTATGTGCGCGCGACCCTGTGCGCCTAATCTAGCGCGAGCTTGTTCATCGTTTAATAATTCGCGCAGTGCAGTTTGTAAATCATCCATATTACCGGCGCGCACTAGCCGCGCTGCGTCACCCACCACTTCCGGTAGGGCACCGCCGTCGCTGCAAATTAAAGGCACACCGCAGGCCATGGCTTCGGCGGCGGGCAAACCAAAACCTTCATAGAGCGACGGCACTATAGCGATGCTCGCCTGCGCATATTCTTCAACTAATTGTTGATTGCTGATACCGTATTTAAATTGCACCGCGTCTTGCAGCTGTAACTGTTGTAATTCTTGTTCGGTTTCGCCGTTTTCTTTTAGCTTGCCAATCACGATTAGCTGTAACGCGGGAAACTCACTGCGTAAATTTGCCAGTGCGCGCAATAAAACACTCAGGCCTTTTAAAGGTTGATCGGATGAAGCGGTAGTAATTAAGCGCAAGGGAGTGCGAACAACAGTATCGAGCGGTTTAAAAATATTCGCATCAACTCCATTGGGAATGACCTGAATTTTTTCTGCCGGGCGATGAAAGGCCGCGACTATATCCCGCTGGGATTGTTGCGATACGGTGATCACATGGTTGAGTTGTTGCACCACTTTTTGTTGCATTGGCAAAAAACTGTACCAGCGTTTAATTAACCAGCGCTGGCCTTTTGTTGTTGCTGCGGCAAGCGCAAGATCGCGGTCATGGGTGATGGGGTGATGCACAGTAGCGATGACATTGACACCGCATTTTTGCAAACCCAATAAACCAGTACAAAGACTCTGATTGTCGTGAACAATATCGTAATGCGGTCTATTTTTTTTGAAGTAGCGCTGCAAGCGGCGACCAAAACTATAAGGCTCACCAAAGGCGCCGCTTAATTTACTCCACCACTCGTAAAAATCCGCGAGGGATAACAGGTGTTTTAATTTCAATGCGCGGGTGGGATTGGGGTGCGCGTATAAATCCAAACTGGGCAAGGTAATTAATCGCACCCGCGGATCAAGTTCAGGATAAGGCGGGCCGGAAATTACATCGACACTGTGACCCAACTCCACCAGCGCTTTACTCAGATAATGCAAATAAATCCCCTGCCCACCCACATGCGGATGACTGCGATAGCCGAGTAAGGCGATACGCAAAGGCGCTGAGCTCTGACAGTGATTAGCAGCAATTGACGCTGCTGCGGTATCGCTAGGGGATACGAGAGGCTGACGATAAGTAAGCGGTGAATAAGACATGAAGCGCAACTACCTTATTGAGTCTGCGCATTATAGGCGCAGAGGGGCAATTAGCTCCAAATAATCCCCGCGCTAATATCCCGGGTTATTCCTTCTGGCCGGTCATTTCTAACAATTGCTCTTTCATTAGGCTGTCAGGTGTAGCACTTGCAGGTGCAGCAGGCTTCATAGTTGCTGATGATTCCGCTGACGAAGGCATTGATTCATCGGGTTGCGCTGCGGTATCTGTAGCTGCAACGACATTGAAACGCAGTACACCAATTAGCTGATTCGCTTCGGTCATCACATGAATTTGCCAGCGGCCTAGCGAATGTTTGGGAAAATTGACCTTGTGCGACCAGGCGCGATAACCGGCTTGCCGCCCGCCATTAATCTCCAGCGCCACCTTATCAATCGGTTGACCGTTTAATGTCCAGACATGATAAATCCGCTCCCGCAATCCACGCGGAGCATGAATGGCAGTGTAGGCATATAAACCGGCTTGCAGTTGTTGTTCAGTGATATTTTTCAGCGAATTTTCGGGTGCGCGTCTTTCGCTATCAACATGCTGGGTAATGGCCACTTCCGTTAACCACAAAGTGGCTGGAGGCACCCACGGGCGTATCGCCAAAGCAAAAATTGTAACCACAGCGCCTAACACGATAATCGCCAACATACGCTGCCACCAGCGCCACGGAATTTCACTCGCCACACTGGGCAAGGTGATGGTTAAGGCAATCGCCAGCGACCAGATATAACTCTTCCATGTAGGCAACTGAAAAATAATCGGCAGCGCGGTGAGCAACACAGCAAATAAAGTAATCCCGTGAAAACTGAAATAGAGCCAGCGGCGGGGCGCGAGCCAGCGGAAATACAGGGGGTCAATAATCGAAATAAATGCACTTACCAGTAATAGACCAGTAAATACCACCTGCCCACTGTTCCAGGACGTAGTGATAAAAAAGAAGGGGATAATAAAAAACAGGCTTTCTTGATGCACTATTTGCGCGAAAAAATTCAGCACCGGTGGCGGTAATTGCACGCCAAACCAACGCGCGAAATAGTTGCGCAACACCTTCTCTAAGGTTAACCAGCACCAGCTGGCGAGCATCAGGATCGCAATAATCTGGGCGATTTCTTCTTTGCGTTCTACCAGAAAAAAACTGGCCAAGCCCGAACAAAACCCAAACAGCGGTATCGCCCAGGGGAAACGCTCGGTTATCGCCACAATACGTGGCACCCAGCCTTTCAGCGTATTAACCATAGCAATCATATGCGGGTATTTCCTACGCCATCCATTATTAGATGATGCAGGATACCCTTGTGGCAGAAGTGATTATGTTTGTTGGAGCGCATAGCGCCCTATATTTTTAGCGACATTGTTATGCCGTTAATGCTCACGCCCTGCATCACAATGCTTGTCAACCGCGGCGAGCGCCAATCCGCCAACAAACAGCAACACCAAAACTGATACCAACGATACAGTCGCGATAATGCCAGAAATGACCATAGTCCTATCTCCGTCTGATTTAGTACACCGGTTATCGGTGCTCTCAGAGATAGATTGCGCGCTTTACAGCGCTGGCGCTTGATCCGGGTCAAACAATATCGGTCGCGTTTAATTCAATAAATGTGCATTTGATCCAACGCAAAAAAAACCGGGCAGTGCCCGGTTTTTATCGCTCTCCATTTATTAATGTTCGCGTGTCGGTGCCAGACGCTTCTCAAGTAGCGAAAGCACAACGCCAGCTAGAATGAAAAGTGCAAAAGCACCCATTAACAAACCAGGCCCAATAACTGCTGATGTAGACATATTGTTTACTCCGTTTAGTTTTACTAATTAAGAATGCAGCAGATTACAAACCATCTGCTGTAAAAGTTTTCATCGCATAATCTACCCGCTGCTCGGCGGTGCGGTGCATGCGCGGTTTGAGCGATTCCACATGGCGCAGGCGCGGCAGCAGGCCGCGGCCATTGGCGACTTGAATGGCCAAACCTGGGCGGGCATTGAGTTCTAACAACTGGGCGCCGCGCACCTTGTCCAATACCAGATCGGTGCCGATGTAGCCCAATCCGGTCATTTCGTAGCATTTAGACGCAAGTAGCAGCCAGTTGCGCCAATCGGCGATCTGAATCTCATTGAGCGCGCGTTTGGTATCCGGGTGATGGGTGACTGGCTTGGAGTGCTGCACCGCTTTGAGTGCGCGGCCGGTGGCTATATCCAAACCCACACCTACAGCGCCCTGATGCAGGTTGGCTTTGCCGTCAGACTTATGGGTCGCGAGGCGCAGCATGGCCATCACCGGATAGCCTTTGAAGATGATAATGCGGATATCTGGCACACCTTCGTAGGAGTAGTCCTTGAAGTAGTCATCGAACTGGATCAGGTCTTCAACGATTACCACATCAGGTTTACCGCCCAACGAATAGAGCCCCGCGAGGGCGTTGGTCATATGGCGTTTGATATCGTCGATGGTGATTTCTGCACCCGAAGATTTGATGAACTTATCGCCCTTGCGCCCGATAATCACCAAAATTCCCTTGCCACCAGAGCCCTTGGCGGGTTTAACCGCAAAGGCATCCAGCTCCATCAACTTATTTTCGATATTCGCAATTTCATGTTGCACATGCACCACAAAGAATAGCTTTGGGGTGGCGACTTCATACTCTTCTGCCAGTAATTTGGTTTTGAGTTTGTTATCCACCAAGGGAAACAAACTGCGCGGATTGTAAGCGGCGATAAAATCGTGGTTACGGCAGTTCATCCCAAGAATGCCCATACTTTTCAAACGCCAGGGACTAACCCATGAGTTCCACCAGCGTTTAATACCGGTGGGGGCCGGAGTTGCTACAGCAGTAGAGGGCGCAGTCATTAATCGGCTCCCTTGCTGGTGTCGTTCAACTTGCCAACATTAGCGTTATCCACCATGGCGCGGAAACGACGTAACTCGGAAAGTTTGTAGCCGGTGTATTGCCCCATCAACATAATCAGCGCCAGCGCAACCAGGTTGAGCTCAGGGAAGTTAAAAGTCAGGTGCCCAACCAGCGAGAATTGCATCAGGGTGTAGGCGAGTATCGCCACCAGCAAGCTGCCGCCGCCCTGCACCATGACTTCTTTGGGGCCTTCTTCCTCCCAGAGGATAGACATACGCTCAATCGTCCAGGCAATGATAATCATCGGGAAGAAGGTGATGGTCATACCGGTGTTAAAGCCCATTTGGTAACCGACCAGGCTGAGCGCCGAGATGATAAAAATAACCAGCACGACCAGAGTTGCAATACGCGAAATCAGCAGCAGGTTGAGCCGCGAGAGATAGGTGCGCAACACCAAGCCCATAGCGACTACTGAGACAAAACTCACCACCCCCAATACCAATGACGTTTGCAAAAACGCCATGGCGATCAAAATGGGCATAAAGGTACCCGAAGTTTTGAGGCCAATAATGATGCGCATAAACACCACCACCAACGCACCGATTGGCAAGAGCAACAACAACTTGAACATGCTCTGCTCTTCAATCGGCAGATGCTGGATACTCAAAACACTAAATACACTCTCTTTATATTGGGCTTTGATTAGATCCAGTGCCGGTACAGTTTGGTGAATCATCGAAAACCTCACCCGGGAGCGGTTGCCGCCCGCCACATCCAGAATCGATTCGCCGCCGGTATGCCAGAGCAACAAGTTTTCCGGTACGCCCTGCTCCCCGGTATAGGGGTTAAACAACACCCATTGTTCGCCATTAAAGACCTGCACCAACCGGGTCAGACTTTGGTGACGTCGGGCATCTTCCAAATACAAACCCAGCGCCGGACGGGCGGGTATACCGGCTTGGTTGATGAGTTTTTCCAGCAAAATGGACTTTTCGGTTTGTGCCGAGAGGAGCAGCGCCGAATTTTGATCCAGGGTTTCCGAGTTAAACAGTTTGATCAACTCACGCGCCAAACTTTGCGGAGTACTGGATTTGGCATAAGCGGTATCTAACACCTGCTGCGCGGCGGTCTCCTGTGAGGGGCCGTCCCAATCGACATGAGCGGGTTTGGGTACCTCAAAAGGTGCAGGCGCAGAGCCAGTGGAATCCACTTCAATAAACTGGGTTTTGTAGTAAATCGTCTGGGCACCCAGCGCTTCTCGCTTGGACCACTCGCCGCGACGCACTCCATTTTCACTCACCACCGAATAGCCATAACCGGGCGCTGCAGCCTGCTCGATAAAACTGCGGTAACCGGGTGGATCATCGGGCAGACCCAAGCGCGCGGTGACAGGCTCACCGGTGGCATCAAAATCGATGCGCGCTTCGATCAGCCACACCGGTTTTTGCACACCGGGGGTAAAGGGAATTTCCATTTGGTGATGGCGCATCCAGGCAGTAGTCAACCCGACCACCACCAGTAAGCCGATGACGACGTAAAAGGGAGCGCGTGAAGTTTTTTTCATGAAGGTGTTCCTTGAGGGCAGGACATATAACGCCAGCATTCAAGGCTGGCGTTAATGTTGAACAATATTATTTTTTGCTGGAGGCGGCGCTGGAACTGGTGGCAGCTTCTTCAACCCGCTGCAGAGGCGCAAGATAATTCTCGCTGACGTCCACCAACATCACATCACGCAGCAAATTGCGGCCAATCAGAATGGGGAATTCGGAGGTGCTGCGATCCTTTAATACAAATTCACCGCGCTGCGAAAGTTTGCCAATCGTAAAGCGAATTTCCACTACCGGACGGCGATCGGGCGTTGCATTGGACGTCTGCACCGTTTGGAAGCGCAGGCGTTTGCGCTCCAGTACATGGGGTTCGTTGGTGTCTGGGTTGTAAATCGTAAAACGCACCCACTCTTCGCCATTGCGCTCAAACATTTGGATATTGCGCGCGTCGATAACCGAATTGGCCACACCAGTGCTAATCCGCGCCTGCATCACCATATTTAAACCGGCAATCAAGGCTTGCTCGCGCAGACCGACGATTTGTTTGTCGGTCATCGGCTGCGCATTAAATTGATTTTTTTTGCTTTTGGCTGAGGGGGCGGGTGGGCATTTCGCTTGGGTAATAACACGCTCGATCACTTGTGGCTTAGCTTCAATCGCCTGTTGCTGCGCGACTAACTGCTGCTGCACTTGTTGCAACTGCTGCAGAATATCGGCTTGTTGCTGGCTGAGCTGCTGACCTTGCTCTTGATGCTTGGCGATACAGGCATTGGCATCGCTCAATTCGGACTGGGTTTGCAGCAGGGCTTTTTGTTGCGTACAGGCGCTTAGTGATGCCAGCGCCATACTTGTCAAAACCAAAGTACGCAGAGCGCGGCTGGTCATTAAAACAGATTTCTTATTCATCACAACAACCGGAAATTTGGAAGAAAGGGTTATAAAAAAACAGTGGTCTAATTGTAGCCGCTGAAGTTTGTTAACACATCCTTGCACACAGATTTAACTGGCGTCCTGATTCAAACCATTATTTAAATTGATAGCGTTTGGGATATTCCGGCGGCAGGCGCCGAAAGCGCTTGTACTCCCACTGATACTGGGCGGGCGCGCGTCGCACACAGGCGGCAACACTCTCGTTCAAACCGGCAACTGCAGTTGCCTGATCTTCGCTGTAAATAGCCACATCGGCCTCTAACACTACCATTTTAAAACCGCCGCTGACCCGCTCGGCATAACAGGAACAGACCGCGCACCCGGTGCGCTGCGCCAAACCATGCACCAGCGTCATGGTTAAGGCTGGCTGCCCCATAAAAGGTGCGATTTCAATGCCCGCATCGCGCCCCGGAACCTGGTCGGGCAGTATGCCTACAATCGTGCCGCCCTGCAGCGCCTTGAACAGCATCATCACCCCTTTGCGATTGGTGGGCGCCATAGTGATGTTCAGTTTACTGCGCCCGGCCAGCACCAACTCATCCATCTTGGGGTTATCGAGCGGTTGATACATAGCGGTGAGATTGGCGATGCTCGCCAGATAGGGTGCAACTACTTCCCAATTGCCGTGATGCGGCGCCAGCACCAACACCCCTTTCCCCTCGGCCAATTTTGCGCGCAGGATTTCATCGCCTTCCAGCGCGACAATTTTGCCCTGCAACCAAGGCCAGGAGTTGCGCCAAATAGCTCCGGCTTCCATCGCCGTTTTGGCAGTTTCACGCAGGCTTTGACGGGCGAGACGGGTTTGATCAGCAACGGAAAGTTCAGGAAAACAGAGCGCGATATTTTCGCGCGTGACCTTGGCGGCGCGGCCATTGAGCAGCCACATCATTGAACCAATCAGGTAGCCCAATGCCCGCAACGCCCCCAATGGCAGGAGCGCCAGCAGTTTAAAAATAAGGGGAGCCAAGTGGTCTTTCATGAAACCTGCGCCAGTACAACAAAAAGTGCGCGCAGCTTACCGGAAATCGGTTACTAACTGAATGAGTGTGTTGCAATTCACATAAGGATTTGGTGCGGCTAGCCCCCTTGGGAATCGGGCGCGGAGCCAAGGAGCTAGGGGGGATTTAAGGGTTGAAGAGCGAATCCCCCCTAGCCCCCTTTTTCAAAGGGGTGAATCCACTTGATTTAATGCGCCTTTACCGCAGTAAAAATATCCACAAAAGTCAGCTCTTTTTCGATCTCAATTGGCGTATGTAAACGGCGGGCGATCTCCCGTGCCGACACAATACCGCGAATATGATGGGCATCTTTATCGACCACCAACAGATAGGTCTGATGAGACTTTTTCATGGTGGAGACCAAATCCGCTACCGTCGCCGATTTAAGCTGATCGTATTCAATCGCGCGAATACTGGCGCGGGCATGCATTAAATCGCGCACCAACAACTCATCGCGTTTGATGTGCAGCGCCATTTGTTTGAGCAGCATATTGTGATCCGCCAGATCATCCGTACCGATCACACCGATGAACTCTTTTTTGTCATCGACCACCAGCTTGGTAGTGACATCCTCCGCCAGCATCATCTCCAATGCTTCAGTCGCCTCGAGATGGCTATCGACCATATGCGGCTTGTGGCTGCGGAAATCGGTGAAAATCGCCAGTGCGGGGGTATTAGCCTGCACATCGCTAAACTCTTCTGGCTGTACCAAATGGTCATTCGCCGCTAACGCAAACACACTTAAATTTTTCATAACAAACCCCATGACAATAGTTGTGATCCAGGGGGGTGGCGACCGAATTATCGGCCACTTCACTCGCGCTGTGATTACAACATAGGCCTGTGCCGGCTGGATTAAAACCCACCCAAACCGGCTTTTACGCTGGATTTACTCAGTGTTTACGTGGGCTTTACTCGGCGCGTAAAACGGCCGTAACAACGCACTAATTCGGCGCTCGGCGCAGGCGGTTAGCGCCCCAACATGCGCAAAAGGGTGCGGTCTTTATCGAGCCAGTGATGCTTAAGTGCACCAGCAAGGTGAAGGGTAATTGCGACTACCAACACATATCCCAACCACTCATGGGTAAACTCACCCAGCTCTGCCAAGCCGGCATGGATAGGTTCGGTCTGACCGGTTGCCGGATTCTTGTTTCCCGCCACCATCACCCAGCCAAATACCTTGATGCCCCAGCCCCCCAGACCGGAATACATCATGCCCGAGATTGGCATCAACACTGTGCCGACAATCAATACCCAATGAGTAACCTGCGCCAACCGATGCTCCAACGCTGGATAACCACGCACTGGCACCGGCCAACCGTTTTTAACCCGCCACCAAACTCGCACCAGCACCACAAAAAAAATCAGCACACCAAAGGATTTATGCCAGTCGTACAGCGGGTAGTACTCGTTAATTGACATATAAAAACCTACACCCAACATGGCGATAATGCTGAGCGCTATCACCCAGTGCAGGGCGATGGTAAGGGGGCTGAATTTTTGTGGGGTATCCATAGGGTTTCCTCGAGGGTCTAGGCGAATTGTCGCTTATATCTTTTTTGTCGCGGTCGCTACTCTACTCGATTGCTCTGTTATATTGCCAACCCTGCCTTGGCGCAGTTTATAAACCACTAACACTAGATTATTTTCATGGAAAAAACGGAGTTTTAGAATGCTTAAAAAAATAGCTACAAGCATTGCACTGATTTGCCTGTTCAGTGCACCAGCCACACAAGCTTTGCCCATCGTCCAAGCAGATGCGTTTAGTGCAGGCGATAACAAGGCGGTGCTGGAAACATCTACCGGATTGGTGTGGATGGATTTTGGGGTGAATCAACACCAAACCTATAGTGAAATTGGTGCTTCGTTACACACGACGTATAGCGGTTGGCGTTTTGCCACAATTGCAGAAATAGATCACTTATGGACAAGTTTGTTTGAAGAACTGCCTGAGTGGAATCGGATTAGCCAAGATTTTGGGGCGTTAGGTACCACTGAGCATGACGATTATTTCAACAGCATCACAGACGTTTTTGGCGTCAGTACCTATGCTGGAGTTTCTCAGATCACAGATACATTTGGTAACGTGCTGGACTCTTGGCTCAATAAATTAATATTTGCTCCATTTGGTGATGGAGGTAGTGTGACTGGATTGATTCGACTTGCAATACCTTACGATGACATCCATCGAAATGAAGCTATTTACTTCACGAAGACCGGATATGACATCTCTTACGGCGCGGGCGCAATGCTGGTAAAGGATACAGGCGTGCCTGTTACTGAACCGACTAGCCTTATGCTGCTAATACTGGGGATGTTGACGCTGGTTGTGCGCGCAGCCGGTCTACGCCGCTGATTAAATAGCGCATCGTCTAATGGCGATGCGCTCCTCTTCTGTTTTGATCTTCACAAGATTAAGTCGCTACAACTGCCAATTCTGCGCCATCTCCCGCTATAATCCCCGCATTCTTCTATCATCAATTCCTACTGACCACATTTAACCGATTAGGTCTACCATGTCTGAAAAACGTTATGACGTAAGCACTTTTCAGGGTTTGATTCTCGCCCTACAAGCTTACTGAGCGCGATCACCTAGTGCAGAGCGATGGTGACGGGGCTGAATTTTGTGGGGTATCCATAAGGCTTCCTCGATAAGTGGGAGCAAATGACGCTTATATCTTTTTTGACGCCCCCGTTAATCTATTCGTTTGTTCTGATATATTGCAAACCCTGCCGAAAAGCAGCCCCTCAACTAACTGCAATAACAATTAATTTTTAAAACGGAGTTTTAGAATGCTTAAAAAAATATCCACAAGCATTGCACTGTTTACTTTATTTTTAGCGAGCACCACACAAGCCTTGCCCATCGTCCAAGCAGATGCGTTTAGTGCAGGCGATAACAAGGCGGTGCTGGAAACATCTACTGGATTGGTGTGGATGGATTTTGGTATCACCAATGGCAAAAGCTTGCTCGAAGTAGAAAGCGAACTCTCTACCACCTATGCAGGATGGCGCCTAGCCACTGAAAGCGAAGTGAAGCATTTGGCGAGTGATTTATTCACTAGCCTGCCAGGCTGGAACACAAATGAATATGGTTCAGGTTGGGGTGGAACCAGTAACTATGACGGTAATTTTCTTACGGATATATTCACTATTTGGGGCTATAGCGCTACCGATAACTATTGGTATTTTGATAGCACCGGTGCAATACAGGATCGCCCCGTAGTCTGGAGCCAAAGTCGTTTCAGACGCGATGACGGCCAAGTTGCCGAGCTCTATTTTGGGGAATCGTCAGATACCGGTGAAGGCACCCAAACTGGAACCGTTGTTCTTGCCGGTGAGTATATCTCTTGGTTCGACTATGACTCTTATCCCACACTGGGAACTCTGTTAGTCAAATCATCAGTTTCTGAGCCTGCCTCTGGGTTGTTGTTCATACTTGCCTTGATGGGATTATTCATACGCCAGCGCCGCTCAGTCTTCTAAAGTGTTGAAATAGCCAACACACCGTGCAATGCGGTGTGTTTTGGTAGATTGTTCCCGCGAATACCTGCCACTCACCCGCTTTCTCCCGTTATAATCCCCCGCATTTTTCTATCGTCAATTCCTACTGACCACCTTTAACCGATTAGGTCTACCATGTCTGAAAAACGTTATGACGTAAGCACTTTTCAGGGTTTGATTCTCGCCCTGCAAGATTATTGGGCGCGCCAAGGCTGCGTGATTCTGCAACCACTCGACCTCGAAGTCGGCGCCGGTACTTTTCACCCGGCCACTTTCCTGCGCGCCATTGGCCCGGAAACCTGGAATGCTGCGTATGTGCAGCCCTGCCGTCGCCCCAAAGACGGCCGCTACGGTGAAAACCCCAACCGCTTGCAACACTACTATCAATTTCAGGTAGCGCTCAAACCATCGCCCTCCAATATTCAAGAACTCTATTTGGGTTCGCTACGCGAGATGGGTATAGACACCCTGGTGCACGACGTCCGTTTCGTTGAAGACAACTGGGAATCGCCAACCTTGGGCGCTTGGGGTCTGGGTTGGGAAGTGTGGCTCAACGGTATGGAAGTAACGCAATTTACTTATTTCCAACAAGTCGGCGGTTTGGAATGTTTCCCGGTTACCGGTGAGATCACCTACGGTATCGAGCGTATCGCTATGTACCTGCAGGGTGTGGATTCGATATTCGACTTGGTCTGGACGATTAATCCCAACGGCGACAAGGTCACCTACGGCGATGTGTTCCACCAAAACGAAGTGGAGCAATCCACCTACAACTTTGAAGAAGCCGACACCAACTTCCTGTTTACCAGTTTCGATTTCTACGAAAGTGAGAGCCAGCGCTTAATGGAAAAAAACCTGCCGCTGCCTGCATACGAAATGGTGATGAAAGCCTCGCACGCGTTTAACTTGCTCGATGCGCGCCACGCAATTTCCGTTACCGAGCGCCAGCGTTTTATTTTGCGTGTACGCACTCTGTCCCGCGCTGTTGCCCAGGCCTATTACGATAGCCGCAAAAACCTCGGCTTCCCGCTTGCACCTGAAGCCCTGCGAAACGAACTTTTGATTTCAAGTGCCGCTGAAGGCTCTGTTGCTGCTGTTGCGGAGGAAAAATAATGTCTGCTGATTTTTTAGTTGAGTTGGGTACGGAAGAGTTACCACCCAAAGCGTTAAAAAACTTGATGGCCTCTTTTGCCGAGACCATCGAAAATAATCTGAAAGCGGCGGAATTATCCTTTACCGCAATCAAACCTTTTGCTGCACCGCGCCGTTTAGCAGTACTGGTAGAAAATCTCGCCAGCGAAACACCATCAAAAGAATTAGTTGTGTGGGGTCCGCCAGCGTCCATAGCGTTTGATAAAGATGGCCAGCCGACTAAAGCGGCACTCGCATTCGCCGAAAAAAATGGCATCGCCGCGAGTGAACTAAAAGCTGAAAACGATGGCAAAGCCGACAAGCTAGTCGCGCGTATTACCAGCGAAGGCAAAAAAACGGTCGCTTTGTTGGAAGCAATAGTGACTGACGCACTCGCTAAGTTGCCGATTGCCAAGCGCATGAAGTGGGGCGCAAAACGCGAAGAATTTGTGCGCCCAGTGCATTGGTTAGTGATGCTGTTTGGCAGCGATGTAATAGATGCAAATATTTTAGGTTTAAGCGCTGGCCGCACCACTCGTGGTCATCGTTTTCACTACAACAACGCGATTGACCTCGACAACGCGAGCGACTACGCCAGCGTACTAAAAGACACCGGTTATGTGGTGGCCGATTTCGCAGAGCGCAGCGCAACTATTAAAACGCAGGTAGAAGCCGAAGCGAAAAAAGTGGGCGGTGTGGCAGTGATTGATGCCGACTTACTCGACGAAGTTACCGCGCTGGTTGAATGGCCGGTGGCGCTGACCGGAAAATTTGAAGAGCGTTTCCTCGCTGTTCCTTCTGAGGCGCTGATCGCGTCGATGAAAGAACACCAAAAATATTTCCATGTGGTGGATGCCAACGGCAAGTTGAAAAACAACTTTATCACCGTGGCCAATATTCAAAGCAAAGATGCAGCGCAAATTATCGACGGCAACGAGCGGGTAATTCGCCCACGTTTGTCGGACGCCGCGTTCTTTTTTGAAACCGATAAAAAAACCACGCTTGCATCATTGCGCGAGCGTTTAAAAACTATCGTGTTCCAAGCGCAACTCGGCACCATCTTTGATAAAACCGAACGTGTTGCCGGTTTAGCAAAATTAATCGCTGATCAACTTTCTTCAAAAGAAGAAGTCGTAAAAGATATGTTATTAAGCAGGCAGACGCTTTCTGACAACGCTGTGCGCGCCGCTGAGTTGTGCAAATCGGATCTGGTCACCAACATGGTGGGCGAGTTTGACGATATGCAAGGTATCGCTGGTTATTACTATGCAATTAACGATGGCGAAAACGCCGAAGTGGCGGCGGCGATGAACGAGCAATATATGCCGCGTTTTGCCGGTGACCAATTACCGCAGACCATGACCGGCACTATTATCGCGCTCGCTGACCGCCTCGATACCATCACCGGTATTTTTGGCATCGGCCAACAGCCAACTGGCTCAAAAGATCCGTTTGCACTGCGCCGCGCCAGCATCGCGGTTCTGCGTTTGTTGGTGGAAAAAAATCTTGCCCTCGATTTGCGCGACTTATTAACTTTTGCAAAAAGCCAACACACCAATCTCACCGTTGGTGATGAATTAGTCGAGCAGGTTTTGGCTTATATGCTTGAACGTTTCCGCGCATTTTTTGAAGATGCAAATATCCCCGCTGAAGTTTTCCAATCGGTAACGGCAAAACAATTGTCACAACCTTTGGATATCAATCAGCGTGTACTTGCGGTAAACGAATTCAGCAAGTTGCCGCAAGCACAGGCATTAGCTGCGGCGAACAAACGTGTATCCAATATTCTCGCCAAACAAAATGCCGCGCCGAGCGCCGAGGTCAATACTGCATTGTTGCAAGAAGATGCAGAAAAAGCCTTGGCAGCTGCAGTGAGTGCAAAAGCAGCTGTAGTCGCACCGCTGTTTGCCGCACGCGAATACACCAAAGCACTTGCTGCACTCGCCGATTTGCAACATCCGGTCGATTCGTTTTTTGACGGTGTGATGGTGATGTGTGAAGACCCAGCGCTGCAACAAAATCGCTTGGCGTTATTGCAACAACTGCGCGGGTTGTTTTTGGAAGTAGCAGATATTTCTTATCTGGTGCCAGCGAAAAATTAAATCCAACCCCCACCCCTAGCCGGGCGCCCCAACCCTCCCCTTAATAAAAGGGAGGGAGCTTGAGGCACTTCTCCATGAAAACGGAGAGGGATCGGCTCCTCCCCCCTGGTAAGGGGGAGGCTGGGAGGGGGTAAATCTCCCTTGAGAGCAAAATGAAACTAATTATTCTTGACCGCGATGGTGTGATTAATCACGACCGCGATGACTATGTAAAAAGCGCCGACGAATGCATTCCGATTGCCGGTAGCATCGATGCGATTGTGCGCTTGAACAAAGCGGGCTTTACGGTGGTGATCGCCACTAACCAAGCGGGGCTAGCCAAAGGCAAATTTGAGTTGGAAGACCTGGAAGCCATGCACGAAAAAATTACCCGGCGTGTGGAAGAAAGCGGCGGTGAGCTCGGCGGTATTTTTTACTGCCCACATCACCCCGACGACAATTGCAAATGCCGCAAACCCAAACCCGGGTTGCTGGATGCTATTGAAGCCGAGTTTAATACCTCAGTAGAAAGCTGTTATTTTATTGGCGATAGCCTGCGTGATTTGCAAGCTGCCGTACAAAAAGGCTGTAAACCTTTGCTGGTAAAAACTGGCAATGGCGTGCGCACCCTGGCGCAATTAACAGTTCCCAGTTTTCAAACCACCCCACCCATTATCGATGCCGATCAAGTACAGGTATTTGATAACCTTGCTGCCGCCGCCGATTTTATTCTCGCCACCACTCACTGATAACTCCAGCTAACAGGAATTAACGTGCTCAAACTTCGCAGTCTTGTTTTCAGTATTGGTTACAACATTACCAGCGCCATCGCCGGTTTGGTTGCCGTGATTATCTGGCCTATTTTTCCCTACAGCTGGCGCTGGCGTGTAGTGACTTGCTGGAACCGTTTTGTGATGTTCTGGCTTTGGTTATGTTGCGGTATACGTTTTGAAATTACGGGCAACAAACACGCAGACAAATTTCCCTGTGTGATTATGGCCAAACACCAAAGCACTTGGGAAACCATGTTCCTGCAATATTATTTTGGCCCGGTCAGCACCATCCTTAAAAAAGAATTATTTCGCATCCCATTTTTCGGTTGGGGTTTGGCAAGTTTGCGCCCAATCGCAATAGATCGCAGCAGCCCTATGCAAGCGTTAAAAGAAATTAAAAAAATTGGCCTGCGCCGTTTGCAGCAGGGCAATAATTTGATGATCTTTCCCGAGGGCACCCGCACACCGGTTGGCCAAGTTGGCAATTATGCCCGCAGCGGTGCCGACATCGCCATCAGCGCCGGTGTTCCGGTTATCGCCGTCGCCCACAATGCCGGCGAATGTTGGCCGCACAGACAATTTCTCAAATACCCCGGCACCATTCGCGTAGTGATTAGCGAACCTTTTAACACCGAAGGTAAAGACCGCAAAGAATTAACCGAAGAAGTTAAAAACTGGATTGAAGGTGAAATTGCGAAAATGCCACCGGCGCGCAAAGATGCCGTCAAGTCATAACAACTAAGTTGTGGACAAACAATCAAGCAGCATCATCTAACAAGATTTGTTTCAATGCCGGGCCAAGCGCGCTGGTGATAACTTTAATCCGCATAGCATTGCGCAATTCTTGATGCGTCAACACCCACAGCGGTGTACGCAGTTCATCTATGCAATCACTTAATGGTTGAATTTCCGGGCAAGTTCGTTCAAGAAAAGCCGGTAGGAGCGCAATGCCCAAACCGGCTTTTACCATTGAAAGTGCGTGCCCAAAATTATCTACCCGCAAACACACATTTGTATCAGGCACATTCCGGTGCAGCCAGCGGTCAAATTTTAAATGCTGGGAATCACGTTCAAAACTAATCCAACGACGCTGTTCAATCAGTTCTGCTATTGGGCTGGGTGCAGGGGTAAACCCCACCCGTTTAAGGCCATAGATTTTAAAGGAGAGCTTGGCCAGCTGCCGGCCAACCAACCAGTCGGGCACTGTGTCGGTTATACGAATGGCAACATCCGCATCGCGCCGCGCCAGACTCAATAGATCACGGGAAGCGGCCAGCTCGATTTGTACATCGGGAAAAGCGCTGGCAAATTGCGCCAATAAAGGCGGTAGCAAATAATCAATCAATAAACCCACCGTGGTCACCCGCACATGCCCGGACGGGTGCATGTCTTGCCCCAGCACCCGCAACTCCGCCTCACGTGCAACAGGCGCAAATTCTTCAGCAGCTGTGACTATCTCTTCACCCGCCTGCGTCAGGGTGTATTGGCCACGCTCACGATCAAACAAACGAGTGCCCAAGCGCGTCTCAATTGCCGCCAACTTCCGCAATAAAGTCGCATGGGTCACCGCCAAGGCAACAGAGGCCTTGGCTAACTGCCCGTGTTGACTCACTACCCAAATAGTGTGGAAATCACTCCAACTTAGCCTTGTTCTACCACCCGCATCTTCCGGTCGTTTTTTCACCAGCCTCTCCTCTGAGCCTCACCATCTACACACATTAACATTTTTGTTAATTGAAATTATAAAAATTGCATTTTGATTATATTAATTGAAAACGTAGGATGCAATCCAACGACTCCTCAACTAACTGCGAACCAGTAAGACAAGGAGTTAATTTTGATCTGAATAGTGACTGCTGAAGAGAGGCAAATATGAACCTAGCAACTCAAAACAATAATGCGTTGATGAAAGTAGGCAAAGAGGCTCTCGACGAACTGATTCGACGCATAGAGGACATTGACAGCAACTATTGTCGCGTTTCCGAAAAAATGGGGCAGCTCTATATGCGCGCTGATGAATTCGAAATTGAAACCATTACTGCGTTACTGGATAAACCCATGCGCAATGCATCCTTTAACAAACTGACGTTTGATGCGCTTTTGGAAGAATTAAAAATGGTGCGTAACCGCTATATCTAGCAGCGCACGGCAAACCCAAGCAAGTCCGATTACACAATGTTTTATCACTTCTGGAGATTGTTTATGAAAAAGGTTTTTTCCGACAGGATCAAGTCATTGAGTGGCAAGTCACTCATTATTGGCGCCAGCTTATTTTTGGCTGCTGGCTGCACCTCATCCAAAATTGTGGTGCCTACAACAGCACTTACCACCGCAAAAGAGGCACTGTTAAATGCCCAACAATCGGACATCGTTCGTGTAGCGCCGCTTGAAATTCGCATCGCACAAGAGCGGTTGGAGAGTGCACACGAGGCTTATCGCAATAATGATTACGCGGCAGCTGACCGGCTCGCACAAGAATCACTCTTAAGTGTGCAATTAGCAGAAGCTAAAACAAAAAAAGACAAAACCATCACATCAAAAAATGATTTGCAAGACACAGTGACTGTTTTAAAGAAAGAGATAAGCAGGGAATAACCTGGATATAAATAGCACTACTCTTAAAATTTAAATCGGAGTTTTTATGAAGACACACATGAACTACCCTAAAAAAATGCTTTTTATTTCTTCATTGGCAAGCGTTCTTTTGCTGACAGCTTGTGCCAATGTCACCAAACAAAAAACTGCTATGGATGAAGTTAATGATGATTTTAATCAATTAAACACCAATACAGTGGCGCAACAATTAGTGCCGGTTGCTATTTATGATGCACAAAAAGCCGTGAGCAACGCCAACAAGGCAATAGAAACCAAAGCGCCAGTTGGTGTGCAAAATCACTTGCTTTTTGTGGCCGATAAAAAAATTAAACTCGCTTTGATCGCACTGGAAACCAAACAGGTAGAACAGGAGCAAGACGCACTGGTTAAAGAACGCGAAAAAGCCTTATTAGCAGCAAAGGTGATGGAACTGACCCAACTGAGAGGTGAAGCTCGCGCCGCCAAATTAGCCACGCTTGAACGCGACGAGGCATTGAAAAAAACCCAAGCCGAACTGTCCAACAAAGAAGCTCTACTTGCAGCCAGCAGTGCAAAAAACGCGGAAGCGGAAACAAAGTTGCAAAATCTGGAAGCGCGCATGGCGGGTTTGGAAACTCAACGTACTTCACGCGGTTTAGTGGCGACTCTTGGCGGCGTTTTCTTTGACAGCGGCAAGGCTACTCTGCATGCAGGTGTGGCGCGTAACTTGGACCCTGTTGTTGAAGCTCTACAAGCATATCCAGAATTAACTATTTCAATTGAAGGTCACACCGACAGCACGGGTAATGATGCTTTTAATCAGTCTTTATCGGCTAACCGCGCGCAGTCCGTAAAAAATATGCTGGTCAGTAAAGGGATTGATGCGGCACGTATCACTACCCAAGGGTTAGGGAGTGCTTATCCGGTTACAACTAATGAGACCGAAGCGGGACGCCAACGTAATCGCCGTGTTGAGGTAGTGTTTAACAATTAAAACAAAACTCAAAGCTATTTATTGTTAGGTCGATTGTCCGGGTGGCCAGCAGGCCATCCGACACAAAAAAAGGTTTATAAAAGGTTATTTTATGAAAAAAATCATCAAACCATGTTTGCTTTTTTCGGCGATGGCATTTCCTGTCGGTGTAATGGCTGCTGATGTTAACTATGATTATGAGCCAACGCCTTTTGAAGAAGTGTCTATCTCAGATTTTTATATTGGTGGTAGTTACGGTAATACCCTTGCGCGTCTTGATGATACAAAAGATAAGGGCTGGCAAGCTTTTACCGGTGTTACTCTATGGCGTACTCTGGGCGTAGAGTTGGGTCATGTTAAATTTGGTGAATTGAGCCATGCGGGTGAAGCGGCTGATTTGTCATCGACCTATGCACGCTTAACGCTTAACATTCCTTTAGGTAATCAATTTTATTTCGCAGCTAACGGTGGTTGGCAGGCGTGGGAAGCTGATGCCAATGAAAAGAATGCTGATGGAGATGATAAAACCTTTGGTGTTGGCCTGAATTATCGCTTTGAACACAACCTTATACTTCGTGTTGGCGCGCAACGTTATTTTATGAATGAAGAAAAAGTTGATTTTAACTCGGTTGGTGTAGCGGTGTATTTTTAAAAATTGATACGTTTTATTGAAAAAACCCGGTGCACATACA
>NZ_JBXUOS010000014.1:0-145344 GCF_057196725.1 Cellvibrio sp. ATLC23 | reverse complement strand
GTGTGTTGGCGCGGAGCGGGTTCTTTGAGCATGGCAGTCATCGCAAAATAATGTGCTGCCATTAAATAAAAACCCCCAGCGTTTGGCTAGGGGTTTGTCAGCGGTCTGAGGGCGATGAAAATCATCGCCCTTTTTTTTACGAGACAGTTACTTCAACTGAAGTTCAATTTTCTTAAAGCTTAAATCCATTTCTTTAAAGGTTTCCGGAACGCTGCTGCTCCAAGGGGTGATGTTACCGCGTAACACTGCGCCAGATTTTGTCTCAGCGACAACTAGCATGCGTCGGATTACCACGCTACTTAAATCTGCCTGAGTTTTATTGGTGCGGACGTAATTCACTTCCTGATAGTAAGACAGTTTGCTCATCGGAATGGTTACACGTACCCATTGGTCACTGAGGGCTGTTTGGTCTAATTGGAAAATAATCGCTCCGTTAAGGTTGGTGCCATCGGCCAGCGTAATGCCGATGTTGACTTTGCCGTCTTCCAAAGCATCAACAGTTGCAGCGTTTACATAGCTTGCATAAGTAGTTTTTAATGTCTCCAGACTAGGGATACTGGTTTTTGCGCTGTTGATTTTTATATCAAACACCAGGTTTTCAATGTCACCGAACTTGTAACCGTGGGCAAGAATATTGCGCTCAAAACCGTTCGAGTGCTGATGATCCCAGTCGGCGATTTTTTTCAGCAACACCACGTTGATGCTATCTACACCGTTACAAGAGTCATTTACTTTGGCATTAGTGTTGAAATTGTAAGTGGTGCCAGAGTTTTTTAGCATGGTCCACTCGGTGCTACTGCCATTAGTGGCATGGTTCCAACCACTGAAGCTCAAGCTAGACAGGCTTTGGTTTTGCTCGCCGCCATCGTAGTCTGCAAACACCGCAAAGGTTTTTGCCGCAGCGCTGATGCCCACGCCGCAATTGTCAATTTTTGCGATGGAGTAGCCGTTGAAGCTGGTTGCAGTTTGGGTAGTTTCACTACCTTCCATAGCGCTGGATGAGCTGCTGCTTGCAATGCTGCTTGAGCTAGGGGCTACAGAGCTAGCCGGAGTAGAGCTAGGCGCTACTGAGCTGGCTGCGGTGGAGCTGGGGGTGGGGGATGCTGCAGGTTTGCTGCCGCCACCTCCACCGCCGCCACAGGCGGCCAAACTGAGGGCAAGCAGGGGAAGTGCACAGGTTTTGGTCAGGAATTGCATAATTATTAAATTTCTCCGTTTTTGTTATTTTGAGCTCTAGTGGATCTTGGGTGCTAATTAGGGTGCTTGTGAAAGCGCAACCTTATTTTTCTGTTTCGTTATTATCTTTGAATATAAAGCTTTCGGCGCGAATATAGTCTTTGTGGGTGGCGCCGTAAATGGTATTTGATTGCGCTAACAAATAATGCATTAAAACTATCATGAGTATTTGTTTTTTAGGACATCTATCCGCAATGGCTTGATGCATAACAACCAAATAATGATTCAATCATTTGGCTGTTATGAGGAAAAGGGAGGATTATTGCTGTTGGTAGCTTTTTGTTGGAGTGTCGCTCATGCACATCTGATTGATTGCCAATTGCTCAGGTGTTTGTGCATTTTCAGCAATAGGCTCAACCAGCGGGTGATCAATTTTCAGTACCGCCTTTTGCAGAATCAAGGTGTTGGGGTAGGTAATGAGGTTGCCGTCGTCACGCCTTAAAATCACATGAAACATAGTGATTTCCACAATAGTGCCGCGCATATCGTCATCCTTGTCGAGGATTTTGATGCGGTCGTTAACCTGATAGGGAAAGCCGAAAAAGATAATCATGCTGGCGGTGACGTTACTCAAAATCGACCACTGGGCAAACAGGGCGATGCCCACTACCGCAAAAATGGATGACAGGAATACTGAGATCTCGCTGTAGCCTAGGCCCAAAATCAGGCACATCACCACAATGCAGCAAAATACCATGCCGATATTCATCAGGCGGGTAATGTAGAGCACGCGCAAATCGCCCAGTGCGCGGCGTACACTCACATCGCGAATGATTTTGTTGAGCAGCTTGGCGGCGAAATAAAAGACGACGATACAGCTGAAAACAATTACTAACTTTGAAAAAACGGAATGAGAAATGATTTCTTCGAGACGGGGAAAACTATCCACACGGGTACCTGCGTTGATGATTCAAGGGGTGACTGCCATACTGCGACAGCGCATAGCTTGCGTTAATAAACAAGTTTGCGCTGATGCATAATTTCACGTTGATGATAGTGTCACATTATAACGATAGAAAGTCTGAACGAGTGCTTTATGAAACCATTGTTATGTATTGCCCATCGCGGCGGCCCGCAATTTATTCAATCCTCCCTGCCAGAGAACAGTCTGGCCGCCATTGCCCGCGCGCTGGAATTGGGCGTCTATGCGGTTGAGATCGATATATTCCAAATCGAAGGCGAGTTGCTGGTCACACATGACCGTCGCTTGGGGCGTGTGGTATCCGGTGCGGGAATTATTACCGAACAGTCGCTGGCCTATTTACGCGAACAGCGCTTGGCAAACGGTGAACCCATCCCGACCCTGCAGCAAGTGTTGGAATTAGTGGGCGATAAGGCGATGTTGAATATCGAAATCAAAGGCGCCAATTCAGTGCCGACATTGCAGCGTGTGTTAGATGAGTATGTCAGTTCGCAGCAGGGTAATTACGAGCAATACATTATTTCCAGCTTTGATCACCAGCAATTATTTCAATCGATACAGCTATTGCCGCAGATAAAACGCGGCGTTCTCATTCAGAAAAACGCTTCATTGATATCGGCGGCCTGTTGTGAACCACTAAAGGCTTATTCATTTAATACCCATTTAAGTTTCATCACTCCCGAGTTAATTCAGGATGCACAACAGCGCGGCTTAAAAAATTGGGTCTATACAGTCAATCACGAAGATGATTGGCGCGCGATGATGACACTCGGCGTCGATGCGGTATTTACCGATAAACCGGATGCGCTGCTGGCGTTTAATGCGCGGTTCGACAAGGCTTGAATTTAATCCGCACTAATTTGATTGCGGCCATTATTTTTGGCGTTATAAAGTTGTTCATCCGCCTGAGCTATGAGTTGTTGGACATCGCTTTTGGGAGTGGGGGTGATGGTGCTGCAGCCTATGCTCACCGTCACCTGATTGGCGATATCAGATGCTTGGTGTGGTATGGCTAATGCGCGAATGGCCTGTTCGATTTTTGCAGCCACATAGAGGGCGCCCTGACGATCGGTGCCGGGCAGTAGACAGGCGAATTCCTCCCCGCCAAAACGCGCACCTAAATCGCTGGGGCGTACCAGTGTTGTATCAATGGTTTGGGCAATTTGCTTCAAACAATTATCGCCTTCCTGATGGCCATAGTGGTCGTTGTATTTTTTAAAATAATCCACGTCAATCATAAACAGGGATAGAGGTGCGCGATCGCGGGCGCACTGCAACCAGTTGCGGTTTAATGCCGTTTCAAATTTACGGCGATTCGCAATGCCAGTCAGGCCATCCATTAACGCGATGGAGCGCAACTGATCTTGCTGTTGTTTGAGTAACAATTGGTTGCGCACCCGCACTCGGGTAATAGTGGGGTTGATAGGTTTGTGAATAAAATCGACTGCGCCCAACTCAAATCCGCGAACTTCATCCTCCTCGTCATAGTGCGCAGTCACAAAAATAATCGCTATATCGGCCAGCAAAGGATCGGCCTTAATTTGTTGGCAGACTTCATGGCCGCTCATGCCGGGCATAACTACATCGAGCAAAATTAAATCGGGTAATAGTGCGCGGGCTTTTGCCAAGGCCTGTTCACCATTGGTGGCCATGTATACCTCGCAGTCGTGGCGAAATAATTCATGGGCGACGCGAATATTAATCGGCTGATCATCCACAATCAGCAGTTTGGGTAATGAGCGAGGTTTGTCGGTGGTGTTCACTCGCTGTTCTCTTGTAAAAATTGTTGGATCAGGCTGATGGCCTGTGCATAGTCCAGTGCATTGATGAGTTCTAATATCTGCATTAATTGCTCTTGTTTCGGTGCTTGTTCGCAGAGTGTTTCGATACGATCTATAGCGCTCATGTTATCGGCTTCTAACAGCGGTAATATATCGAGTAGCTGCTGTTTTATTTGTGTGCCGGATAATGTCGCTGGTGTTATTTGGGTTGGTGCAATTGTGGCGCTGTCTTGTGCGATGCGTTGCAACAAGGGTTCACTCAATTCAAATATTTCCAGCAATTTTTCGCGTGTCGCCTGAGTGACTATTTCAGCTAATGGTTGCTCCTGAGCTTGTTTGCATTGACCTTCCAATGCTGCCGCAGTTTGCGCCAGTAATTTTGCCCCCATGGTCGATGCAACTCCTTTCAGCGAATGCAACGCTGCGGTGGCACTTGTTAAGTCTTGGTTGTCACAATGCTGGGTCAGGCTGTCGAGCAGGCGCTTTATTTCCGGGCGGAAATTAGTGAGCATACGGGCAAACAAATCCCGTTTATTGCCAAACCGTTTGAGAATGATTTGTGCATGGTCGATGGGTGTTTGCGAGTCGTTATCGGTGGAGGGTGCATGGGGTTTCGCAATCTCGCGTTGTAAGAGCTGCAGTATTTGGCTGACTAACTCATCCATATCAATCGGCTTACCCAAGTGGCCGTTCATGCCTGCGGCAAGGCAGTCTTCTTTATCGGCAGAGGAGGCATTAGCGGTCATTGCCAAAATAGGTAAGTCGGCAAAGCCTTCATGAGCGCGAATCCGGCGCGTTGCTTCAAAGCCATCTATATCGGGCATTTGAATATCCATAATGACCAAATCGTAAACCGGCTCGCAGGCAAGTACTTTAGCAACCCCCTCCACGCCACCGTCGGCTAACTCTACGTTTGCTCCTGCTGCTTCTAATAGCTCTCGTGCAATTTGGCGATTTAGCGCGTTGTCTTCCACCACCAAGAGTCGCAGCCCTTGCAGGGGAGTCGCGTATATTTCGGGAATTTCAGCAGCGGGTAAGGCGAGTATTTTCCCGGTGACATTTTGCCAAATAGATTTTGCCAGCTGGTGCGGTGTCACTGGTTTGGTGAGCAGCTCACTGTATGGCGCTGAGGGATCATTTTGATTAGCTAATACTTCACGCTCGTAGGCAGTGACCATAATAATCACCGGTGGTTTGTCCTGCTGATGGTCGGCGTTAATAGTTTGTGCTGCACTTAAGCCATCGACATCGGGCATGCGCCAATCCATTAACACCGCATCAAACGGCGCGCCTGTTGCTTGTGCATTTTTAACAGCATCTATGGCGGCCAAACCGCTGTTGGTGTGGCTGGTGTTAAAGCCGAGGGCGGATAATGTTTGGCTCAATATATCGGCGACCAGTGGGTTGTCATCGACCACTAACACCCTAATGTTCGCTAAGGATTTTTGTGTTAATTGCGCATAGGGTGTCGGGTCGGCAATTGCCAGATCGATATCAAACCAAAAGCGGCTGCCAACCCCTAACTCGCTGCTGAGCTGTAATTCGCTACCCATCAAATTGACTAATCGTTTACTGATCACCAGGCCGAGCCCCGTACCACCAAAGCGTCGTGTAGTGGAAGACTCTGCCTGTTCAAAACCATTAAAAATGCGCGTCTGTTGTTCTTGGCTAATACCTATGCCGGTATCGGTGACTGCAAAGCGTAAGCGCGCTTGAGCGGGTGTTTGTTCAAGGCAGGAGACCGATACAATCACATGTCCCTGGGTGGTAAATTTCAGCGCATTACTGGCGAGATTGGTAAGAATTTGTTGCAGACGCAGGCGGTCGGCAATTAATTGGCGGGGCACATTGGGTTCTAATTGGAATAACACCTCAACGTCTTTATCGCCGTGATTTGCCGCCAGTAAAACACTCAGATCAGACATGAGTTCTTCGAATTCAAATGGATGGGGATCAAACGACAGCTTGCCCGATTCCATTTTAGAAAAGTCGAGAATATCGTTCAGTAAGCCAAGCAGCGATTTAGCCGAAGATTCCGCTTTGACAATGTAGTCCTGTTGTCGAGGGTTGAGTTGAGTTTTTTGAACTAACTGCAGCATACCGAGCACCGCGTTCATGGGGGTGCGTATTTCATGGCTCATATTGGCGAGGAAACTGGACTTTGCTGCGCTGGCTTCATCGGCTTTATGTTTGGCTTCGCGTAGATGGTTTTCTATTCGTTGTTGAATGGTGATGTCGCGATTTATGCCAATGATTCGAGTGACATTGCCGTTGCTGTCTTTCTCACATTCGGCAGCAGCTTGAATAAAGCGCACTTCTTTTGATGGTAGCAGGAGCCGGAAAACGCCTTTAAATGAACGTGTGCCCGCTAATGTTTGAGCCATCATCTGCTGCGCTTCTAGCGCATCGTCGGGATGTAAACGCTCGGTCCAGTGTTGGTAAAACAAGCCGTGTTCGCGTAGCGATAAGGGCTGATCGTAAATCGCAAACATGCGGTCGTTCCAATCGAGCGTGCTATTCGTGGTGTTAAAACTCCACACACCTAGCTCGGCAATATCAGCAGCAATACTTAACTGGTCTTTAGCGCCGATTAATTCACGTTTACTGATCTCGGTTTGGGTAATATCCAGCGCCACACCTAAATAGCCTTGCAGCTCGCCGTCGGGGGTGTACATTGCGCTGACGGATAATGAAACCTGCAGTTCATGGCCGTCTTTGTGGATGTAAGTCCACTGACGGGTTTCGGCTCCTTCCAGTTCAGGTTTGTGTACAAATACGCGAAACCCTTCAATCGGCAAACCATATTTTGTGCTGAGTTCTTCACCGCGTGCGATGACCTCGTCCACGCGATGCAAAATGGCGGGTGTGTTTTGCCCGACCATTTCAGCGGCTGAGTAACCGAGCATGCGCTCTGCGCCCGAGTTAAATACAGTGATGGTGCCTTCCAGATCGGTCACGATAATGGCCACCTCAGTGGCTGCTGCCAACACATTGTTCAACATTTGGTTGAGATCATTGAGCTCCTGTGTGCGCTGGCTAACTTGTCGCTCAAGGTTGTAATTCAACTCCAGAATTTTGGAGCGGGCTGCTTTTTGCTCACTGATGTCGCGTACTATTTTGGAAAAGCTAATGATTTGCCCTTTCTCATTGCGCAGCGGGCTGTAGTTCAACGAGACGTCAATAATCGTCCCATCTTGACGCTGACGCTGTGTTTCGAAATTAACAATGTTTTCGCCATCCAAAAGCCGTTTAATGAGTTGCTGTCCCTCATCAAGTAAGTGTGGGGGGGCGAGCAAGCTGAGTAGTTTCTCGCCAATGGTGGCTTTTTCGCTATAGCCAAAAATAGTTTCGGCGCCTTTATTCCAGCTCAAGATAGTGTCATCGGTATCGGTGGTGATAAATGCATCTGACGAGTTGTGAACAATGGCAGCCAGGCGGGCTTGTTGGTTGATCATTTGTTGGCGGTTAATGATATAAACACACAGTGCGGCGACCAACATACTGACCAGTGCGCTAAATATAAGCCCCCAGAGCAATACATTATTGGGTTTTGGCAGGTGCTGCTCTTTTATAAACTGGGGGGTTACTTGTAAATCCAACTGCCACTGGCGGCCATAAACAGTGCGGGTGGTGTGTTGTGGAAATAATTTGGCGGAATTGGCAATAGTATTCTCATCGCTTGAATAAAACGGGATGGCATGGTTTGCGTCTGTGACATCCGTTAGGGTTATGTGAAAGTGGTTTCGGTTGATAGCCAGTTTTGCGAGCACTTCTTCCATAATCAGCGGCGCATAACTCCAGCCAAATGCTGCGTTAATGCGCTCTTTTTCGGTGGAGGGGGTGACCCAGGTGCGATAGATGGGCATTAAGATTAAAAAGGACTGTTGGCTTTTGCCGGTTGCTTGCACTAGCGTGATGGGGGCAGTGAGGCGGACCTCGCCAGTGCGCATGGCGGCATCAGCAGCAGCGCGGCGAGCCGTTTCAGACCCTATATCCAATCCCACTGCCTGATTATTCCGCGCCAGGGGTTCGATGTACTCAATGACATACCGCTCCTTGTTATGAGGTGTGAGTTGCTTTATCGCAAAATCTGCTTGCCCGGTTGCCCGGGCGTGGGCGACAAATTTGGCCTCTTGAGCAAGGGGTACTCTGCGAATAAACCCCATGCCGCGCGCACCAGGGAATTCAATATCGATCTCTCTGCTTTTCATGTAATCCCGAAAAGCATCGTTGGTCGCATTCGTTTCACCCTTGGTGAGTATATGAGCGCGGCCGCTGCGCAAACCGTATTGATAAAGCTCCAAGCGCTGCGCAATCTCATTTGCTAGGGTGGTGGTTTCTGTTTTGGCCAGCGCAGCTATGGCGGCATTATTTTCAGTGCGAATGTTTTGAACGATCAGGAGGCTGAAGAAAATACCTAAGGTAAAGGTGATGCTGCTCCAAAGATATGGATTCAAGGAGCCTGCCGGTTTGTTATCCATATTTTTGTCTCTGTAAGTCTTGCTCCGCACAATCGGTGACGGTGGCTAAGGATTTGTTCCGGGTGTTTGTAGCGAATAATTATTAGTGTTCGATAATGTTGAGGCCGGTACGTAGTAGTGCGTTCATCTCGGTCACAGGCACAGGGCGGCTGTAGTAATAGCCTTGCATTATGCGGCACCCCAGATTTAATAAAACCTGCGCATGCTCTTTGGTTTCAACTCCCTCCGCGACCAAGCGGAGCTTAAGCCCCATCGCCATTTGTACGATAGCCTTTACTATCGAGATATCGACTTCGTCATCAAGCATATTGCGCACAAAACTTTGATCAATTTTGAGTACGTCCAGCGGAAAACGCTTGAGATAAGACAGACTGGAATAGCCTGTACCAAAATCATCGAGTGCAATGCGCACTCCGAGTTTCTTCAATTCTTTAATAAGGGTATTTGCATTCTCATCGTTAACTAACAAGCTTTCAGTAATTTCCAATTCGATTTGCTGAGCATTAACACGAGTTAGCGTTAGGATCTCAGCTACTGTGGCAGCAAAGTCGGTGGTGAATTGTACGGCGGAAACATTGACTGCAACTTGCAGGTGAAAGCCTTGGTCGGCCCATGCTTTTGCTTGTGCGCAGGCCTTTTGTAGCACCAGTTTCCCCAGTGGAATAATTAAACCGGTTTCTTCTGCAAGGGGAATAAATGCATCGGGGAAGATTAATTCGTTGTTGTTACGCCATCTAACCAATGCTTCTGCGCCAATTATCTGATTGGTTCGCGCATCCACTTTCGGTTGATAGAACACCTCAAATACATTTTCTTCGAGAGCACTGCGTAAATGTGCTTCCAGCGCCAGTTGGGTACGCAAACGCTCTTCGATTTCGTTAGAGAAAAATTGGTAGCGGTTTCTCCCTTGTTGTTTGGCGGTATACATAGCTGCATCGGCGTGGCGGTGAAGGGAATCCATATCCTGACTGTCGTCGGGGTAAATACTAATCCCCATACTCATTGATAGCTCAAGTGTCAGATCTGCTACTTGCCAGTGCTGGGAAAAAATACTTTGTAAACGTGACGCAAAATCGGCGATGTGGGCACTATCGTCAAAGTCAGTTAGCAGGACAATAAACTCATCGCCACCTTGCCGACAGAGGGTGTCGCCACTGCGCAGTACCCCCGTTAACCGGTCGGCAATTTGCTGCAATAAATGGTCGCCGATCACATGGCCATAAGAATCATTGATCGTTTTGAAGTGGTCTATATCCAACAATAGCATCGCAACCTGTGTGACGTGGCGCTGGGCTTTTTTGATGGCCTGTTCCGTTCTGTCGCGTAGTAAAATGCGGTTGGGTAAGTTGGTTAGCGGATCGTGTTGCGCCAGATGCGTCATTTTTATTGCCATGGCGCGCGCTTCACTGACATCGTGAAACACCATAATTGCGCCGGTAATATCCCCTTTATGATTGCGAATAGGGGCTGCAGAGTCTTCTACTGCAAGAGATTGATTGCTGCGGTTTAGCAAAATGCAGTCAAATGCCATGCCTACAATCCGCTGCTCACGCAGTGCTAGCCTGACAGGGTTTTGCAATTCATGACCGCTACTGCCATCGCGCAGCGGCATAATGGTTTCAATAGGTTTGCCTAAGGCATCATGCGCTAAGTAGCCCGTCAGGTCTTCTGCGATCGGGTTAACAAACGTAACCTTGCCATCCTGATCGGTAGCGATTACCGCATCACCAATGGAGTTTAAGGTAACGCGCATGCGCTCTTTTTCATCTTGCAGCTCCATCTCGACTTGTTTGCGATCACTGATATCAGTGATGAGCATTAAAAAGCCACCTTGTTCCACCCCATCATCATCTTCGTTGCGGTGGACTAAAGACACTTGCCCAAAGATGATTTTTTGAGGGGTTTCGAAGGTCATTTCAAACGAGGGGTTGGCGCCGCTTAAAACCTGCTCAATATAGGGGGTGAGCATTGTGGCGTTGTTATGGCCCAATACGTCCTTAAGCGATTTGCCTTCCATCTGTGCGGCTGGTGTATCAAACCAATCTCCGCTGACATCATTGCAAAAGATATTAATGAACTCGTCGTTCCAGTAGGCGACAAATGCGGGTAGGGTGTGCATCAAGTCCGCCAGATCGCGCCTGGCCAAGGTCAGCAGGCGGGTTTTGCGCTGCAGAGCTAGTTGTACCTGAACCCGGGCGCGCGCCACGGGCATGTTGAGGGGTTTATGAATGAAATCGACACCCCCGTATTGCAGCGCTTGCAGCTCGTGTATGTCCTGATCATGGGCAGTGACAAAAATAATGGCTATATCGCACAGCAATGGGTCAGCTTTAATCGCCTGGCACACCTCATAGCCATTCATGCCCGGCATTTCGATATCCAGAAGTATTACATCCGGGCGGTGGGTGCGCGCCATTCCCAGCGCGGCCTCGCCGCTGGTGGCATAGAAAACAGCCCCCAAATCCTTTACTGCCTCACGCAAAACCCGAATAGTATCGGGCATGTCGTCGACAATAAGAATGACGGCAGGGGGTAGCTCGGAGTAAACAAACATGGCGCGCTGCGTCCTTTGGCAACTTATCTATGCCTTTAAGGCTAGCAGATAGAGGGCTATTATCCATGCGGATCTGGGTAATTTTGGTCAGCTGATGTGCCTCTGACATATATCGATGGCTGCGACTTACTAAGCATAAATATCCCCAAATAAATCCACCTGGGTTAAATACAAGCGCAAGTCAAACTCATATTGATGATAGTTGGGTTCCATGTGCCGACAGAGTTGATAAAAGGCTTTGTTGTGCTCTTTCTCCTTAAAGTGCGCCAGTTCATGCACCACAATCATTTTTAAAAACGCTTCGGGTGCAGTGCGAAACACACTGGCGATTTTTATTTCATTAACCGTTTTTAATTTTGCGCCCTGCACGCGGCTAATGTAGTGATGCTGCCCTAGTGCATGTTGGATGACTTTTATTTTGCTGTCGTAACTCACCCGGCTTAGTGGTTGGGTCTTTCCCATGTATTCATTTTTAATGTGTTGGGTGTATTGGTAGAGCGCGGTATCGGTGCGCACTGTATGGGTATCGGGGTAGCGCTTGAGCAGCACTTCTTTTAGTCGCCCTTCATTAATAATGTTCTGGACTTGATTCAGTGTCTCGTCGGAATATCCAGCGAGGTATTTTAATCGGCTCATAAAAAACGGCGCGTTGAGTTAAAAGGCAATTATACCTCGCCAATGCCTATAACCGTTTAATTCTTTGTTGCTCCCATTTTTACCAATGAGCTCTTTTGGTGAAGCCTTGCGTTATCTTGGGGCGAATTAAGTGGCGATAAAATGTTGATCAGTTACGCGGCGCTGCTTGATGCGTCAGTGTGAGCGACTGAAGGTGATCGCTATTATTTTTTATTGAATTTACCTCTTAAAAATTAGCATTGCTCGTGGGGCGACTAAATTTTGGCCTGGAAAATGCAATTGCATCTATTAACGACTGATCAGCGCTCGCTGTGTGCTGATTTGTGTCGTTCATAGGTTTTCAATTCAGCAGTAAAGTGCTGGTATTAAGTTGTAACTTGCATGGAGGTAGAAATGAGTAACCTGTCTGTTGAAGGTGCGTTGGCTAGCCCTGTTGCCGCTTTCCATGAACCGCCCGTCGTTCGTTTTCATCACTCCAAAATTCTTGCGCTGTTCCGCGCTATCGACAGTGCACTTATTGTTTTTATGTTGTGGGCTTGTTTGAAATTATTCGGTGTGGAGTGGGGTAATACTTATGCCGCATTTGCCATGGGTGCCGTAATTATTTTTGGATTTTTTGCAGAAAGTAATGAGGTCTATTATCTCTGGCGCGGCCTCTCAATGAAAGATTTGTCTATTCGGCTATTGCTCGCATGGTTCGCCACATTGCTGTGCATTGTTGTCGCTATCGCGGGCATTTATCCCTTTGTGAATATTGGGCTATTGGCGATGAGCAGTTGGTTGGTGGCAACGCCGGCAGTGATGATTGCTATGCATATTGGCCGGCGCATTATTCTTGCAAAACTGCGCGCGAATCCCACCGAACCGCGCCGTGTGGCAATTGTAGGCGCGACAGAATTGGGTTTGCGCTTAATTAACTCAATGGCAAAAATGCCGTGGCTAGGTTACAAAGTGATTGGCTTTTATGATGACCGCGCGCCGGGAAATGATGTGGGCAGGCGGTTAATTGGCAATAACATTGAAGTGAAGGGCGGCTTGGAAATGCTCTATCAAGATGCCCATGACGGCAAACTTGATATAGTGTTTGTCACCTTGCCCATGCGCGCTGAATTGCGCACGCATTCTGTTATTGATCGCCTTGCTGATACCACTGTATCCCCCTATTTAATTCCCGATGTATTTAGCTTTGATTTGCTGCATTCGCGTCTCACCTGCTTACAGGGAATTCCGGCGCTCAGTATTTATGATTCGCCACTGGTTGATAACGGCTGGGCCAAAAGGCTGGAAGATTTAGTCTTCGGCATGGGCATATTAATGCTCTTGGCGCTTCCCATGTTGATTGTTGCGCTGGGCGTAAAACTTACCTCGCCCGGCCCGGTTTTTTTCAAACAAACCCGTTACGGCATGGGTGGTGAAAAAATCAAAGTGTGGAAGTTTCGCTCGATGACTGTATGCGAAGACGGTGCAAATGTGGCGCAGGCTACACGATCTGATCCGCGCATTACGCCCTACGGAAATTTTTTGCGCCGCACTTCGCTAGATGAATTGCCGCAATTATTTAATGTGATTTCCGGCAGCATGTCACTGGTTGGCCCGCGCCCCCATGCGGTCGCACACAATGAATTTTATCGCGGGCAAATCAAAGGTTATATGTTGCGCCATAAAGTGAAACCGGGCATTACGGGTTTGGCTCAAGTCAATGGTTTTCGCGGCGAGACAGAAACGCTGGATAAAATGTCGGGCCGTATTGCCTATGATCTTGAGTACATCCGCAATTGGTCAGTGATATTGGATATTAAAATTTTATGGAAAACAATTTTTAAAGGATTTGTTAATTCTAATGCCTATTAGATTGGCGCGGATGAATAAAAAATCTACCCCTGCCGGTTTTTACTCTCCCAGGCTGCACCGGCTGGTGTTCGGTGCAGCGCTAGTGGGCAACTGCTGGCTTTGTTCAATGTCAGTTGTGGCGGGCAGTGCCGCTGTTGATGTTGATTATTCCGCGCTGAATGACAGTAATTTTTCACGTACTGAACAGGGGCATGAAGAGACTATTCATTTGCTTGGGTTAGGGGTGATGGGTGCGGCTGACCTTAGTAAACAGCAACTGAAGGTCGCCCTGAAATTTAAGCAACTTTATTATGATACCAATCAAGCGCTGGATGCCTCTTATGTGCTGGGTGAGGCAAATTGGCGCGGGCAAATCGGCAATAAAATATTGTTGGATGCTGCAATAAAACGCGATGCCTATGCGGTTGATCCCTTGGAATATAAGGGAAAAGATATTGTCGGAAAAAATGAATTTATTGCCCGTGCAGGTTATGGCACGCGGGAAAAACTATCGCTGTGGATTGGTGGCACTGAAATCAATCAGACCCATAGTGCGACAGAACGGGAGATTCTCGACTTCGATCAGCAGGAGGTCTTTGCGGAGTTTATTGCGCAGAAGGGGGCAAGTTTTCAGCACCAGCTGCGTGTGTCAAATGGCGAGCGGCGATATAAAACCGGCGTGAGTTCCGCTGGGGATTTTATCGATTTTGATTATCGCCAATATTCATATGATCTTAAATGGATAAAAAATACCGACAATCAATTCTCATTGGGCATCGCTCGCTTTGACCGCGAGGGAGAGATTAATAGCGATACAGGTGTTTTATGGCATGCTCAATGGTTGTGGCAGTTAACCGCTAAAGTTTCCCTGCAGTTGGGTTATGAAGTTAATGAGCCAGCTGCGGGTGAGGAAATTGAATTTCCCACTGAGTTGAACGACACCAGCGTGGCGCTGCGTTGGCAAGTATCTTCGCGCTGGCGGGTAGAGAGCCACTTTTCATATTCCGAACAACAGTACATTTCCCAAATTACTCAAGCCGAGCGCGATGAAATATGGCAGCGTTGGCGCCCTTTAGTGTTGGTCTATTCTGGAGTTAAAGATTTCAGCATCAGGCTGGAGGCGGAATTATATGATCGGCAATCTACTCTAGTGTTCAGAGACTATGAAGGAGAAAAAATTAATTTGATGCTCTCGTTACGTTTCTAACGGCAATCAATTTAAAGCTGAATTTTTATTGAGGTATTAAGTGAATATTACAATTTTTAACGTGAAGTATAGCAACAATGTGGGCGATGGTATTGTTGCAGAAACAACGGAATATTTGCTTGATTCGTTAACCCATGGCAATAGCATTTCTACTGTGGATTTGGGTGGTCGTATTAATTACGGCGACGCAGGTATTAAGGCGCCGTCTGCGTTAAAAAATATTGCCAGCAAAGTGTTGCGCAATTTGCCCGAAGCAATGGCGAATAGTTTGCGCCATCGGCTGACTTATTCTTTGTTACAGCGCGATGCACTACCGCGCTGGAAAGCGGCGATTAAAAAGGCGGATAGAGTGGTGATTGGCGGTGGGCATTTGATATCCGACGCCGAATTGTATTTCCCCATCAGGTTGCATGCCATTGTCAGTTTGGCGATGGAATTGCAAAAGCCCGTGTATCTTCATGCGGTTGGTGTGTCGAATCCCGCCTATTTTTCACCGCAGGGGCGTAAATTATTCAGCGCTATTTTTAACAACAATCCTTATCTGCAGTATGTCTCGGTGAGAGACGAATTATCGCGTAAACATTGGTGCAGTATCTTCGGAGGTGATGTAACTGTCGTGCCCGATCCGGGGAATTTTACCCGTGAAACCTACGGAGGTTTTGCGCGCGAAGCAGATGCTGAGGGCGTGGTGGGAATTGGTGTAATGGCTTCTGGTCTGGTGGTAAATGATACGCCCGGTAAACACACTAAAGTGGTGTTGTCAGTTGCGGATTATATTGAACTGGGAAAAAAATTAGCCGCTTTAGGTTTTACCCCGCTGTATTTTACCAATGGCTCTCCGGAAGATGAGGCAGTGTTAGCCAGTATCAAACAACATATAAATGTTTCATTAATCAAGGTGATGTTTGCAGAGCGGCCAATGGTGCCAGAGGATTTGGTTAAAACTATTTTGCGCTGCGAGAAAATTGTCGCCTATCGTTTACACGCCTGTATAGTGGCGACATCCCTGGGGGTGCCGGTGATAGGTTTGGCGTGGGATAAAAAATTGTCGTCTTATTTTGAGAGTATTGGCGCGGCCGATCGCGTGTGCGTCAATTTCAATGCTGATGTGGTGGCCAAACAATTAGCGCATCTACAGCCCCTGGATATTGCGTTTACCAAGGAGCCCTATTTGCAGCTGGTTCGTTAAGGGGAGTGCACGCATCGGCTGCGCTAGCGTGCCCAAAATTCTATTGAGTGATGGGTGATCTTATGGTTTGCGTAGCGCCAATTGTTTTAATGCATGTTCGTACTTATGGTTGTTGATGGTGTGCTTCATGTGCAAGCCGCAGCACTGTTTTTTGTGGGCTAGTTCGCTTGGGCTTTCATAAATTGTGCGCAATAGATTGGCCGCTTCTTGAATGTTGGCATCGGCCCAAGTGGCATTGTCGAACTCACTGAATTCCGGGTGCGAAGAGTTGACTTTGATCGGCGCGTAACCCACCAAAAAACTATTTTCCTGAGTGCAAAAATCCATATTACCGGACCAGCCCGTCACCAGGGTGGGAGTATTTAATAACATGGCTTCTGCGATTGTTAATCCAAAGCCCTCTGATCGATGCAGTGATGCATAAAGATCTGCGGTTGCAATCAAGCCGAGGATATCGCTTTTACTCCAATGTTGATCTAACAATAAAATGTTGCTGTGCCCGGCAATTGCCGCGAGCAAGGTTTTTTTCTCCTGGCTGTTTTCTCCGGCATTTGCTTTGAGGATGAGATACGTATTGGGATTATCTGCAAATGCTTGAGTAAAAGCAGCAATTAGCCCCAGCGGATTTTTGCGCTCCATGGCACTGCCAAAGCTAAAAATATTAGCAACCACAAAGGCATTGTCGGGAATGTGCAAGCGTTTGCGAATATCGCTTGCGGGTTGTTCCGGTGCGACTGGATGCGTGACCGTGAGCACTGGAAGTTGGGTGTAACGCTGAATGGTGTTGGTGGTAAATTGTGACGGGGTCATAATCGCATTCATATAGTGCGTAGCTTTAATCCACTCGTCTGGTATGGCTTCCAACTCCCATGCCCAGTAACCTATATTAAATGTACGTTTAAACTGGTTAATGCCCATTTGCAAAATGACCGGCGGCAACATGGGTGGGTTTAAATGGTAAATGCGACAGTTAATTTCATTTTGTGCAATTGAATTGTGCCACTGCCAATCCAGTTCGGCGGGTTTGTGAAAAAAAGCTTCCACGCTGGTGCAGTTTACTGAGTAGCCATCCTCTGCTAATTGCTGCGCGCAAAGGCGTGCGGACTCGCCAATGCCAGAGATGCTGTGAAAAAATCCAATTACCTCAATGCGCAACCCTGCCGTAGAGCGAGAGTCTTGCTCTGGCAGTGCCATGCCGCTTTGCGGAATAATGCGTTGCAATATTTGTGCGCGTATTTTCCGGTAGATGTGACGCGATAAATTTTTCATCCAGGTCTCGGTTGTTGATGGTTCAAGGGTGTCGCCGCACAAGTGGCACCTTAATTGAGGCGCGCCCAGGATTGAATGCGCAGCAGCAGGGGCGAAAATTTAAGTGGCATAATCTTCAGGCACTCTCCCAGAAAGTTGCGTGTTTCATTGCGAAAAATAACCACACACAGGAAAAAATAACTTATACCACCGGTCGCGCCGAGCAATAATAATTGTGTGGCAGCTGGTAGTGTTTGCGGCAGCCATTGTTTAACGGCAAGGCAAATACAGAGCATGATGCTTGCAGCGAGGTGGCTGGGCCAAAGTACATTTAACATAGGAAGAAAACCGCAGCGGAAAATATGCTGGAAAATAACCATGCTAATTGCACCGCTAATGTAATTGATAATCACATAAGCTATAGCTGCATAATGAGTGCCATAAGGTATTAGTAGGTAGCCAATAATCAATGTTGTTAATAAGGTGGCTATCATGTTCAGCAATACCCATCTGGATTTTCCTTCAGCAGTGAGTGTGGCATTAATTTGAATGCGCAATGCGAAGGGAGTTGAACCGAGTGCAAGTAAGGCCATGAGTGCACCACTGCTGTGCCATTTTTCGCCAAATACCAGCGCGATAAATTCTTCTGCAATTGCGGCGGTGCCAAAAAAAATAGGCAATATGACAAAGCTATTGATGCGCAGTATCCGCAGGGTGGCCTTGGCTCGCGCCTGGGCATTTTCCATGCGTGCCAATACGGGAATGGTGGTTTGTTCCAGTGGGCGAATAATAATTTCTTGCAAAATAAATAGCGCTCTTCCCGCTATGCGATAAATACCCAAGGCAATCGGCCCGAGTATTATGCCGACCATAAACTCTACCAGTGTGCTGCACAGCGTATTAATAAATTGCGCCAGCATCATCGGGCTTGCCATGTGTATGGCTTCACCTGCTCGCTGCAATGAGAATTGCCAGCGCGGCCACCAGTTGGCGCCAATAATAGTCAAGGCGGTTACTATCAGTTGCCCGCTGAGTTGTTGCGCTACTAGTGCCCACACACCGTATCCGTGCAGTGCTAAATAAATTCCAATAATGCTGGATATAACACTCGATAAAATCGACCGAATAGCAATAGCCTTAAAGCGCAAATCGCGGCGCAGTTTGCCGTCGTGCACGACTTTGATTGCTTCGAGCATAAAGATGATGGAGAGCACTGCTAAAATTGAGGCGGCTGCTGGTGCGTAGAGTTTGGCGGTCAGTGGCACACCAATAAATAACACGATTAAAGTGACTATGACGCCATAGCAACAGGAGATATAAAATCTGGTTGCAGCATAATCCTCTTCCCATTCGGGGCGCTGCACAATGCTAATGGACAAGCCGCCATTAATAATAATTCGCCCGGCTTCTACAACTAGAATCGCAAACACCACCAAGCCGATTTCATCGGGCGATAAAATCCGCGAAATAATAATAAAAACCACAAAACTGACGATGCTCATGCTGCTGGCCGCCAGACTCATCCAGGCCGCGCTTGACCCTAAACTTTTTTGTAAACTCATAGCGAACCAGTGCGTTTGCCGGTGCGCAAACAGAGAATTAAAAATTGAACAATGTCGATGGTATAGCGGCGCAACAACCGCGAAGGTTCAAGGCATAAACGATAAAACCACTCCATCCGCAAACGCTGCACCAGAGCCGGTGCGCGGGATTTATCGCCAGCGAGAAAATCAAACAACGCCCCCACACCCATTAACAGTTGGGCGTTCAATTGGCTGCGCTGTTCTAGTATCCAGCGCTCTTGGTGGGGGTTGCCCATGGCCACCAAAACGACGTTGGCTTGGCTGCGGTTAATCTCCTCAATCACTTCGGCAGTATTGTTGGCTTCATCGTAACCATTGCGTACACCCACTACATTAATCGCGTAGTGCTGGCGCAATGCAGTGGCGGCGCGCTGGGCTATGCCGGGTTTGGCGCCCAGTAAAAATACCCGGCCATTTGCGCCGAGGCTTTGCAAAAAACGGGGCGTGAAGTCGGTGCCGTTCAGGTTTTCAATAAAACCTTGGCGATGCACTAATAGGCTGGCGATATCCATGCCTATGCCGTCGTTAACAATAATCGTGTCGGCGGCGGACATCTGCGCTTGTAGGGTTTGGCACTGCACCACAAAATTTGTATTGGCATAAAAAAAAGCGATTTGCTGATGCTGCATTTTTTCTTGCAGCAGTGGTATCAGGTCTGCGGCAGTGGTGCGCAAAATAGTAAAACCACCCATAGTGAGGGATGGGCAGGCGCGCGTATGGGTATTGACTCTATTCATGATATTTCCCCGGTAGCGTGGGTGTAGATGGCTTGTTACATAATCGCTTCAGGTGGAAGCGGCGGGGACGCACTACTGCTTTTTTCTTTGCTACCGGCCTGATTTTCGGGGCGATAAAAAAACCGTTTTAAAATCGGCCATTGCAATGATTCCGTTTGTTGTGCACCGCTTAACGCCAGTGGGTAATTACCCCACCAACTTCCCGCCGCCCAATAACTCCAACCGCGCCATTTTTCTGCGCGCATTAACTCTAAAAACCGCGTCAGTGTTTGCAGGCACTCCGGTGTTGCGGGCACGCCGAATTCACCTAAAAAAAGCTGCTGTTGGTATTGCTCCGCCCAGGTGTGAATGCGTTCAAATTGGCTGTTGAATTCATCGGCACTGCGGCAACCGGCACCGGTGCTACTGCTGTGGGTGCCCGAGTAGTTGCTGTCGGTGTATTGATGTACTTCAATCACTGTGCGTTTGAGCGGGTCATGTAATTGTTTGAAGTAATGCGCGTTGCTCATCTCGCCGCCACTGAACCAATCGTGCAGGCCGCTCCAGCCGCCCCCAGCTACCCAAATTCCGTTGCTGACATTGGCCTTGCGCAGGGCGAGCACTGTCTGCTGGGCAATGCTTGCCCAGGTGGCCTTAGGGATAAAAGCCGGTTCATTCATCAACCCAAACGCAACACTGTCGGCATTGGGGAATTCCTTGGCCAAGGCGAGCCAAAAGTGGATAAATGCCTCTTGCAGCACAATATTTTCGGGGATTGTTGCGGTTAGTGGATCGCCAAAATATTTGGCGTAATTATGCAGATCCAGCAGCACACAGAGCCCGTGAGTTTCAGCGCGGTTGATGGTTAAACGCAGGTGCGTCAATTGCGCACTATCGAGTGCGCCATTGGCCTCGGGTTGGGTTCGCTCCCACAGAAACGGCAGCCGGATCATATTGGCACCTTGATCGGCTATGTATTCCAGCTCTGCTTCGCTGGGGTAGACATAATCGTGAAACACTTTCCCCGGGATCTGACTGCTGCCAAATTCCGCACCGGCCAGATTCACCCCCGTCAGCCGCGCTGAATCCAAGCAGCCAGCAACACTGCTGGCTGCGGCCAAGCTAAGCGGCAGGCTCAATAGCGCGGCGAGCAGCGCGTGGCGGTTCATGATGCGCGCCGCAATGTGTCATAGAGTGCGACATAGCGGTCGGCAACCGCTGGCCAGGCGTAGCGCCGCGCAAAGGCTTGGCTGTCTTTGCGGCGCGCTTGATAAGCCCGCTCACCCTGTTCGTGCAGGTGCAATAGCTGGGTGATAGCGCTGTGTGGTGCGGCATCGAGCGTCATGCTGATGCCTAAGCCAGAGCTATCGATGAGCCGCTGAAAAGGGGGAATATTGCTGAGGATGGGAGTGAGCCCTGCGCTCATCCCCTCAATCGGCGCTATGCCAAAACCCTCGTGGCGCGACAGGCAGATAAAATAACTCGCCTGGGCAATCAATTGTTTCAACTCCGCATCGCTGGGGTTGGGCGCCAAGGTGACTGACGCTGACAGCTGCAACTTGTCCACCTGCTGTTGCAGATCGGCAGCGCTGTGATCGTATTCGCGCCCGGCAATCACCAAGCGCCACTGGGGTTGCAAGGTGCGCAATTGGGCAAAAAACGCCAGCGCCTGCAGCAGCCCTTTGTTGCTCGACCAGCGCCCAAAGTAGATCAGGCACGGCTGTAATTGGAGTGAACCGGCATCGGCGTATTTCTCTACATCCACCCCGTTTTCAATCACCTGTAATTTATCTTCCGGCATGATTTTGCTGAACAGGGCGCCGTCGTTGGAACTGGTGGCGACAACATGGTTATACGCGTTGGCCGATAGCCGCGTCACACTTTGGAAGTAGGCCTGTTTAGCGCGCGAGGCAAAGGCCGTGTGAAAAAAACCGCCGTGGGTAGAGAGCACCAGTGGCCGCCGGTGGAGCCATTTGGTGGCGGCGAGAAAATCGTAAAAGAAATCCACCCCGTGAACATGGATCACATCGGCCGCTTTCACGTATTTGAGCACCCCGGGGCAAATGGGGTAGCGACTGGAGCCAAAGTAACCGAGGCGGATGACCTCAATGCCATCGATTTGCTCTTTGGGGGTGAGGGTTTCGCTGGAATTTCTGAACAGGCGGTTGAGGGTGATGATTTTGGTGTGCTGATGCGGATGGGTTAATTGGTGCCGCGCAATATTGCGCACTACCTCTTCCATTCCCCCGATCGAGGGCAGGTACTGGCGCACAATATGAATCACTTTAAGCGGTGCTAGTTTACTCGCCATAACGATTGCTCCTGTTCAGTGGCCGCCGGGTTCCAGCGCGGTTTATAGCAGCGGGGTTTTGCAAACTGCAGCCCACCAAAAACCAGAGTAGCCCCGCTGTTTTAAGCGCAAAAAAAGAGGTTCCGCTAATGCAGAGGATCAGTGCGATATAAATCGACACCATGGCGCGAAAGCGTTGGCCGCGCTCTGTGGTAAAGGGCAGCAGCCAAAAACTGCACCAGAGCAACAGAATCAGCGGCAGCCCAAATGAGGCGATGGAGTGGGCGTAGCCCTCGTCAAAGTAACTATCGCTGTGGCCTATGCCAAACAGCTGGGGCAGATCGAACTCCAGCAGCGACCACCCCGAGTAAGACAGGCGCCCGCGCAGGTCATCGCTCACCATCATTTCGCCGTGTTCACTGGGAATGAGCAGGCCGATACAAAGTAGGGCGGCGATGGCGGCAAACGGCGCCAATACACAAAGGTTGAGCAGGGCGCCGCGCACGACAAGGCGCAGCAGGATTAATGCGCTGACGGTCATCAAGGCAAAGCGGGAGTCGCACAGCACCATCATGACGATGGCGGCCAGCACAAAAAACACCCCGCTGCGCCACTCTTGTTGCGGGCGGCACAGCCCCCAAGCCGCGCAGAGGGTGGCGAAATTGCCCAGTGCAATGGGCTCCAGAAATACCGACGATACCCGGTGCGGGCCAAGCAGCTGTGGCAGCAAAGTGCGGCCAATGCCCTCGGGGCGCATGCCATTGCCCAGCAGGCGATCGTCGCGCATAAAAAAATCAGCGCTGGGGTTCAGTGCCCCCACGTTGACGTAATAATTGAAAATATCGAACCATTGGGTGTAGTAATCGAGGAACCATAATTCGAACAAACCCATCGCCAAAATGACCCAAATGGCGAGTTTGAGGGCGCGATCGGCCAGCGCTAACTGGCCGATGTTGCAGCCCAGCCAGAAAAAACACAGGGGGATGGCGAGGTCGCGGAAGGATTTAATCGTCACCTGCTGGTTGATCAGCCAGACCAGGCAGAGCATCGCCGCTGCCATCGCCCCCAGCCACAAAACACCGGGCAACAAGCGGCGCGCCAAAAGCGGCAGGCACATCAACATGATCACCGCCTCCGCCATGCCCAGTAGGGGGCGCGACACCGGCATCAACACACTGTTGATAAAACAGAGCAGGGCTTGATAACTCACGCTGGCCACAACAATCAGACTCACCCATTGCTGATCGCTCAACCACGGGCGGGCGATGGCCGGCTGCCAAGGGGCGGATGCGATGGGTCGATCCAGATAGCGGTTGCTTGATGAGCTGTTCATCCATTCCTCACAGTGCTAAACCATCAAAAACCTAGCTGGTCAGGCTCACCCCAAGCAGGCGTACACCCAATTCCTGCAGCCGAATACTGATATCGCTCAGGGTGCGCGTTTTGGTCTGATTAGCTTGCGCCAGCAGCAATGCAGCACCCGCTTGCGCGGCGACCAGTTGGGCATCGCGGTTGTTGGTCAGCGGCGAAGTGTTGAGGATCACTACGTCAAAGCCTTGGCTCAAACTGCTCAGTTGGGTTTGAAAGTGGGGCTTGCTGGCCAGTAGCTCCTGGGGGTTGGGCACCGGTGTACCGGCACCAATTACCTGCAATGCGCGAATACCTTCAATTGCGCTTGGTACCAGCGCTGAGCGCCCTGCGAGGCTATCGCTTAAGCCGGGTGCCATAGGGTCCAGGTGAAACAGCGCCTGCAACTGGGGCTGGCGCAGATTGCAGTCCACCAGCAGGGTATTGATACCCATCTGGGCGAAACTGATGGCGAGGTTGGCGCTGGTCAGTGCAATGGTTTCCGCTTCATCGCAACCCACTAGTGCCAAGGTGGTCTGCTGTTGGTTGTTGAAGTAGCGCAGCAATAGTTCACTGCGCAGGCTGCGCAATGCCTCTGCTTGGGCGCCATCTGGCTGGAAGAGGGCGACCAAACGCTTGTCCAACAGGCTGTGTTTGCCCGGAGGTGTGGTATAGGCAAATTGTTCGGCCAAAATCGCTTGCACATCCTCGGCGCTGACCAGGCCCAGCTTTAGCGCCGCATCGCCAAACCGCAGCCCATAGGTTTTTTGCGCCGTCAGAATCTCAGCGAGGTCCTTGGTGGCCAACTTCCCGCTGGCCACCAGCATCGGCCCCATTTTTTGCAGGCTGGCTGAGACGCTTGGCGCGGGTATGGCTTGGGCAAAATCATTCATGCTTGTGCCTCCGTGAGGGGAGAAAGGCGTCGGTTGCCGGGAATCACCGCTAGTACACGCAGCCCCAACCCCTGTTCCAGGTCGCTAACCGAGCGGATGCGCGGGTCGAGCCATTCGCTGCCAAGGGCGATAGCAACACCGGCCATCAAACCCATTATGAGCGCGAGAAAAAGTGTGAGTGGGGGTTTAGGGCTGGTTGGGCGATTGGGCACTTGCGCGCTGTTGAGCACCGCTATATCGGTAGCGGCGATTTGGCTTTCCAGCCGTGTTTGCGCCGTGCGTGCGAGGGCAGCTTCATAGGCCGTTTGGGCGTTATCGGCCTCGCGTTTAAGCAGGCTGAGCTCATTGCGATTGCGGCTCAGTTGCAGCACCAGTTCTTTTTGCGTGGCCAGCTCGGCGGTGAGCTGCTCTTCTCTTAATTGGGATAACTCTACGGAGGATTGCAGGCTGCCGCTAATAAGTTCCAGCATGCGGTTCATCTGCTTTTTGAGCGTATCGGCTTCGCTGCGCGCTTGCAGATATTGGGGGTGGTTTTCGCCCACTTGGGTGCTCAGTTCATCGAGCCGCGCCTGGGCTTGCGCCAAGTCAGTAGCGAGCTTCTGGATTTGGGGGTTATCGAGCGCGCGGGTTTCCAGCCGCCCCTGTTTGGTATTGGCAATCTGGTCGCTGCGGCTTTGGGAGTTGAGCCGCTCGTTTTGGACCGCAATCAGCATGGAGGATAGTTCCGCCAATTTGGCCGATTCCAAATCCAGCCGGTCGGATGAGGCGAGTATGTTGTGCTGTTCCTGATAGCTGGACAGGGCGTTTTGTTTGGCGATGAGCTCGGCGCGCAAGCCGGTCAGTTGCTCGTTGTACCAGAGGGTGGTCTGTTTGGCTGGCTCTACACGCAGCTCCAGATTGGTGACCACATAAGCCTGCGCAAAGGCGTCTGCCACTTGTGCGGCGAGCTGCGGGTCTTGCGCGGTAAAAGTAATGCTCAAGACGCTGCTATCGCGCTTGGGAATCACGTTCAACCCTTTGGCGAGAAAGGTGAGTATGCGGCTCTGGTCGGGTACTGTATCGCTAGTCAATTTGGTTGCGTTGATTACTGTGGGCGACTGGTGCAGTGCCAGTTGCTCAATCACCTTGGCGGCGACTGTGCGGCTGCGAATAATGTCGGCTTGGGTGGCAATGTAGCCGCTGGTCAAACGCGCCGGCTGCGATTGCCCACTGATGGGATCAAGCCCGCGGCCATCAACCAATAAATCGGTAGAGGCGGTATAGGATTTGGGGGTCAGCAAAATCACCAGTAGTCCGGCTGCCAAGGCGAGCAAAATACTGGCTGTAATCGCGTGTTTACGTGCGACTAAAATCCCGATAAATCTGTGCAAATTCATCTTACAGCTCCTCTTAGAAGATGCTTTCCTTAACCACCAGAACATCGCCATCCATAACTTGATCGTCGGGTTTGGCGCGCAGTTCCTGTACCGATCCATCCGCGCCTTGGCGGAAGAGTTTCACCCCGGAGTTACTTGCGCTAGCGGTGGGGCCGCCCCCGGCACTCAGTGCTTGGCGTACATTGAGCGGGCGATCCAGTGGGTACATGCCCGGCGAATGTACTTCACCATTGAGGTAAAAACGCCCGGCATTAGGCACATAGAGGGTGTCGCCGTTTTTGAGCCAGATAGTGGGTAGGGATTGATTTTGTGGGTTGAGTAATTGCTGCAGGTCGTATTCGATGCGCTCTTGGCTGCCGTCTTGGGCAAGGCGCATTAACAGGATGCGTTCACTGCCCGCTGCCGCAATTCCGCCCGCCCACGCCAGTGCTTGAGTCAGGCTGGTCGGCCCTTCCAGAACCAGCTTGCCGGGGCTGTTGACCTTGCCGAGAATGGCAACCGTCTGGCTGCGATACTGGCTGACCAGCACATTCACCTGCGCATTTTTCAGGACATTGTCCTGTTGGTAGCGCTGGGCAATCAGAGTGGCGGCCATGGCAGTGGTTTGCCCCGCAATCGCGATATTGCCCAGCAGTGGCACCAGCACCATGCCATCGCTATTAACCTGAGCTTCGGCGGCTAATTCCGGCTGGCCGTACACCTTAATGTGCACCTCATCGCCTGCGCCTATGCGGTAGGCCGCAGCGGGTGGAGTCGCTGTTTGCGCCTGTGCCAGCGTGCCGACTATGGCTATGCCAAGCGCGGCCGCCCACTTATAAAACGCCAAGTTCATGCGTTGTCCTTAAATTCCATGGCCGATCAGATTGCACATCTCAATCGGGGTGTGGGAAAGCATCACTGGGGCTACTGCAAAAGCGAGGCCTATTTGTTCAAAGCACCATAAAAAACGGAAAAACTGTGGTGCAGCGCAGAGTTTGACGCTCAACCTGTCAGCCCAATCCTCCTGGGGCTTGAGTGAACAGCCAAATTTTTTAGCCGATGTGTGTGTTCCTGCTTTGTTTTGGTGCGTATATGAATCTGATTGCTGTGTTGCATGAGTTTTTTGCGTGGAAGCTATTTGGGCGGCTGGTGTACAATGCCCGCCTAATTTTTCCTACTACCTATCCACACTCCCTCAGCCACCTCGCGCGGCTTGCAGGTCAACCCTAGGACTTATCTATGTTTGATAAAAACCAAACTATTGCTTCTTTTGATCCTGAAATCTGGGCATCAATCCAGAACGAAGGCAAGCGTCAGGAAGAGCATATCGAGCTGATCGCCTCGGAAAACTACACCAGCCCAATGGTGATTGCAGCACAAGGCACCAAGTTGACCAACAAGTACGCTGAAGGTTATCCGGGCAAGCGCTACTACGGTGGTTGTGAGTATGTAGACGTGACTGAAGCGCTGGCAATTGAACGCGCTAAAGAGCTGTTCGGCGCGGATTACGCCAACGTACAGCCACACGCAGGTTCACAGGCTAACCAAGCGGTTTACGCGGCACTCTGCGCACCGGGCGATACCATTTTGGGCATGAGCTTGGCACACGGCGGCCACCTGACGCACGGCGCTAAAGTGAGTTCATCGGGCAAGTATTACAACGCCATCCAATACGGTCTGAACCCGGCGACTGGTTTGATCGACTACGACGAAGTTGAGCGTTTGGCGGTAGAGCACAAGCCAAAAGTGATCGTTGCCGGTTTCTCGGCTTACTCGCAAGTAGTGGATTGGCAGCGTTTCCGCGACATCGCCGACAAAGTAGGCGCTTACCTGTTTGTGGATATGGCACACGTTGCCGGTCTGGTTGCGGCGGGTCTTTACCCTAACCCAGTGCAAATTGCCGATGTAACTACCACCACCACCCACAAAACCCTGCGCGGTCCACGCGGTGGTCTGATTCTGGCCAAAGCCAACGAAGAGATCGAAAAGAAGCTGAACTCAGCCGTATTCCCCGGCGGTCAAGGTGGCCCTTTGATGCACGTTATCGCGGCTAAAGCGATCAGCTTCAAAGAAGCTATGAGCCCTGAGTACAAGGCTTACCAGCAACAAGTGGTAAAAAATGCCAAGGCGATGGCGAAAACCTTCATTGAGCGCGGTATCAATATCGTTTCTGGCGGTACTGAAAACCACCTGATGCTGGTTGACCTGATCGGCAAATCTTACTCTGGTAAAGATGCAGACGAAGCTCTGGGCAAAGCGCACATCACCGTGAACAAAAACGCTGTACCAAACGACCCACGCTCTCCGTTTGTGACCTCTGGTATCCGTGTAGGTACGCCAGCGGTGACCACGCGTGGCTTCAAAGAAGCCGAGTGTGTGCAATTGACCCACTGGATCTGCGATATCTTTGCAGCGCTGGAAGCGGGCAATGCGGATGAAGTGATTGCCAGCGTAAAAGCGCAAGTGGCTGAGCTGTGCAAGAAGTTCCCGGTGTACGCTGAATAAAGCACACGCAATACCATAGGTGGCAATGGCGGGGCTGATTCATCTGGCGCCGATCATGTTTCACTTATAACCAAAAGGCAGCCGCAGGGCTGCCTTTTTTATTGCGCCCTTATTGGCGCTTATTACTACATCTAAAAACGTGTTTTCTCATAATCGCCTTCCTATTTTTAATTACTATTTAGTGAGAATTGTCTGCAAATTAGATTTTGTTTTCACGATGAGTAATAAAAACTCGATATTTTGATCGTTCTGGCTTATTTTTAATCAACCTAAGCAGCACTCTGGTGTCATTCATGGCGCTTCCCTCATCTGGCAATTTCAAGCGAATCTATCTGGCGTTAAGTGCCATATTGATTATCGTGTTGGTCTATCAAATCACCCGCGAAGGCGCCCTGTTACAGCCTAACCAGCAGTTAGAACAAATATTGAACGAGCAACCGCCGTTGAGCACCGATCCCGCCACCAACCCGGTGCTGGCCAATGCCAACCGCGAGTTAGCGCGTGCGCAGCAGGCTTTGGCATCACCCGCTACCCGGTCAGCTGCCGATGGCAGTACCTCAGTTACCGCAAAACCTGCAGCTACAGTGCCCGATGCTTGGCGCATGGCAGATTCAACTCCCAACATGCCGCTGCCGCAAAGTGTGTCGGTCTATGAGCCTGTGTCGGTCGATATGCAGAATCCGGCTTATCCCGAAGCGGGGCAGCAAACCAGCGTGACGCTGCCCGGCGGCGAGCGGCTGCAGGTGAATGTGGAAGCGAGCAAAACCAATCCCAATGGCGATTATTCCTGGCGCGGTCATTTGGACGGTCATGGTGATGAATTCCCCGTAGTGATGACTTACGGCGGCAACTCGGTATTTGCCACCGTGACTACCCCCAACGGCAGCTACACACTGGAATCGGTCAATGGCAGTGGTTGGATTTATAAAAACCCGTCGGAGTTTGAGTTGTCGCAACCGGGCAGCAATGATTATTTAGAAATTCCACACGGGCATGAGCACGAGTGAGATATTTAAATCAAGGGCAAAACAATTTTTTTAGCGGAGGCAGGCGGTAATGCGTAAGAAAACATAACAGCAATGCGGTGTGGCTTTAATGGATGCGCATCAAAATTTGGAAAATGGTTTCCATCTTTTGTTAATCACGGAGGGTTTTCAGTAAAGTCTACAGAGAGAATTTTATGAAACCCTATGCTCAAAAACTCATTCGTATTGTTACCACTGCATTACTGTCAGCAACCGCATTACCTGCGCTGGCCGCTTCCACTGCAATCGATGTGTTAGTGGTGTACACCAAAGGTGCTGCCAACTTATACGGCGGCGACCCTACCACTCGCATTAATCAATTATTTCAAGTCACCAATCAAATCTATGCCGACAGCGGTGTGGATTTGGAAATCCGTGTTGCGAAAACCCTGCAGGTGGATTACACCGATGACAACAATGCAGAAACTGCACTAAACAATATCACCTTCAATCAGCACGCTGCCTTTAGCGGTGTTGCAGCCGCACGCGAACAAGCGAAAGCTGACATGGTGCTCTTTTATCGCCCTTATATGACTTCTCATGGCAGCTGTGGCGTGGCCTGGGTGGGCGGCAGTAATGGCGCTATGAGTGCGGGGCATAAGGCGTATATGTTTGCGCACGTGGCAATAAATTCCTGCGGTGATTTTGTGACGGCGCACGAGTTGGGTCACAACATGGGTTTAAAACATTCGCGCAAACAGGATGGCATTGGCGGTGTTTTGCATTACGCCTTGGGTCACGGTGTGGTGAATTCGTTTACCACTGTTATGGCTTACCAGAATGAATTCAATGTGGATTACTGGAATGGCAAAGTATATAAATTTTCCAACCCCGATATTATCTGCAAAAATAATTTGCCTTGCGGCGTTGATCGCAACAACACCAGTACCGGTGCAGATGCCCGCTATGCGCTGAATATTACTGCGCCGCAAATTGCGAATTTTTATGCCGGTGCCCCTGCTTCTTCAACTGCGTCAACTTCTTCATCCAAAGCCAGTTCTTCATCCAAATCCAGCGCAGCGCTTTCTTCCAGTAAATCGTCAAGCTCAGCCAGCAGTGTTAATACCGGCGATGCGCTGGTACTAAAAAGTAAAGTGGAGTCTGCCCGTGCCGTGCATTCAGCTGCTGCCGCAGTGTTAGCTGCTAATAAACTCTCCATCACCGAAAAAATGGCTGCGGAACGCGTGGCTAAAACTGAATTGACGACTGTTACCAGAACTTTGACTACGGCAACGCGAGGCTACGAAACTGCAGTTGTGAAATACAATGCTTTGGTTGCCAAGGTGGAGCCATTGCAAACCCAGTTGAATACCGCAATTGCTGCTTATAATTCTGCCGCAACAGATGCGGCCAAGGCGTCCCGGTTAACGGCATATAACAATCTGGTGACCAGATACAACGCGCTGCTGGAGCAAATTGGTGCGGCTGCGTCAGCAGTAAATACTGCACAACAACAAATTGCGCCCGCCACTGCAGCAGTTGCGACTGCCACCAATATTTACAATGCAGCAGTTGCCGCAACTACTGCAGAAAAAGCCAGAACCGCTGATTTAACAACTGCGGTCGCCAATGCGTTGGCTGCATTTAAAGCGCTGGATGTTGAATACAAGGCGGCACTCAGGTTGTGCAAATGTACGGTGTAGCCTTGATGCGCTTGTCGCGCAAAGGTGAATGATTTTTTAGCTGTCTGATTGACTCAGTTGTTGCCCGGTTTATGCCGGGCTTTTTTTTGAGGGCTATAGTTTGTTTACATTGAGCCAGAGTTCTGGCCTGTGCACGGGTGTATCTGGATGCATTTCCGGATTCGGAATGCGCAGAATAAGACGATTGGCAAGATTGGTGCGGTTTAGGGCGTCCTTAATCAGAGTGTTGTTGAAAAATAATAGATCGAAACTGCCATCCGCAATGGCCAATTCCAAACCTTGGTTGAGCTTGTGATGTAAGGCGCGATTGTCTTTGCGAACATAGAGATACATCGCATAGGGGTAGATCAACAGCAGTCTTTCTTCGACTTTTAAATTCAATGTAGGGTGGCTGGCGATCTCTGCCCAGGGTTCATGAACTGCACGTGGAAAATAATCAAACCTGCCGCCGTCTAACATATAAAACAAGCTGGGGTACTTTACCGCTTTGACCACCGGCAAACCGGCTGCTTCCAGAACGCGGGTGGAACCCCAAAGTGAGCCCATGCCGGCGTGCAAGGATTTTAAATCGTCGAGGTTGGATACGGCATCGTATTTAGGTTGGTCTTCACGCCTAATGAGAAAGACTCTATGACCTAGCAAGCCTTTTAACAGGGGGATACGGACGGGCAGCATTCGTTCATCTAAATCTTTTGATGAGCCCGCCCACAGCAAATCCAAAGAGCCGTCTTCCACTCCCGAGGCCCAGCGGCCTTCCGGTATGACTTCGTCTAACTGTTCAATCTGAACGTTAGGATCTACTTTTTCCAAGGCGAGTTTAAGTAGCGAAAAAATAAGTTCTTCTTTTTCCCCTTCAACCTTATTTATCTTTAATGTTTCTGCGGTAGCGAGGGGAGCGAACAGCACTATGGCAGTGATAAGGGATAGCAATCGACCCGACATAGAATGACCTCATGCTGGCACAGAGTTTTATAGGAAGCAGCCAAAAGCCCCAGTACCAACGGGGATTTTGGCTGGCGAACAAATTCCGCTTATGGTTTCACTGACTTACCTACCGTTAAGCGAGTGAAAGTCACGCTGGTATAGTCACCAGCCGCTTTGTCCTTTTCCCAGTCGCCGGTACCCGGGCATGCTGCATACCAAGAGCCAGCTTGATCGGCTGAGCTACATTGGTTGTATGCACCGGCTTTAAAGTACATGGCATCGCCCAGGTAGCCATAGGGGTGGTCTTTCGGGTCTACCTTGCCATAGGCATCAACATTGTTGGCAAGATTGATTTCATATTTGACTGTTTCGTGATTGGGCGAGCTGAAGGTGAGGTACATAATGTCTTCGTGCACATTGATTACATAGCTAAATTCTTCACCTAAGGCTATGCCTTTATCACCTGGGTCCTCTGGGTTTTCCCAAGTGTTGCCCCAGATGGGGTAAGCGATATCGATGCGGTTGGGATTGTCTTTGGCAAGATTGCGTTCGTAGTTCCAAAACACCGAACCCTTGGCGTGATTTGGCCACTTTTTGTAATAAATTTTGATGGGTTCATTGCCCCAGCCAAAACCGGTTTTCTTCTTCAGTTCATCAGAGCCCTTGTCAGCATGAATTTGCCCGACAACCACTGAATAGGCTGGGGGTTTGTTGCCATATTTCGCTCTTGTCGCCACATGATCAACATACAGCGTGGCTTCTAGCTTGCCGCCGACCATGGCGAATTTACGCGATAGCGGGTGAGTCTTTATTGCAAAGTTATTGCGTGGGTCGTGTGTACCAATTTTTGTTTTGGTGCCGCGCAACATTTGGCGCAATTCACTGCGAGTATTGGTTGAACCGGAAGTTGTGGTGGCAACATTGGGCGCGACAAAAACCATATGTCCCTTTTCATTCAAATAGAAAAAATCGTTGTGGCTGTATTTTTTTATTTGTTTCACATCGATTTCATCGACCTTGCCATCACTATTGGCATCCATGGGCAAGGTGAGTTTCCATTGGCTGAGGTCAAACTTGGTGGCAGGTACATTTGAGTCGGCAGCAGTTGCTACTACAGGGAGCAGCACCAGTGCTCCCAGCGTGGATGTCAAAGTGGAATTCAGCCATTTCATTTTCATAGATCACCTTTAGTCGTTATTTTTTTGCTCAATCTGCTAAGCAAAAGATAATTTCAACATGCTCTAAGAGTGCTGCACCCAGTTAGATATGGTTGCCAGCTTTGGTGTGGTTTCGCTTGTCGAGAGCATAACCAAACCCAATACGCGCTCTTATGTACACTAGTTGGTTTACGCGTGTTTTCCATTATTTAATGATGAAAACTACGGTAAAAGGGTGGATTAAAAGCTCCAGATTTTATGCGGTATATCTGGAGCTTTTTTAAACGAGTCAGATCAAAAAACTATTATTTGGCAAGTTCCGCGACTCTTACGTCTGAGGTGCTGCTGTCGTAAGTAAGTGCGGTGGCGCCGATTGTTGCACCACTGAGATCAGCACCTACAGCGTAAGATTCGAAGTTATCTTCATACACTATGGTTGTGCCGGCTTTATCAGAGTAGAGCTTCACATCGTCTACATAAAAAGCTTTGCTTGAGGTAATGACAGCCGAGTTGTCTGCAAGTCTGAATGCAACCGCTGAAACCCCGCCAACCGCAGTGCTGGACGCTGGATACGAAAGAGCATTGGCGGTATCGCCATCGATAACAATAGTCACCGTCGCTTGTGCGGTGCCAGCATAATCCCAGGTGATCGCAATAGTTTGCCAGGCACCGGGTTTGAACGGCGTATTAACGGTAATGCCCGCTTGGTCGCGAATACTGAAAGCTGAGGTTCCAATAAGGAGGTCAAGAATTGCCCGGCCACTGCTAGTGGAGTTGGCGGAGTTAAACAACGTAATGTAAGCGTTTTTTTCAACTCCATTTGAATCTACGAGATCGGCATCTTTCAAGAAAGACAGGGTTAACTTACCTTGGAGCTGGTCATCGCCCGGGATTACAAATCGCAATTCACCTGTGTCACCGGAGTTAGCGTCGTAAATCTTGGCTACTTTTGACAGGGCGGCGGCGGAGCTAGAGCTAACTGCCACCGAGCTAGGTGCTGCAGAGCTAACCGCTACGGAGCTGGGTGCTGCAGAACTGACTGCCACCGAGCTAGGTGCTGCAGAGCTAACAGCCACAGAGCTAGGTGCCGCAGAGCTTGGTGTGCCTGGATTAACCGGTGCAGGTTGATTTAAACCGCCACCGCACGCACAAAGTACGCTGCTTAGGCCGAGTACAATAAGGGCTTGAGTCTTTTTCATGTTGCTACCTTTAAGGATTATTGGAATAGGTATTGATGTTTTGATTGATAACATCGCTTATATTGGTATTACCAAATATCAATATAAATTGTCTTTGTTGGTAATAATTTAGGATCCTAAGGGCTTTTTACGCAAGGTACAACCGAAAATTATCTTCCTTCTAGATTATTTGGTAACTAGAAGATAGGTGAAATGTTAAAAGATATGCATCATTGGCAGCCTTCTTGGTCATTCCAAAGAGGTATTTTTGTATTACAGGTTGTTGGGGTGAGGCGGAGTTGGAATGGCAAACGGCTCATGCGCCGGTAACCAAGGGATGGCGTGCGCCAGCTTAAAAGGTGGGGGTAAGTCCGCCATTAATCTAGCGGGTGCGTGCGAGTCAGAATTGGCTGATTTTGTGCTAGTATGCGCCCACTTTATCCATCGCTGGGGCCGATGATCATGCATTGTCCGTTTTGTAGTGCGGAAGATACCAAAGTTATCGATTCGCGCCTGGTGGCAGAGGGCGATCAGGTTCGCCGCCGCCGCGAGTGTTTATCCTGCCATGAACGTTTCACCACCTTTGAAGTGGCTGAATTGGTGATGCCGCGCATCATCAAGCAAAACGGCACCCGCGAGCCCTTCGATGAAAACAAACTGCGTGCCGGTTTATTGCGTGCGCTGGAAAAACGCCCGGTAAGTATTGAGGCTATTGAATCGGCCATTAACCATATCAAACACTATTTACAGGCGACCGGCGAGCGCGAAGTGAAAGCCTTGTTGGTCGGCGAAAAAGTGATGGAGCAATTGCAAAAGCTCGATGAAGTTGCCTATGTGCGCTTCGCCTCTGTGTATCGCCGCTTTAAGGATTTGAACGAATTCCGCCAGGAAATCGATCGCCTCGAACAGCAACCCGAAAGCGACTAATTTTTTGATGACCCTATCCGCAATTGATTTTGAATTTATGGCGCACGCGTTCCGTTTGGCGGAGCGCGGCCTCTACACCACTACGCCCAATCCGCGGGTCGGTTGTGTGTTGGTAAAAGACGGGCAGGTGATTGCGGAAGGCTGGCATATTCGCGCCGGTGAAGCCCATGCTGAAGTCAATGCGTTACTCGCGGCGGGCGACAAGGCGCGCGGCGCAACTGCGTACGTCAGCCTTGAACCCTGCAGTCACACCGGTAAAACCGGCCCTTGTTCGCAAGCGCTAATCGATGCCGGTATCGCGCGGTTGGTCTATGCCATGGAAGATCCAAATCCTCTGGTCTCGGGCAATGGTATCGCCATGGTACGCGCCGCTGGCATGCAGGTCGATGGCCCGGTGTTGGAAGACGATGCACGCGCGCTCAACCCAGGTTTTGTTCGGCGCATGGAGCGCAAGCTGCCTTATGTGCGCTGCAAAATGGCGATGAGTATCGATGGCCGCACGGCCATGGCATCCGGCGAAAGCAAATGGATCACCGGCCCCAAAGCGCGCGCCGATGTTCAGCGTTTGCGCGCCCGCTCCTGTGCGATTGTTTCAGGTGTCGATTCTATTTTGCAGGACAACGCCTCGCTCACTGTGCGCGTGGATGAACTGGGTTTGCCCAATGCCGACGAAGCAGCGGCGAAACAACCCTTGCGAGTGATTCTGGATTCGCAACTGCGCACACCGCGCAACGCCTTGATGTTTAAACAATCCACCCCGATATTGCTGGTGCATAACGGCAAGGTTGATGCGGCGCAATTACAGGGCTGGCCGGATTTTGTCGAGCTGATTGCCCTGCCGGGCAAAGATGGCCGCATTGATTTAACTGCGCTCTTGCGCGAACTCGCCAAGCGGCACTGCAATGAAGTGTTGGTCGAAGCGGGTGCAACACTTTCCGGCAGTTTTTTACGCCGAGGCCTGCTCGATGAAATCATTATGTACATGGCGCCAAAACTGCTCGGCAGCAATGCGCTGCCGCTGTTTAATTTGCCACTCGATACTATGTCGGCCGCGCTCTCGCTGAAAATTAAAGATATTCGCGCCGTTGGGCGGGATTGGCGTATCACTGCCGCGCCCGACACTGAATACTAAATAGGTAATCTTTTGAACGACCAAGCTCCCGACTCTTCGCCGAATCCAACTTTGCCACAGGCCGACAATACCGCTGCGCTAAGCAAACGTTTTTGGGCGTTTATGCTCGATGCGGTCTTTATGATGATCGCGCTGATTATCTTGATGCAATCCATGGGGCTGCTGGATCCGGCCAGCTCTAATGATATGCAGCTCGCCCAGAAAGAATTACAGGAGCGGGTAAATGCTTTGTCTGATTCGCAAAAATCCCTGCTGGCGATTTCGCCCTTTATCATCTTTTTTGTCTTGCACGGATTTCTGTTGCAGCAATATGGCCAAACTATTGGCAAGCGCATGATGGGCATCGCGATTGTCACGCTGGATAATCAAAAGCCCACGTTTTTACTGTTGATCGTCCAGCGCTATTTGTCGCAATGGATCATGGGCATGGTGCCGGTAGTGGGTATATTTTTGCGGCTCGCCGACATACTGTTTATTTATCGCGCTGACCGCCGCTGTATCCACGATCATCTCGCCAAAACCAAAGTGATTGATTTGCGTATTCCTGCTAGTCAGGGCAAGCCCACTAGCATCATCGTATAATTTTTGGCAGCACCGCCTCCGAGGTAAAACTATGTTCACCGGCATTATCGAAGCCATCGGCGAAGTGGTGGCGTTACAACCCAAAAATGGTGACCTGCGCCTACGCATCAAAACCCACAATTTGAATCTGGGCGATGTTCATTTGGGTGACTCTATCGCCACTAATGGCGTGTGCCTGACGGTGGTGGAATTGCCCGGCGATGGTTACTGGGCGGATGTGTCGCGCGAAACATTGGATAACACCACCTTGCCCGGCTGGAAAGTCGGCCAGCGTGTCAACTTGGAAAAAGCTCTCACGCCGCAAACCCGGCTGGGCGGCCATATTGTCAGTGGCCATGTGGATGGTGTAGGTGAGGTGGTCATCCGTCAACCCGATGCGCGCTCTGAGCGCTTCCGCATTCGCGCACCTAAAGCATTGGCAAAATATATCGCCCACAAAGGGTCAATCACGGTGGATGGTACTAGTCTTACCGTTAACAAAGTGGATGGCGCTGAATTTGAACTCAATATTGTCCCGCACACACTGCAGTGGACGATTATGGATAGCTACAAAACCGGCACCCAACTCAATCTGGAAGTCGATGTACTGGCCCGTTATCTGGAACGCTTGATGCTCGGCGACAAAGCCGCCGAAGGCGAAGGGCAGGGCATCACCCTGGAGTTTTTGGCGAAGAATGGTTTTGCGTGATTACTGGCAGATGTTGTGAGATATTAATGGCATAGTATGCCAATCGCGCGTCTTCAGGAGTTCAGATTATGCCAACTAGAAATATTGTGCTCACAGACCATCAAACCCATCTCATAGAACAACTTGTAGACTCAGGCCGCTACCAGAACGCCAGTGAAGTCTTACGTGAAGGGTTGCGTATGGTAGAGCGTCGCGAGCAGGAAGATGAGTTGCGTCTTGCGAGATTACGCGAGGCGGTACAGCTCGGAATTGATGATTTCGAAGCTGGTCGTTTTCAGTCTTTTGATTCAACCGAAGCGTTAAGCCGGCATTTGAAAGGGTTGGCGGATGAGGTAATCGGAAGCTAATGACACCAACCAAATGGACGCTCGAGTTTTCGTCCTCAGCATTAAAGGACTATCAGGATATTTTGGCTTGGACACTCGATAGGTTTGGTGCACAGCAGGCCAGAGTCAACGCCCGAGCAATCGAGTCCGCTTTTCAGGAATTACATCAGGGGCCTGATGTGGTGAGCCTTAGATGGCGACCCGAATTGGGTGTTCGCGTCGCCAGCCTGCATGTGGCTCGCAACGGGTATAAAGGTCGGCACATGATTATTTTTAGCCTGCCAGCGTTAGAAGACGAGGCGGTGATCAGAGTGCTGAGATTGCTTCACGACAGTATGGATCTGCAGCGGCACCAGTTATTTACTGATGCAGAATGATTTGTTTTTGAGAATTGACTATGCAACTCAACACCATTGAAGAACTGATCGAAGATCTGCGTCACGGCAAAATGGTCATCCTGATGGATGACGAAGACCGTGAGAACGAAGGCGATATCATTATGGTCGCCGAACAGGTGCGCCCGGAAGATATCAACTTTATGGCGACCCATGCGCGCGGGTTAATTTGCCTGACGCTCTCGCCGGAGCGCTGCAAGCAGCTGGAATTGCCGCTGATGGTGAGCGATAACAAATCCCAGCATTCGACTAATTTCACCTTATCAATTGAAGCCGCTGAAGGTATAAGCACCGGTATTTCGGCGGCTGACCGTGCGCTCACTGTACGCACCGCGGTAAAAGCGAATGCAAAACCGAGCGATATAGTTCAGCCCGGTCATATCTTCCCCCTCATGGCGCAACCCGGCGGTGTGATGAGCCGAGCTGGCCATACCGAAGCGGGTTGCGATCTTGCGCGCTTGGCCGGATTTGAGCCTGCGGCAGTGATAGTAGAGGTGATGAATCCAGACGGCACCATGGCGCGCCGTGCGGATCTTGAGCGATTTGGCGAGCAACACGGGCTGAAAATCGGTACCATTGCCGACCTGATTCACTACCGCGCCACCAAAGAGCAAACCGTTGCCTGCATCAATACCCGCAAAGTAGAGACACTCTACGGTGAATTTGAGTTGCGCACCTATCGCGACTTGGCGCGCGGCGATTTGCATTTTGTAATGGTGAAAGGCGAAATCGACGCAGAGCCAACGTTGGTGCGTGTGCATGTGATGGATATTGCCCGCGATGTGCTGAGCCTCAAGCGCACCTCAGTCGCCGGTGGCAAAAGCTGGACCTATCAAGATGCGCTGCGCAAAGTGAGCGAAGAGGGTAAGGGTGTCGTACTGCTGATCTGCCACGACGAATCGACCAAAGAAGTAGAAGACAGTATTGATTGGCTGATCTCAGGCAAACAAATGCGCCGCAGCTCAGAGGTGCTCTACAAACAAGTAGGAACCGGCTCGCAAATCCTACGCGATTTGGGCGTGCGCAAAATGCGCGTGATGTCCGCCCCTATGCGCTATTCCGCGCTCTCGGGTTTTGATTTGGAAGTGGTGGACTATGTTTGCCCGGAGGGTGATTAACCCCTCCCCAGCCCTCCCCTTAAAAAAGGGAGGGAGCAGGGCGCGCTCCGAAATCAAGTAGGGAGTGAGGCTCCTCCCCCATGTGAAGGGGGCGGTTGGGAGGGGGTAAATGAATTTAAAAATTTGAAATCTTAAAGAGAAAATAGCATGAGCAATATCAAAGTTGTTGAAGGTGATTTTTCCGCATCAGCAGGCAAATACGCCTTGATCGTTAGCCGCTGGAATAGTTTTGTAGTGGAAAGTTTGAAAGACGGTGCATTGGATACCTTGCGTCGCCACGGTATCAAAGATGAATACATCACCATCTATTACGCGCCCGGCGCATTTGAATTCCCACTGACCGCACAAAAAATTGCTGCGAAAAAAGAATTCGATGCAATCATCGCTCTGGGGGCAGTAATTCGCGGCGGTACACCACACTTTGACTATGTCGCCGGTGAATGTACTAAAGGTTTGGCTCAGGTTTCCCTGCAATACGGTGTACCGGTAACCTTTGGTGTGTTGACGGTAGATTCAATCGAACAAGCTATAGAGCGCTCTGGTACCAAAGCAGGTAACAAAGGTGTTGAAGCTGCTTCAACTGCGCTGGAAATGGTTTCCTTGTTCGGCAAAATCTAATTTCGCTAAACGTTTACGCGCGAAATATTTTTTAGTTAGTATTTTATTTCATGCCTGCGCACGCAGGCATTCAAGTTCTTTATCAGGTAATTGTTCATGACTACTCCTTCAGGTCACGCCGGAGCATCCGCGCAAAAAGGCCACACCGCTGCAACTCGCCGTATGGCTCGCCACTACGCAATGCAAGCGCTGTATCAATGGCATATGACCGGCAACTCACTCAACTCAATCGAAGCGGAATTCCGCACTGATAACGACATGAGCAAAGTGGATGTGGAATATTTCCACGATATTCTCCACGGTGTGCCTGAGCATTTAAGTGAACTTGATGCGGTATACGAACCCTTCCTAGTCGATCGTTCACTGGTGGAGTTGGATGCAATTACGCGCGCGCTGCTGCGCCTTGCCAACTACGAATTTAAATTCCGTATCGATGTGCCCTACAAAGTAGTGATTAACGAAGCTGTGTCACTCGCGAAAAAATTTGGGGCAGAAGACAGCCACAAATTTATCAACGGTGTGCTGGATAAATCCGCGGCGGTATTGCGTTCGCTGGAAGTCAGTGCCGAGCGCAAAACACGTTAATGCGTTGGGCGGTCGTTGATCGCCCCTTACTTCAAATAATATTTCACTCTTCTAAAACGGCGTAACAGTGCCCAGCGAATTCCAACTCATCCAGCAATTTTTCCAACGCGAGCAAGCTGAACAGCCTGCGGAAGGTGTGTTGCTGGGCATTGGCGATGACTGCGCACTGTTGCAAATCCCTGCCGGCAAACAATTAGCAGTATCAGTCGATACGCTGGTTGCCGATGTTCATTTCCCAGCCGATGCAGAACCTGAACTAATTGCCGAGCGCGCGCTCAGAACGAATTTGAGCGATCTCGCCGCAATGGGCGCTGAGCCATTGTGGTTTACACTCGCATTAACCTTGCCCGAGGCCAGTGAAGACTGGCTGCGCAGTTTTAGCCGCGGTTTATTTAAGTGTGCACGTGAATACGGCATAGTTTTGGTGGGTGGTGATACTACATCCGGGCCTTTATCGATCACCATTCAAGTGATGGGTGCAACCCTGCCGCAACAAACATTGCGTCGCGATGGCGCCAACATCGGCGATTTTGTATTAGTCACTCATTATCTGGGCGATGGTGCAGCGGCATTAGCGGCGATCCAAAACACACAAGTGTTTACCGATGAGCACAGGGCCTATTTACACGAGCGTTTTTATCGCCCAACGCCGCGCCTGCTTGAATCGGCATTGATACGTGAATTTGCCAGCAGTGCGTTGGATATTTCTGATGGTTTAGTGGCCGACTTGCAACATATTTGTGATGCGAGTGACTTGGGTGCGGTGATTGATGTGGAAAATCTGCCGCTATCGCCTGCGTTAAAATCGTTAAATAGCGATGCACAAACCTATCAGTGGGCGCTCAGCGGCGGTGATGATTACGAACTGTGCTTCACTGTGCCGCCGGAAAAAATGGCCGATATCGCCATGTTGATCGCACAGGGAAAATTGCAGGCTACAGTGGTCGGCGAGCTGATTGCCGGCAATAAAGTCATCTGTGAGTATGAAGGTCAACCTTTTGCGCTCCCTCAAACTGGATATCAACATTTTTAATAATGAATACACCCAGCTTTAAACAGTTGTTGGCCAATCCCAATCATTTATTTGCATTTGGATTTGGCAGCGGCCTTGCTCCCAAAGCGCCGGGCACCTTCGGCACACTCGCCGCTATTCCCTTTTTTTTACTGCTGCAACATATATCCTGGCCGGTGTATTTAAGTTGGCTATTGGTTACCTTTGCATTGGGTGTGCTCTGGTGCGATCGCTCATCTAAAGCCTTGGGTGTGCATGATCATGGCGGCATTGTATGGGATGAATTTGTCGGCTTCTGGATTACCATGTTTATGGCGCCCGCCGGTTGGATCTGGATCCTGATTGGCTTCGTATTATTTCGCTTGTTCGATATTGTAAAACCCTGGCCAATTAATTGGCTGGATAAAAAAGTTCACGGCGGATTCGGCATTATGATCGATGATGTGCTTGCTGGAATTTATGCGCTGCTAGTCCTGCAGCTGATTGCGTTTTTTGTGAGGTAGTCGTGACTATTCGCTTTGTGGAATCTACCAAATTACCTACGCCATTTGGCATGTTCACCATGCACGGTTTCAGTGATGATGAAACAGATAAAGAACACGTGGTGCTGACGATGGGGGATTTGAGTGATGGAGAGCCATTGCTCGCGCGCGTACATTCCGAGTGTTTGACCGGAGATGCACTATTCAGTATGCGCTGCGACTGCGGCCCGCAATTGCAAGCGGCCATGCACAAAATTTCGGTAGTAGGGCGCGGCGTTATATTTTACTTGCGTCAGGAAGGGCGCGGTATTGGGTTGCTGAATAAAATCAAGGCCTACAATCTGCAAGACCAGGGTGCCGATACAGTTGAGGCCAATGAACAATTAGGTTTTGGCGCAGACATGCGCGATTACTCGATTCTTAAGCCCATGCTTGAACATCTCGATATCAAAGCATTGAAACTGCTCACCAATAATCCGCGCAAAGTAAAAGCGTTGCAGGATATGGGTATTAATGTGGTGGAACGCATCCCGCATCAAACCGGTCGCAATCCCCACAATGCCAAATACCTTGAAACCAAAAAAGGTAAACTCGGCCACTTATTTAACAGTGAAGACGACGAATAACTTCCAGTATTTTTTTGAGATGAAGACCATGACAAGAATAGCAATTGCCGGTGCCGCAGGCCGAATGGGTAAGGCGCTGATTGAAGCTACGCAAAAAAATCCACAAACCACATTGGGTGCCGCAACTGTGCGCGCCGGCAGCTCACTGATTGGTGTAGATGCCGGTGAGCTGGGCAATGTGGGCAAACTTGGTATCACACTGGTCGATAACATCGCCGCAATGATTGATCAGTTCGATGTGTTAATTGATTTCAGTTCACCGCAGGCGACACTTGATCACGTAAAAATTTGCGCCGCGCACAATAAGCCTATAGTGATTGGCACTACCGGTTTTAGCGCAAGCGAAAAAGCCGAGCTGCTCGCCTATCAAACACAAATTCCTTTATTGCTCTCAGCGAACTTTTCTACCGGCGTGAATTTGTGTTTTAAATTATTGGATCTCGCCGCGCGTGTGTTAGGCGATGAATACGATGTAGAAGTCTATGAGGCCCATCACCGTCATAAAGTTGATTCGCCTTCAGGCACCGCCGTGCGTATGGGCGAAGTACTCGCGAATGCGCTGGAGCGTGATTTGGAGAAGGTAGCCGTGTATGGCCGCGAAGGGCAAATCGGTGCGCGCCCGCGCGATACCATTGGGTTCGCCACTGTGCGCGGCGGCGATGTAGTGGGCGACCACACGGTGATGTTTATGGCCGATGGCGAGCGCGTGGAAATTACCCACAAAGCTTCCAGCCGTTTGGCATTCGCCAATGGCGCCGTGCGTGCGGCGGTCTGGTTGCAGCAGCAAAAGACTGGATTGTTTGATATGCAGGACGTTTTGGGCTTGCGTTAATTATTTTCAAAAACATGCAGGGATTTGATAATGGCTGGCTCCAGTTTATTAATGTTGATTGATGATATCGCCACTGTGCTTGATGACGTGGCGGTCATGACGAAAGTGGCCGCAAAAAAAACGGCGGGTGTATTGGGCGATGATTTAGCTCTCAACGCGCAGCAAGTTGCCGGTGTACGCGCCGAGCGTGAGTTGCCGGTAGTCTGGGCGGTTGCCAAAGGTTCGATGCTGAATAAAGTCATTCTGGTTCCAGCCGCATTACTGATTAGCGCATTTATTCCCTGGTTAATTGTTCCCCTGTTGATGGTCGGTGGCGCCTATTTATGCTTTGAAGGGTTTGAAAAACTAGCACACAAATATCTTCACTACAGTGCTGAAGATACCGCTCATCACCGCGAATTAATTGCAGCGGTAGTCAATCCTGAAGTCGATATGGTTGCGTTTGAAAAAGAAAAAATCAAAGGCGCCATACGCACAGATTTTATTCTCTCAGCTGAAATTATTGTGATTGCACTTGGCTCGGTAGCGGCGGCCACTTTTGCGCAGCAAGCCACAGTGGTGGTCACTATTGCCGTGCTTATGACGGTAGGTGTCTACGGTTTTGTAGCCTTAATCGTAAAGTTGGATGATATAGGCCTGCATCTGTGCGAAAAATCAGGCGCTGTCGCCCAATTTTTCGGCAACATATTATTGGCGGCTGCGCCACGTTTAATGAAACTGCTCTCTGTTGTCGGTACTGCGGCTATGTTTATGGTGGGTGGCGGTATTGTGACGCACAACATTCCTGTTATTCATCACGCGATTGAGCATATTGCTGTTGCAACTGAGCCGGTGGGCTGGCTTACATCGTCACTATTAAATGCTGGCGTCGGGGTGGTAATTGGGGCATTGGTGTTGGCAGTAGTAACCTTGGCTACAAAGTTATTTCGCAAAAGCTAATGTCGAGCTGAATTAGGGCAATATCCATTGGACAGTCGCGGGCGACTCCCGTAGAATTCGCGGTCAGATTGCGGCCGCCTGAAACGGCTCTGCACAAGAATACAAAACGGTTCGCACAAGAACATAAAAAGGCGAGATGAGATCAGAGTTTCATCTCGCTTTTTTACAACCAAACGTTTTACAGTCAGATCAATTTTGCCTTTGTACTCAATAACTTATCGCGCTGTCCACTTTATAAGTGTCAATGCGACCGTTTTTTTGAGCCTGAAAAAACTGAACGTCTGTGCGATTTGGATGACGAACCTACAACGATTTATTAGCTTGCTTTAAGGGTATCCCGCAGGGTTTGTGACTGCCGGTGTTCTCCAAGCCAAAACCCAACCAGCTCAGGAGGTTGTTTTGACTACTCAGGAATCCCTTCCTGCCCCGAAGAAGGCCATTTTGGTTCTTGCCGACGGTAGTGTTTTCCGTGGTACCGCAATTGGTGCTGAAGGTTTATCGGTAGGTGAGGTGGTATTTAATACCGCAATCACCGGTTATCAGGAAATCCTTACCGATCCATCCTACGCACAGCAAATTGTTACCCTCACTTATCCCCACATCGGTAATACCGGTACTAATAGCGAAGACGAAGAATGCGAGCGCATCTGGGCAACCGGTTTGGTGATTCGCGATCTTCCGCTGTTAGCGAGCAGTTTCCGCAATCAAGAAAGCCTTTCGGATTACCTTAAAGCACGCAATGTGATTGGCATTGCCGATATAGATACCCGTCGCTTGACCCGTATCCTGCGCGATAAGGGCGCTCAAAATGGCTGCCTGATGGCCGGCGATGACATAGATGAAGCCAAGGCGCTTGCTGCTGCTAAAGCCTTTGGCGGGTTGAAAGGCCTGGATCTCGCCAAAGAAGTCACCGTAAGTGAATCCTATCAGTGGAATGAAAGTACCTGGGCGCTGGGTGAAGGGCATAAAACCTTGACCGGTGCGAAAAAATTCAAAGTCGTAGCTTACGACTACGGCGTTAAGCGCAACATTTTGCGTATGCTCGCGGATCGCGACTGCGAATTGATTGTAGTGCCTGCAAAAACGCCCGCAGCCGATGTGTTGGCAATGAACCCAGGCGGTGTTTTCCTCTCCAATGGCCCTGGCGATCCTGAGCCTTGTACCTATGCCATCGAAGCAATTAAAACCATTTTGGAAACCGACATCCCTGTATTTGGTATTTGCCTTGGTCACCAACTCTTGGCGCTAGCCTCGGGTGCCAAGACTATCAAGATGAAGTTTGGCCACCACGGTGGCAACCATCCGGTACAGGATCTGGCCACCAAGCGGGTCATGATCACCGCGCAAAACCACGGTTTTGCGGTTGAAGAATCCAGCTTGCCCTCCAATCTTAAGGCGACCCATAAGTCGCTGTTCGATGGTTCTCTGCAGGGTATTCACCGCACGGATAAACCTGCGTTCAGCTTCCAGGGGCACCCCGAAGCGAGCCCTGGTCCACATGAGGCCGACATCCTGTTTGACCACTTTATTGAATTGATGCAAGCCCGCAAGTCTTAATCGGAGCCGACATGCCAAAACGTACAGACATAAACAGTATTTTGATTCTCGGCGCTGGCCCGATTGTAATCGGTCAGGCCTGTGAGTTTGACTACTCTGGCGCCCAAGCCTGTAAGGCCCTGCGTGAAGAGGGTTACCGCGTCATTCTGGTTAACTCTAACCCAGCCACCATCATGACCGATCCGGCCATGGCGGATGCAACCTATATCGAACCGATTGAATGGCAAACCGTTGCCAAGATCATCGAAAAAGAGCGCCCCGATGTAATCCTGCCCACCATGGGTGGGCAAACCGCATTGAACTGCGCCTTGGCACTGGCCAAAAACGGTGTGCTGGAAAAATACAATGTGGAGTTGATCGGCGCGAAAGAAGAAGCCATCAACATGGCGGAAGACCGCAACCTGTTTGATCAGGCGATGAAGCGTATCGGCCTCTCCTGCGCGCGCGCCAAAATCGTTCACAGTTTGGAAGAAGCCAAAGAAGCGCCAAAAGAATTTGGCTTCCCCTGCATTATCCGCCCGTCATTCACTATGGGTGGCTCAGGTGGCGGCATCGCTTACAACTGGGATGAGTTTGAAGAAATTTGTACCCGCGGTTTGGACCTTTCCCCCACCAACGAATTGTTGATCGACGAATCTCTGCTCGGCTGGAAAGAGTACGAGATGGAAGTGGTGCGCGACAAAAACGACAACTGCATCATCGTCTGCTCGATTGAAAACTTTGATCCGATGGGCGTTCACACCGGTGATTCGATTACTGTTGCGCCAGCGCAAACCCTGACCGACAAGGAATACCAAATCATGCGTAATGCATCGATTGCGGTATTGCGTGAAATCGGCGTGGAAACTGGCGGTTCTAACGTGCAATTTGCGGTGAACCCGGTTGATGGCCGTATGGTGGTGATCGAGATGAATCCGCGTGTATCGCGTTCATCGGCACTGGCTTCAAAAGCTACCGGTTTCCCGATTGCAAAAATCGCCGCGAAATTGGCCGTGGGTTATACCCTAGATGAATTGCAAAACGAAATTACCGGCGGTGCAACACCGGCTTCGTTTGAACCATCAATCGATTACGTGGTAACAAAAGTACCGCGCTTCACCTTTGAAAAGTTTGGCGATGCCGATGCGCGTTTAACTACACAAATGAAGTCCGTAGGTGAGGTGATGGCAATCGGTCGCACCTTCCAGGAATCCTTACAAAAAGCCCTGCGCGGTTTGGAAGTTGGCTCTGCCGGTTTTGAATCCAAAGTGGATTTCACTACCGAAGAAGGCGCCGCAAAAGTTCGCCGCGAATTGACTACCGCTGGCGCTGAGCGTATCTGGTATGTCGGCGATGCTTTCCGTATGGGCATGAGTGTTAACGACGCCTTTAATCTCTCTAAAATTGATCCTTGGTTCTTGGTGCAAGTTAAAGAACTGATTGATTTGGAATTGTCGCTGCGCGGTAAATCATTAACTGATTTGGATGCAGACAAATTATTCCAGCTCAAGCGCAAAGGTTTTTCCGATAAGCGTTTAGCGCTCTTGCTCGGTGCAACCGAAAAAGAAGTGCGTCACTATCGTCAAGGTTTAAGTATTCGTCCGGTCTATAAGCGTGTGGATACTTGTGCCGCGGAATTTGCTACCTCAACGGCGTACATGTATTCGACTTACGAAGAAGAGTGCGAAGCGAATCCGAGCGATAAGAAAAAAATTCTGGTTATCGGTGGTGGTCCAAACCGTATCGGTCAGGGTATCGAATTCGATTACTGCTGTGTACATGCGGCACTGGCGATGCGCGAAGACGGTTACGAAACCATTATGGTTAACTGTAACCCTGAAACCGTTTCAACCGACTACGACACTTCTGACCGTTTGTTCTTCGAGCCAGTAACACTTGAAGATGTATTGGAAATTGTCCACAAAGAAAAACCGGTTGGTGTGATTGTGCAGTTCGGTGGCCAGACGCCGCTGAAGTTGGCGCGCGCGCTGGAAGCCGAAGGTGTGCCGATTATCGGTACCAGCCCGGATGCAATCGATAAAGCCGAAGACCGTGAGCGCTTCCAACAAATGATCCACAAACTGGGTCTGTTGCAGCCGCCTAACGCGATTGTGCGTTCACTCGAAGAAGCATTGCTTGCGGCTGACAAAGTTGGCTATCCATTAGTGGTTCGCCCGTCCTATGTGTTGGGTGGCCGTGCGATGGAAATCGTATATAAAGAAGAAGAGTTGCGCACCTACATGCGCACCGCAGTACAAGTATCGGAAGATGCACCGGTATTGCTCGATCACTTCCTCAATAACGCGATTGAGGTAGATATAGATTCTGTGTCTGACGGTCAGCAAGTAGTGATCGGCGGCATCATGCAGCATATTGAACAGTGTGGTGTTCACTCAGGTGACTCAGCTTGTTCACTGCCGCCTTACTCGCTGCCAGCAGATGTGCAAGATGCAATGCGCGAGCAAGTTAAACAAATGGCAATTGAATTGGGTGTGATCGGTTTGATGAACACCCAGCTCGCTTATCAAGATGGCAAGATTTACGTTATCGAAGTGAACCCGCGTGCATCGCGCACGGTGCCGTTTGTTTCCAAGTGTATTGGTGTTTCTTTGGCAAAAGTGGCTGCGCGCTGTCAGGCGGGCATGTCATTGGCGCAGCAGGGCTTCACCAAAGAAATTATCCCAACCTATTTCAGTGTGAAAGAGGCGGTATTCCCATTCAATAAATTCCCGGCAGTTGACCCGATCCTCGGGCCAGAAATGAAATCCACCGGTGAAGTGATGGGTGTGGGCGATACCTTCGGTGAAGCCTATGGCAAATCACAGCTGGGTGCTAGCAACCGCATTCCTGAAACCGGTACCGCGTTCCTGAGTGTGCGGGATATGGATAAAGATGGCATTGTGGGTGTTGGTAAAGATCTTGCCGAACTCGGCTTTAAATTGGTAGCAACACGCGGCACTGCTGCAGTATTGGAATCTGCTGGCTTGAGTGTGCAAGTTGTCAACAAGGTTCAAGAAGGTCGTCCGCATATTGTGGATATGATCAAGAACGATGAGATCGACTTAATCCTTAATACCGTAGAAGGGCGTCAGGCTACGCGTGATTCATCATCGATTCGCCGCAGTGCCGAAAATCACCGTGTTTATTACAACACCACACTGGCTGCCAGTCAGGCAGTTTGTATGGCGCTGAAACAGGGTCAACATATTGAAGTTCGCCGCTTGCAGGATTTACATCTGCGACTGAATAAATAAGGATTGTCCATGAGTACTAAGTTCCCCATGACGAATCAAGGCGCTGAAAAATTAGCGCTGGAATTGGAAGACCTGAAAAAAGTACAGCGCCCGCGCATCGTCAACGCGATTGCCGAGGCGCGTGCCCATGGCGATTTGAAAGAAAACGCCGAATACTCTGCTGCGCGCGAGCAGCAGAGTTTCTGTGAAGGTCGCATTCAGGAAATCGAGGGCAAACTCAGCAATGCGCAAATCATTGATGTGACCAAGATTCCTCATACCGGCAAAGTGATTTTTGGCACTACGGTTACTATTATCAACTTGGATACCGATCAATCTGTCACCTATCAAATTGTGGGTGACGATGAGGCTGACGTGAAAGCCAATAAGATCTCGGTGAACTCACCTATCGCGCGCGCGTTGGTGGGTAAAGAGGAGGGTGATGTAGTTGTGGTTAGAGCACCTGGTGGCGATGTGGATTACGAAATCGATAAGGTTGAACATATCTAGTCGATGTAGTGAGCATCTCCCATAAAAAAACCGCCATTGAACATGGCGGTTTTTTTATGGGCGCTTAAATGAGATGTATCGATTAGCGCTGGATATTAGACAGTTTTGGGTTGGCTCTTTTATTGTGGCGATAGAGTAAAACTACTTTGCCAATTTCCTGAATCAGTTCAACATTGGGCAGTGCAACAAGCTCAGCGACAACTTCTTTGCGCTCTTCGCGCTCGGCAATAGCCAGTTTCACCTTGATCAGCTCATGGTCGTCCAGTGCGCGATTGAGTTCAGCAAGAACCCCATCGCTCAAACCATTGCCTGCAATAGTGACGATGGGATTAAGCTTGTGGCCTATGGTACGAAATTGTTTTTTACGCTCTGGGTTAATCGGCATAAACTTACCTTAACGAATGGAAGAAATAATGGCCGGCATTCTACTCCATTCTGTGTGTCGAGGTTTGGAATTGCCACAAACTGGGTCCCGTATCGCTTGATTTTATTGTCTATTCGGGGCGGTTTTACCTGTCTGCACTTGCAATATGTGCACTGAGCCCCCAAATGAACGGCATAGATAGTTTTGTCTGGCCGCTAGTCTAAGGTATCCTGAGCGTTCGTATACCGAGATGATAAATGGTCGCCTATAAGGTTCGATTGGGTGTTATAGGGCGTTAAGCTGTGAAAAAATCGACGATTTAAGCTGACGAATGTGTAAGTATCTGCCTTTCCCTGTTTATAGATCGGGCATTTTAGTTGCTAGCCATTAACAATTTGATGTAACTGTGAGGAATTTTCCTTGAACGATATAACCAAGAATCTCGTGCTCTGGCTGGTCATTGCCGTTGTCCTCTTCAGTGTTTTTGAGGGCTTTAACAAGCAATCGGCTAGCAACACGCTCAATTATTCCGATTTTATTTCCAGTGTGCGCGATGATCGAGTGCAGGAAGTGACTATCGATGGTTTGGTTATTGAGGGTGTTAACAGAGACAACTCTACCTTCAAGACTATTCGCCCACAGGTTCAAGACCCCAAGTTAATTGACGATCTTTATAACCACAATGTGGTGATCAAAGGGCGCGAAATTGAACAGCCAAGCTTACTTAATCAGCTACTGGTGGCCAGCTTCCCGATCTTGATCATTATCGCCGTATTCTGGTTCTTTATGCGTCAGATGCAGGGTGGTGCAGGTGGTAAGGGTGGCCCCATGAGCTTTGGTAAAAGCAAAGCGCGCCTGCTTGGTGAAGACCAAATCAAAACCACCTTTGCCGATGTGGCTGGTGTCGATGAAGCCAAGGAAGAAGTGCAAGAGCTGGTGCAGTACTTGCGCGACCCCACTAAATTCCAGCGCTTGGGTGGTCAAATCCCTCGTGGCGTCTTAATGGTTGGCCCTCCGGGTACCGGTAAAACCTTGCTGGCAAAAGCAATTGCGGGTGAAGCTAAGGTGCCTTTCTTTTCTATTTCCGGTTCTGATTTTGTTGAAATGTTTGTCGGTGTTGGTGCAAGCCGTGTGCGCGACATGTTTGAACAGGCTAAAAAGCAGGCACCGTGCATTATTTTTATCGATGAGATCGATGCTGTCGGTCGTCATCGCGGGGGCGGTCATGGTGGTGGTCACGACGAGCGCGAGCAAACCCTGAACCAATTACTGGTTGAGATGGATGGTTTTGAGGGCAATGATGGCGTCATTATTATCGCAGCAACTAACCGCGCTGATGTATTGGACAAGGCCTTGCTGCGCCCGGGTCGTTTTGACCGTCAGGTTTATGTTGGTTTGCCCGACATTCGCGGTCGCGAGCAAATCCTTAAAGTTCACATGCGCAAAGTGCCTATCGATGAGCGTGTTAGTGCGTCGGTTATTGCTCGGGGAACACCAGGTTTTTCTGGTGCTGAATTGGCTAACCTCGTCAACGAAGCGGCGTTGATGGCTGCACGCGGCAACAAGCGTTTGGTCACCATGGAAGATTTTGAAAAAGCGCGCGATAAAATCATGATGGGCGCCGAGCGCAAATCTATGGTGATGAGCGAAAAAGAGAAAGAAAATACTGCTTACCATGAAGCTGGTCACGCCATTATTGGCTGTATGGTGCCAGAGCATGATCCCGTGCATAAAGTCTCGATTATTCCCCGTGGCCGGGCTTTGGGTGTAACGCACTATTTACCCGAAGAGGATAAGTACAGCTACAGCAAACGCGCCCTAGAATCCAGCTTGTGCAGTCTTTTTGGCGGTCGAATCGCGGAAGAGATGACATTGGGCTTGGATGGCGTTACCACTGGCGCTTCTAACGATATTGAGCGCGCAACAAGCTTGGCGCGCAATATGGTGACTAAATGGGGTTTGTCGGCTAAGTTGGGCCCACTTCACTATGGTGAAGAAGAGGGCGCTTATCCGGGCATGGCAACGCAGCAATATTCTGGTGAGACATCCAAGCAAATCGACGAAGAAGTTCGCCGTATTATTAATGAATGTTATGCGCGTGCAACAAAAATCCTGGAAGATAACCGCGATATCCTTGAGGCGATGAAAGATGCGTTGATGGAATATGAAACTATCGACTCTGATCAAGTAGCTGACTTAATGGCTCGCCGCAAAGTGCGCCCGCCGCGTGAGTGGAATGATGATGACTTCAATAGTCATCTGCGCGATAAAGATGTTCCGGGTGAAAACCCAGCGGGTCCTATTGGCGGACCAGCAAATACTCATTAAGTATTTGCGTTGAATATCAACAACAACCCCGAGCTTGCTCGGGGTTGTTGTTTTATTCCTCGCAAGGTTTTAAAAAAGCATTCGAAACGCTCAGGGTATATATGCAATTTCCTCCATCCTCACTTATTTGCGGCCAGCATCTACTGGATATTTCTCGCCCGGTGGTGATGGGAATTTTGAATGCCACGCCCGATTCTTTTTCAGATGGCGGCAGTTATTACTCGGGTAATACGCTCTCGTTAGACCTTGTTGTTCGCCGTGCTGAGCAGATGTTGGATGAAGGAGCGAAGATCATTGATGTGGGTGGCGAGTCGACCCGCCCTGGTGCGGTCGCTGTGTCCGAGCAAGAAGAGTTGGATCGCGTGGTTCCCGTGGTATCCGCGCTGGTTGATAGGCTTGGTGCTTTGGTTTCAGTTGATACAAGCACAGCGAGTGTGATCACTGAGTCCGCTAAAGCGGGCGCGAGTCTGATTAATGATGTGCGTGCATTGCAAAGAGAAGGGGCGCTGGCCGCAGCTGCCGCCACGGGTTTGCCTGTTTGCCTTATGCATATGCAGGGGCAGCCAGATAATATGCAGCAAAATCCTCATTACAGTGATGTCATCGCAGAAGTGAGTAATTTTTTGCGCGGGCGCATCGCTGATTGCCATGCGCATGCTATTCCTTTGGAGCGAATCCTTCTTGATCCCGGATTTGGCTTTGGTAAGACACTCGCGCATAATCTCGCGCTTTTGCGGCGTTTGCCCGAGTTGGGTGAGTTAGGCTGCCCGTTATTGGTGGGCATGTCGCGTAAATCGATGGTGGCGCAGTTGCTTGATCGCGCGGTCGATGAGCGTTTGCCGGGTAGTTTGGCGCTGGCATTGCTTGCCGCGCAGCGCGGTGCTGCCATTATTCGTGTGCATGATGTCGCTGCCACGGTCGATGTGTTAAAGGTTTTCGCCGCTGTGGCTGAATAGCCCAGCGTAATTATTGTTAGCGGAGTAAGGCATTATGTCGCGCAAGTATTTTGGTACTGATGGTATTCGTGGTTTGGTCGGTGAAGCGCCAATCACCCCGGATTTTATGCTCAAGTTAGGTTGGGCTGCAGGCTGCGTGCTCAAGGATCGTTTTGATGGCCAAAATATGATTCTGATCGGCAAAGATACGCGTATTTCGGGCTATATGTTTGAATCTGCCTTGCAGGCCGGGTTGATTAATGCGGGTGTTGATGTTGGTTTGTTGGGCCCAATGCCTACGCCTGGTGTCGCTTATCTCACCCGTACCTTCAAGGCACAGGCAGGTATAGTCATCAGCGCGTCGCATAATAGTTATGTCGACAACGGCATTAAATTTTTCGGTGGTAACGGCAGCAAGCTTCCCGATGAGTTGGAAACACTAATCGAAGCGCAGCTGGAAAAGCCCATGTTTACCGGCGAAAAACTGGGCAAGGCGCGCCGGATTGCCGATGCGTCGGGACGCTACATTGAATTCTGTAAAGGGACAATGCCTTGGGGGTTTAACCTCAAGGGCATGCATATCGTTTTGGATTGCGCTAATGGTGCGACCTATAACATCGCCCCCGATGTATTTACCGAGTTGGGCGCACATGTTACTTCGCTGTTTGTTGAGCCCAATGGCACCAATATTAATCGCAGTTGTGGTTCAACCAAACCGGAAGCGCTGCAAGAAAAAGTAGTGGAATTAGGTGCGGATATTGGCATCGCATTTGATGGCGATGGCGATCGTGTCGTATTTGTGGATCACAAGGGTGAGTTGGTTGATGGTGATGAATTACTCTACATTATCGCCGCCTATCAGCAGGAATATGCAGGCGGTTGTGATGGTGTTGTTGGCACTTTGATGAGTAACTTTGGTTTTGAGTTGGGTCTTAAAAAACTGAATGTTCCTTTTGCGCGCGCCAAAGTGGGTGATCGCTATGTGATCGAAATGATGCGCAGTAACGGTTGGCGTTTGGGTGGTGAAAACTCAGGCCATATTGTTTGCAGCAATGTAACTACTACAGGTGACGGCATTATCTCTGCACTTCAAGTTTTATTGGCTGTTACTACTATGGGGGACTCATTGCATCGCATCAAGAAAGCGATGAATAAGTTGCCTCAGGTCATGATCAATGTGCACATGGCCAAGCGTGTAGATTTAAGCAGTAACGATGTTGTGCAAAAGGCAGTAAAACTAACAGAAGACAAGCTTGCAGGAACAGGGCGGGTGCTTTTGCGGCCATCAGGCACTGAACCTGTTGTAAGGGTTATGGTTGAGGGGGAAGACAAGAATCAAGTTAAAGAGCTCGCCCAGGAGTTGGCGGCAACTGTAGAAGCCGCGCTTGCCTAATGCCACAAGGCATGTCTATCAGTTAAAAATACAATTAAGATCCGCGTTTGAAAACTGGTCGAGGTGCATGTTTTGTATTCAGGCAGTGCGTGACTTGTGCAGAAATATCGGTGAGCGCACAAAAAAACAGATAAAAATCAGGGTGTAAGCGAAGATTCGGTTGTATGTTGAAATCATCTTAGCTAACATTGGCGCCCGCTTTGGGGGAGGTATTGCTGTTGAACAAAGCAAGTAACGCCAAGCGTCGCCAACTGGTGGTTGGCAACTGGAAAATGAATGGAAATCTGCGTGAAAATGCAGAGTTGTTGGCCAAGGTAGTGGCAGGTTGGCAAGGCGAGCACAGTGCTGAAGTTGTTATTTGTCCGCCCTTTCCATATTTGATGCACGCCAATAGATTGTTGGCTGGTTCGACAATATTGTTGGGCGCGCAAACTGTTAGTGAGCATGATAAAGGTGCTTATACAGGTGAAATTTCTGGATCAATGCTTGCAGATTTGGATTGCAAATTTGTAATAATTGGTCACAATGAGCGCCGCCGAATGCAGGGTGAAACGGATGAGCAAGTTGCTCGCCAATTTATCGCTGTGCAGAGAGCTGGTTTGATTCCGATACTTTGTGTAGGCGAATCCTTGCAGGACCGTGAGCAGGGGCGCCATTTAGAAACGATTAGTCGACAGCTCAGTGCAGTTTTTGCACATACAGGCAAAGCAGTATTTAAACATGCAGTGCTTGCTTATGAGCCTGTATGGGCAGTGGGTACAGGTAAGACAGCCACGCCAGAACAGGCAGAAGAGGTGCATCGTTTCATGCGTGCACAGCTAGAAGAATTGGCTAGCGAAGTGAGAATTTTATACGGTGGTAGCGTTAAGGCGCACAATGCACAGCAGTTATTTGCATTGCCTGATATAGACGGTGCCTTACTCGGCGGTGCATCTTTAGACGCTGACGAGTTTTTAGCAATCTGTAAGGCTGCAGATTAATTTCACCAGCCAAGCACTAAGCGCTTAAGAGAAATTCGTAATGGAAAAATTAGTACTTATTGTTCATTCGCTTGCTGCATTAGTCATTATAGGCTTGATTTTATTGCAACAAGGTAAAGGCGCAGCAGCCGGTGCATCGTTTGGCGCTGGCGCTTCGCAAACTGTATTCGGCAGTGAAGGTAGCGGTAACTTTTTTACTCGCGCGACCTGGATAATCGCCACCGTATTTTTTTGCACTAGTTTTGGTTTGGCGATTATTGCAAAAAATCATTCTAAAGTAGCAACACAAGGTTTGGTTATCCCAGCTGCGCAGCAACAAGAAGTTCCCTCAGCTTCTGACGTTCCTGCGAGTGAAGTGCCAGCCGCTACTGTATCGGATGTTCCTGCTGTAGAATCGCAAGTTGCTCCAGCTGCTGACGATGTAGCCGCGCAACCAGAAGAAAAGAAAGAGTAATTTAAAGGTTAATGCCCCGGTGGTGGAATTGGTAGACACGCTATGTTGAGGTCGTAGTGGCGAATGCTGTGCCGGTTCGAGTCCGGCCCAGGGCACCAAAAGAAAGTTTGATGACTTCCCAAAACATCCCTAAAGCCCCGTAAATCGGGGCTTTTTGCTATCTGGCGTTCCTAACGCTCTATAATGACCAATAGAAGTTACTTCTATTTGGGGACACAAAATGGGGTATTAAAAAAGTGCGGAGGTCAGGAAAAATAAGGCTTTCTTACCTGCTTTCTGTGTAATACCGAGTAGTGGTCTTTGGCGCCCAACTTGGTTAGTATCCTGCTCTAATAAGAACTGCAGCAGCCGAGTAGGAAGCATGGCCGATACGACCAATTTTGATTTTCTTCAAGAACACGATCCCGTTTTCGTGCAGCTCGCGGCAGCGGCTGAGCGTTCTTTTATCAGCGATCCTAACACTACGCTGATTAAGCTGCGCCAACTGGGTGAAGCTATTGCTCAGGATTTGGCTGTTCGTTGCAATATCCGTTTTGATGACCGTACCGCTCAGCTGGAATTGCTGCAGCAGATTCGCCATGAGATTCGCCTAGAGCCTAATGTGCTGGAGCTGTTCCACTTATTGAGAGTGGAGGGTAATAAAGCAACGCACAAATTTAAAACTCACCACAAAGAAGCCATCACCGGGATGAGTGCTGCGCGTGAGCTGGCGGTTTGGTACCAGCGCGCCTTTGGTAAACAAGGTGCTGCATTTAAGCCCGCGCCTTTTGTAGCCCTTAAAGATCCTTCAATCGAATTGCGCGAGCTGCAGGTTCAAATTGAGCAGTTAAAAAGCCAGCTAACAGAAACGAATCAATAGTCATCCGGCAATATTCAGCTGCAAGAACTATTACAGCGCGAAAAAGAAGAATACGAAGTACTCGCACAGCAGATGGATGCTGAAGCTCGCCAATACAAACAGCTTGCCCAAGATAATGAAAATAAACTTATCGCCCAGCAGCAAGAATTTGAAACGCGAATAAAACAGCTACAAGATGATCTTGCCCTTCAGTCAGCTGAACATCAAAAAGTCTTGCAGCAGCAAGTAATGCAAGTAAGCCAAAAAACACAAAAGGCCAGTGCACAATTAACGCTGAATGAAGAGTTGACCCGGATCATCATTGATCAGCAATTAATTGATGCAGGTTGGGTAGCTGATACCCAAGAACTTGATTACAAAAAGGGCGCTCGTCCTGAAAAAGGTAAGAACAAAGCGATTGCAGAGTGGCCCACAACAGGGGCGCAACGCGCAGACTATGTGTTGTTTGCCGGGCTGATTCCCATTGCCGTAGTAGAAGCAAAGCGCGAAAACGAAAACGTCGCCGGTAAAATTCCTCAAGCCGAACGCTATTCGCGTGGATTTAAAGCCGATGCAACGCTGATGCCTGCTTGGGCCGAGCAGGGCAGAACCATTGCATGGCCAGATGCAGCCGATGGCCATTTTCATATACCGTTTGTTTATTCCTGCAATGGCCGCGCTTTTGTAAAACAGTTGAAAGAACAATCCGGCACCTGGTTTAGAGATGTGCGCGAAGCATCGAATATTGCAGAGCCGCGCGAAACATTTCATTCACCCGCTGGCTTGTTAGATAAATTAAAACGCAGCCGTGAACTTGCTGAACAAAAACTAAAAGCAGAAGGTTTTGCTTACCTCAAGCTGCGGGATTATCAAGAAAAAGCGATTGTTGCGGTTGAATCTGCACTAGCCAATGACCAGCGTAATTGCCTGCTGGCGATGGCAACCGGTACCGGAAAGACCCGCACCATTATCGGTTTGATTTATCGCTTCCTAAAAGCTGAACGGTTTAAACGCATTTTGTTTTTGGTGGATCGCACGGCCTTAGGAAATCAGGCATTGGATTCCTTTAAAGAAGCCAAGCTTGAAGAAAATAAAACCCTCTCCTCGATTTATAACATCGCCGAATTAGGTGATATGGCTGCTGAAGCGGAAACCCGTGTTCAAGTGGCTACCGTGCAGGCGATGGTGAAACGCTTATTCGCCTCTGACAACCCACCCACTATTGATGCCTACGATTGCATCATCGTAGACGAAGCTCACCGTGGTTATACCCTTGACCAGGAAATGACTGAGGGCGAATTAGCCACGCGCGATGCTGCGCAATATCTTTCCAGTTATCGCCGCGTACTAGATTATTTTGATGCAGTTAAAATCGGATTAACTGCCACACCTGCAAAACATACCAGCGAGATTTTCGGTAAACCCGTTTATACCTATTCATACCGTGAAGCTGTGGCCGACGATTGGCTAATCGACCATGAACCGCCGATTCGCTATGAAACCTTATTGAGCAAAAATGGCATTAAGCTTGATAAAGGTTCGGCGGTCAGTGCGATCAATACCTACACAGGCGAAATTGAATCCGCCTTGCTGGAGGATGAAATCAATTTTGATGTGGAAGCGTTTAATCGCAAAGTCATTACCGAAGGATTTAACCAAGTTATTTGCGCGCAATTAGCCAAAGAGTTAGATCCTTTTGGCGATGAAAAAACCATGATCTTTTGTGCGACCGATTTACATGCCGATATGGTTAAACGCCTGTTAGATGAAGCCTTTAAAGAAATTCACAACGGCAGCTACAGCGAAGCCGCCGTGCGTAAAATTACTGGCAAAAGCGACAAGGTAGATCAGTTAATTCGCAACTATAAAAACGAACGTTACCCCAATATCGCCATTACCGTGGATTTGTTAACAACGGGTATAGATGTTCCAAAAATTTGCCATTTGGTTTTTCTGCGCCGGGTTAAATCACGCATTTTGTACGAGCAAATGATTGGCCGTGCCACACGCCGTGCCGATGATATTGGCAAAACCGTATTTAAAATTTACGACCCAGTGGATATATACGCTGCCTTGCAAGCTGTCAGCACTATGAGGCCGCTGGTACGCGACCCGAATATCACGCTGGAACAATTGGTTGATGAACTGACTAATCCCGATACGCTTGAAAAGGGTTTAAATGCACCCGGTGTGCAAGCCGAAACCAGTCATGCGCAAGATGTATTAGCAGAGCTTGGCCAAAAAGTGATGCGAGTAATGCGTAAAGCGAATAAAGCGGCAGAATCAAAGCCGGAGCTGAAGCAAAAGCTGGATGAATTGGAAAACCTTTGGGGTGTTGCACCGCAAAAATTGCATCAGCATTTACAAGAATTAGGTCCACGCCAAGCGGCGGAATTTATGCGCCGCAACAACGGTTTTATCAAATCAGTCGATGAAGTGAAGTTTATTCTGGGCAGTGAACATAGGCCGATTATTTATGAAGGGCGCGACGAGTTTATTGCGCGTGAGCAAAACTTTGGTGTGCATGAAAAGCCCGCTGACTATTTGCTCAGCTTTAATGACTTTATTAAAAACAATATCAACCAGTCGGCAGCACTGGCGGTAGTGGTGAACAAACCCAAAGACCTAACCCGCGAACAACTCAAAGAAATCAAAGTGCTGTTGGATAACAACGGCTACAGCGAGACCAAACTCAAAGCCGCATGGCGCAACAGCACCAATCAGGAAATCGCCGCCAGCATTATTGGTCATATTCGCCAAGCGGCATTAGGTGAGCCATTGATCCCCTTTGATCAGCGTGTAAACAATGCGCTGCAAAAAATCCTCGCCTCACACTTGTGGTTGCCCCCGCAGCGAAAATGCCTTGAGCGTTTAGGTAAGCAGTTAGTGCATGAAGTCATTATTGATCACAACTTCGTCAATACTGCCTTTGCGCAAGAGGGCGGTGCCAAGCGAGTAGATAAGCTACTCAATAACCAACTGGATGAGGTGCTAAACACCTTGGCAGATGGGCTTTGGGGTGAGGCTGGCTAGTCCCCTAGGGCGAAAGGCAGCAGGTATAGAAAATGGTTTTTTTGTACCTGTAAGCTTCTACATGTTCATAAAACCCCATTTTCTATACATGACGATCCTGATATGTATATTTTTTTAGGTTTTCTATACATATAGCTACTGATATGTATAGATTTTTACGATTTTCTATACATAATGGCCCGGATATACATAGAGAAATGCCATTTTTATACATGGCGTCCAAAATAGGCCCCACTAAATGACTAGTTTCCCCCTGTGCGAACTACCTTTTGCCGATATAGCCCAAATTGAGACTCGCGCCGTGCTTAAGAAAGTGGCTGAGGCTAACCGTTACCTGGCAGAGCTGAAAGGTGTCGGCAGTACCATCCCTAATGAAGCGATTTTAATCAGCACCTTGTCGCTACAAGAAGCCAAGCACAGCTCGGCGATTGAAAACATCGTCACCACACACGATGAAATGTACAAAGCAGAGCTATTTAACGACATGCCTGTGAATCCTGCCGCTAAGGAGGTTCAAGACTACGCAGTCGCGCTGCGCGAAGGCTTTGTTTCTGTGCGCACATCAGGACTTATTCGTTTGGCAGACATACTCTTTGTGCAGCAAACCTTAGAAAAAAATAACGCCGGATTTCGCAAGCTGCCGGGTACAGAGTTAAAAAATGCATTAACGGGGAAAGTGGTTTATACGCCGCCACAACACCCAGCCGATATAGAGCACCTAATGCAAAATCTGGTGAGCTATATAAACGACAATGAGTTATGTGATGCAGACCCCTTGGTAAAAATGGCATTGATTCATCATCAATTTGAAAGCATTCATCCCTTTTACGATGGCAATGGCCGCACGGGGCGCATCATCAATATGCTCTACCTGGTTGCCCAAGGCTTATTGGATTTACCCATTTTGTATCTCAGCCGTTACTTAATTAACACCAAATCGGAATACTACCGGCAACTACAAGCCGTGCGCGAAACCAATAACTGGGAAGCCTGGGTGCTCTACATGTTGGAGGGCGTAGTTCAAACGGCGCAGGAAACCATTGAATTAGTCAAAGCCATTAAATCGCTTATGCAAGACTATAAAAATACTATGCGCGAGCAACTGCCAAAAATTTACAGCCAAGAACTGTTAAATAACTTGTTTAGCCACCCCTACACAAAAATAGAATTTGTGATGAATGATTTGCAGGTGAGCCGCTTAACAGCAACCAAATATTTAGAGCAGCTAGTGGCCATTGAGCTAATTAAAAAAGAAAAAATTGGCCGAGCCAACTACTACATTAACCAACCCTTATTCGCGCTATTTACTGCGTAAACAATTGAGAATCACATGACCAACAACGATATAGTCCAAAAACTCTGGAATCTGTGCGACGTGCTGCGCGATGACGGCATTAACTACAGCGATTACGTGACCGAATTAGTCTTGCTTCTATTTATAAAAATGGAGTTTGAAAATACCGAAGCAGGTTTACTTAATAAACACAAATTGCCTGAGGGTTGCCGCTGGGGCGATTTGAATGCGAAATCCGGTTTAAATTTATTAAACGACTACAAACGCATTTTACTCACACTGTCCACCGGTAAAGATTTGGAAGGTAAACCGGTAGTCACTGATCCGTTAATCCTTGCGATTTATAACGATGCCCAAACCCGTCTGCGCGAACCGCGCCATTTGGAACAATTAATTAAAACGCTGGATGGCATCGATTGGTTTAGCGCGCAAAAAGACGGCTTGGGTGATTTGTATGAAGGCCTGTTAGAAAAAAACGCCAACGAAACTAAATCCGGCGCGGGGCAATATTTCACTCCAAGAGCACTTATCGACAGCATCGTTCGTTGCATCAAACCGCAAGCGGGTGAAACCATTCAAGACCCGGCCGCAGGCACCGCAGGCTTTTTAATTGCTGCCGATAAATACATTAAAGACAACACCGACAATTTATTTGACCTCACCCAAAAACAAAAAGAGTTTCAATTAAATAACGCCTTCATCGGCGTGGAATTAGTACCCAGTACCCGCCGCCTTGCGTTAATGAATTGTTTGCTCCACGGCATGGAAGGCGATGACGAAGGCGTAGTGCATTTGGGTAATGCCCTGGGTGATAGCGGCAAAAGTTTAGATAAGGTGGATGTAGTCCTCGCGAACCCACCTTTTGGCACCGCCAAGGGCGGTGAAGCCAGCATTACGCGCGACGATTTAACCTACAAAACCAGCAACAAACAACTTGCTTTTTTGCAGCATATTTATCGTACCCTAAAACCCGGTGGCCGCGCGGCAGTGGTATTACCAGATAACGTGTTATTTGAAGCTGGGCAGGGCACAGACATTCGCCGCGACTTAATGGATAAATGTAATCTGCACACTATTTTGCGTTTACCCACCGGTATTTTTTACGCCGCTGGTGTAAAAACTAACGTGCTGTTCTTTACCAAAGGCACCGCACAAAACCCCAAACAAGAAGAAGGCTGCACACAAAATGTGTGGGGGTACGACCTGCGCACCAACATGCCAAGCTTCGGCAAACGCACGCCATTTGGTGAACAACATTTAAAACCCTTTGAGGCCTGTTACGAACTTTTGCACTCCGTAGGTTGGGCTGAGCGTAGCGATGCCCAACAATCCGATCTTCCCGCAACCACTTCGCCCAGCCAGTGTTGGGCATCGCAAGCTCAGCACCAGCCTACATTATGCGACTTCGCATGGATGGCCGATGATGTTGAAAGAACACCGGAAAATTCCCGCCTGCGAAATTTCACCCGCGATTACATCCGCGACACCAAAGGCGACTCGCTCGATATTTCATGGTTAAAAGACAACGACTCTGTAGACGCCGCCAGTTTGCCAGAGCCGGATGTATTGGCAGCGGAAGCCATGAGTGAATTAACGGAAGCCTTAAGAGAGTTAGATGGTTTGCTCGCGGCATTGGGCGCGGGGGATCAGGCGAAGGTGCAGAAAGATTTGTTGGCGGAAGTGTTGGGTTTGGGTGATGGGGTGAAGGTGTGAGTGAGTTTAGGTTGCCGGAGGGCTGGGCATATTCATCAATTGCTGATTTCGTATTGAACGTTAACGGTTCAAGAAAACCCGTTTCTTTGAGTGAGCGAGCTTCGATAAAAGGGGAGTATCCATACTATGGGGCAACAGGCCAAATTGATGCGTTAAACAATTATACGCATGAAGGTGAACACGTTTTAATTGGTGAAGATGGGGCCAACTTATTAAGCAAATCAAAAGATTTAGCTTTCATTGTTAAAGGGAAGTTTTGGGTAAATAACCATGCTCATGCTTTGAGATGCTTGGCTGGTGTTCCGAGTAAATACTTGGCTTCTTTTGTAAATTCAATTGATCTAACTCCGTATGTAACTGGTTCGGCACAGCCTAAGTTAACGAAAGGGAACTTGGATAATATTGAAATTCCCGTGGCCCCCCTCGCCGAACAACAACAAATCGCCCAAAAACTCGATGAACTTCTCTCGCAGGTAGACATCCTAAAAAACCGCCTCGACGCGATCTCCAACATCTTAAAACGCTTCCGCCAATCAGTGCTCGCCGCTGCGGTTAGTGGGAGGTTGACGGAGGAGTGGAGGGGTATCAATGAAACTCCAATCAAAAATAATCTATTGAAAGAAATTGGTGAATATTGGGCAGAATTTTACAAAATAAAAAATAAAAAATTTAAGCCTCCTGTAATTCCCGCACTTGAAAATCCTTCAGAGGAACTGCCAGAAAGTTGGATAAGTACCCAAATTGGCTATGTTTTCGATGTTCATGTAGGCGCAACTCCGAGTAGAGCAGAGAAAAGTTATTGGGGTGGCGAGGTTAACTGGGTTAGTAGTTCTGAAGTGTCATTTTGCAGAATAAAATCTACAAAGGAAAAAATCACAGAAGAAGGATTAAAGTCAGCATCCACAACAGTCCATCCTAAGGGCACAGTAATGCTGGCCATGATTGGCCAAGGAAAAACACGTGGCCAAGTTGGTATTTTAGATATTGAAGCCTGTCACAATCAAAATACGGCTGCTTTGCGTGTTCCAGAGGATTACGCGAGTTCAATGTATTTATATTTTTATTTAACAAAACAATATGAAGAAACCAGAAGAGTTGGCTCAGGAAATAATCAGCAGGCGTTAAATAAAGCAACTGTTCAAGGCTTGCCATTTCCTTTACCCCCACTCGAAGAACAAACTGAAATCGTCCGCCGCGTAGAACAACTCTTCGCCTACGCCGATCAAATCGAACAGCGCGTAAAAGACGCGCAGGCGCGGGTGAATCATTTAACGCAAAGTGTTTTAGCCAAAGCCTTTCGCGGTGAACTCACCGCCGACTGGCGCGCGCAGAACCCGGAATTAATTTCTGGCGAAAATTCCGCAGCAGCGTTGTTGGAGAGGATTAAGGCGGAGCGGGAAACAGTGGTTAAGAAGGGCGGGAAAAAAGCTGCCGTGGCTGCTAAACGCTAAGTTTGATAGTCTTTACTTAATAGTCTTGGCCTACCTCGAAAAGGCAATTGTATGAAACCGGTAATAAATAGAGATCACCTGAGCGAAATCAGAATCGCGGGATATAAATCCATCGCAGAATGCACCCTAAAAATGGGGTGTTTAAATGTGCTGATCGGCGCAAACGGTGCAGGTAAATCCAACTTTATTGGCTTTTTCCGCTTAATTGCGACTCTTTTGGATCTTAGGCTTCAATCCTTGGTGGGCAAAGCTGGCGGCCCGGACGCCATTTTGCATTTTGGTCGCAAAAAAACCGAGCGCTTAGTGGCGGAGTTATATTTTGGCAACAATGGCTACAAGTTTGCCCTGGAGCCAACCAACGATAACCGTTTGATGTTTCAACGTGAGGCGCTCTGGTGGAATATGACAGGTGATGCTGGCGTATGTTCGGGGCATTTTGAGTCAGAAGCTGAGCAGCATAAATCAAACATTAAACAATATGTTTTACCGCCCATGAGAAGGTGGCGCGTATACCATTTCCATGACACCAGCGACTCTGCAAAAGTAAAGCAAATACACCGTATTAACGACAATGATTACTTGCGTGAAGATGGCGCAAACCTCGCAGCGTTTTTGTTTCGTTTGAAAAGTCATCACACCAGTCACTACAAGCGAATTATAAAAACTATCCAGATGGTTGCTCCATTTTTTGGTGATTTTTACTTGCGCCCCACAGTAGATAACGCTGATTACATTCAACTTGAATGGACTGAACGCGAGCAGGATGTGCCGTTTAAAGCAAGTGAGCTGTCAGATGGTACGCTGAGGTTTATTTTGCTAGCGACAGTGCTTTTGCAACCAGAAGAATTTATGCCCAGCTCAATTATTATTGATGAGCCAGAGCTAGGCTTACATCCTTATGCGATTAATGTTCTCGCGAATTTAATTAAAAGCGCCAGTGAGGAACATCAATTAATTATTTCCACTCAGTCGGTCGAGTTAGTAAATGAGTTTGATGCAGAAGATTTAATTGTTGTTGATAAGGTCAATAGCGCCTCTACCTTTAAGCGACTTGATCTTGAAGAATTGAGCGTTTGGCTCAGCGAGTACAGTTTGGGCGATTTATGGAAGAAAAATCTGCTTGGCGGGAGGCCGCAGCGATGATAAGGATTAATGTGTTTGTAGAAGGGCAAACCGAAGAGACATTTGTTCGCGATGTACTTGCACCTTATTTTGTTAATAGCCAAATTTATCTATCTGCAACAATTGCTAGAACCAGCCCTGGCCATAAGGGTGGAATAGTAAGCTATGGAAAAATAAAGTGGCAGCTTGAAAACTTGTGCAACAGCGATCCATCTGCCTACGTTACCACCATGATGGACTACTACAAATTTCCGGAAGATTTCCCTGGCTTAGGTGACATTAAAGACGTTGTAGCCTTGCAGCGAGTGCAAAAGATAGAGCAAGCACTTTCCATCGATATCGGCGCGCGCAATTTTATACCCAATTTAATGTTGCATGAGTTCGAAGCACTATTATTTTGTGCTCCTGAAAAGTTTGGGGATTGGATTGATGAAGATGCGCCAGTACAACAACTGATTCAAATAAAACAACAATTCGATTCACCAGAGCACATTAATAACGATCCCAATACAGCGCCCTCAAAACGTATTTTGCGGTTAATTCCTAAATATAAAAAGCCGTTACATGGACCTTTGATTGCAGGTGACATAGGGTTGGATGAAATACGGGCGCAATGCCCTCACTTTAATCAATGGATAAATAAATTATCTGCGCTATCGCAGCAGAGGTAACTTATGGCTGTCTGGTTAGTCAGAGCCGGCTCTCACGGCGAATATGAACAAAAATTTCTACAGGAAAATCGTATTTATTTAACATGGGATTATTTAAATAGTCCGTTGGATAAATTGCCGGAACGTGATGCTTTAATAAAAATGCTGAGCAGTTTGGATACTGAAGCCAAACCCAGAAAATTGGTGAATCACGCCAGTCAGATTTGGCCGTTTGCGCACGATATGCAGGTCGGGGATCGCATCATATTGCCTTCCAAACTTCAGCCAGTAATTTATATCGGAAAAATCACTTCTAGATATCATCACCAAGCGGATGCCGCTAATCCGTTCTATCACTGGCGCAGTGTGGAATGGTTGCCTGATGCTGTGCCGCGTTCTCATTTTTCGCAGGATTTACTTTATAGCTTTGGTGCATTTCTTACCGTGTGCCGCATTACTCGTAATAACGCTGAAATGCGTTTAGCACAAATGGAAACAAACGGATGGAAAGCGGAATCGGTTAAGGATCTTATTGCCCATACCAACGAATCCAATGAGTTGGACGCGACTGACGAGCAGGTTGATACAGATTTAGAAGAGCTGGGGCGTTCACAAATTGTAAAATTGATTGAGCGTAAGTTTAAGGGGCACCAACTTACTCGATTAGTAACTGCAATATTGCAAGCTCAAGGCTACACCTGTTGGCAAAGTCCTGAAGGCGCCGATGGTGGGGTGGATATTCTCGCGGGCGATGGCCCAATGGGTTTTGGCAATCAACGTATTTGCGTTGAAGTGAAATCCGGTGATGGATTAGTAGATCGTCCAACTGTCGATAAGCTGATGGGCGCTATGACCAAGTTCAACGCAACTCAGGGATTGTTTGTTGCTTGGGGTGGTTACAGGTCCAATGTACAGAAAGAATTGGCATCCAGTTTTTTCCGTGTGCGCTTATGGAGCCAGAAAGAATTGTTGGAGCAGCTATTTCTGGTATACGAAAAGTTGGATGATGAAATTAAAGCGGATTTGCCATTGATGCGTATCTGGACAGTGGCGCAGCCTGAATAATTTTTAAATTCAATCGAGTTGTCTTCATGAAATCGCCCGCCTCTGTAAAAACCCTGGAAGAATTTGGCCGAGTACAATTATCCAAATCTTTTTTCATGCGCGATTTTCTCTATTCCGAAATATCGCAAATCGAAAAAATCCCTAATATTCCCGATGATCCCGATCTGGCAATCGCAGCGGGCAGGGCGCTGTGCGAAAACGTACTAGAGCCTATTCAAGATGCATTGGGGCGGATTGCGATTCGTTCTGCGTTTCGCTCTTGTGCAGTCAATGCAAAAGGTGCAGAGAATAAAAACCAATACAACTGCTCACGCAATGAGGCGAACTATGCCGGGCATATATGGGATATGCGTGATGCAGATGGTTGTATGGGCGCAACAGCTTGTATTGTGGTGACCCGTTTTCTTCCTTATTACGAAGCAACCAAAGACTGGCAGGCGCTGGCGTGGTGGATACATGACAACATCCCCGGCTACTCGCATATGTATTTCTTTCCAAAACTCGCTGCATTCAATATTTCCTGGTATGAGCGGCCTGAAAAGAGGATTGATAGCTACATAGAACCTAAAGGGTGTTTGACCAAGCGAGGTATGGAAAATCATACGGGTGACCACTCGGTAGCTTATCAAGGTTTTATCGATAGTCTCCGTGATTTGGGCAAGCATGATTAAGCAGCTCCTGAAACATAAAATATGCCGACAGTTTTTTACTCCTTTTGCCTACCGGCGAGAGCAAGAAAGAAATATCTACTTGAATACTGTCAGGGTCGAGGTAGGGGAGTTCTTCTCTAAGCTGCCGAGATGTGCTGACAAGGTCACTTTGGTATCGCCGGTTTATTATCGCGAGGGTTTAATACAGGAGCGCCACCGATTTTTGCCTGACTTTATTGAGAATGGCGAAGTGCGGGGGGAGGTTTTAATAAAATCGCCGGAGCTTGCTGACTATCTGGAAGCTCGTAGCCGGGGCCATTACGGTTGGAGTGACTATGAAATTTGGCTTGCTGCCTTTGTTAATTGGCTAAAAAGTGCGGATATGTCCGCTGACTCAGCAACGATAGTTCCTAAATCTCTGCACACCAAGCTAATCGACTCCATCATTCCTGATCTGCTCAAGAAATGCTCTGTAGAAGTGTTTTGCTGGGATTGCCGACAAAATTACTCAAATCTTACTTTTGCCGCTAACCAACCCAGCTTAACAAAGGGGTGGAATTTTTTTGAAGAGACTTGGCGCTGCGCCGAGGGGCATTCAATCTATAAATTTATTGAAGATATGCATGTCATTGGTTGTTTTCCGCGCGCTGATACTGAAAATCTTGATTAGGTACTGAAGCCGTCTCCCTCCTCGTTGGCTTTTGTAGTACCATGCGGGACGTTGTGGGATCGAGATATTCGATCTCTACCCGGAAAAAGTGTTAATTATTTTGAACAGTTTTTTTAGGGCGATTTGCGGAATTTTAAAGTGGATTTCGGTGATCCGGACTGGTACCGAGTGCACGATGAAAACTGGGGGCACAAAGAGGGGCACTTTTTACCTTTGCCAGTTTTGAGGCTAGTAATTTCAAGCGTTCTGGCTGGGTTTTCGAGTGAGGCCCAGGCACCAAATAAAAAAGCGCTCAATAGAGCGCTTTTTTTTCGTCTGTAATTTGATTATTTTAACAATTGTTTTGTGTAGGTGTTTGATGGTTGGCGAATATTCAAATCAATATCTCCAACTGCGCGCGCAACGTTTGGCTTTGTCTACGCGGGAGTTTCTGGCGCGGGGTAAGTCGGTGGTGCGCTGTGAGGCTTGCCAGTTGGCGGTGTTTGCGTGTCTTTGCCCGTGGCGGCCAGAGTTGGCGGCGCGCTCGGAATTTGTCTTGTTGATGCATACCGATGAGGTGTTTAAGCCCACCAATACCGGGCGTTTGATTGCGGATATTTTGCCGCGTCAGACCCATGCTTTTAGTTGGAGCCGCACCCAGCCAGCACCGGAATTATTGGCTCTGTTAAGTGATCCGCAGCGGCGCTGCCTGATTGTGTTTCCGGTGGATGCCAGTGATGCCAACGCCAAGCCGCGCAAGTTGATTGCTGAATTGCCGGACGATGGCAAAATCAATACGTTTGTTGTGTTGGATGGCACCTGGAAGCAGAGCGGGCGGATGTTTCATTTGAGCCGTTGGTTGGAAAATATCCCCTGTGTGATATTGCCGGAAGCGTTGGTGCGTGGTTACGCGGTACGTAAATCCCATCAAGAGCATTATTTATCGACCGCAGAAGCGGCGAGTTTATGTTTGGAAATGGCGGGTGAGCCGCGTATCGCCAATGCGCTGCAGGATTATTTTCAGCTATTTAATGTGCATTACCTGGCGACACGCGGTGCAGTTACACCGGTTGTGGGTGAGCTACATGAGCGTATGCAGGCTTACAAAAAAGCCTGAGATTCGCCTTATTTCCTCTGGCGTATAAGCCAATCGCCGCAGCGTGCTGTAGTTGATTTCCTACATGAATCAGTGAATTTTGCGACTATTCCCAACCCTGCGTTTGCTTGAAAATGGCTTCTAACAAGGAGGTCGTCAGGGAGGGTAGGTTGACCAAGCAGGGTCAAGGGAAGCGCCTAATTCGTATCGCCATTTTCACTCAGCTGTGTCATGCGGATGCAAGGCGATTACAAGGTTCGGGACGGGATGTGTTGAGCTTTGTGCGTTAAAGAAACGGGATCAGTCAATCGCTGATCCCGTTTTTATTTTGGGCAATTATTGTGGGTTGTTGCCGGTCAACTCACTGCCGCTGGCTTTTTGTTTCATAAAACCGCGCACGCGCCCCAGCAAATAACTTTGATGGTCTTGCTCAACTATTTTAGGTTGAGCATCGCTCAGCAGTTGTTGGTAATCGACTAACTTTTTGCGCATGGCTATGGCGCGGTGCAATTCGCGCGCGTCGTGTTGCTCGGCATTGTCTGGTGCAAAAAAGATATCCATTACCGGTAATTGCACCGCACTAAAAATAGCTTCCAGCTCGGTTTTGTTAATTGGCTCTTGTTGCTGCAGATTGGTGATTACCAAGGCTTGCAGGGGGCCATCCACTACGCTGGTATCGCGCCTATTCTCTTTGATTTGTGGCAGCAAGTTTTGCAGGACTTGATGGGCAGAACTGTTGTCTGTTAACACCACTACATTAAATCGCCCTTTCTCTTTGAGAAAGCTGAAGGCCGCATCGACATAGGTTGCGATCAAAACTTCCCGCGCAACACTGGAGGATGCTGCACTTGATGAGCTAGGTGCGCTGCTGGATGTGGCAGCTACCGCTTCTTCTTGAGCGGCATTTTCGTCTGCAGGTGCGGCATCTTCTGCGTTGCCCTCAGTTTCACTGCTTGCGCTAGATGCTGATGCGCTAAATGACGACGAGCTCGGCCGCTCCGGAATTGGGGCTGGATACTTATGCGGCAAGCTAATCGCCAACGTCTCCCAACCATAGCGAGGCAGATTGGCGCGCAGGTTTTCCAGCACGGGCGGCCAGAATTGCGGGTTTTCGGCGGCGTGAAAAAGAATCAGCACACCCAGCGTCTTTTTGGCTTCGGTAGGGCGATAGAGCGCGAGGATTTTTCCGTGTTCTGTGTCCAGCCATTGGGCTTCATCTTTGATCTCATCGGCAAATAAACTTTTGTCGCGCATGGCGCGGGATGGATAAAGTGGCGCTTCGGAGGATTTGTTGCTGGAACTGCTCGCTGCCGATGACTCTGCATTTTCTTCCGGCTCTTGCGCAGTGCTTATCAGTGGCAAGAGGCAAAGTAGCAGCGCGCCGCACAGCAAGCCTGCAGGGGTTTTGATCGATCTTGTTGGCCATAAGCCGACTGCTAGCATGGTTCAGTCCTGGGGTGGGTTTTGGTGGCAAACCTTATCACGTAGAATGCGCGCTGCCATTTATCCATATCGGGACATTTATGCAGAACTTTAAGCGAGATTACCAAATAGCGCCCTCAATTCTCTCGGCTGACTTTGCGCGCTTGGGCGCAGAAGTGGATGCAGTGCTCGCCGCGGGTGCCGATATCATCCATTTTGATGTGATGGACAACCATTACGTCCCCAACCTGACCGTCGGCCCTATGGTCTGCAAAGCCCTGCGCAAATACGGTGTGACGGCGCCAATTGATGTGCACCTGATGGTCGAACCAGTAGATGATTTGATAGTGCAATTTGCTGACGCTGGCGCTACCTACATTACCTTTCACCCGGAAGCCTCACGCCATGTAGATCGCTCCCTGCAGCTGATTAAAGATAAGGGCTGCAAAGCTGGATTGGTGCTCACACCCGCCAGCTCCCTCGACCATATCAAATACGTGATGGGCAAGTTGGATATGTTGCTGTTGATGTCGGTCAACCCGGGTTTTGGCGGTCAGGCATTTATCCCTTACGTACTCGACAAGTTACGTGAAGCGCGCGCCCTGATCGATGCCAGCGGCTTTCCGATTCGCTTGGAAGTTGATGGTGGTGTTGGCTTGGCGAATATCCGCGAAGTAGCAGAGGCGGGGGCAGATACCTTTGTCGCGGGCTCGGCGATTTTTAATGCGCCGGATTATGCAGCGGTTATCGCCCAAATGCGCGAGCAGTTAGCACTGGTTTAATCTGCTGTGAATTTGCAGGTATTGGTAGTGGTTTGAGGGTAGGCATCGGCAATTTATTTAAGTACACTTACTCTCACTTAAACAGGAATCATCCTCGTGAAACACGCAGCCTACACAACAGAGTGCGCTACCCGCCTTGCCGCCCGATGGCGTCGCTAGTTCATCCCGCTTGGTCAAAATCCGTCGCGATTTTGCGCTGAGCCTGCCTTTCCCTGTTTGCGCATCGGAATTGGTTAGTGGTTTTGCCATTAATTCTTTTCCATTAATTGTGCTGCGCAAATACAATACTGAAAAAGATAAAAGCTTGCCCCCTATCAGGTGAGCGTAAAGGTAATGCCATGACTTCCGACCCGTTTATCGATCAAACCAAGTTTGCCCAATTAGCCGCGCAAGGTTACAACCGTATTCCTGTTATGCGCGAAGTGCTGGCTGATTTGGATACACCGCTGTCCTCTTATCTCAAACTGGCGGCTGGCCCATACTCCTATTTATTTGAATCCGTACAAGGCGGCGAAAAATGGGGGCGTTACTCCATGATCGGCCTGCCTGCACGTACTGTATTAAAAGCATTTGGCGATGAAATACAAATCGAGCGCGATGGCACGGTGGTGGAAACCCATAGCTGCGCCGATGCCCTAGGCTTTGTAGAAGAGTTCAAGCAGCGTTATCGCGCACCTGAATTGCCTGGCTTGCCGCGTTTTACTGGCGGGTTGGTTGGCTACTTTGGTTATGACTGTGTGCGTTATGTCGAGCCACATTTAAAAGCCAGCACACCAAAAGATGTAATCGGTACGCCGGATATTTTGCTCAGCGTTTCTGATGAAGTGCTGGTGTTTGACAACCTCGCCGGTAAATTGATTTTTGTGATTCATGCGAATCCAGACGTTGAAAATGCATTTGCCAAAGCGAATGCTCGATTGGATGAACTGGAGCAAAAACTGCGCGGCGAAATTCCGGCAACGCCGAGTTTATCGCTAGGCAATAACGGTCACAACGAACCGCTGTTTACCTCCAACTGCGGCGAAGAAAGCTTTCATCAGTATGTCGATAAAATCAAAGATTACATTCTGGCGGGCGATACCATGCAAGTGGTTGTCTCCCAGCGTTTATCGATTGATTTTACTCAGGAGCCAATCAATCTTTATCGCGCCCTGCGCAATTTAAATCCATCGCCCTACATGTATTTTATGGATCTCGGCGATCACCATGTGGTCGGTTCCAGCCCGGAAATTCTCGCGCGTCTGGAAGATGGTGAAGTGACGGTGCGCCCAATCGCCGGAACTCGCCGTCGCGGTTATACACCGGAAGAAGATAAAGCGCTGGAAATTGAATTGGTTAATGACCCGAAAGAAATTGCCGAGCATTTAATGCTGATTGATTTGGGGCGCAATGATGTTGGCCGCGTGGCAAAAATCGGCAGTGTGAAACTGACCGATAAAATGGTGGTAGAGCGTTACTCCCATGTAATGCACATTACCTCCAACGTCACCGGTAAATTAAAAGATGACTTGCGCGCGATGGATGTATTGCGTGCAGCCCTGCCTGCCGGAACCTTAAGTGGTGCACCGAAAATCCGCGCGATGGAAATTATCGATGAGTTGGAGCCGGAAAAACGCGGTATCTATGGTGGTGCAGTAGGTTATATCGCCTGGAATGGCAATATGGATACTGCGATTGCGATTCGCACCGCAGTGATTAAAAACGGCAAACTTTATGTGCAGGCGGGTGCCGGTGTTGTTGCAGACTCTATTCCCGCGCTGGAGTGGAAAGAAACCATGAATAAAGCGCGCGCGATTTTTAAAGCCGTTGATATGGTGGGAGCTGCAGCAGTAAAAGGGGATGCAAAATGATTTTAATGATCGACAACTACGATTCGTTTACCTATAACCTGGTGCAATATTTTGGTGAGCTGGGTGCAGACATCAAAGTGGTGCGCAATGATGAAATCACCATCGAAGAAATTGCCGCACTTGCACCAGAAAAAATTGTGATTTCCCCTGGCCCTTGTACGCCGACGGAAGCTGGCGTATCGGTCGATACGATCAAAACCTTCGCCGGAAAAATTCCGTTGCTTGGTGTTTGCCTCGGTCACCAAAGCATTGGTCAGGCGTTGGGTGGCAAGGTAATTCGCGCACCCTTTGTGATGCACGGAAAAACCTCGCCGGTGTATCACAACAACAACGGTGTATTTGCCGGATTAAACAATCCATTTCAGGCTACGCGTTATCACTCATTGGTCATTGAAAAAGAATCACTACCCGACTGCTTGGAAATAACGGCTTGGACGCAAAATGAAGATGGCAGCATGGCGGAAATCATGGGGGTAAAACATAAAACCCTCGCGCTGGAAGGCGTGCAGTTTCACCCGGAGTCTATCTTGACGGAACACGGCCACGATATGTTGCGCAATTTTTTAACCGCGTACTGATTCATCAAAGGTAATGGCAATGGATATCAAACAAGCATTAACAAAATTGGTAGCACGTATCGACCTGACCACAGAAGAGATGATTGCGGTAATGCGTGTGGTGATGACAGGAGGTGCAACACCCGCGCAGATCGGTGGCTTTTTAGTGGCGTTGCGCATGAAAGGCGAAACGCTGGATGAGATCAGTGGCGCCGCAATGGTGATGCGCGAGTTGGCTACGCCGGTTGAGTTAGATGTTCCCTTTTTAGTGGACACCTGCGGTACGGGTGGCGATGGAGCCAACTTATTTAATATTTCTACGGCGAGTGCATTTGTTGTCGCCGCTGCCGGTGGGCGTGTTGCCAAACATGGCAATCGCTCTGTCTCCAGTTCAACTGGTAGTGCTGATGTGCTGGAGGCGGCAGGTATTAAATTGGATATCACCGCTGAACAAGTTGCCCGCTGTGTGCGTGAAATCGGTGTGGGTTTTATGTTTGCGCCAGCGCATCACGCGGCGATGCGCCACGCGATTGGCCCACGCAAAGAATTAGGCATGCGCACCATTTTTAATATGCTTGGCCCTATGACCAATCCCGCAAAAGTTAAACGCCAAGTGATAGGTGTGTTCAATGGCGATTTGTGTAAACCAATGGCCGAAGTGCTGGCGCGTTTGGGCAGTGAGCATGTCATGGTGGTTCATGCCAAAGATGGTTTGGATGAAATCAGCTTGTCGAGTGAAACCCAAATTGCTGAATTAAAAGATGGCGAAATTCGAGAGTACACAATCAAGCCGGAAGATTTTGGTATGCAATCCAAAAGTCTGATCGGTTTAAGTGTGAGCAATGCTGAGGATTCTCTTTTGCTGATTCGCGATGCGTTAGGAAATCGCCGTGGGCAATACGCCGAAAAAGCAGCTGATATTATCGCGCTTAACGCCGGCGCCGCAATTTACGTGAGCGGTGTTGCCAGCACCTTGTCCGATGGTGTTGAAATGGCGCGCGATGCTATCGGCAGCAGTCTTGCGGGCGAAAAAATCCGCGAGCTGGCAGCCTTCACCCAATATTTGCAATAATTTTTGTAAACCGTTTTTGGAATTGATTCATGTCTGATACACCAACAGTATTGCGTAAAATTATTGCGCGTAAATGGGAAGAAATTGCCGAGCGTAAAACACAGGTTTCGCTGGAGGAATTAAAACAACGCGCTGCAGCACAAGCACCGGCGCGCGGTTTTGTTGCGGCGATTGAACACAAAATCGCACAAGGCAAATCGGGTGTGATCGCTGAAATCAAAAAGGCATCACCGAGTAAGGGCGTGATTCGCGAACACTTTGTGCCAGCTGAATTGGCGCGCTCTTATGAGCAGGGCGGTGCAGCCTGTCTGTCGATCTTAACCGATGTGGATTTTTTCCTGGGCGCCGATGAATATCTACAGCAGGCGCGTGCCGCCGTGAATTTGCCGGTGATCCGCAAGGATTTTCTGGTCGACGAATACCAAATTTACGAAGCGCGGGCGATGGGCGCCGATTGTGTATTACTGATCGTTGCTGCACTCACTGCTGAAAAATTAGTGGAGCTTAATACACTGGCGCAGGCTATTGGTTTGGATGTATTGGTAGAAGTGCACGACGAAGCTGAGTTGGATATAGCCTTGACCTTACCGAATAAATTAATCGGTATTAATAACCGCAACTTGCACACCTTTGAAGTAACCTTGGAAACCACCTATAAATTGCTGGATAAAATCGGCAGCGACCGCATTGTGGTCACTGAAAGCGGAATTCTCGCGCCCGCCGATGTGCAGGCAATGCGCAGTAAACATGTTAATGCGTTTTTGGTGGGCGAAGCGTTTATGCGCGCCGATGAACCTGGCGTTGCGCTTGCTGAGTTTTTCGCGCAGTAACTCTGGCGAAACTATTCAGTTTTATATTGAGCAGAAAAAACAAAGCCCGCGTAAAGCGGGCTTTGTTTTTTGCGCTAACGAAATCTATTAGCGGGTGCCGTACACTACCATGGTTTTGCCTTTTACCATCACCAAGCCTTGTTCTTCCAAAGTCTTGAGTACGCGGCCAACCATTTCGCGGGAGCAGCCAACAATTCGGCCGATTTCCTGGCGAGTGATTTTAATCTGCATTCCATCTGGGTGCGTCATGGCATCTGGTTCTTTGCAGAGTTCAAGTAAAGTACGTGCGACGCGGCCTGTCACATCAAGGAAGGCCAAGTCGCCAACCTTGCGTGTGGTGGCGCGCAAGCGACGCGCCATTTGGCTGCCGAGTGCAAACAAAAATTCAGGGTGCGATTCAGAGATCTCCTGAAATTTTGCATAACTGATTTCGGCAACTTCACATTCAGATTTTGCGCGCACCCAAGCGCTGCGTGAATCTTTCTCGTCAAACAAACCCATTTCACCAAAGAAGTCGCCATCATTTAAATAGGCAACAATCATTTCATGACCTTCATCGTCTTCAATCAAGACGGTAACCGAGCCTTTAACTATGTAATACAGAGAATCGCTTTTGTCGCCCGCATAAATAATGGTGCTTTTGGCTGGATAACGGCGGCGATGACAGTGTATTAAAAATTCTTCCACATTCTTAATGTGCGGTGTGAGTGAGACAGCGACCAAGGTGTGGCTCCCTATTGATCAGTAGTAATGGTTGATGAATTTTTATATGACTAATTCAGCTATGAAATTTATTATGACGACAAGGTCATCGCACTGCTATAGATATGCCATGACACACTGAAATTTTGTGATGCAGTTATAAGCCTAGACAATTCAATTGTCTATCAAAAGTGATTATTCAGGGATTAATTGTTGTTTTTCGCGACATTTTCGGTTTTTTGGCCTGCTGTGTTACCCTAGGCGACTTTTTATTGGCGCAATTTTTACAGCGGGTACGATTATGCAAGCAGTAGTGAAATGGGTGGATGGTGCGCAATTTCTAGGTGAGTCGGGCAGCGGCCATGCAGTATTGATGGATGGCCCACCAGATCATGGCGGTCGCAATACCGGTGTGCGCCCAATGGAAATGCTGTTGCTTGGCTTGGGTGGCTGTTCCTCATTTGATGTGATGAGCATTTTGACTAAAGCGCGCCAGCAGGTGACGGATTGCCGCTGTGAACTGGAAGCCGAGCGCGCGGAAGGCGTACCTTCGCCATTTACCAAAATCCATATGAAATTTTTGGTTACCGGTAAGGAATTAAAGGAAGCGCAGGTAAAACGTGCAGTGGAATTATCGGCGACCAAATATTGTTCAGCATCGATTATGTTGGAAGCCGGTGGAGTAGAGATCACTCACTCCTATGAAATTCGTGAAGCCTAGAATTTGTCTAGGTACCATATAAAAATACCCGCGAGTTGCGGGTATTTTTTTGCGCTGATACTCCAGGTTTAAATGCGATAGCTGGTGGTGGTCATCACTTTGGAGACCAGTGTCATCAGGCCTTTTACTGGTGTGGGAAAATTGTAACCGCCTGCACTCAATGCCATATCCGCATGGCGCGCTTCATCTTCCAGCATCTGTTCTACCACGGCGCGACTGCGCGTATCACCTTCAGGCAGTCGTGTTAGATGATCTTGCAGATGCTTGCAGACCTGATCTTCGGTTGCCGCAACAAAGCCCAAACTGACCTTGTCACTTACCAAACCAGCGCCAGCGCCAATTGCAAATGAAAGCCCGTACCATACCGGGTTCAAATAACTGGTGTGGCTACCCAGGGCATCAATACGCTCCTGACACCAGACCAAATGATCAACTTCCTCTTCGGCGGCTTTTTCCATCTCGGCACGGACAATCGGTAATTTGGCAGTTAAAGCCTGACCTTGGTAAAGCGCTTGCGCGCATACTTCTCCGGTGTGATTAACCCGCATCAATGCGGCAGCTTGTTGGCGTTCGGCATCGCTGAGGTCTGCTTCATTTAGTGGGCGGGCGGGCGATGGGCGCTCGCTGGTCATATCGCTACCGGCTGCCAGCGTGCGCAAGGCGCGGTCGGCATTGATGATAAATGTGTCGATCAGGCTTAAGTGTCTGTTGGGCATAGAGGTTTCCCCTTGGGCGATAGGCTATTTAAACAGAAATCTGGCAGCCGCTTAACCCTATTTTACTTGTATGCAAACAAAACCCTATTTATAGTCATAAAAACAATAACCATTTGTTGCAAGTCTGCCGGGGAAATTCCTTATGTTTTTGGTTCGATATGTACTGTTGATAGTTGTCGGCAGCGGTTCTGCTCTGTGTTTTTCCCAGCAAGCGGCGCCAATAACTCCAATGCCGGTTTATCAGGATTTGTCGCGCAGTTTTGAAGTGCGCGCAGCGGATTTGGTTGCGCGCATGACACTGGAAGAAAAAGTCAGCCAAATGCTCAATGATGCCCCCGCGATTCCGCGCTTGGATATTCCCAAATACGAATGGTGGAATGAAGCCCTGCATGGTGTGGCGCGCGCGGGCGATGCAACTGTATTCCCCCAGGCGATTGGATTGGCTGCAACCTTTGACCCTGAATTGGTGGGTCGTGTCGCGCGAGTGATCAGTGACGAAGGCCGTGCAAAACATCACGAGTTTGTGAGACGCGATCAGCGGCTGCGCTATCAAGGGCTGACGTTTTGGTCTCCCAACATCAATATTTTTCGCGATCCGCGCTGGGGGCGCGGTCAGGAAACCTATGGTGAAGATCCTTTTCTCACCAGTCGGATGGGAGTTGAATTTGTAAAAGGCTTGCAGGGCGATTACGCCGGTGCACCCACCCATAAATATCGCAAAACCGATGCAACCGCTAAACATTTTGCAGTGCATAGCGGCCCGGAGGCAGATCGCCACTATTTTGATGTGCATCCCAGTGAGCGCGATTTGTATGAGACCTATTTGCCCGCTTTTAAAGCTTTGGTGCAAGAGGCTAATGTCGCGTCGGTGATGGGAGCTTACAATCGCGTCAACGGTGAGTCGGCATCGGCGAGCCAGCGTTTATTGATCGATGTGTTGCGCAAAGATTGGGGCTTTAAGGGATACGTGGTGTCTGACTGCGATTCGATTGAAGATATTTTTTTGCATCACAAGATTGTAAAAACCGCAGAAGAGGCTGCCGCGCTCGGTGTTAAACAAGGCACTGAATTAAATTGTGGCAAAACTTATCAGGCATTAGTAAACGCAGTAAACCAAGGTTTGATTACCGAGGCAGAGCTGGATGATTCGCTGCGTCGATTATTCCTGACTCGTTTCCGGCTGGGTATGTTTGATCCTGACGGCGATGTGCCCTGGGCGCAAATACCCTACGGGATCAATCAATCCGCTGAGCACGATCAGCTCGCGCGCAAAGCCGCACAGTCATCAATCGTATTATTAAAAAATAATGGCATTTTGCCGCTTAAAAAATCGTTGAAAAATATTGCCGTCATTGGACCCACGGCGGATGAAGTGATGTCGCTGCTGGGCAATTATTACGGTACTCCCGCGGCGCCCGTTACAATTTTGCAAGGTATACGCGCGGCTGTTTCACCTGACACGCAGGTACGTTATGCACGCGGTGTGGATTTGGTGGAGGGCAGGGAAGATCCGCGCGCAGCGCCCGTCATCGAGCCAAGCTATTTGCGCCCCTCATCCAACTCCACTGAGCAGGGTTTGCGCGGCGAATATTTTAATAATGCCGAACTCTCCGGATCACCCTTATTGACGCGGATTGATTCGCGCATCGCCTTTCGTTGGGATCGCGGCGCACCCACTGATTCGCTGGTCGCGCGCGGTGAAATTGCTGCGGGCGCCGGTTTGCCCAGCGATAGTTACAGTGTGCGCTGGTCGGGGCAGCTCTTGCCGCCGGTATCGGGAAACTATGAATTAAATGTCAGTGCTAATGACGGTGTGCGCTTAAAAATCAATGGCAAAACCCTGATCGACTCGTGGGAGTTGGCCGAGCGATTGCGTAGCCACAGTGCGTCGGTAGAATTGGAGGCCGGCAAAGCCTATGACATCACGCTCGAATATTTTGAAGATATCCGCGATGCCGAAATTCGTTTGGGCTGGCGTTTACCTAATGCTCAGGCACCGTTTGATGAAGCCTTGGCAATTGCGCAAGATGCAGAGGTGATTATTTTTGTCGGTGGTTTAACGGGCGATGTTGAAGGCGAAGAAATGAAAGTGAATTATCCCGGTTTTGCCGGTGGTGATCGCACCGATATTCGCTTGCCTGCAATCCAGCAAAAATTGTTGGAAGCCCTGCACAAAACCGGTAAACCCGTTGTCATGGTGCTGACTGGCGGCGCCGCTATGGCGATTGATTGGGCTGATAAAAATCTGCCAGCTATTGTGATGGGGTGGTATCCCGGTCAGCGCGGCGGCAATGCGATGGCCGATGTATTGTTCGGCGATGTAAATCCCGCAGGTCGTTTGCCGGTGACGTTTTATAAGGCCGATGAAAAATTGCCCGCATTTGATGATTACTCCATGCGCAACCGCACCTATCGCTATTTTACCGGTGAAGCGCTTTATCCCTTTGGTTATGGTTTGTCCTACACGCGCTTTAACTATTCCAAGTTGGTCGTGAATCAAAAAGCCTTCACTCCAGCGCAAACCATCAAGGTGCGCATGCAGCTAAAAAATATCGGTAAGTATGCAGGCGACGAGGTGGTGCAGATGTATATCAAACCCGTTGAACCTTTGCGTTCACGTGCACTAAAAGAGTTGCGTGCAGTGCAGCGTGTGCATTTGCAAAAAGGCGAGCAGCGAGAAATCAGTTTTACCCTTATCCCTAATAAGGACGTGTTAATTTACGATGAGCAGAAAAAGGCCTATGCCGTAGATCCTGGTCGTTATGAAATCCAGATCGGTGCATCCAGCAATGATATTCGTTTGCGCCAGGTAATTGATATCCGCGAGCCTTAAGCGATAGAAAACAGGCTCTACAAAAAACTATTGCAAGGATGCAATCCGCACTTCATGCTTGCTTCGCCACTATAATTATTCGTCCGGCTGAAAGGAGACACGCGTGCAAGATGTTAACGAAATAAAACTGCTGTTGGATTCCCGCATCCCTCTGTTGGTGATAGAAACCTTCGAAGAAAAAAAAGCACTGGATGTACTGCTCAAAGTTGCCAATAAACAAGGTAAGGATTTGCACTGTTGGTCGATAACCGAAGGCCTTACACGCTTGAATTTTGGCCCGCAATTAGTGCCCAAAGGCAGCGAGCTAAATGATCCTGAAGAAATGCTGCGTCACATTAAGCAGCAACAGCAGCCGGCGATGTTTGCACTCTGCGATCTCCATCCCTTCCTTACCGATCAACCGCAGGTTGTGCGTTTGTTAAAAGATATTGCGCTCAATCATTTCGCGGTGCCGCACACGCTGGTTCTGCTCAGCTATCAATTGCGCTTACCCCTAGAACTGACACGCTACAGCGCCTCTTATTCACTCACTTTGCCCGATGACGATAAGATTATGGAAATTATTCGCGAGGAGGCAAAAGATTGGTCAGATCGTCACGGCAATGCGCGGGTTAAAACCGATAATCTCACTTTGAAAAAAGTGGTCAATAATTTACAAGGCATGAGTGTAAGCGATGTGCATCGTTTGGTGCGCTCGGCGATTTGGAATGATGGTGCGCTCAATGAAGATGATTTGCCTCGCATCAACAAAGCTAAATTTGCGCTGCTGGATATGGAAGGTGTTATCAGCTTTGAGCAGCAGACAGAAGATTTTTCCAATGTGGGTGGTTTGCACAATTTAAAACGCTGGCTGTTAACACGTCGCGATGCATTTAACAATGACGATTCCAAACTGGATCGCCCCAAAGGCATATTATTGTTGGGGGTGCAGGGCGGTGGTAAAAGCCTTGCGGCCAAAGCGGTGGCCGGTTTGTGGGGGTTGCCGCTGATGCGAATGGATGTGGGCGCGCTCTATAATAAATTCCACGGCGAAACTGAGCGCAATTTGCGTGAGGCATTAAAGCTAGCTGATGCTATGTCGCCCTGTGTGTTGTGGCTCGATGAAATTGAAAAAGGTATGGCGCAAGATGGCAACGACAACGGCGTCTCACAGCGTTTGCTCGGCACCTTATTAACCTGGATGGCAGAGCGCCGCACACGGGTATTTATTGTCGCCACCAGTAATGATATTGCGCGTCTGCCGCCGGAATTGATCCGTAAAGGCCGCTTGGATGAAATCTTTTTTGTCGATTTGCCTGAATCAGCGGTGCGCAAAGATATTTTTTCCATCCATCTGCGCAAACGCAACTGTGTTGTGGGCGATTTTAATCTTGAACAACTGGCTGCAGCGACCGAAGGGTTTTCCGGTTCGGAAATTGAGCAGGCGATAATCGCTGCGCTCTATTCAGCTGGCGCAGAGGGCAAAGTGCTTGCGACAGATATTTTATTGAATGAAATTGCAGCAACCAGCCCGCTCTCAGTCGTTATGTCCGAACAAATTGCGAGCTTGCGTTTGTGGGCGCAAGATCGGACTATTCCGGCGTAATCTTAATAATTTCTGGTATGTAAATGATTGATACTAAGGATAATGGCGCAATGATTTGTGATGGTTGGCTGCAATGGGCGACACATTGCCCATCGCCCAATTTTAATTTGCGCCCGGATGATGGCGAGATCAGCTTGCTAATTATCCACAATATCAGCTTGCCGCCCGGTGACTTTGGCGGTGGTTATGTGCAGGATTTTTTCCAAAATAAACTGGAAGCAAGCTTGCACCCCTATTTTGAAACTATCGCTGAACTCAAGGTTTCTGCCCACTTATTCATCGAACGTGACGGTAACGTCACACAATTTGTCCCGTTTGATGCGCGCGCCTGGCATGCGGGCAGCTCCAGTTTCGGCGGGGTTGCCGACTGCAATAATTACAGTATCGGCATTGAATTGGAGGGCGCAGATGATATTCCTTACAGCGATGCGCAATACGCTGCGCTGGAGAAAGTTTCTCGCCAGTTACTGCTGACTTATCCTAAACTAACACCTGAGCGTATTGCCGGTCACTCAGATGTGGCGCCCGGGCGTAAAACTGACCCCGGTCCCGCCTTTGATTGGTCGCGTTACCGCGCTTCTCTCGGCTAATGTTTCGGCTAATGCCATTTTCTCTATTGACTGAAGAGTGATTAAACAAAATGATTTTTCTCAGTTTGGTTGTTGTACTCGCTATCGTCTATTGGCTCGGTTCGGCCAGTGTTCTGCAATATGATGGCTGGTTCAAATGGCTTATCAATCGCCTGCAAAAAATTCCTGGTCTCTCTGCTTCAGCAATACCGCCGCTGTTATTAGCGCTATTAATCCCGCTAGTGGTTTTGGTGTTTATATTTTTGTTAATTGATCAATTGGCCGGTAAGCAGTGGTTGTTTTTTCTTTATGTACCTGTGCTGCTCTATAGCTTGGGGCGCGGCAATATTCTGGCCGATGCGCAGGAATATATTGCACTGGCTACGCGCGGCGACAATGTGGCGGCAGTGCAATTGCTCGATCGTTTGCGCGCCGGGCACTCGTTTGATGCAGCTGATGTTGACTCTGCCGATTGGCGCAGCCTGCATACTGAGGCGTTAAAAGTGTTTGCTTATCGCGGATTTGAGCGCACGTTTGCGGTGCTCTTCTGGTTTTTTATCGCTGGGCCTTTTGGTGCCTTGTTGTACCGCCTAAGTGTGTTGTACCGCGATTTTTCAGCAGCGGGCAGCGATGCATATGCCACCGCCAGTAAGTGGTTGTGGCTGTTAGAGTTGCCGTCAGTGCGTTTGATGGGTATTACCTGGGCGCTGGTAGGGAATTTTGAAACTTGCCCACTGCGTAAAAACTTATTAGATACCCAAAGCTCATCCGACTATGTGCTAAACGAATGTTTGCGCGGTGCATTAGGTGCGCCAACAGACTGTTCGCAAGCAGCCATGGCACAAATGGAGCCAGTTGCAAAAGCCGAAGCGGAAGAGGAAATGGAAGAGGAAACTCAAGATATTATCGAGGATCTGACGGGTGATGTAATCACTACTCACACTGAGCCTGCCTATTCATTTGCTTTGGTAAAATCGAGCTTGCCGCTGTATTCTCGCTCTTTATTGTTCTGGATCTGTGCGATTGCATTCGCAACGCTGATTGTTTAATTACTGCCGATTTAATCGGAGTTTATAGTGTTTGAAAGAGGTTAGTTATGCCATCGTTTGATGTGGTTTCAGAGGTTGATAAACACGCGCTTACCAATGCAGTTGATCAGGCGGGGAAAGTTATCGTCAGCCGTTATGATTTCAAAGGTGTAGATGCCAAGTTTGAGCGTAAAGAGTATGAAATTACCATTACGGCCGATAATGAATATCAACTCGACGCGATGTTGGATTCGTTAAGAAGCGCGATGCACAAAAACGGTATAGGTGTTTCTTGTTTGGATGTTAAGCCCGTTAAAACGGCGGGTAAACAAGTCAAGCGGGATATTCTGGTGCGCACCGGTGTGGAAACTGAGCTGGCGAAAAAAATCGTACGCATGGTGAAAGATGCCAAACTAAAAGTTCAGGCATCTATTCAGGGCGATCAAGTACGGATTACCGGTAAGAAGCGCGATGATTTGCAAGAGGCAATTGCCATGTTGCGTACCGCCGAAGGAATCGATTTGCCATTGCAGTTTGAAAACTTTAGGGACTAATGATTTTTAATCTTCTATCTTTTTTGCTATTTGAGTAACTTATTGTTATCGCGCAAAAAGCCGCTGGATATCATTATCCAGCGGCTTTTTTCATTGTGCTGTATTTGAGTGTTGTGTGCTGCCTTGAATGCGGCTCCAAATCCACATTAACAATAGCAAAGTGGGTACAACAGAAATGGTGCTCAGAATAAAAAACGTGGAATAACTAGAGGCTTCCACTATGTAGCCAGACAAGCCGCCTATAAATTTCCCGGGCAAATGTGCGAGTGAAACAAGCAGTGCATATTGAGTTGCGGTGAAATTGCGATTGGTGAGGCTGGACATAAACGCGACCAGTACTACTCCGGCAAAACCTTGCGATAAATTATCGGCGCTGATGGTTGCAAAAAATGCCCATTGTTCCGAGGGGTGGATCGCCATTAATAAATAAACCAGGTTAGAAATTGCAACGGCAATTGCGGCAATTACCAGCATAGGCTTGATATTAAACGCCGCCACACACACACCGCCTAAAAACGCGCCCGCAATGCCAATCCATACTCCGTAGACTTTGGATACAGTTGCAATATCGGCTTTGGTAAAGCCGGAATCCAAATAAAATGGCCCTGCTAATACTCCGATCATTTGATCTGGTAGTTTAAATAGTCCAACAAAGGCCAACAAGGCAAGTGCGAGCAATACACCATTGCGCGAAAAAAACTCCTGAAAAGGTTTTATAAAGGCATCGCGCAAATGAATTTCGCGCACAATTAATTTTTGTGCGGCAGGCTCTTTGGATAACAGCCCTGCCACAAATGGCAATAAAATACATGCTGCCATGATTAAATAGGCAGTGGTCCAGCCTGTTAACTCTGCTAAATACAGTGCGATTGCGCCCGATATAATCAGCCCAAAGCGATAACCCAAAATATAGGTCGCCGCCAGTGCGGCTTGCGCTTCAACGGGTGCAACCTCAATGCGGTAGGCATCCACCACTATATCTTGCGTGGCTCCCGCAAATGCCGCTAGCCCAGCTAACAACACAAATAACCACAATGATTCCGGGCCGATTACGGCCATGCCTGCAAGTGCGGTAATGAGCAGCAATTGTGACAGCGCCAACCAACCTTTTCGGCGACCTAAAAACGGTAGTGGATAGCGATCAATTAGCGGCGCCCACGAAAATTTCAGTACGTAAAAAAAGCTGGCGTAACTGATTAGGCCAATCACACTTAAGGCAACGCCTGTGTCGCGCAACCAGGTGGAGAGCGTAACGCCAACCAATAAAAAAGGCAGGCCAGAACCAAAACCCAAAAACAACATCGTGAGTGCAGAAGGAGTAGCAAACGCGCGTTTGATACCGCGCCAGCCTTTAAAATTATTATTGTCGGTTGAGCTGGGTGTAGATGAGTTCATAAAAACCGTATGGGTGTTAGTTGGGTGTGAGCGTAGTGTAACCGTAAATACGCAGATTAATTTTGTTGTTGGTAAAAGTTACGCCTTCAGCCTCCAGCCGTTTTTTTTGTTCCTGATAAGCACTGGAATTTTCTGGTAACGAAATTTTTCCCTGCGCGTTAATGACTCTGTGCCAAGGCAAATCAGTTTGCTCGGGTAGCCCGCACAACACAGTGCCGGCCAAACGTGCTGCACCGGGCAACCCTGCCAGTGCGGCGAGCTGGCCATAGGTAATTACTTTTCCCGCCGGGATAGACATTAACGCCAGATAAAATGCTTCGCGGTTAGCGGTAGTGTTGTTCATAAGGGTTAACTTACTTGAAACGATGGATTGTATGTTGTTTGCGCGATTTGCGTGCGCAGCCATCATTATCGACGCTGGATTTACGTCACTAAACTCAAGGTAACTTAAATTAACATTATTAACACTTTTGGCGTTGCAGCGCTGGGCTGTGCTCACTTTAATGGCTATTAGGCTTCTGATAAACCATTCCTGCTCATATTTCCGCTAAAAAGGTTAGTTGTGAAAAAAATCCTATCGCTGTGTTGTTTGCTGTTGTTATGGCTCAGTGCAACTGCTGTGGCTGGCGTTGTGGAGTTGTTAAATGGCGATCGTCTGGAGGGGGAGCTGGTTAGTATCGATGACGACTATTTACTCTGGCGCTCCAAAAATTTTGGCGAGCAAAATATCAAGAAGACGAATATTAAAAACATTCAGACGGATGTTGCGCTGAAAATCAATGGTAATAATGTGCCTTGCAAGTTGGAGCCAATGGATGCTGAATATTTGCGCTATCGCTGCGCTGAATCTGATCGTGTAAAACGCGCTTCACTGCTGCGTATCAAAACCCTTATGCCCTATGAGGATTTTAAAAAGGGCGCCTATGTGCACCACGGGCGTCTCAACTTGTGGGGCGCCTATTCGCGCGGTAATGAGGTGCGCGATGAGTGGAATGCACAGGGTGAAATCACGGTGCGGCGCAATGATTTTCGCCATGTGGCGGGCGGTGAATTTGCGCGCGCTTCGTGGAATTTTTCTGCGCCACAGGAGCGCTGGAATCTACATTATTCGCTCGATTGGTTTTTGGGGGAGCATTGGTTTTGGTACAACAGCCTGTTAGCGGGCGCAGATCCCCAACGCGGTATGCGCTCCTATGAGCGCCTTGGCTCGGGAGCGGGATATCAATTTTTTGAAAACAAAACCATGACTTTATCGCTTAAAACCGGTTTGGCGTTACACGATGAGTCATACCAGCTGCCGGATGGATTGGTGGGCGATTATGCGCTGGAAGATGACTTTGTCGCGCTGGGAGCGGCGCTGGATTTTCGCTATAACCTACCTTGGGGAGTAGGCTTTTTTCACAACAATGAAATGCTGCAATCAACTGAGGACGAGCCGAATGTGCAGCTGAAAACATCGACTGGACTGAGTTCGATGATCCTGAAGCGTATTTATTCTGAATTCAAAGTTGATTATTGGCTGGATAAAGACCCGCAGCCGACACGCCAGAGCAAAGATACACGTATGTCGCTGGGCATAAGTTACAAGTGGTAAACTGCCTACTTCACTATTTTGGATGCCGATAATGCGCCTGCCGATTCTCCCGCTGTTGTTATTACCTTTCCTTGAACTCTGGTTGATGATTGTAATCGGCGGCGAAACAGGGGCACTGGCGGTTATTGTCTGGCTGGTGGCGATGATTTTTCTCGGTATCAACTTGCTACGCTATTTGGGTGCGTCGAGCATGTTGCGTGCGGCACAAAATGTTCGTAGCGGCGGCGAGTTGCCCGCGCAAGCGCTGGCAGATGGGCTGTTTAAAGCGGTGGGCGCGGTGTTGTTAATCATTCCGGGTTTTATCAGTGATGCACTGGCATTGCTGTGTTTTATCCCACTGGTACGCCGCTTAATGCTTAAGCGTTGGCTGGCAACGATGGCGGTTAATAGCCAGGCCTTTCACTCCTTTAGCGCTGGTGGATTTACCCGCTCAACCGGCAATGTTTATGAGCATCAAGGGGCGGCTAATGTTGAACCTGAATCAGATGGGAAAGGCATACTTATTGACCAGAAGCCCGAATCTACCTCGTCTACTGAGCGTAAAAACGACTAAATAGTCGCGCAAAGAAGAATTTTCATCATCCTTCCGTTGAAATCCCCAAACCTAACCCCAGATAGGTGTCACCGCATTTAGGTTGCCGTATTACAGGGAGCACCTGAGCTCATTCCTGTAAAGCGGCCGCTTTAATGGCAGCCTTGAAAATTGTCAGCTTGAATTTTTTTAGCTTGAAACTTTTTTGGTTGTCCCTATATGTCACACGCGGAGCCCGTACTCTTGCTATCACACCGCTGTGGGTAAGAGTCAGGTTCCAAGCTCGTTTAACTTGTTTTGTTAGGAGACAAAGTTCCATGAAAATTCGTCCGTTGCATGATCGCGTTGTTGTTCGTCGCAAAGAAGAAGAAACCAAAACCGCTGGCGGTATCATCCTGTCCGGTGCAGCGAAAGAAAAGCCCAACCAAGGTGAAGTGCTGGCTGTAGGAAATGGCCGTGTACTGGCAAGCGGTGAGCTGCGTCCTTTGGATGTAAAGGTGGGTGATGTCGTAGTGTTTGGCAAATATGCAGGCAGCGATACCATCACTATTGATGGCGAAGAGCTGGTGATCCTGAGCGAGTCCGATATCAAAGCGGTTCTGGTGTAATCCGACTGCTTTAAGAATTTAACGTGAAACCGCCCTGTGTTGGTTTCCCTGTGTTAACAAAAGACTGTAGGAATTGAAGATATGTCAGCTAAAGATGTGAAATTTGGTGATAACGCACGTCAACGTATGTTGGTTGGTGTCAATGTGTTGGCCGATGCGGTTAAAGCGACTCTTGGACCAAAAGGCCGTAACGTTGTATTGGAGAAGTCATTCGGCGCTCCTACCGTGACTAAAGATGGTGTGTCTGTTGCGAAAGAAATCAACCTGAAAGACAAGTTCGAAAACATGGGCGCACAAATGCTGAAAGAAGTAGCTTCACGCGCTTCTGACGATGCGGGCGACGGCACCACTACTGCAACTGTGTTGGCGCAATCTATCGTTAACGAAGGTTTGAAATCTGTTGCTGCGGGCATGAACCCAATGGACTTGAAGCGTGGTATCGACAAGGCAATCACTGCTGCTGTTGCACACGTTAAATCTATTGCTCAGCCATGTGTGGATAGCAAGTCAATCTCGCAAGTGGGCAGTATTTCTGCTAACAGTGATGCCTCTGTCGGTGCTTTGATTGCAGAAGCGATGGACAAAGTAGGTAAAGAAGGTGTGATCACCGTTGAAGAAGGCACCAGTCTCGACAACGAGTTGGACGTAGTAGAAGGTATGCAGTTTGACCGCGGTTACCTGTCGCCTTACTTCATCAACAATCAAGACAACATGAGTGTTGAGCACGACCACCCGTACATTTTGTTGGTCGACAAAAAAATCTCCAACATTCGCGAATTGCTGCCGGTGTTGGAAGGTGTTGCCAAATCAGGCAAGCCGCTGGTAATTGTTGCAGAAGACGTTGAAGGCGAAGCCTTGGCTACGTTGGTAGTGAACAACATTCGCGGCATCGTAAAAGTAGCTGCGGTTAAAGCACCTGGTTTCGGCGATCGTCGCAAGGCAATGTTGCAAGATATCGCCGTATTGACTGGCGGTACTGTGATCTCTGAAGAAGTTGGCTTGGATTTGGAAAGCGCCACTTTGGAGCACTTGGGTACGGCAAAACGCGTCACCATGAACAAAGACAACACCACTATCGTTGATGGTGCTGGCAATGCAGAAGAAATCAAATCTCGCGTACAACAAATTCGTGTACAAATCGAAGAGACTTCTTCTGATTACGACCGCGAAAAACTGCAAGAGCGCGTAGCCAAATTGGCTGGCGGTGTTGCGGTAATCAAAGTGGGTGCTGCCACTGAAATGGAAATGAAAGAGAAGAAAGCACGCGTTGAAGATGCTCTGCACGCTACCCGTGCAGCAGTAGAAGAGGGCGTGGTGCCTGGCGGTGGTACTGCTTTGTTGCGCGCTGTTGCGGCAATCAAAGACCTCAAAGGCGACAACGAAGATCAAAATGCCGGTATCGCCATTGCACGCCGTGCAATGGAAGCGCCGTTGCGTCAAATCGTTGCCAACGCAGGTGATGAGCCATCAGTTGTTGCTGACCAAGTGAAAAAAGGCACTGGCAACTACGGCTATAACGCTGCGACCGGTGTTTACGGCGACATGATCGAAATGGGTATTCTCGATCCAGCTAAAGTAACCCGCTCTGCGCTGCAGGCTGCAGGTTCTATCGCTGGTTTGATGATCACCACCGAAGCAATGGTTGCTGATATGCCAGAAGATAAACCATCTGCACCTGATATGGGCGGCATGGGTGGTATGGGTGGCATGGGCGGTATGATGTAAGCCGAACCATTCGATAATTACGGCCCCTAGTGGGCCGTAATTATTTTTACCGATGTATTCAAAAATATTAGCGATAGCGAATTTTTAATAAGCGCAAATTCATTTAATTGTTATCATTCGCTGGCGGATTTTGACAAAGATTGAATCTAGACAAGCGTGAACTATCTACACAACCGTGAATTAGGAGAAACATCATGGCTTTTGAATTACCAGCACTGCCTTATGCAATTGACGCTTTGGCTCCTCATATTTCGCAAGAAACTCTGGAGTTTCACCACGGCAAACACCACAAAACTTATGTAGATAAGTTGAACGGCCTGGTTCCTGGTACTGAGTTTGAAGGTAAATCGTTGGAAGAAGTGATCAAAACCTCTTCTGGTGGTGTATTTAACAACGCGGCACAAATCTGGAACCACACTTTCTACTGGCACTGCCTGAGCCCTAACGGTGGCGGCGCAGCGACTGGTGCAGTTGCAGAAGCAATCAACAAAGCATTTGGTTCATTCGACAAGTTCAAAGAAGAGTTCACTAACTCTGCTATCAACAACTTCGGCTCAAGCTGGACCTGGTTGGTGAAAAAAGCCGATGGTTCTGTAGCCATCGTTAACACCAGCAACGCTGCAACTCCGTTGACCGATGCATCTGTTACTCCAATCCTGACTGTGGATTTGTGGGAGCACGCTTACTACATCGACTACCGCAACGCGCGCCCAACTTACATGAACGCTTTCTGGGCGTTGGTAAACTGGGAATTTGTGAACGCAAATTTCGCAAAATAATCAAGGCGCCAACTTATTGGTGAACTTGCATTAAAAAAACGGGCATCGCGCCCGTTTTTTTATGGCGCAAAATAAAATATTGCTGTCATCCCATACTGCTGAACTATGTTTGTACTGGTCGCTGCTATAAAATGCGCGCACACTAAACGTCCATTTGATCCATCGTCTTAACCGCTAAGGTATTTGTTGTTATGGAACGCAGAGAACCCACATTATCGACTGGCGGAATATCTGAGCCAGCGGAATCCACAAGTCGTCGTCAGCAGCCACCAGCGCGCGACCACGATGATGATTCGCCGCCAGCGCGCCCGGCACGAAAACCCGCTCCGCAAGCAACACCTGCGTATGCGCCCGCTGCTCCGTCTAGCAGTCTGCCTGCTATAGCGTTGGTGATTGCATTGGTTGCTGCTGGGGGTGCCGGTTTTCTTGGCTGGCAATTGTTTCAGGCGCAGGCGATGCTGCAGCAGGCCGATACTCGTATTAAAGGTTTGGAGCAGCAGCTGAGTTTGACCTCGGAAGAGTCCAGCGCATCGGTAGTGACCTTGCAATCTAATTTGAAAAAAATGGATGCTGAGGTGCGTCGCATTACGGCGTTGATTGAAACCAACCGCAAAGCGATTGCGGCAAATACCGAAAAAACGTCCGCAGTTGCGCGCGATGCAGCTAATGCCCAAAAAGTGGGTGCTGAGGCGCGCACTCTGGCCACTTCGCTCAAACAGGAGGTTGCTGCCAATAAAGCGGTTGCCGATGCGGCTGCGGCAAAAATTGATGGTATGAGTGCGGCTGCTAGTAAACAAACCCAAAGTGTACAAAATTTAAAAGAAGAGTTGGATAAGATGCAGTTAGAAATGACCGCACTGGATAGTTTGGCGGCGCGCTTGCGTACTAACGAAGAGGCTATCGCAGCAATTGATGCTTTCCGTCGCGGTACCAATCGTGAACTTTTACAGATTAAGCAACAACTGGGCACTGCACCCAAATAATTGAATTGTTTACCTGTGTTATCTCTAATTTAAAAGAGGGGCTGAGTTAAATCGGCTCCTCTTTTTTTTGCGGGTACTGTCGTATTGCGACCTTGTCAGGTCTCTGGCTCGGATACCTGAAACTATCCAGCTTGATAGTGTAGAATTACCGCCACTTTTTCCCCGTTCCGCTTTACGGCCTAACAATCGAGAAGTTCATTATGCCAACCGTGATTCGCCAACAAGATTTGATCGACAGCGTCGCCGATGCGCTGCAATTTATTTCCTACTACCATCCCGTTGATTTCATTCAGGCAATTCATCAAGCCTACGAGCGCGAGCAGAACAAAGCTGCTAAAGATGCGATGGCGCAGATCCTGATCAATTCGCGTATGTGTGCTATGGGGCGCCGCCCGATTTGTCAGGACACGGGTATTGTCACTGTGTTTGTAACTGTGGGTATGGATGTGCAGTGGGATGCGCAAATGAGCCTCACCGATATGGTTAATGAAGGTGTGCGTCGCGCCTATATGAATCCCGATAACGTGCTGCGTGCGTCGATCCTCGCTGATCCGGACGGTGCGCGCAAAAATACTGGCGACAATACTCCCGCCGTTATTCACTACAATATAGTTCCCGGCAATACAGTCGATGTACATGTAGCGGCCAAGGGCGGCGGATCTGAAGCAAAAACCAAATTTGCGATGTTGAATCCTTCTGATTCAGTAGTCGATTGGGTATTAAAGGTTGTACCCGAGATGGGCGCTGGCTGGTGTCCGCCAGGCATGCTCGGTATCGGCATCGGTGGCACCGCAGAAAAAGCCATGTTGCTCGCCAAAGAAGCCTTGCTCGATCCAGTCGATATTCAAGAGCTGCAAGCGCGCGGTGCAAGCGATCGCTACGAAGAATTGCGCATCGAGCTGTACGATAAAATTAATCGCTTGGGTATTGGTGCGCAGGGTTTGGGTGGTTTGACCACCGTAGTGGATGTCAAAATTAAAGACTATCCCACCCATGCGGCGAACAAAGCAATTGCCATCATCCCCAACTGCGCTGCAACTCGCCATGCGCATTTTGTGCTGGACGGTTCTGGCCCATCATTTCAAACCCCGCCGGCCCTTGAAGACTATCCTGAAATTAGTTGGGATGTAGGCGACAGCGTGCGCCGTGTGAATCTCGATACCTTAAAGCCAGAAGTTGTATTGGATTGGAAAACCGGTGAAACCGTATTGCTGTCAGGCAAAATGCTCACCGGTCGCGATGCCGCGCATAAAAAGATGATTGATATGCTCGCCAAAGGCGAAGAGCTGCCAGTGAGTATGAAAGGCCGCTTCATTTATTACGTTGGCCCGGTTGATCCAATCCGTGATGAAGTGGTTGGCCCGGCTGGCCCAACTACCGCAACACGCATGGATAAATTCACCCGCACTATGCTGGAGCAAACTGGCTTACTGGGTATGATCGGTAAATCCGAGCGCGGCCCTGCTGCAATTGAAGCGATTCGCGATAATAAATCTGTGTATTTGATGGCCGTCGGTGGAGCAGCTTATTTGGTTGCACAGGCCATTAAATCCGCCAAGGTATTGGGCTTCCCTGAATTAGGTATGGAAGCGATTTATGAATTCGACGTCAAAGATATGCCCGTCACTGTCGCGGTAGATTCGCGCGGTGAGTCCGTGCATACCACCGGCCCGCAAATTTGGAAGGCAAAAATTGAAGAAGGTGTGGTGAACGTGCAATAAACATATGGCGTTCAATATTACATTAGTTGTATGTGTAATAAAAAAACCGGCTGTGAGCAACAGCCGGTTTTTTTGTTGTTAGAGAAAACCTAAAAGTTGGAAATTAAAAAAGATTTTATAATAGTTTTAAATTTTATTGTCTTGTATCAATTGTTGAGCTGTTTATTTAATAATAATTTGAACAAATGGCTTTCCTGGCAAGCAAACTAAAATAAACCTGCTACTTTTAAAAGGACTTGTTTGTCGACAGGTTAAGTTGTGGTCGACTCAGTTTATTTGTTTTAAAGGGTGGAGGAATTAATGTCTGATTCAGCTGTAATAAAAATGCCAAAGCGATTTGATTATTCTTCCAGTTCTACGTTTAATCAAGACGTACTTTCGGCGCTGGAGGGCGCAGATGTTATTACATTGGACTGTGCCGAGATGGAGTATATCGATAGCGCAGGAATAGGCCTGCTTGTGATGGCGCAAAAAAAAGCTCAATCCAGACAGTCTAAGATTGCAATTGCTAATCTGCAGTCGACTCCGCGAGAAATTCTAAAGTTAGCAAATTTGCAAAAAATAATTGAAATTAGCTAGTGATTGTCCATTATGAAAGATGCTTCATCTGGCCAAAAATATTCAATTTTAGTTGTGGATGATGATGAGATTCTAAATGAGTTAATGTGCCAGTTTTTGCGAAGTAAAGGGTTTGTTACTCATTCTGTATATAGCTATTTGAAATCATTTGAATTGTTGCAAGCACCTATGACATTTGACTTGATAGTGTTGGACTATCAGTTAGGTGATGGTACTGGGTTGGAGTTTTTGGCTGACCTGAATTTTCATAACAAGAATAATAAACCTCCGGTGATAATGATCAGCTCCAATCAGGACGCTGTTCTTCTTGAAAGCTGTTTTGGGAAAGGCGTTACAGACTACTTAATTAAGCCGGTTAATCTTTCGTTGCTCGCATTGAAAGCTGGTGCTTTGATAAATGCTGTCGCAATGCAAAATCTCATTGCTGTGCAAACGGCTGAGCTTGAGCGATTTAAGTCTGAAGCGGAGCGCGAAGAGTCTATCGCCAAAGAAATTTATGAATACTTATTACGTCAAAATAGTCAGAGCGTTGAAGGTGTCACTAATTGGTTGAAATCTTCGTCTTCCTTTAGTGGTGATATTGCTTTAACTAAATTTTCCCCCTCTGGTGATCTCTTTTTTTTATTGGCTGATGCTACTGGGCATGGATTGTCTGCAGCGATTACATTGATGCCGATGGTGTCTGTTTTTAGCAGTATGGTGGATAAGGGTTTTCACCTTCAGCCGATAGTGACTGAGATTAACAAAAAATTAATACACGATACGCCAGGCGATCGATTTATCGCTGCGGTAATGATTCATTGGCGTCGCGAGCAAAATGAACTTGATGTTTGGAATGGCGGCATGCCTCCAGTGTATTGGGTGCATCAAGGGAGGCTGTTACATCAATTTGTTTCGCAGCACATGGCTTTGGGGATCTTAGAAGAGGGGATGTTTGATGCTGGTGTTGTTAGTTGCCCTGCGCAAAGTGTTGGACTTATCCTTGCCTATAGCGATGGGTTGATAGAGGAAGTAAATGATGGCGGTGTTTCATTTTCAAGCGATCAAGTTGTCGCGGTTGCGCTTACCAATTCTACAGAAATATTGCCGTCATTAATTGTGGGACTGGAGCAGCACACTGGGCGCAAGAAATACCGCGATGATGTTTCTATTTGTATTTTGGATGCGGCGCGTATTTTTACCCCTGATTAATCAAGTTATCTCTGTTGCAGCCGGGTTCGAGAGCGATTTTTTCAGGGATAGGCTTTGATAAAATGTCGGGCAGTAACGGGATGTGCTATTAAATTTCCTTGGCTGCTTGCAGGAACTCAACAATAAAATAATATTCCTCTCCCTTCTGTTCTATGTGTATTTTTCCATGCATTTTTTCTATGATTTCTTTGGCGATTGCCAGCCCTAGGTCTCCTTCTGCATACCGTTCTTGATTTGTAGGCTTATGATTTGTTCCAAAATACAATAGTAAGCTATTGCGCTCTACTTCACTTGGTTTCCCCGCGATTGCGATGGCAATTTTTACTCGGTTGCGGTCTTCACTAATGCGTATGTCTAATTCGGATTTTGGCTCAGAGAGCTTTAGTGAGTGTTGTAGTAGATGCGTCAGAGCTTGATTCAAACGTGCGCTATCTATATGTGCTGTGAGGTTTGTTTCTGTTGCTGTTATTGAAACGCGGCATTGATAAATGTCAATGTAAGCTTCATTTCGTTTTAGGGTTTCTTTAATTAGCGGGTATACCATTTGTGTTTTTAATTTATAGGGTGCGTCGCCTTTGGATAGGTTGTGCACTTCGATTAAATCACTCATGAGTTTTTGTAATTTAATGCTGTTGTTTTGTGCTATGCCGACAGCGTGAAGCAAGGGCTCGGGTAGGTGGGTAAATGAATCATTTTGCAGCAGGCTAATAGCTTCTGTTATAACATTAAGTGGCCCCAGGATTTCTTTACTGGCAGCGGTAATAAATTGACTGTGAAGCCCATCAATACGTCGTTTTTCAGTTATGTCGCGTACTATGCCAATAAATAGTGGTTCATCGTGCTGAAAAACACGCGAAACCATTAGGTCCATTGGGAATTCATCGCCGTTGCGGCGTAAACCAATTACTTCTCGCCCTATTCCAAGTATATTTTTTTTGCCTGTTTTTAGATATTTTTTTATATATTCATCGTGCATTGATTTGTGGGGTTCAGGCATTAATGTACTGATGTTGCTGCCGATAATATGTTTGGCTCTGTATCCAAAAATGGTTTCCGCTGCGTGGTTAAAGCTTTGAATTATGCCGTCTTTTGAGATGGTGATGATGCCATCGGCAATATCATTAAGAATAGTCTGTGTATGTTGGCTGCTGGCCTCGAGTGCTGCTTTGTCCTTAGCGTGCTGCTGTTCATGATTCATCGTTTGAATAAATTGAGCAATGCTTTTAAGAATGGGTTCCAACTCTTCTGCAGTTTGATTTGTGTAGCCAAGTGGTGAGTTGGCGAGCCCGAGGATAGCTATTTTTTCTTGGCCATTAAAAATAGGAATCCCAATAAAGTTGTTGATGGCAGGGTGTCCCGGTGGCAGTGTGGTAGCGCGCATGTCGCGAGCAAGATTGGGGCTGATGATGGGTTTTTCAGAGCGCAGAATCATGCCGAACAGATTGTCCAAATTTCGGTACTCACCATTCTCTGGCATGTTGGCTGTGCGAAATTTTTCCAGTGCCCGATCTTCTTTTTTATGGCTGCCAAATACCAAGGTGCGCATAAAAGGATTTTGTTCGGCATCTTTTGCTACTTGCCCAATGAAACCTAGTTCGCTGCGACAGATCGGCAATGTTTCTTTTAGTAGTGCGCTCAGTGCAGACTTAATATCCCCGTCGCCGATGTAAATAGACTGGGCATTATTAATGATTTTTTCCAGTTTCTGCTTTTGATTTAATTTATTTGTAATTTTTAGCAGGTGAAAGTTCTTATTGAGTTGGTCTTCCATGTTATGGCGCGCACGTGTGGTGCTGGCAATCACAAAAAAGATAAACAACAGTGTCATGCTGGTCATTGCGATTGCTGTGGGACCATCCTCGATAAAAATAATAATGCTGAGTGGGGTGATGGCGAGAACAACAAAACCAATGGATGAATATTTGTCGACGGTGAGCGATGTTATTGAGCCACTGGCTACACCTGCGAGAGAAAACGCGAGTAGCGCTTGGTAAACTGTATCATCCGGCGCAAATAATAAAACCGCGGTGGCGCCCCAGGCGGAGCCGGTTAACCAGACACCGATGCGAAAGCTGTTCAACCAAAAGCGTGCGGGGTAAAGTTGGTGTGCGTTATGCCAGAAAATCCATAAGATCAGGCGCCCAAGCAGGGTGCAGCCTAAGAGTAAATTCCACAGGATAATTTCTGCTTGACCAATAATTGGCCAATGCGAGATGCTGAGAATTAAGGCAATAATTATGGAGGAGAGGAGTGATACCGGAAGGCTATGGTAGAGCGAGCGCATTTGTTCGTTAGCCAGTGTCGATTGGCTGAGCGACTCGTCGTCAATAGATTGCTGCAATAGCGATTTCTCAGGCATTCAATGTTCCGTTAGTCGACAGATAGGGCTAGAAAAGGGTTGTGTGCGGCAGCAATAGAATTGATATTAAGCTGATGAGAGTATAGGACAGTCTGTACGCCTTTCTAGTCAGTGTTAGGAATCAGCATAGCTGATTGCTTGGGGGGCTCCTATTACAAGTTATTACTTAGGCAGGGGGAGGTGAGATGCTGGTTCTGTCGATCAGATGACACTTCAGCAGTGCTTATTTTTTGATTGTGTGCATAGAGAGGCTGCTGATGAGTGCTTTAAGTGAAAAAACCTGCAGTAGTTGTCGCGCTGATTCACCTTTGCTCGATAATGTAGCGATACAGGCGGCGCTCTTGGAATTGCCGGAGTGGACAGTAGAAATCGTTGCAGGCGTAAATCAATTGATGCGGGTGTATCGGTTTAAAGATTTTGTGCGGGCAATGGATTTTACCTTGGCTGTGGGGGAACTGGCGGAGGAGTATGGCCACCACCCGGCATTATTGACCGAGTGGGGCAGGGTAAGAGTGAGTTGGTGGACGCACAAGATTCATGGCTTACATGAAAATGATGTGATTATGGCTGCTAAAACAGAGCAGTTGTTTCGAGCGCGTTTTGCCACTCAACCCTAATAGAGGCGATATTGCTCGGGGATCTGTTCGATTGCATCGATTGGCGGCATGAGCTTGCGCAAAATGCCGTCGTGAATATCGTAAATCCAGCCGTGAATTGTTAATTCTTGCCCGCGTGCCCAGGCGTTTTGCACTATGTTGCTGCGCGCCACATTTTCCACTTGTTGCACTACGTTTAATTCGCAGAGGCGGTTGACGCGATCATTGGGGTCGGAAATCTCATCCATAATGTCTTTGTTTTTGTAGTAGACATCGCGAATATTGCGCAGCCAATAGTCAATCAATCCTAATTTATGGTTTTCCATCGCCGCTTTTACCCCGCCACAACCGTAATGGCCGGTGACCATCACGTGCTTTACCTTGAGAAACTCAACGGCGTAGTTGAGTACGGTCATACAATTCAGATCGGTGTGGATAACTACGTTGGCGACATTGCGATGTACAAATAATTCGCCCGGTGCCAGGTCGACAATTTGGTTGGCGGGAACGCGGCTGTCAGAGCAGCCAATCCATAAATATTCAGGTGCTTGTTGCTCAGCTAGTTTGGAGAAAAAGTTGGGCTCGTTGCGTTTAATGTTTTCGGCCCACTTAATATTGCTGGCAAATAGGCTCTCTAAATCACTCATTGTGTTGCTCCTGGTGGTCACGTACAAAGGTCAGAATAGCGGTACGACATTTAGCCGCAAAAATCAGGCCGCAGTATAGGGGAAAGCGATTGTCGAGTGTTACATTGCACCTTTTCAGATGCTTGGATTGGATAGTTTAAAGGGATAAAAATGATGAAGCCCACTACACAAAACACTCTCTATTGGCACGATTATGAAACCTGGGGGGAGGTTCCGGCGCTGGACAAGCCCTCGCAGTTTGCTGGCATCCGCACCGATGAGGATTTAAATATTATCGGCGATCCCCTGATGGTTTACTGCCAACCGGCGGCGGACTTATTGCCCAAGCCCGAAGCTTGTTTGGTCACCGGCTTGTTACCTCAGGTCGCTGCAGAGCGCGGTGTGCCAGAGTATCAATTTATTGCGGCGATTCACGCGGAATTATCTCGCCCCGGCACCTGTGGGGTGGGTTATAACTCGATCCGTTTTGATGACGAAGTGACGCGTTATACGCTGTATCGCAACTTTTATGACCCTTACGAGCGCGAGTGGCGCAACGGCAATTCGCGCTGGGATATTATCGATATGGTGCGCATGACGCGCGCGCTGCGCCCCGAGGGTATTGAGTGGCCGGATTACGAGGATGGTCGCCCCTGCTTTAAGTTGGAGATGTTGAGTCAGGCCAACAACCTCAAGCATGAGGCGGCGCACGATGCGCTCTCGGATGTTTATGCCACTATCGCGGTGGCCAAGCTGATCAAGATAAAACAGCCCAAGCTTTACGATTACGCCTATCGTCTGCGCGACAAACGGTTTGTCGCCAGTTTGATCGATATCGACAGCCATAAACCGCTGCTGCATATCTCATCGCGTTTTCCCGCAGAGAATGGCAATGCGGCGCTGGTTTTGCCGCTCGCTATGCATCCCACTAATAAAAATTCAGTGATCGCCTTTAACCTCGGCACTGACCCTAATGCCTTACTGACGTTGCCGGTTGATGAATTGAAGTTGCGTCTGTTTACCCGCACCGAGGATCTACCCGAAGGTGTTGAACGGTTGGCACTCAAGGAAATTCATTTCAATAAAACACCGATGGTGTTACCACCATCAATGTTGGATGACGCAACCGCACAGCGCTTGGCAATCGATAAACAAGCTTGTGAGCGGCATTGGCAAACGCTGCGCAATCTCACTAGGTCTGAGCAGCAGCTGTTGCGGCAGAAGCTTTACCAGCTGTACAGCAGTCAGGAATTTGCCGAAAAAACCGATCCTGAGCAAATGCTCTACAGCGGCTTTTTTGAAGCGCACGACAAGCGCTTAATGGATCGCGTACGGCAGGCAACGCCTGAATCGCTGGCCAGTGAGGTGTTTGATTTCCACGATGCGCGGTTAACGGAAATGTTGTTTCGCTATCGCGCGCGCAATTTCCCTACTAGTCTTAACTCTGAAGATCGCCATCGCTGGCAGGCGTTTTGCCGTTGGCGGTTGACCACTAAAGAGGCTCAGGCCAGTTTGACGCTGGAAGAGTTTGAGGCGCGGCTGCAGTTGCTGATGGCGGATGTGAATATCTCGGCGGTACAGCAAGATTTGTTAAAGCAATTGGCACTCTATGCCGATAAGCTCAAACAGGATTTGTAAATTGATAATGCAACCTTGGCGGTTTGTGTTGCGGTAAGTACCACAACAGTGGGTAGGTTGATTAAAAAAAGGAAAGAGTCTGGCCGGTATTCAGAATATCTTTCCCTCGACAGCTATCTTTCCATATGTTGGATGGATCATTCCGTTGGAGATCAAATAATGTCGGCTCACTGGTCATTACGTAAAAAAATAAGTGCATCAGTCGCCATATCGCTGTTGCTCGTAGGATGTGCCGTTTCCTACCTCTCTTACACCTCTGCGATGGCGGCGATGGAGGTTAGTATCAGTCGCCAAGTTGCCGGTATTTCGGCGACTTTTAGCAAATATGTGAGCGACTGGTTCGCTCTCAAAGGGAAGGCGCTGGAGGGCTTTCCGGCTAGCGCTAGCGAGGGCAATTACAACGCGCACCTTACCCAAGTGAAGATTTCCGCCAACGTCGACAATAGCTTTTTAGCTTTTGCCGATGGCAGGCTCTTTAACGCCAATAATTTAGTGATGGCGCCAGGCAACGACGATCCTCGCGTTTGGGGTTGGTATATCGCTGCGGTTAAAAACCCACGTGAGACCTATATAGCGGATCCTTCGGTGGCTTCAGCCACGGGGAAAAATGTGGTATCGCTTGGGCGCGCTGTGCTTAATAGCGATGGCAGTATCAAAGCAATCTTGGGGATTGATGTCGTCATTGACGATATAGTCCAGCAGCTGCGCGATATCGACCTGCCGGGCAATGGGTATATGTTTATTGTACGTGGCGACAAGGTGTTTTCCCATGCAGATCAAAAACTGCTCAACAAACCCTTGCGCGACATATCCTCTGATTTTACCGCGATTCGGCTGGAAAAAATATTGCGTGAAAAAGGGGCGCAGCATCTGATTCAGGTGAACGGCAAGGCAGTGCAGGTTTTTGCTGACGCTATTCCAGGGTCGAATTTGGTATTGGTGATGCTGCTGGAGCGTGAGTTGTTAGTGGGTCCCGTACAAGCGGCGCTCATGGGGCAGTTAGCGGTGATTTTGATATTGCTGGTGGCAACATTATTGGTGCTGAATTGGCTAAATGGCATACTTTTGTTGCCGCTGCATAATGTTTCTCAGGCCCTGTCGGAAATTGCCTCTGGCGGCGGTGATCTGTCGCGCCGTCTGCCTGTTACATCGAATGATGAGGTGGGTTTGCTGGCGGCTAATTTCAATTCATTTGTTGAGCATATGAATGACCTGGTTGCGCATATACGTGCCCAGGCGGCAGAGTTGCAGGACAACGCCCGCTCCATGGCAGATTCAGCGGTGAGCTCAGTGCGTGAATTGGGGGTGCAGCAACAGCAAATCGGCATGGTGGTAGTGGCCATGAATGAAATGACCAATGCAACGCAAGAGATTGCCCATCATACGGAGCACACTGCAGACTCTGTGCGCGAGTCGGTAAGCAGTGCGAGTGAAGGTAAGCAGCAAGTGGACAGAACTCGCGATTCGATTGTGGTGCTTGCTGAAAAAGTGGAGCAGGCCTGTAGCGTGATTTCGACTCTTAATAGTAATGCGCAAAATATTAGTGGGATTCTTTCCACCATTCAGGGGATTGCCGAGCAAACCAATTTACTTGCACTCAATGCTGCTATCGAGGCCGCACGCGCAGGCGAGCAGGGCAGAGGATTTGCGGTAGTTGCCGACGAGGTGCGGGTATTATCGCAGCGCACACATGCTAGTACAGAAGAGATACAGTCAATGATTGGTTCGCTACAATCTACTGCGCAAAATGCAGTTTCCATCATGGAAGAGGGGCGTCATCTGGCAACCGGAAGCGTTGAAAACGCTGATAGCGCCTCCAGTTCCCTCGAGAAAATCAATTCGGCTGTAGGGACGATCAGTGGCATGGCGGTGCAGATTGCAACGGCTGCTGAAGAGCAAAGTCAGGTGGTTAAAGAGGTGTTGAATAACATCAACTCGATTAAGGCGGTTGCGGATAGCTCTGCTGCTGCCGCTCATCAAGGTGACTCGCGCGCGCAAAGCTTACAGAATTTGGCGCGTGCACTTAACGCCAAGGTGTCAACCTTCCGGCTGTAACAATCTGTTGTTTTACTCCTGTAACAAAAGCAGCCATTAGTGCTGCTTTTTTTTGGGTGAGTCAGACGGTTGGTGGCTGAGATGCATTTTCATTTAGCGTTAAAAGCCGCACTTTAACCCTCGTAAGTGTGGGAATTTCCGTGGCTTGCGAGTACAATTCCGCGCCCAAGTAGGTACTGGTCTGTGGCTTGTGCCCGGTGAATTGTCAACGAGTTATAGCGGGAGCTTCCCATGTCATCTATCAAAAAAGTCGTGTTGGCCTATTCCGGTGGCCTCGATACCTCAGTAATCGTCAAATGGCTGCAAGAAAACTACAACTGTGAAGTCATCACCTTCACCGCTGACATTGGTCAGGGCGAAGAAGTAGAGCCAGCGCGCGCCAAAGCCCAAGCGCTCGGCGTTAAACAAATTTATATTGATGATCTGCGCGAAGAGTTCGTGCGCGATTTCGTATTCCCGATGTTCCGTGCCAATACCATCTATGAAGGCGAATACCTGCTCGGTACGTCTATCGCTCGTCCATTAATCGCCAAGCGTTTGATTGAAATCGCTAACGAAGTAGGCGCCGACGCGATTTCCCATGGCGCTACCGGTAAAGGTAATGACCAGGTGCGCTTTGAGCTGGGTGCCTATGCACTTAAGCCTGGCATCAAGGTAATTGCTCCATGGCGTGAGTGGGATCTGACTTCCCGTGAAACCTTGATGGCTTATTGCGAGCAGCACAATATTCCGGTTGATTTCAACAAAAAGAAAAAGTCGCCTTACTCTATGGATGCCAACCTGCTGCATATCTCCTATGAAGGTGGTGTGTTGGAAAACCCATGGACTGAAGCAGAAGATGATATGTGGCGCTGGAGTGTTTCGCCTGAAGCCGCCCCTGATCAGCCAACCTATCTTGACCTGACCTATGAGAAGGGCGATGTGGTAGCGATTAATGGCGAGCGCATGTCACCGGCTACCGTGCTGACCTATTTGAATAAAGTGGGTGGCGAGAATGGTGTTGGTCGTTTGGATATTGTTGAAAACCGCTTTGTAGGCATGAAGTCTCGCGGTTGCTACGAAACTCCTGGCGGTACCATTATGCTGCGCGCGCACCGTGCGATTGAGTCCATCACCTTGGATCGTGAAGTGGCGCATTTGAAAGATAGCCTGATGCCCAAGTATGCCGAGATGATTTACAACGGCTTCTGGTGGAGTCCCGAGCGTAAGATGATGCAAACCATGATCGATGAATCGCAAGAGTATGTGAATGGTGAAGTTCGCGTGAAGCTTTACAAAGGTGCGGTACATGTAGTTGGTCGTCGCTCGGCTGACAGTTTGTTCGATGAAAAGGTTGCAACCTTTGAGGATGATGCTGGCGCATACAACCAAAAAGACGCGGAAGGCTTTATTAAACTAAATGCCTTGCGCATGCGTATTGCTGCAAACAAAGGCCGTATTCTCAAGTAAGGTATGAAAAAACCGCCCCTGTTCAAGGGGCGGCTCACAGATTAGTAGCCCATTGTTGTTCTATTGATCAAAGTCGCTGCGTTCGCGGTAAAGAGCGCATAAATAATTTGATAAATATCAATCCTACATCGACAAGGGTGAGACAAACTGCCGCTCATCAGGCAGAATGCCGCACCAAAAGTAGGGTTATAGGGTTGTCAAATTGCCGTGTAAGTCCGGGCGATAAATAGCGCTGACAGAGACAAAAAGTTTTCATTTTCTTTTAAGTAATAGGAAAGTCCTATGGGTAGTCATGCGGTAGTAGCTGGAGATCCTCCGGCATACGACTTCGATATAGTGCGCAAATTCTCCATTATGACCATTGTTTGGGGCATATTTGGGATGGGAATTGGTGTTCTTATCGCTTCTCAATTGGTTTGGCCGGGTCTCAATGATCTGCTTCAACCATACACCAGCTTCGGTCGCTTGCGTCCGTTGCACACTAACGCAGTTATTTTTGCATTCGGCGGTTGTGCGCTTTTTGCTACCTCTTATTACGTGGTTCAGCGCACCTGTCAGACTACATTGTTTGGTGGTTGGTTAGTTCCATTCACCTTCTGGGGCTGGCAGGCTGTTATCGTTTTGGCAGCAATCACCTTGCCTCTGGGCATGACCTCGGCAAAAGAGTACGCCGAGCTGGAATGGCCAATCGATATTTTGTTAGCACTGGTGTGGATCTCTTACGCGATTGTGTTCTTTGGCACTATCGTTAAGCGTAAAACCTCGCATATTTATGTGGCCAACTGGTTCTACGGCGGTTTTATTGTGACCGTAGCGGTGCTGCACATCGTTAACAGTGCCGCGATTCCCGTTACTCTAACCAAATCTTATTCCGCCTATGCGGGTGCCGCTGATGCGATGGTGCAGTGGTGGTATGGTCACAACGCGGTAGGTTTTTTCCTCACCGCAGGTTTCCTCGGCATGATGTACTACTTTGTACCCAAGCAAGCTGGCCGCCCGGTTTACTCTTATCAATTATCTATCGTTCACTTCTGGGCGCTGATCTCACTGTACATTTGGGCGGGCTCGCACCACTTGCATTATTCCGCATTGCCGGATTGGACCCAGTCGTTGGGTATGGTGATGTCCTTAATTCTGCTCGCGCCAAGCTGGGGCGGTATGATCAACGGGATTATGACTCTGTCAGGAGCCTGGCATAAGCTGCGCACCGACCCTACCTTGCGTTTCCTTGTCGTTGCTCTTTCTTTCTATGGTATGTCTACCTTTGAGGGCCCGATGATGGCCATCAAAAACGTAAATGCCTTATCGCACAACACCGACTGGACTGTGGGTCATGTGCACTCAGGTGCTCTGGGTTGGGTGGCGATGATTTCTATCGGCGCGCTCTACCATATGCTGCCAAAACTGTTTAACCGCGAAGAAATGTACAGTGTAAAACTGATTAATTTGCACTTTTGGCTGGCAACCGTCGGTACTGTACTTTATGTAGTGGCTATGTGGATCAACGGTATCGGGCAAGGATTGATGTGGCGTGCATTCAACCCGGACGGTTCGTTGACCTACAGCTTCATCGAGACAGTTGTGTTCAGTAAAGGCGGTTATGTTATGCGCGCGATTGGTGGTGCCTTCTTCCTAGCCGGCATGCTGATCATGGCGTACAACACATACCGCACTGTAAGCGCAGCTAAAAAAGCGGCCGAGAGTGTTAATCAGCCTGTTCAGGCGCCAGCTGTTTAAGGGGAATGCCATGAAAGGTCATGAAATAGTAGAAAAGAATATCGGCTTGATGACTGTGTTTATGGTTATCGCCATTAGCTTTGGTGGTTTGGTGGAAATTGTTCCGCAGTTCTTTCTTAAGCAAACCACTACGCCCATTGAAGGTTTGAAGCCGTTGAATGCGGTGCAACTGGAAGGGCGCGATGTTTATATCCGCGAAGGTTGCCATGTCTGCCATACCCAGATGGTGCGTCCATTGCGCGCGGAAGTTGAGCGCTATGGTCACTATTCAGTGGCGGGCGAATCGGTTTACGAGCATCCATTTCTCTGGGGTTCCAAGCGTACCGGCCCTGATCTGGCGCGTGTGGGTGGTCGCTACTCCGATGATTGGCACAAAGTGCATTTATTCAATCCGCGTATCGTAGTGCCTGAGTCAATTATGCCTGCCTACCCCCAGCTGTATGACAATAAACTGGATGGCAAGCACACTGAGGCAAAAATGCGTGCTTTGGCAAAAGTAGGCGTTCCTTATACTGAAGAGGATTTTGCCGGTGCAGAGCGAGCTGTTAAAGGCGTCACTGAAATGGACGCGCTGGTAGCTTACCTACAAAATCTGGGCGTACTGCTCAAAGAGAAGCGCTAATGGACGTAGGTACAATCGGCGCAATCTCTACGGTACTGGTCACTATTGCGTTCTTCGGCGTTTGCTTTTGGGCATTTTCTCCCAAACTCAAGAAACGTTTTGAAGAAGATGCCAAGTTGCCATTTGCCGATGAACCTCAAGACAAGCACACAGATGATCATAAGTAATCATCGATTAGGGCGGATTTAACTATGAGTACTTTTTGGAGCCTTTGGATCATTATCCTCACAACCACCAATTTGGTGCTGTTGTTATGGATTCTCTTGGCTACCCGCAAGAAAGTGGTGGCGGGCGAAGCAAGCACGGAAGCACAAACGACTGGCCACGAATATGATGGTATTGAGGAATATGATAATCCTTTGCCGCGCTGGTGGTTTTGGATGTTCATTTTGACGTTTGTATTTTCTGTTGGGTATTTAATCATTTATCCAGGTATGGGTGCCTACGAAGGTATCAAGGATAAGGACGGCAAGGCTTGGACATCCGTCAACGAGTTGCGTGGCCATCAGGCAGAAGCAGAGCAAATCTATGCGGAAACCTATGGTGTCTATTCCAAGATGCCAATCGAGGAGCTTGCTAGAAATCCGGATGCACTGAAAATGGGTTTCCGTTTGTTCTCCAACAACTGTGCTGTATGTCATGGTGCAGATGGCGGTGGTAATCCAGGCTTCCCGAACTTGACCGACAAAGATTGGCTCTACGGTGGTACGCCAGAAAAAATTCATGAAACTATCGTGAATGGTCGTAAAGCCGCTATGCCTGCTTGGGGTTCAATTTTAGGTGAGGAAGGTGTTGTTAATGTTGCTGAGTATGTGCTGCAACTATCGGGTGGTGAACACAATGCCGAAAAAGCTGAAGCGGGTGCAAAACTTTATACTGCTAACTGTGTGGCTTGTCATGGAGTTGATGGTAAGGGTAATCAGTTAGTGGGTGCGCCTAACCTGACCGATAAAATTTGGCTTTACGGTGGCGAGCCAGCCACGATTCGCCAAACAATACGTGATGGCCGCAATGGCGTAATGCCCGCGCAACAAGAATTACTGAAAGAAGATCGTATACATCTGCTGGCTGCGTACGTATACAGCTTGTCTTTGGAAGAATCTAACTAATTCTTCCTGCAAAGGAGGCAGGCTTAGGCCTGCCTTTTTTTTCGCATGTCATTAACGTTGTTGATTGCCATAGCAACGGGAGTAGTGAGGTAGTTCCCTTGAGTGAAAAGCCTTCGTCGAAGCAAGTGTCATCGTCTGCAGATACCGGTATCCGCTATGTGAACCTCTATGAGGCAGACGACAAGATCTACACTCGTCGTATCACTGGCTTTTATCAGCGCTTGCGCCGTTATACCGGTTTGCCTTTAATGTTGGGTTTTCTGTTAATGCCGTGGCTGATGATTGATGATCGGCCGGCGATTTTGTTTGACCTGCCTGAGCGTAAATTCCATATCTTGTGGCTGACATTTTGGCCGCAAGATGCAATGTATCTCGCCTGGTTATTGGTGATCGCGGCGTTTCTTTTATTTACCGTAACCGTCTTAGTCGGGCGTGTCTGGTGCGGTTTTACCTGCCCGCAGACCGTCTGGACCCAAATGTTTATCTGGGCCGAACATCTCTGTGAAGGTGATCGCAACAAGCGTATGAAGTTGGATGCTCAGCCTTGGGGATTTGAAAAGCTGTGGCGTAAAGGTGCTACACAATCAATCTGGATTGGCATTTCACTAGTGACCTCGCTTACCTTTGTTGGTTATTTCACACCTATCCGTGAATTGATCACCGGTTTTTTCACCTTTCATCTGGATCTAGTCACCACCTTTTGGGTGCTGTTCTATGTAGCGGCGACCTACATGAATGCCGGGTTTATGCGCGAGCAGTTTTGTAAGTACATCTGCCCTTATGCGCGCTTTCAAGCGGTCATGTATGATCACGACACCTTGACTGTTTCCTACAACAATATCCGCGGCGAAAAACGTGGCCCACGTAAAGCGGGTGATGATTACAAGGCGCAGGGCTTGGGCGATTGTATCGATTGTTCCTGGTGTGTGCAGGTGTGTCCGGTGGATATCGATATTCGCGATGGATTGCAGGCGGAGTGTATCGATTGCGGGCTCTGTGTTGATGCTTGTAATAGCGTCATGGATAAAATGGATTATCCGCGTGGGCTGATCAGTTTTACCACTGAAGATGCCATTCAAACCGGCACCACTAAAGTATTTCGTCCGCGCTTACTGGGCTATGGCTTGATGCTGACGATTATGATTTCCCTGTTCGTTTACTCCATCGCCACCCGTGTGCCTGTGGGGCTTGAGGCTCAGCGTGATCGCGGGGTGCGAATGTATCGCGTGGTAGAAGACAATATACAAAATGTATATACCTTGAAGATCAGCAATATGGATCGCAACACCCATATCTACGACATAGAAGTAGACGGTGACTATGACTTTGATATTCAGGGGTATAAAGCTATTCCCGCGGTTGAGGGTGAGGTGTTGACGATTCCAGTGCGGGTATCAGTCAAGCAGGCAGAGTTAAAGAGTAAAAAGTCGGAGATTCATTTCCGCGTTCGCGCCCGTGAAAACCCTGCAATTACCGCGACTAACACCACCACTTTTATTGGCCCTTAATTTTGCCTTTCAATTATTTTCCCAAGGTGTTTGCATGAGTATTGCGCAGAAAGTTGCCTCCGAGAGAGATGTGATGAGCGAGACAGATGACGAAAGTGTTAAGCCCTGGTACCGCCAGTTCTGGTTCTGGTTTGTATTCAGCCCGTTGATTTACATCATCATCATGTGCTCTGTTACGGTGACCATTGCGCTCAAGGGTGCCGATGATGTGATTATCGATAACTACTATAAAGAAGGGCGCATGATTAATCAGGCGCTGGAGCAGGATAAACGTGCGCAGGCGCTGGGCTTAAGTGGCAACCTAAGCTTTGATCGCACTAGTGGCGAGGTCTCCCTGACCATCGCCAATCCGCCTACCGAGGCGACCTTGATGCCTGAAAAGTTGTTGTTGCTGATGGGGCACCCAGTGAAAGCGGCAAAAGATCAGTTGATCGCGCTGACTGCGATTGCTCCGGGCAAGTACCGTGGCGAATTATTGGTCGAGCCGGATTACTCCTGGTATCTCACGCTTTATCCCGTTAATGATTTAACACTGCGTAAAGATGCACCCTGGACCTTAAGCGGTGAAATAGATTTCCGTGCTGCTGAAAATACCCAATTGGCGCCGCGCGTCCACTAGTTGAGTAATAAATGGCGACCCCAACGCCCTCCGCAAGTATTTCCGGGCAGGCCTGTTATCACTGTGGCCTGCCTGTACCTCCCGCTTGCAACTACCCCGTCAATATTCAAGGGCAAACACGGCTAATGTGCTGCCCCGGCTGCCAAGCGGTGGCTATGGCGATTGTCGATGGCGGGTTGGAAAGCTTTTACCACTTTCGTACCGCTAGCAATGAACGCCCCGATACGGCAGGGCAGGCAACCCAGCGCTGGGATATTTACGATTTGGCGGAAGTGCAAGCCGAGTTTGTCGTTCCTTTTGACGATAGGTTTAAACAAGCCAATTTACTGCTTGAGGGTATTAGTTGCGCTGCCTGCAGCTGGTTGATCGAAACTCACCTCAAAAAAAATCCTGCGATCCAATCGGTAACGGTCAATCTCAGCACCCATCGCTGCGCGATTGTGTGGGATTCGCAATTCCCGCTCAGTGAAATATTTCAATCTCTTGCGGCGATTGGTTATCTGCCGCGCCCGGCGACGGATGATCAGCAGCAGCAATTAATCAAAAAAGAAAACCGTATTGCCCTGTTTCGCATCGGTGTCGCCGGTTTTGGCACTATGCAGGCGATGATGGTGGCGGTGGGTATGTATACCGGTGCGACCGACTTCTGGTTGGATTTTTTGCGCTGGCTGTCGATGCTGGTAGCGACGCCGGTGGTCTTTTTTTCCGCCTGGCCATTTTTTCAAGCTGCCTGGCGCAGCATGCAAATGCGCCATTTGGTGATGGATGTACCGGTCGCGTTGGCGATAGGTTTGGCCTATTGCGCCAGTGTTTGGGCGACAGTTTCGGGCACCGGTGAAGTCTATTTTGAATCTGTCTCCATGTTTACCCTGTTCCTGTTGGTGGGGCGTTATGTGGAGCTGCGTGCGCGCCATCGTAACCGTTTGGCGTTTGGCAATCTCGCGCAATTAATGCCGCTCACTGCCTGCTGCTTGCGTGAAGAAAATGGCTGCGAAATTGAGCAGCCTATGCCCATTAAAACCCTACAGTTAGGTGATGTAATTTTAGTCAAAGCAGGCGAAACCTTCCCCTGCGATGGCCGTGTTTTGGCGGGGGAAAGTGCGGTAGTAGAAGCGCTGCTGACCGGTGAGTCCCGCCCCATCAGCAAGCAACCGGGCGATATGGTGATCGCCGGTACGCTGAATAATCACAGCCCGCTCAAAGTGGCAGTCACCGCTTTGGGCGCGGCAACCCAACTCTCGGCTATTGAGCGGTTGGCAACCCAGGCGGCAGAGGAAAAACCACAGCAAGTTTTGGCGGCTGATCGCATGGCGCGCTTTTTTATCGCCCGGTTGTTAATTGTATGCAGTGCTGTTTTCGCTTTCTGGCTTTGGTATCGCCCTGAGCAGGCGCTCTGGGTAACCTTGTCGGTATTAGTCGTGACTTGCCCCTGTGCTTTGGCTTTGGCTATGCCAGCGGCGCTATCGGCGGCAACGGCTAACTTGCGTAAACGCGGTTTTTTGGTGGCGCGCGGTCATGTCATCGAGGCGCTCAACGGGGTTAATCGGGTAATTTTTGATAAAACCGGCACCCTCACCAAAGGCAAGTTTGTTGTGCAACAGGTACAAGCGTTTGCGGCCGTTGATCTATCGCGCGATCAATTATTAGGCTTAGCCGCGGCACTTGAGGCTGGCTCGAACCACCCGCTAGCTGCTGCGTTTCGCCCGTGGCAAGGTCTGTATCAAGCACAGGATATTAAACAAATCACTGCCGCCGGAGTGGCAGGGCGGATCGCCAATCAGGTTTACTGTTTAGGCACAGCCGAGTTTGCGGCCGAGCTTCTGCCTGATCCGAACGTGCCACTTGTATTGCCTGATTCTATTCATACCTGGTTATTGTTGGCCAATGAAGTGGAACCCTTGGCCTGGATTGCCCTTGTGGATGAAGTGCGCCCCGATGCGGCGGCTTTGATTCAGCGGCTTAAAGGGCATGGGGTCGCCGTTGAGTTGTTGAGTGGTGACCAATCCGGCGCCGTTGCCCAACTCGCACAGCAACTGGGTATTGATGACTATGTTGCCGGCGCCAAACCGGGCGACAAATTGTCGCATCTGAGCCAGCGCCAAGCAGCGGGTGATAAAGTGCTGATGATTGGCGACGGCATTAACGATGTGCCCGTATTGGCCGGTGCCGATGTGTCGGTCGCTATGGCTTCAGCATCGGATCTGGCGCAAACTCGCGCTGACTCAGTGCTGCTGAATGATCGCCTCGATGTAATTGCTGATGCCTTGGAAATCGCCCAGCGAACCAAAGGCGTCATCAGCCAAAATCTGCGTTTCTCACTGGCTTACAATCTGCTCGCTTTACCACTTGCTGCGGCTGGTATGATTCCACCTTGGCTGGCGGCGATAGGTATGACGGCCAGCTCCCTGATCGTCATTTTTAACGCGCTGCGTTTAACCAAATAAGTTCATCACCGTGAGTAGTTAATGGAAAGTCTGTATTTTCTTGTCCCTTGCGCACTGATTTTTATCGGTCTGGCGATCAAAGTGATGTTTTGGGCAATCAACAATGGCCAGTACGATAACCTCGATACCGAGGCGCATCGCATCTTGTTTGATGCGGACAAAAAACAACAAGATCCTGCCTCAACCCCCAATACGCCTGCTAATACCTCTAACGATAAGAACGCCCGCCCATGATAATCGACTGGTCTGCCCTCACTGCCGCGTTTTTGCTCGGCCTTTTTAGTAGTGCCCATTGTGTGGGTATGTGCGGCGGGATCATGGGCGCGTTGAGCATGGCAGTTCCTGCTCATGCCAAGGCGCGGCGCTGGTTTATCCTACTCAGTTACAACCTCGGGCGCATTGCTAGCTATGCCTTGATGGGGGCGATAGTCGGCCTCTTCGCCGCGCAGATTACCGAAGCGGGTGGTGCAGTCTGGTTGCGCTGGCTGGCAGGTGCGTTGCTGATTGCGATGGGCTTGTATCTTGCCAACTGGTGGCGGGGGCTGACCTATCTGGAAAGTGGTGGGCGCTATTTGTGGGCCTACTTGCAGCCGCTAGGTAAAGCCTTAATGCCGGTCGATACTGTGCCGAAGGCGGTTACACTCGGCGGTATCTGGGGTTGGTTGCCCTGTGGTTTGGTCTATTCAGCGCTGGCTTATGCCATGGCACAAGGTCATGCTGTCGGCGGCGGTTTGGTGATGCTCGCCTTTGGTTTGGGCACTTTGCCCGCCGTGCTCGCAACCGGTTTTATTGCACAACAATTGGGGCGTTTGTTGCAGCGCCCGCGCATCCGCTGGAGCTTTGCGCTAGCGGTGATGCTGTTTGGTCTGTGGACTATTTGGGGTGGCGGTCACGGCAGCCACCAGCACCATCACGACAATCATTCATCTGTGCACGAAGGCATGGGTCATTCGACGATGGATCACTCAGGCATGGATCACTCGCAAATGAATCATTCAGATATGAAGCACACTATGATGGATCATGTTGCAACAGATCTTTCAGATAGTGATGACTCCTCTCCTCCGCAACTGCCGGCAGAGCAAGGTTCTGTGCCCGAGCAGACAGAACCCAATCTGCAACATGCCGTAAAATCCTCGGCTGCAGTACATGAGTAAGCTGGTTAAAAACTCTTAACAGAGGTGTGCTAGGCGAACGAAATTCACCATGCTAAGGTGCGTGCCTGCTAAGCTTGCAACTGAATAAAGACTTTCTTGTCCAATTATTCGCCAGCATTTTTTCCATCGCTTTTTAAGCGCGCGTTTGAGATATCACTATGACTAAAACCCCGTGTCTTGGGTTCTTCTGCGCTTTGATTTTGTTATCGGCGATGTTGGGTGCCCTGCCGGTGAAGGCAGAAACCCAAACCGAGCCAGCCATTGAGACTGATTCCAGTTGCGAAAGCTTTGAAGGGCGGCGTATTAAAATTGCCGATGCCAAAAACACTCGTATCGAAACTCATTTGTTTGATGATTTACAAGGCAAACACATTCGCAATATACAATTCACTAGTTTATCGGTGTTTGATAAAAACGATCCGAACGAAAACAACAGTCTCTATTTATTTTTGAATAAGCTTCATGTCAATACTCGCTCTAGTGTTGTGCGGGCACAATTATTATTTAATGAAGGCGAGCTTTTAGATATCAGCAAAATTCACGAGAGTGAACGTATTCTGCGTAAGCGCCCCTATCTTACTAACGCCTATATTATTCCTGTCACTGTCTGCGCAGATCAGCTCGACATAATGGTGGTGACTCAGGATGCATGGGCACTTGAGCCACAACTTTCACTGAGCAAAGAGTCAGAGGGAACGAAATCTGGCTTTGCCATTTCTGATGGTAATATTTTAGGCACTGGTAATAGTTTGACTATTGGCTATGAGCAAAATACCCAGCGCAATTTGATCAGTTACGACTTCAGCAATCCACATATTTTTAATTCACAAATCGCCACAAAAATTTACTATGCCGATACCAGTGATGGCCGCGATACAATTGTGGATATTTCTCACCCTTTCTATTCGTTACAAACTCCCTGGGCCGCCGGTTTCTATACGCAAGACGTAACGTTGGAAGAACCCATCCGCCATATGGATGAACAAATAAATGAATTTCGCCACCAAACTATGCATAACCGAATTTATTTTGGCGTGGCGACTGATGTCACATCTACCCATACCCAGCGTTGGCTAGTGGGTATCTCTAACGAAGAAGACAATTTTTTTGTGTCGGATGAAACTCTGCAAGCAATTCCTGAGCAACGTAAAGCGGTCTATCCATGGATTGAATATCAGTACCTTGAGAACCGATTCGGTGTATTTAAAAACGTAAATCAAATTCAGCGCCCGGAAGATATAGCGCTGGGGCAAAATTTACGTTTTCGCGTGGGCTATGCTGGAACACAATTTGATAACCCCGATGATGTGATCCGCTACATAGGGAATTACTCGAATATCGTTGATTTTGACAAGCAGCATATCTTCGAAACTACATTTGAATTGGATGGGCGCCATCACTCCAGTATCAATGGTATTGATAGTACTGTCGCAGGTATTAATCTTACCTACAATTATTTTCAAGATGAAAAGCGTCGCTGGTATCTCGGTTTTCGCTATGACATAGGGCAAGATCTGGCGCAGTACGAAGAGCTAACCGTAGGTGATATTACCGGCTTGCGCGGCTACCCTACGGATTATCAGCGCGGTGACGAGCGCTATGTACTAACACTAGAACGCCGTTATTTCACCGATATTCATATTTTTAATCTGTTGCGAGTTGGCGCTGTAGCTTTTGTAGATGTAGGTAAGGCATGGGGGATAGAGCAATATGGTTACAGCCCACTTTTGAGCAACGTGGGTTTTGGTTTGCGTCTTAGCTCCAGTAAAGTGCGCATCGGCAATGTAGTGCATATCGATGTCGCTATGCCAACATCGGCGCGCAATGCCGAAGGTGTCAGTCGGTATCAATTGACTGTCGGAGCTGAATCAAAATTTTAACTTGAGTTGTGAGTCGCCTAGCACTCGCCCAGGTTAATTTATCTTTATTGGCCGTAGCTACGGCGACATTTCCCGTAATAGTTAGGGCAATGGTTACAACGACTAAATTTTTGGAAAAATATCTATGCGAATTCTTCATACCATGTTGCGTGTTGGCAATCTACCCAAGTCTATAAAGTTTTACACTCAGACACTGGGAATGAAACTTTTGCGGCAGCAGGATTATCCCGAGGGAAAATTTACCCTGGCATTTGTGGGCTATGGGGATGAAGCCAGCAATTCCGTTATTGAGTTAACGTACAATTACGGTGTTGAGTCATACGATTTGGGCAAGGGCTACGGGCATATTGCTTTGGGTTGTGACGATGTTTATGCCACCTGCGAAAAAATTCGTGCAGCCGGTGGAAAGATTGTGCGTGAGCCTGGCCCCATGCTGCATGGCACCACCATATTGGCGTTTGTTGAAGATCCAGACGGCTACAAAATTGAATTGCTGGGTGTTAAATAGTTCGCGCAGCAATATCATCATCGGCTTTGCAATCTGTTTGTTTTTTTCGTCCTACCGAGATGAGCGTTTGTCGCTCTTGAATTATGATCACACACCTGTCTCAACTGCAATTTGATAATCGCTTGGTGCGTGGATTGCCCGCTGATCCTGAAACGGAAAATTATCGCCGCCAGGTGACCGGCGCAATTTATTCGCGCGTAAATCCTACCCCAGTCAAAAGTCCCCGTTTGGTTGCCGGTGCAAAAGAAGTTGCTGCTTTACTAGATTTACCTGAATCGGTCTTTCAGCAAACCGAATTTGCGCAAGTATTTGGCGGCAACCAATTAGTTGCTGGCATGGAGCCTCATGCCTGCTGTTATGGTGGACATCAATTTGGTAATTGGGCGGGGCAGTTGGGTGATGGTCGTGCTATTAATTTGGGCGAGGTACGCAATCAACATGGCGAACACTGGACACTGCAATTAAAAGGTGCCGGCCCCACACCTTATTCACGCACGGCCGATGGCTTGGCAGTGCTGCGCTCTTCGGTGCGCGAATTTTTGTGCAGTGAAGCTATGTTTCATTTAGGTGTTCCCACTACTCGTGCATTGAGTTTGATTAGCACCGGTGAGTGGGTGCGGCGCGATATGTTTTACGACGGCAATGCGCAACTGGAAGCCGGTGCCGTAGTCTGCCGCGTCGCCCCCAGTTTTACCCGCTTTGGCAATTTTGAAATTTTGTCCGTACGCGGTGATATTGATTTACTGAAACAATTAGCCGATTTCACTATCCGCACCGATTTTTCACATCTGTTAGAAGGTGCAACAGATGAAATTACCACCGATACCTACCTGCAATGGTTTACGGAAATTTGTATTAGCACCGCGCAGTTAATGGCGCATTGGATGCGCGTTGGTTTTGTGCACGGGGTGATGAATACCGACAATATGTCGATCCTTGGTTTAACGATTGACTATGGTCCCTATGGTTGGCTGGAAGGCTACGAGCCGGATTGGACACCAAATACAACTGACGCCCAAGGGCGTCGCTATCGCTATATCAATCAGCCACGCATTGCGCTGTGGAATTTGGCACAGCTCGCCAATGCACTCTATCCATTAATCAATAGCGTTGAACCATTGCAGCAGGCGCTGGAAAAATATCGTGCGGAATATGAACGCTGTGCACAGCGCGATATGGCCAATAAATTAGGTTTAAGCCAATTTGATCCAACGCAAGATCAAGCGCTCACCGATAACTTGTTGCAAACGCTGCAAACAGCAGAAATCGACATGACGATTTTTTATCGTATGCTTGCGCGCTTGTCACTCGATGACATTGATCAATATACGGAGCAGCAGTGGGTTGATATTGTGCGTACGGCTTATTATTCCGCACCAGATGCCAGCGCGGAAAGGGCTATGGCAACTTGGTTGCGCAGTTACGCGCAGCGGTTGCAACAAGATTATATATTGACTGGGAATGATGATACGCAGCGGCGCGCGCGCATGAATGCGGTTAATCCAAAATATGTGTTGCGTAACTATCTTGCGCAGCAAGCGATTGATAAAGCCACCGAAGGTGATAACTCTGAAGTAGAAAAGTTGTTGCAAATATTGCGCAACCCCTATGACGAACAGCCTGAGTATGAAGCCTATTTTGCCAAGCGCCCTGAATGGGCGCGGCATAAGGCGGGCTGTTCAATGTTGTCTTGCAGCTCCTAACAAATCTCATTCTGTCGTCGTCTCCTGAATTCCATATTTAAAATTTAGTTAGAGAAAAATATGATCGGAAAAATTTTGGGTTTTATCGCAGGTATTTTTGCTGGCGGTCCTTTCGGCGCAATTGTGGGCGCGCTGCTGGGGCATTTTTTAATCGATCGCAAAAAACATGCAGCCCCTAAAATGTCGCAGGAACAATTGCATGCGGTGCAGGTGAATTTTTTCACCACCGTGTTTTTATTGTTAGGGCATTTGGCAAAAGCTGATGGACGTGTCAGCGAAACCGAAATTCAACTGACCGAGTCGTTAATGAGTAAAATGGGGTTAACCCCGGAGCATCGACGTGAAGCCATACGCTTATTTAAAGTAGGTACCACGGATGAGTTTGAACTTGATGCGGTGATGAATGACTTTAAACAACACTGCGGTGCCAGCCCTAACTTGATTAACATGTTATTGGTTAATCTCGTTAATTTGGCGATGGCTGATGGTGTGTTGGATAATCAAGAGGCGCAGGTGCTGCGCTTGGTTGCCGAGCGCTTGGGCTTTTCCCGTTTTGCCTTTGAGCAGTTGTTGCGTATGCTCAACGCACAAAATAGTTTCAGGCAAGAGCAGGGGCATCATCGGGCTGGGCAACAACAGGCGCCGCGCGCCGATGAGTTAGCTTTAGCTTATGAGGCTTTGGGCGTAGAAAAAACTGTCAGTGATGCTGAGCTGAAAAAAGCTTATCGCAAATTAATGAGTGAATATCACCCTGATAAACTCATCGGGCAGGGTATGCCGGAAGATATGATTAAAGCTGCTACCGAGCGCGCTCAGGAAATTCAAGCCGCTTATGATTTGATAAAAAAATCTCGTTAATACTTTTCCTCAGTGAGGCGTTTTATTCCCTGAGGAATCTTTTTCTGGTGTTTTTCTTATAGCTGTTTCTGTTTCGAATCGCCTCAAAATCCCCTCTATTACGACAAATAAGTATAAAGCGCGTTTGCGCCATTTACATTTCTCGGCTGCAGTATTTCTAGGGCATGTGTGAATTATTGTGACGCTTAAAACATTTTTAAGGTAAATCGTTGACAACGTTGTCCAGTTGGGTGTAATTTCATCATGTCTGTTGCGTTTACACATTTTCACAATAATAAAAACAGTGTGGTAAGCCAAGGAGCGATAGTGAAGACTAATTTCCCTCGCTGGAAATAATCATGGTTTTCATGGACTTTTCTTTATCAGGACATTGACTCCACCTTGTGTTTATCAAGGTGCGCGCGGTTGTTTTTTCAATTTCAAATCATGAATTTTTATTGGGTGATAACTCAGGGCTGACTATTGCCTGCAGGTTTCTTTTGCCCGAAAGAAGACGGAGAAAGGTTAGGCAGGACGCTTGTCTGACGGACGAAAAATAACAAATGGAATAGGGGTGTTGAACGGGTTGCAAGACCTGAATGTGCAAGTCCGGGAGATTCTGTGTTGCCCTAATGCGCAACAAGAATGTGATGAAAACAAAAAAATATACCGAGGAAAACCAATGAGATCCTTCAAACCATTTACTCTGTTAACAAGTCTGGGGCTGTTATCAGTCGCAGCATTGGCCAGTGTTCAAGCACAGGCCTACAATTGCAGCAATGTGGCTGCGTATAAACAAGGCACCTATGCCAACGGCGCAGTAGTGCAAAATGTAGGTAGCGCCTATTCATGTACCGTTGGTGGTTGGTGCTCGGTAGGCGGCCCTTATGAGCCTGGTGTAGGTTGGGCTTGGGCAAACGCTTGGAGCAGTTTGGGTGCATGTGACGGTGCTACCACCAGCAGTGCTGCATCCAGCGTTGCTTCAGTGGCATCTTCAAGTAAAAGTTCTGTACAAAGCTCGGCAGTTGCTTCCTCTATCACTGCTTCTTCCGTTGGGTCTGTTGCTGGATGCGGCGGTGTAGCTGCCTGGAATAGCACGGCAGTTTATACCGGTGGCAATCAAGCGAGCCGCAATGGTGCTCTCTATCAAGCAAAATGGTGGACTCAGGGCAATGACCCGGTTACCAACTCAGGTCCTGATGGTGTTTGGGTAAACAAAGGTGCTTGTGGAACTGCGTCATCCTCTGTTGTTTCTTCCGTTGTTGCCAGCTCTACTCCTAGTTCTGTAGCGCCTAGCTCTAGCTCTACTCCAAGCTCAGTTGTGCCTAGCTCTAGTTCCAAGTCATCTGCAGCTAGCTCGGTTAGCTCAAGCACTAGTTCAGTACCATCTGCTGGTGGCAAAAAAGTCGTAGGCTATTTTGCTGAGTGGGGTATTTATGGCCGCAACTATCATGTGAAAAATATTGCGACCAGTGGTTCAGCGGCGCAACTGACTCACATTCTTTATTCGTTTGGTAATGTGCAAAATGGTAAATGCACCATTGGGGATTCTTACGCAGCCTACGATAAAGCCTATGATGCAGCGGGCAGTGTCGATGGTGTAGCGGATACCTGGGATCAACCATTGCGCGGTAACTTCAACCAATTGCGCAAGTTGAAAGCGATGAACCCTAACCTCAAAGTGATTTGGTCATTTGGCGGCTGGACTTGGTCAGACGGCTTCCCGCAAGCAGCACAAAATCCAACTGCGTTTGCCGACTCTTGTTATGCATTAGTAGAGGATCCTCGTTGGGCCGATGTATTTGATGGTATCGATATCGATTGGGAATACCCGAACGAATGTGGTTTGAAATGCGATACCACCAGCGGTTTCTCAGGTTATAAAAATCTGATGCAAGCACTGCGTGCACGTTTTGGTAGTAATGCATTGCTTACTTCTGCGATTGGTGCAGGCGCTGCAAAAATTAACGCAGCAGATTACGCCGGCGCCGCTCAGTATGTCGATTTCTATATGCCGATGACCTATGACTTCTTTGGTGCGTGGGATAAAACTGGCCCAACATCTCCGCACTCTGCTTTGTACGATTACGCCGGTATTCCTAAGGCGGGTTATAACTCGGACAACGCGATTCAATTGATGAAGTCTAAAGGTATTCCGGCGAGCAAAATCCTCTTGGGTGTTGGCTTCTACGGTCGCGGTTGGACTGGCGTTACTCAAGCGGCACCTGGCGGATCAGCAACCGGTGCAGCAGCAGGTACTTATGAAGCGGGTATTGATGATTACAAAGTATTGAAATCAACATGCCCAGCGACTGGAACTGTAGGCGGCACAGCTTACGCGTTCTGCGGTGGCAATTGGTGGAGCTACGACACACCACAAACACTGGTGGGTAAAATGGATTATGTTCATCAACAAGGTTTAGCTGGTACTTTCTTCTGGGAGTTAAGCGGCGATACCAACGATGGTGAATTGATTCGTGTAATCGGCAACGCTATGCGTTAATTACCCTCAGGCGATTAACAATAATCCGGCAGTCTCAGATTGCCGGATTTTTTGCGTTTAGAGAGTTCAAAAATAGTACGGATAAAATAAAACAGGCATAAAAAAACCGGCGGTAAAATCACAGCCGGTTTTTTTAATAAAGCGTGGTAAAAATTATTCGTGATTCAATATCATCACATCGGTATCAACTGCGGCGATCAAACGCTCGGCAGTGTTGCCACGACGGGTCTTGGTCATGCCGTTTTGCCCCAAGGTTCCCATTACGATCAAATCTGCACCAATCTTTTCCGCTAAGGCTGATACTACGTCAGAGGTGTAGCCATTTTCGACGTGAATTTTGTCATTCGCCAAACCGGTTGCATTGACCAATTTGCCGCGGTCGGGATAGTTCATTGAATCCAGATAGCCATTGATTACATGCAGATCTGCACCATAGGTTTCTGCATAAAATTTTGCAGTGGCGATAATCTTTTTGTTCAGCTCTACTTGCACATCGCGTTGTGCTTGCACATTCACTGCGGCAAGAATCACTTTGCGCTGTGCTTTCGCGCCCGGGCGAATCAAAACCACTGGGCAGTAAGCGCCTTTCAATAATTCCCATTTTGATTCAGTGAAGAAGAAGCGGCTGTTGTTATTGCTGGCATGTACTGGCAGATAAATCAGATCTGCATCAAAACGCTTGGCCGATTCCATAATGGATTTTTGCCACTCGGAAGACCAGGAGATCTCCATAGTGTATTCAATACCAGCGTTAGCTAATGGGGATTTGATGTTTTGTTCAAACCAGGTCAGGTCGCGAAATAAATGATCGTTGACTGAGCGGGTGTCCACTGCATCGCCATCTACTGCAACAAATGCATGAACTTTTGGTTTGTCTTGCATCAGCGAGGAAACAATAATCGCGCGTTCAAGCGCTATGTGGTGGGTATCATTGGGGTCAACAACAACGAATAGCTTTTGTGACTTGGACATACTGGCTCCTACTGGTTCCCTAAATAAAGAGAGTGGGTTGTTATTTTCTGGTTGGGGCTAGCATAGCAACCCCTTTGTGGTTTTTACAGCGACAAAGCCGCTTGTGGTGCTCTATAGCGCTTAAATAAGGTTGATATAGATTAAACTGTACGCCTTTTTTACAGACCCTCAGGGATAACACTATGAATTTGCTTGAAAATTATCCAATCGCCGAGCTTGTGGTCGGGCAGCGGGCCAACTACAGCAAAACGCTGACAGAGCGGGATGTCATCCTGTTTGCCGCCTGTTCCGGCGATGTCAATCCGGTGCATCTCGATAAAACCTACGCAGCGACTACACCTTTTGGTGAACCTATCGGCCACGGTATGTGGACTGGCGCTTTGGTGTCGGCAGCGATTGCGACCTGCCTGCCTGGCCCCGGGTCTGTCTATCGCAGTCAAAGCCTCAGTTTTAAACATCCGGTAAAAATAGGCGATACAGTGACTATCACACTGATTATCAGCGAGATTAAAGAGCGGGTGAAATTGGTGACCATTGAGTGCGAAGCGCACAATCAGGACGGCAAATTAATTGCTAAGGGTGTGGCAGAAGTGATTGCACCGGCGGAGAAGTTAAATATTAACGCCGGTGAAATACCAGAAATAACAATCGGTTGATTTTGGTATTCACAAATCCATAAAAACTCGGAGCGAAAGTGAGTTTTTATGGATTGTATTGTCGCTCTTGGTGGCGATTAGTTATTCCGTTTCTTCATCGCTATATTCATCGCCAACCCAGCCGCCTAGTTCTTTCCAGCGATTTACAATCACACAAAATAATTCGGCGGTTTTTTCTGCATCGTAAGCGGCGGAGTGGGCGGCGCTATTGCTAAATTCAATACCGGCAACCTGGCAGGTTTTGGCGAGTACGGTTTGGCCGTAAGCCAGACCGGCGAGTGTGGCTGTATCAAATACCGAAAACGGATGAAATGGGCTGCGTTTAATATTGCAGCGAGCGATGGCCGCGTTAACGAAATTCAAATCAAAATGGGCGTTGTGGCCAACGATCACCGCGCGAGTGCAGCCGTTTTCTTTTACGGCGCGGCGCACGGCGCTGAGCAAATCGGTCATTACCATTAATTCCGGTTCGGCCATGCGGTCAGGGCAATCGAGATCAATACCGGTGAAATCCAGCGCGGCCTGTTCAATGTTGGCGCCTTCAAATGGATCGACATGAAACGAAAAGGTCTCGTGGCGATGCAAATAGCCCTCTTGATCCATACGGATGGTGACTGCGGCGATTTCCAGTAGTGCATCGGTAAAGGAGTTAAATCCACCAGTTTCTACATCAACTATCACAGGCAAAAAGCCGCGAAAGCGCTGCGCCATAGGTGAATCGGGATCGCGGGAATTTTCAGGAGGATTCACAGGGTCGCCTTAAGCAGTTTGTAACTGCCAACGAAGGGTTTCACCAGCGCGCAACGGCACCAGCGGTTGGTCGCCCATGCTCAGGGCGTCCGGCACTTGCCAGTCTTGTTTGAGCAGGGTGATGGTATCGGTATTGCGCGGCAGGCCATAAAAATCAGCGCCGAAATGGCTGGCGAAGGCTTCGAGTTTATCGAGCGCGCCGGCATCTTCAAAGGCTTCGGCATAAAGCTCGATGGCGGCATAGGCGGTATAGCTACCGGCGCAACCACAGGCGGCTTCTTTTTTATCTTTGGCGTGGGGGGCGGAATCGGTGCCTAAAAAGAATTTCGGGCTGCCGCTGGTTGCCGCGCTGATCAAAGCTTGCTGATGTGTACTGCGCTTTAAAATCGGCAGACAGTAGTAGTGCGGGCGAATCCCGCCAGCGAGCATATGGTTGCGGTTGTACAGCAGGTGATGCGCAGTAATGGTTGCCGCGATATTGGCGGGCGCATCGGCGACAAACTGGGCGGCATCGGCAGTGGTAATGTGCTCCAACACCATTTTTAGCGCTGGAAAATCTTTTACTACCTTGCTGAAGGTGCGCTCCAGAAAGACTTTTTCGCGATCAAAAATATCGATGGCGCTGTCAGTCACTTCCCCGTGCAACAAAAACGGCATACCGGCATTTTGCATCGCCTCCAGCACTGGGTAGATCTTGTTCAGATCAGTCACGCCCGAAGCCGAGTTAGTCGTCGCGCCCGCTGGGTAAAGCTTGCAGGCGGTAACACCCGCCGCTTTAGCGATGGCGATGTCGGCGGGGTTGGTATTGTCCGTGAGGTACAACACCATTAACGGCTCAAACTGGCTACCTGCCGGGCGCGCCGCGAGGATGCGCTCTTTATAGGCCAGCGCTTGCTCGGCATTCATCACGGGTGGCACCAGATTGGGCATGACAATCGCACGGGCAAATTGTTGTGCTGCATCGCCCACGGTGCGGGTGAGTGCTGCGCCATCGCGCAGGTGGATATGCCAATCGTCGGGGCGGGTAAGGGTTAGCTGCTGTGTCATGGGGTAAGCATGTCCAAAAAATAGAGGGGAGTAACAGTCAAAAGTGGCCGCATCCTACCAAAATTGGCTCTTCTTCGCAGCCTTAATTCCTCGGTTGTGGCTTGGCGCATTCGCCAGCATTCTGCGCTGAGCTGGCTATACTCGGAAGTATCCTTGTTTTTATGCCGTTGGAATTGTTCATGTATTTGGCTACTGCTTATCGTTTATGCCCTGCAATCGTATTGGTATTTGGCCTTGCGCACAGCGTATCGCTTTGCGCCCAAACCTACAGTGCCGGTTTTAATGATGCGCAATGGACAGCCAAAAGCGGGTCATTTGCCTGCAGTTTGCACCATGAAATTCCCGGTTTTGGCAGTGCGCAGTTTGTGCGCAAAGCCGGCGGCAGTGAGTTTCTTGAGTTGAAACCCAGTGGTCATGTTGCCTTTAGCGATTTGGTTAGAATTGAGGCGGTGCCACCTATGTGGCGCAGCGATGCAGCAGCCAGCCCTCTGGGGCAGTTGCAAGTCAATGGCAAGCAACCACTACGGGCAACGGCCGCGCAGATCAAGACGATCAGCGCTGCCTTAGCGCAGGGCACCAATGTGCAATTCAGCAGTGCACAAATGGACCTCAATGGCCTTACCCTGCGTGTGGTTCTGGAGGCGCGCAACTTTAGTCCCGCCTATGGGCGCTATCAAACCTGCATCGGCGCATTGATTCCCTATACCTTTGACCAGATCGCACGCATGCTGGTGAATTATGCTCCCGACGCCAGTGAGTTGAGTGCTGCCACCAAAACCCAGCTCGATAAAATCGTGCGCTACAGCAAAGCCGATCCCAATGTATTGGGGATTTTGGTTGATGCCCACAGCGACAAATTGCCCACACCGGAAAAGGGCGATGCGGCATCACAACGGCAGGCGGAATTGGTGACGGCTTATCTGGTCGCTAAAGGCCTGCGTGCCGATATGATTACTACCCGTTGGCATGGCGATAAGTTTCCTATCGCCAACAATTACACCAAGGCGGGGCAGGCTAAAAATCGGCGTGTTACGGTGCGTATGGAAAGTGAAACCACCCGCAAACAAATGGAAAAGAAAATCGCGGCCATTATCGCGGCCGAAGAAAAAGCGGCTGAGCAAAAAGCTGCAGCAGAAAAGGCTGCGCAGGAAAAAGCATCACAGGTGCCCGCTGCATTACCAGCGAGCCTGCAGCAACTTGAACAGATGGTTGAACAGCAAGATCTCACCAGTGGCAGACAGCCCACACCGCAAGCCAGGTAAGGTCAATCGCAAAACCCGATTGATTGCACTTGCATTTTTTTAGCACAATTCCCAAATCATTCTTAACCCGGATTTTACGCCCGGGTTGGAATTATTTTTAAACTCATCAGTCTGAACTTGCGCACCAGAGGCAATTGCATCCTGAGATGCGAATTGTCTGTTGTTATTCATTGAGGAGCCTTGTATGTACAAAATGACTGCCAAATGGGCGAGTCTTATCGCAGTAGTGACCTTAATTTTATTGCCTGTCGCCAGCTTTGCAGCACAGCTGCCGGATTTCACCGAGCTTATCGAGCAGCATTCGCCTGCTGTAGTAAAAATTACCGCTGTGTCCAAAGGCGCAATGGCGCAAGCACCACAACAACTGCCGCCGAATATGGAAGGTCTGCCGGATATTTTCCGCGAATTATTAGAGCGCCGCCAAATGCCGCGCGATAGAGGTTCACTGGGTTCAGGTTTTATTATTTCCAGCGATGGTTATGTGCTAACCAATAATCATGTGATCGATCAGATGGATACCATCACCGTTATCCTCAATGATCAGCGTGAATATACGGCTAAATTAATTGGCAGCGATGAGCGTTCGGATTTGGCCTTGTTAAAAGTCGATGCCAAAAATTTACCCACGCTGACCCTCGCACGAGATGAAAAATTAAAAGTTGGCCAATGGGTTATCGCAATCGGCTCGCCGTTTGGATTGGATTACTCAGCGAGTGCCGGCATTGTCAGTGCTATTGGGCGCAGCATTCCTTCGGCGCGCAATGAAAGCACTTACGTTCCCTTCATCCAAACTGATGTGGCAATTAACCCGGGTAATTCAGGTGGGCCGCTCTTTAATATGGATGGCGAAGTAGTCGGCATTAACTCACAAATTTATTCGCCCAGTGGTGGCTCTGTTGGATTATCGTTTGCAATTCCCTCATCGCTGGCGCTGGATGTGGTTGCGCAATTAAAAGATAAAGGCCGTGTTGATCGCGGTTGGTTGGGCGTGATGATTCAGGATGTGGATAAAAATCTCGCCAGTTCATTGGGTATGGATAAACCCATGGGCGCGTTGATTAGTGAAGTTGATGGAGAAGGCCCTGCAGCAAAATCCGGTTTAAAAGCAGGCGATTTGATTATTAAATTCAACGGCAGCGATGTTCACACCTCAAGCGACTTGCCTTATTTGGTTGGCCGCACGCCACCAAAATCCAAAGTGCCGGTGGTGATTATGCGCAAAGGCAAAGAGCAAAATTTAAATGTCACGGTTGGTATTTTGCCTGTATCACCTGCGGAAGCGGCTGCACGCCCGGCGTCGGGGCCGATTGATAATTCCGTTGATGTGCTGGGCTTAGTGGTAAGCCCGCTGGAGCAAACCCAGCGCGGTGGCGCAGACTCTGGTGTTGTGGTGCGCGAGGTAAAACCGGGCAGCCCGGCAGCGGAAACGGGAATACAAGTGGGAGATGTAATTACCCAGCTCGCGTTTAGCGATATTAAATCGCCCGGCGATTACGCCAAAATTGTCAAAAAATTACCCAAAAATGAACCGCAAGCGATTCGCTTTTACAGTCAGGGGCGTCCGGTATTTCGCTCGATTGTTATCAAGTAGTAGTTAAAAACATTTATCTTTTCTGCCCATTAAAAACGCCAGTATTGCTGGCGTTTTTAATGGGTATAAGGTGGATTTAGATTCCCCCAATGTTTGTTATAAACCGAGCTCGTCTTCCAGTGCATCGGTTTCTTGTTGATATTCAGCAGAAGCGCCTTTTTTGCGTTGCTCTTCCATTTGTTTTTGCATGGCTTGTGCCTGCTGTTGCAACTCCTGAATTTTTTTCGGGTCGCTATACATTTTTTGCATTTCGGCGATTTGTGCCGCTGAACCCATTTGTGCATCTTTAGCGAGTTGCTCGCCCTGGGCTTCCAGTTTTGCGCGGGCTTGTTGTTCTTTGTCGTAATCACCGATTAATGAATAAAAATCACTTGCCCGTTGATACTGCGCTGCAGTCATAGCTTGGTCAGCGTAAGTGCGCGCTTTTTGTTCCAGGGTTTTAATTTGTGTTTCTTTATCCAGTTGGCGATAAAACTCCAGCGCGTTTTCCAGTAACGTTGCTGTTCCGCTGTAGGATTTGTTGATGCGGTCGGCATGTGCCAAGCGGGCTTGGTCGATTTTAGCGCGCAGTGCCTCGGCCTCTTTGTAGTCGCGGACTTGTTGCGTCCAACTATGGGCTTCATCAAATGCTTTGCGGATATCTTCAATGCGGTCGGTTTTCCATTGCTGCTGGAATTGCGTTGCTGCTTGTTGAGCATTCATTGCACTGATCATATCGCCAGGTTTGATGGCATCTTTTTGCTGCTCCAGCTTGGCTAAGGCTTGCAGGTACGCATCGGGCAGTAAGGTTGAATAACTATTTAACAAACGGTTGATGTTGGTGGGTGGCAGGCTCACAACATAGGGGTCAAAACTGGGGTCCAATTTGTAGCCGCCGGTCATTCCGATCGCCATTTTATTGTTGGAGATAAAATAATCCTGTGCACGCACTTTAAAATGTTCTTGCGCAAATGCGGAGAGTGCTACGTTAGCTGGTGTTTTTTTCAAGGCGGCGATCAAGGCTTTATCGGCCGCTGCAAAATGCGAACCTTTTTCATACCATTGAAATGCACCGACAGGTTTTCCATCCTTAAATAAATTACCCTTTTGCTCTTCAATTTTTCCCTGCTTATTACCCAGCTCAATTGCTTTACTGAGCGCTTGTTTAGCAACAGGGTTGCCGCCATCTTCACAGACATAACCTTGTGCGACATCGTATTGATTGATGGCGTCCCAGAATTGTCCTTGTGCTTCAAGGTTTGCACCCTGTTGGTAAGCGCGCTGCGCGTCAGCCACGCTTAAATCGGCAACACAATCGGCAAGGCTCAGGGGGGCAGCGAGCGAGAGCAGGCTGCAGATAAATAACTTTTTCATGGTAAAAATCCTTGTGCTAAATCCCTGGTTATTGCGGTTTAAAATTTTTCATCATGTTGCCCATGCTGGGCATAGGTTGATAGCCAGGAGGCAATTCAAATAGCGCCGCTTCTTGCGGTTCCACTTTGAGATTTTTGAGTATCATGGTGACGCGATTTTTATCTTTCCCTTCTTTGCTCAAGAAATCCATTTTGACTGGAATATTTTCTGGCGATAACCAGATAAAACCACCGGCACTTTTATCTTTCATCAGGATTTTATATTTGGTGGTGTTCATGCCATCAAGTGCGTCACTGCCTATTTTTTCAATGGTGACATCATCCGGCGCTTTGCCTGACATCTTGTTGGCCGATTTTATATCGATTTTCATATACATTTTTTGCATTGGCATTAATTGCCAGGCAACATTTTTATCCGGGCGGATAATTGAAATCATGCTCATGCCTTCCATTTGCATTTCATTGCGTTCTTTGCCGTGGGAGTGATGCACTGTTTGAGTGAAACTGCCTTCTGCCATTACCACTTGGCGTACCCCGGAGTATTCGGTATTGGGTGCGGGAATCGTGTCGGCGCTGCTGGCATGGGAGAATAGCAGTGCGGTCATCATGGAAAATAGAAGTGTGAATAAATAGGTGAGATGTTTCATGATATTAAGTCCGTTTGTTGGTGATAAAAAATTGCAAGTAATAAAAAACACCTGCGGTATCTGGCATCGATACCCTTTAATGGTTAACCCGAAAAAGGCCGCAGGTGAAAGCTGAAAGGCAGAAGTACATGAGGTGATTAACAGTGGCGGCATGATGCGCCAGCACCTGGTGCGAGTCTGTAAAAAATTGTGCAATAGCTCACCTTTATCGGCCTGAATTAACCTGTTTCAGACCCGTGCGCTGCTCATAGCACGCACTTATCAAATAGGCTAGAATGCCGCCCACTATTTCCGCCCCCCATTCCGGGGACATATTCCAACATCTAAAGTAGTTAAGCGCCTGTGACTGACCTGAGCCATATCCGTAACTTTTCCATCATCGCCCACATTGACCACGGTAAATCCACCATCGCCGACCGCTTTATCCAGATGTGCGGTGGCCTGAGCGACCGTGAAATGGAAGCGCAAGTGCTTGATTCCATGGACTTGGAGCGTGAGCGCGGTATCACCATCAAGGCGCACAGCGTGACTCTGTATTACAAGGCGCGCGATGGCAAAACCTACCAGCTCAACTTTATTGATACCCCCGGCCACGTGGATTTCACCTATGAAGTATCCCGCTCCTTGGCGGCCTGTGAAGGTGCGTTGCTGGTGGTGGATGCAGGGCAGGGCGTAGAAGCCCAGTCAGTCGCCAACTGCTATACCGCTATCGAACAGGGGCTGGAAGTGATTCCGGTACTGAATAAGATGGACTTGCCGCAGGCAGAGCCAGATCGTGTCGCGCAGGAAATCGAAGATATTATCGGTATCGATGCCACCGAAGCCGTGCGCTGTTCGGCCAAGTCTGGTATGGGCATGGAAGAGGTGCTGGAAGAGTTGGTGCGCCTGGTTCCCGCGCCAGTTGGCGATGTAGATGCTCCCTTGCAGGCATTGATTATCGACTCCTGGTTCGACAACTATCTGGGCGTAGTGTCGCTGGTGCGCGTTAAGCAGGGCACTCTGCGCCTGAAAGACAAAATCATCACCAAAACCATTGGCAAAGCACAAATCGTCGATGGGGTGGGTGTATTCAGCCCGAAGCCCACGCAATTAAAAGAACTCAAAGCCGGTGAAGTAGGCTTTGTTGTTGCCGGTATTAAAGATATTCACGGCGCGCCCGTGGGCGATACCATCACCCATGCACAAACGCCGGATGTGGAAGCCTTGGCCGGTTTCCAAAAGATCAAACCGCAGGTTTATGCGGGCATGTTCCCCATCAGCTCCGATGACTTTGAAGATTTCCGCGAAGCGCTGGCCAAGTTAACACTGAACGACGCATCTCTCTTTTATGAACCAGAAAGTTCCGATGCGCTGGGCTTTGGTTTCCGTGTGGGTTTCCTTGGCATGTTGCACATGGAGATCATTCAGGAACGTCTGGAGCGCGAATACGATCTCGACCTGATCACTACAGCCCCTACTGTAGTATTTGAAGTGGTGAAGCGCGGTGGTGAGGTTATCTTTGTTGATAACCCATCCAAATTGCCGGATCCGGGTGCGATTGAAGAGATGCGCGAGCCGATCGTAGAAGCCAACATTCTCGTGCCTCAAGAACATTTGGGCAATGTGATTACGCTGTGTATTGAAAAGCGCGGCGTGCAGAAAGATTTGCAATTTACCGGTTCGCAAGTGTCGGTTAAGTACGAGTTGCCGATGAATGAAGTGGTGACTGACTTCTTTGACCGCCTCAAATCTGTGAGCCGTGGTTTTGCATCGCTTGACTACAGTTTTGTGCGTTTTCAGGCGGCAAATCTGGTGCGTTTGGATGTGTTGATCAATAGCGAGAAAGTCGATGCATTGGCGATCATTGTGCATCGCGATAAAGCGCACGGCATGGGGCGTTCGCTTACGGAGAAGATGAAAGAATTAATTCCTCGCCAGATGTATGACGTTGCAATTCAGGCTGCAATTGGCGGTCAAATTGTGGCGCGTTCTACGGTTAAAGCGCTGCGTAAAGATGTAACCGCAAAATGTTACGGTGGTGACGCAACCCGTAAGAAAAAGCTGTTGGAAAAACAAAAAGCCGGTAAAAAGCGTATGAAGCAAGTGGGTAGTGTTGAGATCCCACAGGCTGCATTCTTTGCCGTATTGAAAATTGACAGCTAATAAGTAGCTGACAATAACCACTAAGGAAACTCGATGAGCAGTATTAACCTTCCTCTAATCCTCACACTCGCGGTATTGATTACTGGTTTGGTGTGGTTGTTTGATGCCTTGGTATTGTCGCGTCCCCGCAAAGCTAAAGTAGCTGCGGTGGAAAAGCAGTTTTCGGGCATGGCGTTGGAAACTGAACAGCAGAAGAATGCATTTGATGAAGCTAAATCTGTTGCGGCAAAAGAGCCGATTTTAGTTGAGTATTCCAAATCGTTTTTTCCGGTTTTGTTTATTGTTTTCTTTTTGCGTTCGTTTTTAGTTGAGCCCTTTCAGATTCCATCCGGATCTATGATTCCCACGTTGGAAGTAGGGGATTTTATTCTGGTGAATAAATTTGCTTACGGTGTGCGCGCACCTGTGCTCAATACTGAAATCATCCCGATTGGTAAACCCGAGCGCGGCGATGTGATGGTGTTTTTCCCGCCGCATCAACCTGAGACTTATTACATCAAGCGCGTTATTGGTTTGCCGGGCGATCATATTTCTTACAATAATCACGTATTGACCATTAATGGCAAGGTGATTGAAGAAAAACTGGTTGCTGAACTGCCCGCCGGCACGCCGGTGTTGCGTATGGTGAAAGAGACCATTGACGGCAAAGAGTTCACCGCCTATAAACACATACAGCCCAGTCGTTTAAGTGTACATGGCTCATGGGTAGTGCCTGCGGGTCATTACTTTATGATGGGCGATAACCGCGACAACAGCCTCGACAGTCGTGAGTGGGGGGTTGCCTCCGAAGATATGATTGTAGGCAAAGCCTTTGCAGTGTGGATGCACTGGGAGAAGTTCCTGAGCATTCCATCTTTTGATCATGTTGGCGTTATTAAATAAGTGCTTGTGTTAGGTTTAACCTCAATCATTCTTACCGAGCGGAGCTAGTTACGATGAAAGCGAATAACCTTAAGTTGATTAAACATCAGCGCGGTTTGGGTATGTTGCAATGGGCGTTGGTAATTGCAACTGCCGGCTTCTTTTTATTGTTTGCTTTCAAGGTTATTCCACTCTATGCCGAGAATCGTTATGTCGAAGCTGCTTTGCGTTCACTAGAAACTGGTGGGGAAAGGCTGGATCTAATGACTGATACAGAAATCAAAAGTAAGCTCAATAAGTTTTACACTATTAATAACGTTCGCAGTATTGGCCCTGTTGAGAGTATTAAAGTTGAGCGCGAAAGCGAAAAAGCCGTAGTTACTGTTGATTATGAAACCCGCGTTCCGCTGTTTTACAATATAGATTTAGTATTGAGCTTTCAGAACCATTTGGATAGCACTCGTCCTGGCCAATGCTGTAAACCGTCCGCCACACTGAAGACCAAGTAATTTGTGTTAACACTTAAGTATCAACGCCTTGAACAACGTCTTGGCTATCATTTTGAAGATCAGCGCCAGTTGCAACTGGCGCTGACTCACCGCAGTCATGGTGCGACCAATAATGAGCGGCTTGAATTTCTCGGCGACTCGATTTTAAATTTTATTGTCGGCGAAGAACTCTTTAAACGTTTCCCTGAAGTCCGCGAAGGTCAGTTGAGCCGTTTGCGCTCGCAAATGGTTAAGGGGGACACCTTGGCTGAAATTGCCCGCGAATTTGAGTTGGGTGAATGTCTGATACTCGGTGAAGGCGAAATGAAATCCGGCGGCAATCAGCGCGATTCCATTTTGGCGGACAGTGTTGAAGCCATTATTGGTGCAATCTATCTTGCTAGCGGTTTGGAAGTTTGCCGCGAGCGAGTACTCACATGGTTTGCGCCGCGCTTGAATAAGTTAGGGCTCAATACCAGCGCTAAAGATTCCAAATCGCGCCTGCAAGAATACATGCAGGCCCAGCGTCAACCCTTGCCTGACTATGTGGTAGTTGATGTGGGTGGCGAAGGCCATGCGCAAATGTTTACCATCGAATGCCGTGTTGCTGTAACCAAACAACCGACCCGTGCGATTGCATCCAGTCGCCGTGAAGCTGAAAAACAAGCGGCAACCTTAATGCTGGCGCAGTTAAATATCGATTAGTTGCTGTAGGCTAAAGTGTTAATGCTCGCGCCTAATTCTCATTCTTTCTTTTCAGTATTATTTATGACTTTTGCATCAGATACAGATCAGCCTGAAAATACCGGCAGTCACTGCGGCTATGTTGCCATTGTTGGTCGCCCCAACGTGGGTAAGTCCACTTTGCTCAATCATATGCTCGGGCAAAAAATCAGTATTACCTCGCGCAAGCCGCAAACCACACGCAATGCAGTGGTAGGTATTAAAACTGAAGGCGATGTACAGATTATTTTTGTTGATACTCCCGGTATGCATCTCGGCCAGCAAAAGGCGATCAATCGCTATATGAATAAAGCGGCCACCAGCGCAATGAAAGATGTTGATGTGGTGGTCTTTGTGATCGATCGTTTTATTTGGACTGAAGAAGACGAAGCAGTTGCTGAAAAATTACAGTATGTAGGTTGTCCGATTATTTTGGCAGTTAACAAAGTAGATCAAATCGACGATAAAGAATCTTTATTGCCCCACTTACAGGCATTGTCAGAAAAACTAAATGTCGCTGAAATCGTACCTATGTCGGCGCTGCGCAATACCAATCTGGATCGCTTGGAGCAGTTGATTACAGAGCGATTGCCGCAGGGTATTCATATGTATCCGGAAGATCAGATTACCGATCGCAGTTCGCGGTTTATGGCGGCCGAAATTGTGCGCGAAAAAATCACTCGTCAATTGGGTGATGAGTTGCCCTACGAGATGGCGGTGGAAATTGAAGAGTTCAAACAGGAAGGCAATTTACTCAATATTTCTGCGTTGATTCTGGTAGAGCGCGATGGCCAGAAAAAAATCCTGATTGGCGATAAAGGCAGCCGGATTAAATTGATTGGTACTGAAGCCCGCACCGATATGGAAAAATTGTTTGAGATGAAAATCATGCTCAAGCTTTGGGTGAAAGTAAAGTCCGGTTGGTCTGATGATGAGCGTGCCCTACGCAGTCTCGGCTACAACGAGTTTTAATTCACCGTTATGCGTGTTGATCTCCAGCCCGCGTATATTCTGCACACCCGCCCGTATCGCGACACCAGTTTGTTGATCGATTTTCTCACGCCCGACTATGGGCGTGTCACTGCGGTGGCGCGTGGCGTCCGCAAAAACAAAACCCCCAAACGCCAATTATTAAATCCGTTTAGCCGCTTACTGCTTTGTTGGCAGGGTAAAACGGATATGAAATTGCTGACCAGTTTTGAATCAGATAATCATTTCCTCACCCTGACCGCTAACCATCTGTATTCCGGTTTTTACCTCAATGAATTGTTGGTGCGGCTTTTGCCGGAAATGGATAGGCACAACGGTTTATATTATGCCTATGAGCAGACGCTAGATGCCCTGCAAAACAAGAGTGATATTGAGCCACTGCTGCGCGAATTTGAATTTCGTTTATTGGATGAGCTCGGCTACGGTTTGGATTTTAGTGCGGATGCGCGCAGCGGTTGCGCGATAGATACAGAAACAAGGTATGAGTGCCACGTACAAGAAGGTTTTTTTAGTGCTGGCATCGATGTGCCTGCGCAATTTCTAGTAAAAGGTGAATGGCTATTGGCGATTGCCGCGGGGGATTACTCTGATCCTGCCACTCGCCTTGCAGCCAAACACCTGTCTCGCCGTATGTTAAAACCCTTATTGGGCAGTCGTCCACTTAACAGTCGGCAGTTATTTGTATCTGCAAAATAAGGCTGATCTTATGCTGAAATATTTGGTGTTAAGTTGTCATTGTTTCCAAGCCAAATAATGGGTCTAGCTCTTTATCGCGCCCCCAGTTAATTAAATCATCGAGTGCGTGATTAAGGGCGGGAATGGCATCGCGCGCTTGTTCATATTGTTTACTTTGAAACAGTTTGTCGAGTAAGCCACTGATGTGTTTTAAGCGTGGCACACCGCAATAACAACTGCTGCCGTACAGCCGGTGTATTAACTCTTCCAATTCGTCAAAATTGTTAGTCGCCAATGCGTTATTAATTTGTTGCTTTTCTGCGGCCAAACCGTTCAATAACATTCTCAACATGTCGCGGGCGAGGGCGGGTTTATTGTTGGCTAGTTTTAAACACAAATTGATATCCACTGAGCCGGTGAGGTCTTGAGTGGGTAGTGGTTCCCGCACTGGAAGATTCTGTGGCCTTTCCTCTGCTTGAATAACAACTTCTTTTTTGCCAGACAAACTGGCCCAGCGATTAATGATGTGTGCGAGCTGTGCCTCGTTAACCGGTTTGCTAATGCAATCGTCCATGCCCGCGAGTAATAGCTCTGCCTTTTGTTCCGTAATTGTATGTGCAGTGAGCGCAATAATCGGTGTGCGGCGTTTACCTTGTTCCAGTGCGCGAATATGGCGTGTGGTTTCCATGCCGTCCATGCCCGGCATTTGAATATCCATAAAAATCACATCAAATTCATTTTCGTTACAGATATCAATAGCCTGTTTGCCATTGTTGGCTTGCGTGACCTGGGTGTTCAAACCGCGCAATAATTCCGAGGCGAGTTGCAAGTTGGCAAGATTGTCATCCACCAACAGGACTGACACGCTGGGGCGCGATGCTTCTTCCTCATCTTGTTCGCGCATATCTTTAATATGTAGATCTAGCTGACGTCCCAACACTTGCAGTAGAGAATCGTAGGCAATTGGTTTGTTGATAAACAAGATTGGCGATTTATCTAGATGTGCGCGAAATAAACGTTGGTGTGCAGGTGTGCAGCAGGCGATAAGCGTGCAGTTAAATTCAATATTTAATTGCTCGGCGAGATTGTTGAGTAGCACGGGCGGAATTTTACGTTCGCTGGGCGCAATATCCAGAATCAATAAATCAAAACTGTTGTTGTTATTGCGTGCATCGCGCAAGATTGGAAAACAATCGTGAATTGCAGGAATGCTTTGTGTGTTGCTGTTCCATTCGTGCAATAAATTATCAATCTGGCGTAATGATGCTGGATTTTCCCCGCACAACAAAATCCGGTATTCACTTAGGTTAACTAATTGACTCACCGCTGGTTGGCGTTTATCGATCCCCAAACGTGCGGTAAACCAAAAGGTAGAGCCTTTCTCTGGTTCGCTGACAACGCCGATTTCACCGTGCATGCGCTCGACCAATCCTTTGCAGATTGCCAGGCCGAGGCCAGTGCCCTCATGTTCACGGGTGTTGGATGAATCGGCTTGGTTAAACGGGCTAAATAATTCATCTTGCTCTTCGCGTGTGAGGCCTATGCCCTCATCGCTCACACACACTTTGAGTGTGATTTGCGTTTCCTGCTGCTGCAATATACTCACGTCAACCAGAATGTTGCCGGTATTACTGTATTTGATGGCATTGCTGATCAAATTGGACAGTACTTGTTTAAAGCGCAGCGCATCCCCTAATAAATTTTTAGGTATTTTTGTTTCAACATAATTGATTAATTCAACATTTTTTTCATGGGCATCCGGTGCAAAATATGTAGCACTTCATCAATACAATTGCGAATTGGTAATGGCGCGTAATCGAGGGTGAGTTTACCTGATTCAATTTTGGAAAAATCCAGAATCCCGTTAATGACGGTGAGCAGATTTTGGGCGGAGTCGCGAATGGTTTCCATATATTCGCGTTGTTGTTCATTAAGTTCGGTTTTGAGTGCAAGGTTAATAAAACCGAGAATACCATTTAACGGTGTGCGAATTTCATGGCTGGTATTGGCGAGAAATTCAGATTTAATGCGGCTGGCTTCCAGTGCTTCTTTGCGCGCTAAATCTAATTCCACGTTTTGAATTTCAATGGTTTCCAGTGTCTCGCGCAAATCTTCAATGGCATGGTCGATGTGTGATTGCATATCGGCTTGAGCGGCTTCCATGTAATCCGCCATAGTGTTAATGGATTCTGCTAAATCTAAAAATTCACTGGAGCGTTGTGGCTCGACCCGTTCATTTAAGCGGCCGCGTGCTAATGCATGCACAATATTTTTAATGTGATCAAGCGGATCGGTGATGCGGTAATAAAGAGAAATTGCAAAATAAGCTCCAATAATTAAACACAGCACGGTGAGTGCGATAGTGAGAACAATCGCCTCATAGCGCACCACGGCATAGGGTGCCGCCATTAATTCAAGCTCTACCCAGCCGATGGGATTTTTATTGTCGAGATTAACTAGCGGATGCGCGAAACGCAGAGTGCGATAAGTGCTGCGCTCCAACGGCTGTTGCAGATTAGGCTCGCCCGCATCATTGGTGCGCATAAATTGTGGGCCGCTGTGAAAGCTTTGATCTGTATCGCTGTAATAGGCGTGTGCGGCGCGAATATAGGGTTCTTCGAGAGATGCATCGAGGATGTATTGCACCAGTTCGCGATTATTTTCCAGTAGGGGCTTGTGCAGTAAGTGTGCAGTTTTTTGGGCAAGTACTCCGCCGCGCAAATCGATAAATTTATTAATTTGTGAGATACACAAATAGGTGAGGCTGACGGCAATCAGAATAATAATGGTGATGGAGGGAATAAAAATCAGGCGCCAAACATCGGATTTAATACTGCTGCGTTTATTCTTCATGGTGTTCTGCCTTGATTTTTTATACCTGCTTGCGCTGTGCCTGAGTGAGTTTTTTCACAGGGTGTTCGCAGGGTGGGTGATCAAGGGTAGAATAGCCGCCCTACGCGCGCTAGCGCAACCGGCTATTTACCGGAATTATCAGCTTTGAGGTCAGTATGGATTTTCCCTCCATCGATGCATTTGTCGGTAATACACCTCTGGTGCGCATGCAGCGCTTGCCCGGTGTATCGAGCAATACAATATTGCTGAAGCTGGAGGGCAATAATCCTGCCGGTTCAGTTAAAGATCGCCCGGCTTTATCCATGATCAGTCGCGCAGAATTGCGCGGTGATATTCAATCGGGTGATACATTGATCGAAGCGACTAGCGGCAATACCGGCATCGCCTTGGCGATGGTGGCGGCAATCAAGGGCTACCGCATGATCTTGATCATGCCCGACAACGCCACTGCAGAGCGTAAAGCGTCTATGTTGGCTTATGGTGCCGAGTTAATTTTGGTCAGCAAAGAAGCAGGCATGGAAGGCGCGCGCGACCTTGCGCTGAAAATGCAAGCAGAAGGCAAGGGCAAGGTGTTAGATCAATTTGCCAACTCCGATAATCCGCTCGCACATTACGCCACCACCGGCCCCGAGCTTTGGCAGCAAACGGGCGGCACCATCACTCATTTTGTTAGCTCTATGGGTACCACTGGCACCATCATGGGCACTTCGCGCTATTTAAAAGAAAAAAATCCCGCTATTCAGATTATTGGTTTGCAGCCATCCGAAGGTGCACAAATTCCCGGCATTCGCCGCTGGCCAGAAGCCTATCTCCCTAAAATATACGAGCGCGATCGCGTTGATGGCATTGTCAACATGCCCCAAGCACTTGCTGAGCAGACCATGCGCGAGCTCGCGCGCAAAGAGGGAATTTTTTGTGGTGTGTCATCGGGCGGTGCAGTAGCTGCAGCGCTGGAGTTGAGTCAACAGGTCGAAAATGCGGTGATAGTGGCGATTATTTGCGATCGCGGCGACCGCTACTTATCGTCTGGTTTGTTTAATGATTAGTATTAATGGTTAATGTTTAGCTGATGATTGTTTGTGTCGGCGTTTGCCAATTAATTTTCTGTCCATCCGGAATTATTCATGTCTATAAAAAGTGGTAAACCAGGCGGTAAAACGCCGGGTGGTAAGGGTTCACTTCTTGGCCAAAAGCCGCGCGGTAAAAAAGCCGATGGCAAAGTCTATGTGCGCGATGATGCACCGCGCCGCAATCACGCGCGCGTTGAAGAAAAACAGTTGCCGCAAACCAATAAGCGCCTCGGCGAATTTATGATTGATCGCCTAAGTCACGATGGCCGTGGTGTTGCCAGCCTCGAAGGCAAAACAGTGTTTATCGATGGTGCTTTGGTGGGCGAAAAAGTCACTGCGCGGTTGGTGGAAGATCACGCGCGTTTTATTGATGCGCGTATCGATCAATTGATCGATAGTTCCCCCGAGCGTGTTGCGCCACCTTGCGAACACTTTGCTCAATGCGGCGGATGTCAGTTGCAATATATGCAACCTTCGGCGCAAGTGGCGATGAAGCAGAACGCAGTGCTGGAGCAGCTGCGGCGCTGGGGTGGAGTTGTACCTAAATATGTATTGCCCGCGATCAGTGCGGATGATCGCGCCTATCGCAGCCGTGCGCGTTTGGGCGTTTGGTATGAAGCCGATGGCAGTGTGACATTGGGTTTTCGTCAGCGTTACAGCAATGAAATTACCCCCATCAGTCAATGTATCGTCTTGGTACCTGAATTAAATGCGCTGCTTGCACCTTTGCATCTCTGGTTGACGGAGTTGCGTGCGAGCAAAGCGGTAACTCATATTGAATTAGTAAAAGGGCAAAGTGAGATTGCGATCATTTTGCGGCACACCAAAAAATTGGCCGATGCCGACCTTGCGGCACTGGCGCAATTAGCGGGACCGGCTGGTGTTAAAGTCTGGCTGGAGCCCAATGGCAATATAGGTTTAACCGATCTTACCGGGCAGCCGTGCGATCCGCGTTTGGCATATCAGGTCGAAGGGGTGGAGCTTTTGTTTCATCCGCAGGATTTTACTCAGGTAAACCCGCAGGTGAATCAGCAAATGGTCGCGCAGGCATTAGCCTTGCTTGCGTTGAAGCCAACTGATCGAGTGCTGGATTTGTTTTGTGGTATCGGCAACTTTACGCTGCCCATCGCCCAACAGTGTGCGGAAGTAGTGGGTATAGAGGCGATTGAGTCGATGGTGTTGCGCGGGCGTGAAAATGCCGAGCGGTTACAGATCGGCAATGCAAAATTTATTGCCGCCAATCTGACGGATATGACCCATACTCAATTACAGCGTTTGGGTGGAGCCAATAAAGAACAGGGGATCGATGCGATTTTGCTCGACCCGCCCCGCGATGGTGCAAAAGATATTATCGCCAGCATTCTGCGTTTGGGTGCGGGGATAGGTAAGCAACTTTCCCCTAAGCGGATTGTCTACGTCAGTTGCAATCCCGCGACCTTGGCGCGTGACTCTGCCTTACTGGCTGAGGCGGGTTATCAATTGGATAAGCTTGGTGTACTGGATATGTTTCCGCACACCAGCCATGTTGAATCTATGGCGCTTTTTTTGCGTTAGCAAAAGCTTTCATAACGAGCAGCGTTAGCAAATGCTTTCATAAAAAACTGCGTAAGCAGGGCGCCTATTTAGTTGAAGTAACGCGTATGGTTAAAGTTAGAGCAGATCACCCCATAGCGGCGGATGGTCAGGTTGATATAGATGCTTGGATTGATCGCCTTAATCAGGGTTATACCCAGTCCGAAGCGAGCCGTGCCGAGTTGCGTCGCGCTGCTGAATTAAGTTTGTCACTGGTTGATATTCACGCTGAAGACGATCACAACTGGGGCGAGGATTTCTCCTGCTTTCGTATCGGTTTGGAGATGGCTGAAATTCTTGCCGATTTGCAGCTCGATCAGGATGCACTGGTCGCTGCGATCCTCTACCGCGCTGTGCGCGAGCACAAAATCACGCTTATCGATATTCAATCCCGTTTTGGCGATACGGTCAGTAAGCTGGTCAAAGGTGTGTTGCGCATGGCGGCGATCAGCTACCAGCGCAACGAAGAGGAGCGAGTGCTCGGCTCCCAAGCGACCGAGCAGGCGGAAAAGATTCGCAAAATGCTCGTGTCTATGGTCGATGACGTGCGTGTCGCCCTGATCAAACTGGCCGAGCGCACCTGCGCTATCCGCTCGGTAAAAAATGCCGAGCCTGATCGTCGCCGGCAGGTATCCCGCGAAGTTGCCGATATCTATGCGCCGCTGGCTCATCGCCTCGGCATTGGCCACATTAAATGGGAACTGGAAGATCTCTCATTCCGCTATCTGCAACCTGATGATTACAAACGTATCGCCAAATTACTGGATGAGCGCCGTCTGGCGCGGCAGGAATATATTGATAGTTTGCTCAACCTGATTCGCGACGAATTAAAAAAAGCGGGCATTGAAGGTTCCGTGGGTGGGCGTGCTAAACACATCTACAGTATCTGGCGCAAAATGCAGCGCAAAGGTATTCCATTTTCACAGGTATATGACATTCGTGCGGTACGCATTCTGGTGCCCAGCGTGCGGGATTGTTATGCCGTGCTCGGTATAGTTCACAGCCTGTGGCGCAATATTCCCCACGAGTTTGATGATTACATCGCCTCCCCCAAAGAGAATGGCTATCGCTCGCTGCACACCGCCGTGTGGGGGCCAGAAAATAAAGTGCTGGAAATTCAGATCCGCACTAATGCCATGCATGAAGAATCCGAGCTGGGCGTATGCGCCCACTGGCGCTACAAAGGCACCGATACCAAAGCAGTGCAAGACGGCTATGAGCAAAAAATTGCCTGGTTACGCCAAGTCCTCGAGTGGCATGAAGAACTGGGGGGCGACTCCGAACATCTGCAAGATGACCTGCGCTCGGTCAATCAAGATCGCATCTATGTGTTTACGCCGGAAGGCCATGTGGTGGATTTGCCGCGTACCGCCACGCCGCTGGATTTCGCTTATAAAATTCATACCGATGTCGGCCATCGCTGTCGCGGTGCCAAGGTTAACAACCGCATAGTGCCGCTCAATTACCAATTGACCAATGCGGATCAGGTAGAAATTCTCACTGGCAAAATGGAATCGCCTAGCCGCGATTGGCTCAATGCCGCGCTCGGTTATGTCAATACACCGCGCGCGCGCGCAAAAATCCAGCACTGGTACAAGCAGCAGGCGCGCGACAAAAATATCGCTGAAGGTCAGGCGCTATTGGATCGCGAATTCAAACGTCTTGCGCTGCTCGATTTAGACTTTGAGGAGCTAGCAAAAAAATTACACTTTAATAATCTCGATGATCTTTACGCGGCGGTGGGTGCGAGTGATGTAGGTGTTGGGCATGTATTAAATGCGGCGCAAAAACAATTGGATGATGCCAATCCGCAGCAGCCGTTGATTCCATTCAAAGTGAAATCGCCGCGGCAGAAAAAAGATTCGGATCTGTATATCGAAGGTGTGGGCAATTTGCTCACTCAAATCGCCAATTGCTGTAATCCGGTACCTGGCGATGCGATTACTGGCTACATCACGCTCGGCAAGGGCGTCTCTATTCACCGTCAGGATTGTACGAATATTTTGCAATTGCAAACCGACGAGCCGCAACGGGTTATCAAAGTAGAGTGGGGCGATACTCCGCAGAGTTTCTACTCGGTGGATGTGGTGATTGAAGCCTACGACCGCTATGGTTTGCTCAAAGATATTACCGCGCTGCTGGATACCGAGCGCATCAATATTGTTGCTATGCAAACCTTGTCGGACAAACGTAAAAACACCGTGGACATGCAGGTAACGCTGGAGATTCGCAGTTTTGATGAATTGAGCCGCATACTCACTAAACTCAATCAGTTACCGAATATTGCATCTGCGCGGCGTAAACATTAACCGAACTGTCACGAACATTATTGGAAGCACTTGTGAGCCATCAATACACTATCGACGATTTACTTTATTTGATGGCGCGCCTGCGCGATCCACAAACCGGTTGCCCTTGGGATATCACCCAGGATTACGCCAGTATCGCGCCTTCAACCTTGGAGGAGGCCTACGAGGTTGTGGATGCGATTGAAAAGCAGGATTTTGCGCATCTCAAAGAAGAGCTGGGCGATTTATTATTTCAGGTGATTTTTTACAGCCAGCTCGGTAAAGAAGAACATCGCTTTGAATTTGCCGGTGTGGTCTCTGACTTGGTCGCGAAATTAGTGCGCCGCCATCCCCATGTGTTTCCCGATGGGACTTTGCATAGCCAAATCGAAAATCGTCACACCTTACCGGGTGATGTTAAAGCCCGCTGGGAGGCCATTAAACAACAAGAGCGAGCAGAAAAAGGCGCGCAAGGTTTATTGGCGGATGTTCCTCTAAATTTGCCATCGCTCAGCCGTGCAGCAAAATTGCAAAAACGTGCTGCCAGCGTCGGTTTTGATTGGGATGATGTCTACGGCCCTATCGCCAAGGTGCGCGAAGAGCTCATGGAGGTAGAGGCTGAGCTGGCGTCCGGTAACAGAGTTGCGCTGGAAGAGGAGCTGGGCGATTTATTATTTGCCGTGGTGAATATAGCGCGCTACCAAAAGATCGACCCGGAACAAGCTTTACGTCGCGCCAATCACAAATTTGAACAGCGCTTTCATTTTATCGAGACCAATAGCTCTACGCCTTTAGTTGAAACCTCAATAGATGAGATGAATCGTCTTTGGGATGAAGCTAAAAGACAGTAAGTTAATGCCCTCTATGAGCAGCTCTTCAGTGTAGTTTGCGCGCCCCACGACTAATGGGTTTTGGCACGCAAATTATCGTTATCTATCTAAGAGGAGTGCTTACTCATAGCTTTTTGTTACATGTGACCGGTTTCAAAAGCAGCTATGATTTACCAGTAGCAAGCAAACGAAGCCCCCCAGTTGTAACAATAAAAACATCAAAAGTGAGGTTCCTTTGGATCGGCGAGAAGTAAAGCCGGGCTATGTGGATAAGACGCTCAGCACCATCAAAATCCACATCTCAGAGCTGAAAATAGGCATGTTCGTGTCCAAGCTTGACCGCGATTGGCAAGAAACCCCGTTTTTATTGCAGGGTTTTATGATCGAGAGTCTCGATGACATAGATACAGTGGCTGAGTACTCCCAACACGTCTGGATCGATGCGGTCCGTGAACAGTGGGTTTCCCCGGAAGAGCGCGGCGTGGCTGGCCCTGCTATCGCAAAATCACAAACTTACATTAATAAAATTGAAGCCCAAAAAGAGCACCAAGCGGCTATTGGTATTTTTCGCGAAGCAAAAAAACTCACTAAAACCCTACTTGATGATGTGCGTTTGGGGGGGGTGGTTAACACCGAGCAGGCAAAAGCGACAGTTAAAGATTGCGTCGGTAGTATTTTGCGCAATGCCGATGCACTTATCTGGATGTCGCGTATGCGCAATGAAGATGAGTACACCGCAGAGCATTGTTTAAATGTTTGTATTCTGGCGATTGCTTTTGGTCGTCATTTGGGCATGAGCGAGCCGGAGCTGGAAAAACTAGGTTTATGTGGTTTGTTGCATGATGTAGGCAAAATGCGTGTGCCGCAAAATGTGCTGAATAAATCAGATCCATTGAGTGATAAAGAATTTAGCATGATAAAAGCGCACACTGTGCACGGACGGAATCTGCTGATGTCATCGCCCGGTGTGCCCAGCTCCACAATTGATGTGGCTTACAGTCATCATGAACGTGTCGATGGCACAGGCTACCCACGCAAACTAAAAGCAGCTGGTATTTCTGATTTTGCGCGAATTATCAGTATTGTTGACGCCTATGATGCGATGACCGGCGATCGCTGCTACTCCCGCGCAATTCCCAGTACCGATGCGCTCAAACGTATCTTCCAAGATCGCGGCACTCATTTTGACGAGCGTCTTGCGCTTGAATTTATCAAGTGCGTTGGTTTATATCCACCGGGCAGTATTGTCGAATTGGTGAATGGCTTGGTGGGCATAGTGTTGGAGTCTAATCACCGCTATCGTCATCTACCCAAAATCATTGTGGTAAAAGATTTAAACCGACCGCTCGAAAAAGAACAAATTGTCAATTTGAACGAGATCGAACAAAAGACTTTGGATAAGAGCTTTTTGATTAAACGTGCGCTCTGTGATGGCAGTTATGGCATTCGCATACGTGAATATCGCGAGAAGGGCTTGGCATTTTCATACGGTTGATTTTTTGTTATCAACAGATAAGGCGCTCTAGGGCGCCTCAGACCGCTGACAAACCCCTAGCCAAACGCTGGGGGTTTTTATTTAATGGCAGCACATTATTTTGCGATGACTGCCATGCTCAAAGAACCCGCTCCGCGCCAACACAC
>NZ_JBXUOS010000013.1:0-169987 GCF_057196725.1 Cellvibrio sp. ATLC23 | reverse complement strand
CGGGAAAAATGAGCGGATTGGAAATAAATCTCAAGAAATGTGGTTTATGCACAGCGCGGGCTAAAAAAACAAAACCCCACTTTTTAGGGTGGGGTTTGTCAGCGATCTGAAATGGGCGCTACAGCGCCCATTTTTTACATATCATGCAGCTACTATATTTACCAACGCCGCGCTGCCTTAACATCTTTGACATTTTCCTCAACCCATATCGCGCCTTGACTGGTTATTTCTTTCTTCCAAAAGGGTGCGCAAGTTTTTAAAAAATCCATCAAAAATTCTGCTGCTTGAAATGCATGTTCACGATGCACACTGGTAACCCCAACAAATACGATGTGGTCAGCCACTTGCAATTCGCCAACGCGATGAACAATGCGTGCAGCTAGTAGCTCCCACCGCCCTTTCGCCTCTTCTACAATTTGCTGCAGAATAGTTTCTGTCATACCGGGATAATGTTCGAGCGACATACTTTTTACATCGCGGGCATGATTCATATCGCGCACTCGCCCAACAAAAAATACCACCGCTCCTGCCGCCGTATCGTTCGCTGTTAGCGCAGCGTATTCGCGCCCAACATCAAAATCGTGTGCTTGCACCGCAATCGAAAAAGACATACTAACCTCCGGTAACCGGTGGGAAAAAAGCGATTTCATCACCTGATTTAATCGCTGCGTCCGCTTTAGCGTAGGCATGATTTACCGCAACCAGCAATTTACTATTGGCAATAAACGGTTCCCAATGTGGATGGTTAGTTACAAGATATTGCTTAAGAGTTGAGATACTAACAACACTGTCATCGTTGATACGCAACTCAGCAGTGCCCAACTGCTCGCGCAATTGCGCAAGAAATAACACCCGGATCATTCTTCAAGCTCCTGCCGGCGATAGTGACCTCGCCGTCCGCCAGATTTTTCCAATAAACAAACCTGTTCGATCACCATCTCCATATCAACGGCCTTACACATATCGTAAATAGTTAACGCGGCAATGCTCGCTGCTGTCAGCGCCTCCATTTCAACACCGGTTTGTCCGGTGAGCTTGCAGTAGCTGGTAATCTCTACCGCCGATTGTTGGTCATCTATTGCGAAATCAACTGCCACTTTACTCAGCGCCAATGGATGACAAAGCGGAATTAAATCGGCGCACTTTTTAGCCGCTTGAATACCCGCAATACGTGCGACGGCGAATACATCACCTTTTTTCAGGCTGTTAGCTTTGATTTGCGCCAATGTGTCGGGCTTCATTAATACCCGCGCAAACGCGCGCGCTTCACGCACGCTGGCCGGTTTTTCCGAGACATCCACCATACTGGCGTGCCCATGGGAATCTATATGCGTTAGTGACATAAACAGCTCGTCCAAGTTAATACGCCACACTTTACCGTGCAGCTGGGAGTAAATATCGCTATCATAAAACACCTGTCGGCTATGACCGCACTTTAATTTCCTCGCAGCAGAATTCCACAGCCTAATGACTTCAAGCCACCCTCTCGACCGCCGTTTTACCCTCGCCCCTATGATGGAGTGGTCAACATCGGATTGCCGCACCTTTTGGCGCCTGTTAACTAAAAAAGCGGTGCTCTACACCGAGATGGTTACCACTGGCGCATTGCTTCACGGCGATAAATCGCGCTTTCTGGATTACAACGCCTGCGAGCACCCTTTGGCCCTGCAATTAGGCGGTAGCGACCCTATAGCACTTGCAGAATGCGCGCGCATTGCAGAGGATTGGGGTTACGACGAAGTTAATCTCAACTGCGGTTGCCCGAGTGATCGCGTGCAAAACGGCATGATTGGCGCCTGCCTAATGGCCGAACCCGAACTGGTTGCAGATTGCATCGCCAGTATGCAGAGCGCGGTAAAAATTCCCGTCACAGTTAAACACCGTATCGGCATCGACGATATGGAAGACTACGAAGGACTGGTGAAATTCGTTGGAACTATTGCCGAAACCGGTTGCCGCACGTTTATCGTACATGCGCGCAAAGCCTGGTTGAAAGGTTTAAGCCCCAAGGAGAATCGCGAGATTCCACCGCTACAGTACGATAAGGTATATCAGCTGAAGCAGGATTTCCCGCACCTAAATATCATCATTAATGGCGGCATTACAACGCTTGCGCAAAGCAAAAACCTGCTGGAACATGTTGATGGTGTCATGATTGGGCGCGAAGCCTACAGTAATCCCTATCTATTGGCACAAGTTGATCAGCAAATCTACGGCGTAGATAGGCCTGTAGTCAGCCGGAATGAAGTCATGCAAAAATTCATGCAATACTGTGACGAAGAACTAGCCAACGGCACTCGACTCAATCATCTAACGCGACATATTCTTGGGCTTTATCAAGGCTTGCCTGGTGCTCGTCAGTTTCGCCGGATTATTAGTGAACAAGCTCATAAGCCGAATGCAGGAATTGAAGTGCTTGAACGCGCTCTTGCTGTATTAAATGAGGTACCATTAGCAAATAACCTTGAAATCGGAAATGCTTAAGACTTCAAACACTATTCAATTATCTGTTTATAAAAAATGACTGCTTTCAACATAAAGTCATTAAGACTATAATATATCTGACGGCAATTACCGAAGATCAACCACTTGTACTTTCAGAGATAGGATTACCACTGTGACTAGTAAACTTGAACAACTGAAACAATTTACCGATGTAGTCGCCGACACTGGCGATATCGAAGCCATCCGCCTTTACAAGCCACTGGATGCAACCACCAACCCATCACTGGTGTATAAAGCCGCACAAATGCCGCAATACCAAGACTTGCTTGCGGCATCCATCAATACCAGCAAAAGCATCACTAACAGTGCACAACAATTAAGTGCCGCCTGTGATCACTTGGCAGTAGGAATTGGCTTGGAAATTTTGAAAATTGTTCCCGGCCGCATCTCAACTGAAGTAGACGCACGCTTGTCATTTGATACTAAAGCCTCTATCGCCAAAGCTCACGAACTGATCAGTTTGTACGAAAAAGGTGGCGTCGATAAGTCCCGCGTACTGATTAAACTCGCGTCCACTTGGGAAGGCATTCGCGCAGCAGAAGTGCTGGAAAAAGAAGGTATCAACTGCAACCTCACCCTGCTGTTTGGTTTTAATCAAGCCGCTGCCTGTGCTGATGCCGGTGTGTTTTTGATTTCTCCTTTTGTCGGCCGCATTCTGGATTGGTACAAAGCCAACACTGACAAAAAAGAATATACCGCTGAAGAAGATCCAGGCGTTATATCTGTGCGTCACATTTACAATTACTACAAGCAAAATGGCTATAACACTGTGGTAATGGGAGCCAGCTTCCGCAACCTTGGCGAAATTGAAGCGCTTGCAGGCTGTGACCGTTTAACTATCAGCCCGCAGTTACTGCAAGAGTTAGAGCAAGACAAAGGCGAACTCAAGCGTGTGCTTTCACCTAATAACACCGGTGCAGCAATTGCCAAACAAATTGAGACTGAAACCAGCTTCCGTTTTGGCTTGAATCAAGATGCAATGGCGACCGAAAAACTGGCTGAAGGTATTCGCGGTTTTGTAAAAGACCAGATCAATCTTGAGAATTTACTGAAAGCTCGTGCTTAATAAACTCTCGCGCTTTATCGAGCGTCACTTGCAACCTGCAAGTGACGCGTCACCCACACTTTCCGATCACCAAAAACAATTGGCGGTAGCTGCTTTACTGGTTGAAGTGGCCATGGCAGATCATCAATTTTCCAATGTGGAATTACATAATCTAAATACCATTCTTGCCCGCAAATTCTCTTTGTCAAACGATGAGCTCACCGAGCTGATTAATCTCGCTAAAAACGAGACAAATCATGCAACGTCATTGCATCAATTTACTCAGCTTATTAATCAAAATTGTAGCGCAGAAGAAAAATTTAATTTGATGAGAGCCATGTGGGAAATGGCTTATGCCGATGGGGATCTGGATAAATACGAAGACTATATTATTCGCAAAGTGGCGGATTTAATTTATGTGCCTCACGCCGACTTTATTCGCGCTAAAAGCCTGACTAAGGCGAACTTAACAACAACTCATCAGTGATGATTATATCTAGGAAAGGTTAACAGCTTTCGAGCATATTGACCAAATTACGGAAAGTATCAGCATTACTGGCATTTAATCCCATCAAAATTTTGTGCGCCTCAATCACCTTTTCTTTTACTTCCTGTTCATCACAATTAATACAATTAAGTGCATGCTCTGCCAGAACGGGCGCATCCAACTTATCGACAATGGTAAATATATCGCCAAACCCCATAGTTTGCAGAATGCGTTGGATGCTAGGGTTACTCGCCAAAATCACTGGCATGATACCGTGCCGCTCCTGCCCCAGAATGGAAATTTTTGCCATCAAACCCAATGTGGTGCTATCGATTGCTTCAGCATCAGAGAGATCGAATAAGACTGAGGCAAAATTCTCACTTTTGAACATGGCATCAATAAACTGATCGAACGAGATACACAAAGTCAGGCGCACATCGCCCAACATTTTGATCACATAGACCCCATTATGATCGGCAACTAAAATCTGGCCGGCTTTCATCAACTCACACCTCGGGTGATGGACAAGACTGCAATGTCATCCGGGTTATCGCGAATCTCTTTTATAATTAAAGTATTACAGACCGAATCCAAACCGCCACTACTTGAAGCAATTAGTTTTAACAGCTGAGCCTCTTTCTCTTGCAGTTCTTGTTGAGACAAGGTTTCCAGTATCCCGTCAGAAAAACAAACCAGCGCAAATTTCTCTGGCAACTGACGCTCGTAAACTTCCCAACTGACCTCTTTAAATATTCCGACAGGCTTACCACGCCCCGTTAAATACTCTGCCCCTTCATCAGTAAGCAGAATAGGCATAGGTAAGTGACCCGCGACTACATAGTGCATTTTATGCGTCACTGTATCTATAACGCCAACAAAGAGTGTTAGGTGATGACTAAGGCGAGTCTCGTGTAGCTCGCGGTTAATCTGCCGCAACATAAGGTCTGCGCCCTGCGCAAAGGAGCTCTCATCACCAAACAATCCCTCTTCCCGCACCATGCGGCTAACAAGATGCTTAAGCCAAATGGTGACAAAAGCAGAAGAGGCACCGTGCCCGGAGACATCAGCCAAATAAAATGCGAGATAACGTCTTTTAATGTGGGCGTAATCAACAAAATCGCCACTGAGAAATAATGACGGAACAATCGTATGTGCTGCGGTGTAACCCTCTTCCGTAGTAAAACCCGATGGCATTAAACGGCGCTGTACCCGTCGCCCTGCTATTTGGTCACGCTCAAGTACCCGTAGGTTCTCTTTTAACTCGCGATTTGCATTTTCCAATTGAACTCGGTAGCGCTGATTTTCCTCTTCCAGATCCTGTCGATCAAGCACCTTATTAATCGAATGGACTAGCACCTCTAAATCGACCACCGGCTTTATCAAATAATCACGGGCACCTAAACGCAAGGAAGTCACCACATCATTCATCACGCCAGCACCGGAAATCACAATCACTGGCAGCGAGGGGTGGCGATCATGCAGAAGCTGCAATAACTGAAGACCATCGCCATTAGGCATACGTAGATCGGTGATAATCAGATCAGGAAGTGAAAGGTCAGGGTTGGCGAGTAATTCAAGTGCTGCAGTGGCATCAGACGCGGAACATACACAAAAGCCACTGTCCGTCAGATAAGTCACTATACTCTGGCGGACAAGGACATCGTCATCGATGATAAGCAGCTTGCGGCTTGCGGGTGTCATCTTCTGCTCGGGCTTTTATGGTTAAAGGTGAGTGAGGACAATCAAATAAGGCGCGTAACACTACTCCTTCACCTTAAAGAGCGCAAGCCATAGCAACTAAAGCATTCCCTGCTTAGGCAATTAAGTTTTGTAATGCAGCTCTTCTGGCACAAACACTGGCGAACCCTTGTTTAGCTTATCTAGGCTTGTTGCGATTTCTATCGCGCTCTGCCTTGCGGCGCATATCAATTAATTGACGCTGGGTCATTTTACTTTTGCGCTCAGAATAAGGGTTTTCATTATTCCGAAATTCAATCTTGATTGGAGTGCCATGCAAATCGAGCACACGACGGAAGGTTTTTTCCAAATATTTGGTGTAATGACTTGGGACATCGTTAGTTTGGTTGCCATGCACCACAATAATCGGAGGATTGTGCCCCCCCGGATGTGCATAGCGCAGCTTGATACGACGCCCTTGAATCATCGGCGGTTGATGTTCACGTACCGCATCTTGCAATATACGAGTGAGGAAGTTGGTGCTGAATTTATCAGTTGCTGACTGGTAAGCCAGCTCAATCGATTTGTACAGATTACCCACACCGGTGCCATGCAAGGCTGAAATAAAGTGAATGGTGGCAAAATCCACAAAACGCAACCGGCGCTCAATTTCACTTTTCACATACTGTTTATGCGCATCATCCAGGCCGTCCCACTTATTCAGCGCGATAACCAGTGCACGCCCAGCCTCAATGGTTGTACCCATCAGGTGCAGATCTTGTTCAACAACACCTTCGCTTGCGTCCATTACTAATACAACAACATTGGCATCAGCAATGGCCTGCATTGTTTTAACAATCGAGAATTTCTCTACCATCAAATCAATATTCTTGCGCCGCCGCACCCCAGCGGTATCGATCAAGGTGTAGGGCTTATCAAAGCGGGTATAGTTGATATAGGTGCTGTCGCGAGTGGTGCCTGGCTCGTCGTAGACTACTACCCGGTCCTCACCCAACAGACGATTCACCAGAGTCGACTTTCCTACATTGGGACGACCAACAATGGCAATTTTTATCCCGGTGGCCTCATCAGGTTGATAATCCTCAGGTAATTCCGGAATATCAGCCAGTACCTCTTCCATTAAGGATCTAACACCACGGCCATGACTAGCCGTCGTTGGGTGAACTTCGCCAAGCCCCAACTCATAAAAAGGCGCCAGTGCGATATCGGGATCCATACCATCAATTTTGTTGGCGACCACGTAGGTCTTTTTATTATTTACGCGCAAGTGTTTGGCAATCATCGCATCGGCAGGATTCAAGCCCGCACGACTATCCACAATAAACAGTACTATGTCAGCTTCCTGAATTGCCAGAAGCGATTGGCCAGCCATCATGCTATCAATGCCCTCTTCCTCACCGCTGATACCACCGGTATCGATCACGATAAAACGGCGATTTTCCAAGGTGCCTTCACCGTATTTACGGTCGCGAGTCAAACCAGGGTAGTCAGCCACCAAGGCATCGCGCGATTGGGTTAGGCGATTGAATAGTGTGGATTTACCCACATTAGGGCGACCAACAAGTGCTATTACGGGGATTATCATAAAAAGTATCAGTTGAGATGAAAAACAAGGATCTGCAGCCATGATCACTGCATAAATTCAAACACACAAAAACAAAACCAGCCGCGTTCAAGTTTACCTTATTCAACTAAGGTAAGCTCAAGCGGCTGGTCAGTGTTAACCATTTAGCGGTAAATTACTTGTCCTTTTCGGCTCTAAACGCGATCAATTTGCCACTATTGGTGTAAACATAAAGTGTCTCACCATCGGTCAACATAGGCGCGCGCGCACCTTTTCTATCAACTTTGGTTCGGGCAACAAACTCGCCGTCACTCTGGTTGACAACGTGCATATAGCCTTTGAAATCTACCACAGCAACATAATTGCCAAATACTTGCGGACCATTTAAGAGGCGGCGCAACATTTTTTCATTGCTCCACAGTTGCTCGCCAGTTGTCGCATTATAGGCAACCAGCTTGCCATCAGTGTGTGCGACAAACAGTTTACCGTCATCAGACAAGGCTAAATTTTCACTAGTAGAGCCATCTTGTCCCCAGAGCGGCTTGCCAGTGCCACGAGCCAGTGCACTAATTCGCCCCTGATAGGTGCCAACATAAATAACACCATCCTTAATCATGGGACTGGAATGAATGTCCACCATACGTTCTAATTCAGAGCGGCCTTTTGGCGAGGCAACACGTTGCTCCCACAAGATGAGACCATTGGCAGGATTAAATGCCATCATCCGGCCATTAGAAAAGCCAGAATAAACTGCCGTATCTGTCACTATAGGAGAGGGTGTTCCGCGCAAGGTTAATATCGGTGGAGGGCTGTCATAAAACCATAACTGCTCGCCCGTTTTTGCATTGAGTGCAAATAATTTACCATTCACTGTCTGAGCAGCCACCACAATACCGTTAGTGCGAGGCGCTGAAACGACTTCACCAGGCAACTGCGTCCGCCATAATTCCTCACCAGTATCTTTGGACAAGGCCATTACTTCACCAGCATAAGTAGCAACTAGCAGTAAACCGTTCTCTGCCGCTATACCACCCACTATTTGGCGATTGGGGTCACCTGCCACAAAAAAACTTTTCATCCAAGCCCATAAACCTAACTGCGATTTATTGACCTTGCGTGTCCATAGCTTTTTACCAGTCTGATTGTTCATCGCAACAATCAGACCCTCGTAATCTACCGCATAGATAGCATCGCCATCCAACGCAGGAGTAAGGCTACTGAACCCTTTGTTTTGACCTTCACCTATACCGCGCTTCCATACTTTGTCGAGATCGAGTGTTTCTTTAAAATCGACTAACTCCATTGGCTCATTTCCGGTTTTTTTGCTAAACCATGAACAGCCAGACATAGCGAATGCACAAAGCAATATTAACCAGCTCAGGTGCCTCACAGAGACTTGCATCATTGGGCGCTCTCCCCAGCCGGAACTGCAGAACCTTCCACTTTCAAATCATCAACTTTCATTTGCAGTAACATGTAACGCTCTTGTTGTTGTGGATCTGTCGCAGCCAATGCTTTTTCAAAAGCAGTGCGTGCCGCATCCAAATCACCTTGTAATTTAAGAATATCGCCGCGAGCTTCTGCATACTCTGAAGTAAAAGCAGCGGCAGGTTCGGGAGATAATTGTGCTAATGCATCGTCAAACGCTTTTTGTGCAGTTAATACTCTCGCTAAACGCAAACGCGCTAGCTGCTCAGTAGCAGCTTTTGGTTGGGCAGACAAAACCCACTTAAGTTCATTTACTGCAACATCCAATTTGCCCTCTTCCACCGCGAGTTTCGCCAGAAAAAAAGCAGCACTATGCGCATACAAGCTTTTGCTATTGCCATCTTTCAACTCACCGGCGAGGTGTGTAATAGTTGCCTTATCTGCATCGGTTAACACTTTGCCTGGCTCAGCATTGGCGAGCTTAAGCAATTGCTCATACACCTCTGAAGCTTTTTCCATTTTCTGGCGTTTTTGATCTTGCCACGTGGTGTACCCAAAGTACCCGACAACTGCCACTAACACTGCAATAATCACGGTTCTTCCGTAATCTTTCCACCAGCGTTTTAATACCTCTAATTGTTCTTCTTCTGAAAGATGTACGCTCACAATTGACTCCTGTAGGTCTTAGCGCAATGCGCAAAAATAGGGAATGATTAAAATAAAACGTTATTTTTTTACTCAGTTAATACATCACTCAAGCTCTGTTTACTCAAGCGCTTGCAGACAGGCAATTGCCTCATCAAAAGCGAGTGTTTGCTGCTCGACTTCTTCACGCAAAAATTTAATTGTGACCTGTCCTGCTTTGGCCTCATCCTCTCCTAAAATAAGGGCAATATCAGCACCACACTTGTCAGCTTTTTTAAATTGATTTTTAAAGTTGCCTCCGCCACAGTTGCTTAGCAGACGAACAAACGGCAACTCATCTCGAATTCGCTCAGCTAGCTGCATGGCAATTGCTTGCACATCGCCGACGGCGACGAGATATATGTCCGCTTGTTGATCGAGATACTCAGGCACCATTTCTGCTGCCTGCAAGAGTAAAACCAATCGTTCAAGGCCAATACCAAATCCAACTGCTGGCGTTGACTTACCACCTAACTGCTCAACCAAACCATCATAGCGGCCTCCCGCACAGACCGTACTTTGAGCACCTAATTTGTCAGTCACCCACTCGAACGCCGTTTTACCATAATAATCGAGGCCGCGCACCAAGCGCGGATTAATCTGATAACGAATACCAGCTGCATCTAGCAAGGATTTTAACCCTTCAAAATGCACACGCGACCCTTCATCTAAATAATCCAGTAACACAGGAGCGTCATTAAGTAATTTTTGGGTATTTGCATCCTTGGAATCAAGAATACGTAGAGGATTCGTGGAGAGGCGGCGCTTGCTGTCCTCATCTAATTGCTCATGAAAAGCACTTAAATAAATAACTAAGGCCTCTTTATAGGCAGCGCGAGCATCCGCACTACCGAGCGAGTTAATTTGTAACTGCACGTGCTCAGCAACACCCAGCTCACGCAAAATACGCGCGCTAAGCACCAATACTTCAGCATCGATATCTGGCCCTTGAATACCAAAAGTTTCCACACCAATTTGATGGAACTGACGATACCGACCTTTTTGCGGACGCTCATGACGGAACATAGGCCCCATATACCAAAGGCGCTGGGTTTGGTTGTAAAGTAAACCGTTCTCTTCGCATGCACGGACACAACACGCAGTACCTTCAGGACGCAGAGTAAGACTGTCTCCATTGCGATCTTCGAAGGTATACATTTCCTTTTCGACGATATCAGTCACTTCACCAATCGAACGTTTAAATAACTCGGTTGATTCAACAATTGGAAAACGAATTTCCTGATAACCATAACGCGCCAAAATATCGGTAACTACACTTTCTACGTATTGCCATAGCGGTGAATCTACTGGAAGCAGATCATTCATACCGCGAATTGCCTGTAATTTTTTCAATTTAAAACCTTACTTATCACGCGCTAAAAAGTAACTAACCCTTAGCAATAATATTCTTGGCATCAGCGTCCATTTGCGACTGCTTTTGCGCCGCTTTTGCGCGAATTAACCGCTCAAGATTATCAACCAAATTTTCATTGGTTAACTTTTGATTGGGCTCACCATCGATATAAATTAAGTTGCTAGGCGTTCCGCCAGCAAGACCGAGATCAGCCTCTTTTGCTTCTCCCGGGCCATTAACTACACAGCCAATAACTGCAACGTCGAGCGGAACAGTAATATCTTCCACGCGCTGTTCCAAATCATTCATAGTTTTTATGACATCAAAGTTTTGCCGTGAGCAGCTAGGGCAAGCAATAAAATTCACGCCTTTGCTACGCAAGCGCAAACTGCGCAGCATATCCCAACCCACTTTAATTTCTTCAACCGGATCGGCCGCCAGTGAAACGCGAATGGTATCGCCGATACCATCCATTAACAGCATTCCCAAACCTATTGAAGATTTCACGGTACCGGAGCGTAAGCCACCCGCCTCAGTAATTCCCAAATGTAATGGCTGATCGATTAATGTCGCTAACTTACGATACGCAGCAACCGCCATAAATACATCTGATGCTTTGACGCTGACTTTAAAATTGTGAAAATTAAGTGAATCGAGAATTTCAACATGGCGTAATGCGGACTCCACCAATGCATCCGGTGTCGGTTCGCCATATTTTTTTTGCAAATCTTTCTCTAGCGAGCCTGCATTGACGCCAATACGAATGGGAATATTCAGATCCCGCGCTTTATCAACTACCGCTTTAATACGCTTTTCGCGGCCAATATTTCCAGGATTGATGCGCAGGCAATCCACACCCAAATCGGCAACTCGCAGAGCAATTCGATAATCAAAATGAATGTCCGCCACCAAGGGAATTGTTACTTGTTTACGGATCTCACCGAACGCCTCGGCTGCTTCCATGGTTGGCACAGAAACACGAACAATATCAGCACCAGCCAACTGAATACGACGAATCTGCTCTACAGTTGCCGCAACATCTGTAGTTTCAGTGTTCGTCATACTTTGTACTGAAATAGGTGCATCACCGCCGACTGGAACATTACCCACCATAATTTGGCGAGACTTACGGCGTTTAATTGGAGACTCACAGTGCATAGTTATTCCTGATCACTTTTGCGTGACTACTCGTGAGTAGACTCACCCACTGTTAACGACAGTACATTAGTGCCCAATGCAGGCACTACAGCGACTTTGTCGCCATTTAATTCCATTTCGGCGCCCGGAGCATTTCCGAGCTTCACATAAAATGGCGTCTTACCCTGTAAAAGCAAATGACTTCCAGGCCGCTGTAAATCAGCCACTAATACATCACCACGCGCATCACTGACCTCAACCCAACATTCTTCGGTAAATGAAAAACTGATTGAATCTAATTGAGCATCACTGAATTGCCCTGCGCGTATTGGCGAGGCAATTGGAGATACGGACGAGTTACTTGGGAAAGCTGCGCTTGAGTTCTGCACAGATGAAAGCTCGGCACTTACCGCTTCATTTTTCGCGCTATCTTCTTTAGATTGATTTTCACTTAACAATACCGGTGACGTAAGCATTGAACCACTAATAGACGATGCCTGACTCACACTAGATTCATTTATTGATTGAACACTCAACGCAGTTTCAACCGGCGGAACAACAGTTATAGGACGGTTATAATTGGGTTGCTGACGATTATCAAAAAACCAAATTGACACAAGCCACAGAATTAATAACGCCGCCAAAATCCACACAACAAATTGCCACAAAGGCTTATTGGCCGACTCGACGCGACAAGGTATCACCTGCTCAATCAAACCATGTTTTTGCGCGTGACGATCATAGGCCGCAAGCACCTGCACAACATCAAGCTTCACTAAATTGGCGTACGCACGTAAATAGCCGCGAGTGAATGTATCTGAGCCCATATGACGATAATCATCGGACTCGAGCGCGCGCACTTTCGTCAATGTCATGTAAAGCTCTTTTGCTACCTGCTCCTGAGTTAAGCCTGCTCGTTCACGCGCCCAGACTAATAACTTGCCAGGTGACAGCTCGCGAAAACGACCATCATCATTGGTTTCTTTTTTGTCGTCAGATGCCATTGAAAACCCATCAATATTAATATCGTTTGTTGTTATACATCATCGTTTGTTTGTACTCCAAATACTCTTTGGAATAGGGATAGCGATTTTTCAACACCAACAAATAACTGGCCTCTTGATCCTTGTTGCCAAATACACGCTCCAAACGAATGCCTAGCAAAAGCGCACGAGCAGATTGTTGCCCAAGTGCCTGATAGCGATCCAGATGTTTCTTGGCTTCAGCATATTCCTGCTTGATAAAACTCATTGCAGCTAATTCAATATGCGGTTCAGCAAGCCCCCGGTCCAATATGCTTGCATGTTCAAATGCTGCCTTGGCTCGCTCGTTCTTGCCAAGCAATAAGGCTGTTCTACCCACATTCACTAACGCGGAAGCACGCCCATCATAGTCGAGATCACTGGCGGCTATCTCAAACTCCAACAAGGCCTCTTCATAGCGCTTAAGGCCGAACAAGAACACACCGTAGTTATTGTTAGCCAAAGTGAAGTTTTTCTTGCGCTTAAGCGCTTTTTTAAATGTCTTCTCGGCTAATTCTGGCTCACCCTCTAACTGATAAAGGCGCGCCATGGCCTCCATTGCGTCCGCTGAATTCTTATCGATTTCGGATGCTTTACGTAAGTGATGACGCGCAGATTCACGATTACCTTTTTCAATGTAACCTTGCGCCAAACGGATATGCAGCTCTAAGGATTTTGATTTATCAATCTGACGCTCTGTACTATTAATACCACCACTCGAAACACAACCGGTAAAAAGAACTGCCGCAATAAAAAACACCAGGGTTAATTTCAGCAATCTTAGAAAATTATTCATTTGCATCATTGACACCTTTAAGTTGGAACTATTGGTTAACGATTTTTACCGTTTGCACCTCATCAAATTGCGCACGGTAGCGCTCGCTGCGACGAGTTACGTCATTCACTTGCCCAGCCAACTGACCGCAAGCTGCATCTATATCATCTCCCCGTGTTGTGCGGACGGTTGTAATGTAGCCCTCTTCCATCAAAATGTCCTGAAACTTACGTAGAGCGTTATTACTCACGCGTTTGTAGTTTGACAAATTAAATGGGTTAAATGGAATCAGATTTATCTTGACCGGGACATCACGCAGGAGTTCCGCCAGCTCACGCGCATGGTGAGGGCGATCATTCACTTGATCGATTAAGGTGTATTCAATCGTGATTTTACGATGGGTATCGGGCATGGCTTCGATATAACGTTTGGCTGAATCAAGCAGCATCGCAATTGGATATTTACGATTAATAGGCACTAATTCATTGCGCAACTCATCGTTTGGTGCATGAAGAGAAATAGCAAGACAGGCATCGGTATACTGACTCAAGCGATCTAACTGCGGCACCACGCCAGATGTACTCAGAGTGACGCGTCGCTTGGAAATACCATAAGCGTTGTCGTGCATCATCAGGTTCATGGAATCGACAACGTTATCGAAATTGAGCAATGGCTCACCCATGCCCATCATCACCACATTAGTCACTCTACGCGGGCCATTAGCGTGTAATTGACCAAAGGATTTGGCCGCTATCCACACCTGACCAATAATTTCTGCAGCAGTTAGATCGCGATTAAAGCCTTGCTTGCCAGTTGCACAAAAACTGCAATCCAAGGAACAGCCCACTTGTGAAGACACACAAAGCGTGCCGCGATCACCATCAGGAATAAATACAGTTTCGATGACATTATTACCGCTAACGCGGATCAAAAACTTGCGGGTGCCGTCGGTTGAATCAAATTGCTGCACCACTTCCGGCATACGGATTTCAGCAATATTTTTTAATTTTGCACGCAAATCTTTACTGACATTGGTCATGTCATCAAAGTTGTCAGCGCCCAACTGATGAATCCATTTCATTACCTGAATGGCGCGAAATTTTTTCTCGCCAATCGATTCAAAAAAAGCCACCAACTTAGCTTCTGGTAAACCCAGCAGATTCATTTTGGCAGAGCCCTCTGCAGCCTCCTCGATTGCGGGAGATGTTGAACTTGATACTTCAGTCATGGCTCTTTACCTAATGAACACGTTGGGAACAGCAGTGATTAAACAATATTAACGAACAACAACTTCATTGCTGGCAAAGAAATAAGCAATCTCGCGCGCAGCAGATGTAGGCGAATCTGAACCGTGCACAGCGTTTCTGTCTATCGCCTCAGCATAATCAGCGCGAATAGTACCAGGCGCTGCTTTAGCTGGGTCGGTAGCACCCATTAATTCGCGATTAGCTACAATGGCATTTTCACCAGATAACACTTGTACAACAACTGGACCGGAGGTCATAAACTTGACCAAACCATCAAAGAACGGACGACCTTTGTGCTCTGCATAAAAACCTTCAGCTTGCGCATTGCTCAACATCATCATGCGCTGGGCGACAATTTTGAGACCAGCCTTTTCAAAGCGCGCAACAATTTCACCTATATGATTTTTGCTAACGGCATCGGGTTTGATAATAGATAAGGTTTGTTCAACAGCCATAAGATGCTCCACACGCGATTTTCCGGTTACTGCAGGTTGGATTACATCGCTAAAAGCGGATTCACTACCTACAAAATACAAAACCCGCGAATTATACGCGGGTTTACATTATTTTTATATCCTAGCTATTTGATTAATAAACAAAATCGGCTAAGGGAGCGCACCCAAATAGCACCAAACCTAATTGGTCTGACTGGCGCGATCTTGAATACGCTTCACCATCGCCTTAAGCCCATTACCTCTGGTAGAGCTTAGATGTTGAAGCAGGTCGAGTTGGGCAAAATACGCATCTATATTAAAGGCGAGGATTTCACCGGGTGTTTTACCATTAAACGCAGCCAAGACCACTCCCAACAGCCCTTTAACGATAAAGGCATCGCTATCCGCTTGGAAAAACAACTTGCCTGCGCGCCACTCATCAACCAACCACACCTGACTCTGGCAACCGCGCACTAGATATTCATCGGTACGCAAACTGGCATCCATCTCCGGCAACTCTTTGCCCAGATCAATGATGTACTTATAACGCTCTTCCCAGTTATCAAAAAAACCGAGACTATCGACAATGTCATCGACGGTGACATCTATACCAAATTGGGTCATTAAACTTCTCAATACTGTGTGATCAATAAAACATGCCGGTCTGCAGCTGCGCCTCTTCACTCATCATATGGCGCTGCCATGGTGGATCAAACACCAGCTCAACTTTAACAAGTTTTACATTGGGCACTTTGCGCACACGATACTCAACATCACCTACCAGTACCGGCCCCATGCCACAGGCTGGCGCAGTCAGCGTCATTTGAATATCGACTTGTTTGGCCGACTGATCCACTTTGACGCTATAGATCAGCCCAAGATTGACCAAATCCACTGGAATTTCCGGATCAAATACAGTGCCGAGGGCTTGCCAGACTTGCGCCTCAACAATCTGATCATCCGCTGGCGCCGGAAAACTGATTGTTTCAGACTCAAGCCCAAGCAGATGCGCATCAGTACCATCTACCCGCACCATCTGTCCATGATAGGTCAATGTGTAGTTACCGCCCAGCGCCTGGGTAATGGTAACAAAGGTTCCCTCAGGAATAGTCAGTGGCGTACCATCAGGAACGCGTCGCGCCGGACAATCCGCCTGAGCTACTACCATACGTCTTTCAGACATAGTCATTCTCTACGCAACGCGCCTTAGTTAACGCTAAAACTTTCACCGCAACCGCAATAATCTTTAACGCGCGGATTGTTGAATTTGAGCTGGCGATTCACACCCTCGGTGACGTAATCAATTTCAGTACCACTCACCACCGACAGGCTTTTTGCATCAACCAACAGCTCAACGCCCTCTTCCAATTGCATATGTACATCATCCGCTTTGGCTTCATTAACCAAATCAACAACGTACATCCAGCCAGTACAGCCACTTTGCTTTACGCTCAGACGCACCGCTTTAGCATCTTTTGCGGAACCCAGTTGCCGCTTGAAATGCGCAGCGGCAGTAGGCGTTACCTGCACAGGTTGCTGCGGATCAAATGATGCGACGCTCATACCAGTCTCCCAATTAACTCACCGTTCGTGAGAGCATTACTCGTTAAACCATTTTTCACTTCAAGGATTTTGCTGCAACACTTTTGTTACAACAAAAAGGTTTTCGCTTTTTCAATCGCGACAAATAAACGATCCACCTCAGCAAAGGTGTTATAAAAACTAAAACTTGCACGCACAGTACCGGGAATACCAAACTGATCCATGATGGGCTGGGCACAGTGATTACCTGTACGCACCGCCACACCTTGCTTATCTAATAAGACACCGACATCTGCCGGATGTGCACCTTCAAGCAAAAAACTCATTACGGATGTTTTATCGGTAGCCGTGCCAACCAATCTCATACCAGCAGTTGCACGTGCTTTTTCCTCGGCATAATTTAACAGTGCCTGCTCATGTGCAGCAGCGGCGGTACGATCAATGGAATTTAAATAATCAATCGCCACACCAAAACCTATAACGCCCGCGATATCAGGTGTGCCCGCTTCAAACTTGTAAGGCAGTTGATTAAACGTTGTGCCCGCAAATGAAACCGTTTCAATCATTTCACCGCCACCTTGATAAGGTGCCATGGCGTTGAGCAAATCCTCTTTGCCGTACAGCACACCTAACCCGGTAGGGCCAAACAATTTATGTGCGGAAAACACATAAAAATCGCAATTGAGTTGTTGCACATCAACAGCCCAATGGCTCACGGCTTGCGCACCATCAATCAATACCCGCGCGCCAATCGCATGCGTCAAGGTAATAATTTTTTCAATCGGATTGATCGTGCCCATTGCATTGGATACATGCCCAACTGCCACCATTTTTACCTGAGCATCAAGCATTGCTTCAAAAGCCAGCATATCGATACTGCCGTTGGCATCCACAGGAATCGGCTCAACTTTTGCACCTGTCGCTTGGGCGATTAATTGCCAAGGTACAATGTTTGAATGATGCTCCATGGCCGAGACCAGAATGCGATCGCCGGTTTGCAAATTGGCTTTACCCCAAGAGGCTGCAACCAAATTAATGCTCTCTGTCGTACCTCGCGTCCAGATAACTTGCTTAGCTGCGGGTGCATTTAAAAACTGTGCAACTTTTTCCCGTGCCGTTTCAAACTTTATCGTAGCGCGATCTGCCAGTGCGTGTGCACCGCGATGCACATTACTATTGTCATTGCGATAGTAATCGCTGATTGCATCAATAACAGCATTGGGTTTTTGTGTGGTTGCGGCGTTGTCCAAATACACCAGTGGCTGCCCATTTACCTGTTGATGCAGGATAGGAAAATCCGCGCGGATTTTTTCCACATCAAAATTTTCTGCAGCAACACTTGCCAACGTTTTAGTCATCGGCAAGCTCCGCTAATACATCGGCAGCGATCAAGCTGTTATCGCGACCAAAGAGTTTCGCCAAACGCGGCTGCAAATAATCGTGTACTACCGGCTGCGCAATTTGCTCAAGCAACTCGTTGATAAAACCAAAGCTCAACATTACATCCGCTTCGGCTCGGGAAAGGCCACGGCTTTGCAAGTAATAACGGGCATTGGCATTGAGCTGACTGATAGTAGCACCGTGTGCACATTTCACATCGTCGGCGTAAATTTCCAATTCGGGTTTGGTATTCACTTCCGCCTTGTTGGATGTGAGCATATTTTTGTTGCTTAATTCCGCCAGCGTCTTTTGTGCATCCTGATGGATATAAATACGGCCATTAAAAATAGCCTGCGCCGAATCACTCACAATACCGCGAAATACTTCATTCGATTTACAGTGCGGAACCCAGTGGCAAACATTAGTGTGGTAATCCACTACCTGCTGGTTGCGCGGCAGGTACACACCCTGCAAATCCAACTCCGCACCCTGCCCGCGATGATTCAATTGATAATCCACACGCATCAGGCGTGAACCCAATGCCAGTGCAAATCCACGCAAGCGCGCATTGCGTTGTAAATCCACATGCACTGCACCTATATGTTGTGCCTGCTCTTCTTCCATATTCAAACGATAGTGATGCAAGCTGGCGTTATCGCCGATATGGATTTCAGTCAGTGCATTGGCAAAACTGTTTTTTACATCGAGACTTGAACAATAATGCTCAACAACTTCAGCTTGGGCATTCTCATCCAATACAATCAACAAGCGCTGATTACTTGCTGCTGCATCCGCAGTCACCAGATTAACGATATAAACCGGTTTTTCTAATCGTTGATTACGCGGCACATGAAGTAAAACACCATCATCAAGCCAAGCATTATTGAGCGTAGCGAATAGATGGCGCTCACCCTCAACAATCTTGCCCAAGTATTTTTCAATCAAGGCCTGCTGTTCGGCATTGGCATGGGAAAAACGTATAACTGCTTCTGGCAGACTGCTGGAGTGTTCTGCGTTAAATATCCCATTCACGAATACCAGCCGATACGCATCTAGCGGGATCAAATCATTCTGCTGAGCGCTATCTAATATTGGCTTGGCAGCGGAGCCCAGTGCCTGTAGCTGTGTGTTTTGCAAACCCTGCATTGGCGTATATTTCCAATGCTCAGTTTTACGCGTCGGCCAGGGCTGCGCCAACCATGCATCGGTAGCCTGGGCGCGCAATGATTCAAGCCAAACTAATGGCTGTTGTTGTGCAGTCAGTCGTATTGCTTGCTGTTGAAAATCACTCATGCTTATACGGCCTCGTTTTCAAGCCAGGCATAACCTTTTTCTTCCAGTTCCAGCGCCAACTCTTTGCCGCCAGTTTTTACAATACGGCCATTCGCCAGCACGTGCACATAATCCGGCACAATATAATCCAGCAGACGCTGATAGTGGGTCACCACAATAAAACTGCGCTCCGGTGAACGCATCGCATTTACACCATTTGCTACAACTTGAAGTGCATCAATATCCAAACCTGAGTCTGTTTCATCGAGAATGCACAGGCTTGGCTCAAGCAACATCATCTGCATAATTTCGTTGCGCTTCTTTTCACCGCCCGAAAAACCTTCATTCACGCCGCGCTTTAAAAAAGCTTGATCGAGGTTTACACGCTTGCTGGTTTCCCGTGCGAGTTTCATAAATTCAACTGCAGACAACTCCGGCTGACCATGGTGTTTGCGTTTGGCATCTACCGAGGCTTTTAAAAACTCCATATTGCTGACACCGGGAATTTCTACCGGATACTGAAAGGCAAGAAATAAACCCTCACGGGCACGCTCTTCGATTTCCAGCTCAAATAAATCTTTGCCATTAAAATCCACGCTACCGCCAGTCACTTCATAGCCTTCGCGACCAGATAACACATTACCCAAGGTACTTTTGCCCGCGCCGTTTGGCCCCATAATGGCATGCACTTCACCGGGCTTTACGGTCAGATTTAAACCTTTAATGATTTCTTTCTCTTCAACACGGGCAAACAAATCAGCAATGCGTAACATAAATTTTTTATTCCGATAATTTTCTAACACGGTAAATTCAATTGTTTTCGTTTTTGTGAGCAACAATAAACCAAAGATTAACCAACAGAGCCTTCAAGGCTGACTTCCAGCAATTTGCCAGCTTCAACCGCAAACTCCATTGGCAGCTCTTTAAATACTTCACGACAGAAACCATTCACAATCATGGATACTGCTTTTTCCGCATCCAAACCGCGCTGCTGACACAGGAACATTTGGTCTTCACTGACTTTTGAGGTGGTCGCCTCATGCTCAATCACTGCACTCGGGTTTTTGCTTTCAATATAGGGAAATGTATGAGCGCCGCACTTATCACCAATCAACAGTGAATCGCACTGGGTGTAATTGCGTGCGCCTTCCGCGCCGGGATTGATGCGCACCAAACCGCGATAAGCATTGGAACTTTTACCGGCAGAGATACCTTTTGAAATAATTGTAGAGCGAGTATTTTTGCCGATATGAATCATCTTGGTGCCGGTATCGGCTTGCTGATAATTATTGGTCAGCGCAACAGAATAAAACTCACCCACACTGTTATCGCCGCGCAAAATACAGCTCGGGTATTTCCAAGTGACCGCCGAACCTGTCTCAACTTGCGTCCAGGAAATTTTGGCATTGGTATGGCACACACCGCGTTTGGTCACGAAGTTGTAAATACCGCCCTTGCCTTCTTCGTTACCTGGATACCAATTCTGCACGGTGGAATATTTAATTTCGGCATTGTCGAGCGCGATCAATTCAACCACCGCCGCATGCAATTGGTTTTCATCGCGCATGGGCGCAGTACAACCTTCAAGATAACTAACGTGTGAGCCTTCATCGGCGATAATTAAGGTGCGCTCGAATTGACCAGTATTTTGTTCGTTGATGCGGAAATAAGTAGACAACTCCATGGGGCAGCGCACACCTTTGGGGATGTACACAAAGGAGCCATCAGAAAAAACAGCGCAGTTGAGCGCGGCATAATAGTTGTCTTTTTGCGGGACAACTGAACCCATATATTTTTTAACCAAGTCGGGATACTTATGCACCGCTTCGCTGATCGAGCAAAAAATAACGCCGACCTCAAGCAGCTTTTCACGGAAAGTCGTTACTACTGAAACTGAGTCAAACACCACATCCATCGCCACACCGGCAAGTGCCGCCTGCTCATGCAAAGGAATGCCGAGTTTTTCATAGGTGCGCAATAATTCCGGATCAACCTCATCCAAGCTTTTCGGTTTTTCATCCATGGACTTAGGCGCGGAATAATAAGAAACAGCTTGAAAATCAATGTCGTCGTATTTGACATGCGCCCATTCCGGCTCGTCCATTTCCAACCATGCGTGATAGGCCTTCAAACGCCACTCGAGCAACCACTCCGGCTCATTTTTTTTCGCCGAAATAAAACGGATAACATCCTCATTCAACCCGGGTGGCAGGGTTTCTGAATCGAGGATGGTATGAAAACCCGCCGCGTATTCTTTTTTAATGAGATGTTCGACTTGTTCAGACATGACATTTACCTTTTTTTGCAGAGGACTGGCAAAACAACACTAGGCCTTATGCAGCTTGGCGATAACACCGCGAAGGTGTTCAATCGCATATTCAATTTCATCGGCAGTAGTGTAACGGCCGAGACTAATACGCAGCGACGCTTGTGCGGTTTCGTCGCTCAAGCCAATCGCTTTCAACACATAACTGGGCGACATGCTCGCGGAATTACACGCAGAACCACTTGAAATAGCCAGATCGCGCAAAGAGAGCAGTAGCATTTCACCATCGGCATCACCAAAGGCGATATTTAAAATGCCGCTGACGCAATCAATACTTGAACCATTGCGTTTAATGCCCGGTAAATCCGCAAGGCCTTGCCATAAACGATCACGCAGTACCTCAATACGCTCGCCATCTGTGGCGAGATGCTCAACGGCCAATTTTGCCGCTGCGCCCATACCCACTAACTGGTGGGTTGCCAAAGTACCGGAACGCATACCGCGCTCATGACCACCACCGTGAATTTGCGCGGCAACTTTTACTTCGCCAGCGCGACGCACATAAAGCGCACCAACACCTTTGGGGCCATAAAACTTGTGTGCCGAGAGCGACAATAAATCCACGCCGAGCGCTTTAACATCGATGGAAATTTTGCCTGCGCTTTGCGCGGCATCGCAGTGCATTAAAATACCGCGCGCCGTGCAAATTTCACTTAAGATTTTAATGTCATTAATGCAACCCAACTCATTGTTGACCTGCATGACACTGACTAAAAAAGTATCTGGTTGCAGAGCAGATGCGAGCGCATCTGCGGTGATAATCCCTTCATTGGTCGGCTGCAAGCGGGTTACGCGAAAACCTTGTGTTTCCAACCAGCTCGCCGGATCGAGTACTGCCTTATGTTCAATCGCCGATACAACAATATGACCGCCGCTGCTGTGCTGTGCGCGATAGGTTTCAGCAATTCCCTTTAGCGCCAAATTGTTTGCTTCGGTTGCGCCGCTGGTCCACACGATTTCGCGCGGATCTGCATTGATTAAACCGGCAACCTGCGCACGCGCCTCTTCTACCAGCTCTTCTGCTTGCCAACCGTAAAGATGTGAACGCGATGCGGGGTTCGCGAATGCGCCCTCCAAAGTCAGGCACTGGGCCATACGCGCAGCCACTTCAGGGGCAACGGGTGTAGTCGCGGCGTAATCTAGATATATGGGCTTGCGCAAAACAGTTAATACCTTAACGGTGAAAAAACATGATGCTAAAACAATAAACTCACAGTAAGAGTTACAAAATCTCACTGACTGCAATATGCGTTTCATCCTTTTGCATACTCACTACACGCAAATCCTGACGCGCACGAACTGACTGGATATCGTTGCGCGCCACCAAGTCAGCGAGGGTGATATCACTCAAAAACTGATGGATTTGGGCGCTTAAATCTTCCCATAAGTGATGGGTCAGGCAGACTTCGCCCTCATGGCAATTACCCTTGCCTTCACAGCGGGTCGCATCCAATGACTCACTCACTGCATCTACCACCTGAGCGATAGAGATATCGGCCGTGCTGCTCATCAGGCGATAACCACCACCTGGCCCACGCACACTTTTCACTAATTTAAAGTGACGCAAGCGCGCAAATAGCTGTTCCAGATACGAAAGGGATATGCCTTGGCGTGTGGATATATCCGCCAGACTGACAGGTCCTTCATCGCTATGCAGCGCCAAATCAAGCATGGCAGTTACGGCATAACGACCTTTGGTGGTAAGTCTCATAGCGGAGAAGCCTCGCTGCAAAATCCCGGAATGCATGTGTTGCCGCGCACGAAATAGCACGCAAATGCAGACACGACGCCAATTCCGAGTATTTTACTCAAGTATTCAACTTTTTCCAACGGGCAATCCTTGTTGCGACAGATTATCGTCTGTATTTAGGCACTATTCCGCCGGCTTGTCGCCCTTGGTTAGCTCTCGCATAGATTCCAAACCCGGCGTTTTGCCAAATTTAGTCATAACTTTGCCGCTGTAATGGATGTAGTTCTGCACCGCCGTCAACACGCCACGCAAAATATTCAGCTCCATTTGATCCATACGCACACGGTTATAGAGGCGGCGCAGGCGAGTCATGGTCTGCTTGGGGTTATCGCGATCGAGGAAGTTCAGTTCAGCGAGTGTTTGCTCAAGGTGTTCGTAGTAGGTCTCCATGGCTTGCGCCTCAACCGGGGGCATATCCCACTGGTGCTGTGGCAGCGTATTGCCCTCAGCTGCCTGCAAATACGCCATACGCACTTCATAACTGATGACCTGCACCGCGGTCGCGAGGTTCAATGAGCTGTAATCCGGGTTAGCTGGAATATGTACGTGATAATTACATTTATGCAGTTCTTCGTTAGTCAAACCGCGATCTTCGCGCCCGAATACGATTGCCACTTCATGACTGCCCGCCTCTGCCCACACGTTTTCACCGCATTGGCGCGGATCAAGCAGCGGCCATGGAATTCGGCGTTCGCGAGCGCTGGTGCCCACGACTAAACTACAGCCAGCGATGGCCTCATCAAGTGTCTCAACCACCACCGCATCATCCAAGACATCAGTCGCACCGGCGGAGCGCCACACAGCTTTATCGGACGGAAAATCCTGCGGTGCAACCAAATAAAGACGCGATAACCCCATATTTTTCATCGCCCGCGCGGCACCGCCAATATTGCCGGGGTGGCTGGTATTGACCAAAACGATACGGATATTGGCAAAAGGCTGGGCTGACATAGGTAAATCTCGCGGTGAATTGAAGTGAGAAAGTGCGTCACGTAAAAAGGCGCGCAGTATACAGTCAACTATCACTAGCCTCCAGTGAGGACTTGCCGCTATAATTCGCGCCCTTGGCGAGAGGTGTGAGGCAAGAGTTGCTCAAATCACCTGCGGCCCCGCTCTTTATACAATCCCGACCCCCTGAATTAGCGCTATCTAATCGATAGGATCTAATTGCTTGTTTAACATTGGCTAATAACTTTCAGCCTACTGAATTGGTGCTTTATGGAACCCATGTTGACTATTGCTCTGCGCGCTGGGCGCAAAGCTGCCGAGTTAATTGAACGCGCATTTGAGCGTGTTGATTTGTTAACGATTGAAACCAAAAGCCGCAACGACTACGTTACCGAAGTCGATAAAGCTGCCGAAAAAGAAATCATCTACCATCTCCGTAAAGCCTACCCCGATCACAGTATCCGCGGCGAAGAAGGCGGCCACCAACCAGGCAAAAATCCCGATTACGAATGGATCATCGATCCGCTTGATGGCACTACCAACTTTATTCACGGGGTTCCGCACTTCTCCATCTCCATCGCTTGCAAATACAAAGGCCAGATCGAACACGCCGTTGTTATAGACCCTATCAAACGCGAAGAATTTACTGCTAGCCGTGGCCGTGGCGCTGCGCTTAACGGTCGCCGTATTCGTGTGTCCAGCCGCCGCAATCTTGAAGGTGCATTGATTGGCACCGGCATTCCTTTTAGTGGTTACGCACTGGAGCACATCGGCCCATACCTTGCCTGTGTGCAGGAAATTGCAGGCCAAACATCAGGCATTCGCCGCTGCGGTTCAGCCGCTTTGGATCTGGCTTATGTTGCCGCCGGCCGTTTTGATGCCTTCTGGGAGATGAATTTAAACGAATGGGATATCGCTGGCGGAATTCTGTTAGTTAAAGAAGCTGGCGGTTTGATCAGCGACTTTAATGGTGGCAGCAATTATCTGGAAAGCGGTCATATCGTCTGTGGTGCACCTAAAGTATTTAAACCTGTGTTACAGGTAGTGCAAAAAAATCTTGGGCATTTGAAATAATTTTTCAACAGGCCCTGTAGAAAACGGCGAGTCTCGGCTCGCCGTTTTTTATTTAATAGCCATCAAACTATTTGCATTAATGATCGTGCAACAACAGATTAAATACATCTATCAAGCGATGAATATCAACGGGCTTGGTTAAATAATCATAAAAACCTGCATTGCGCCCACGTTCCACATCGTAAGGCATTGCATTGGCTGAGAGACCAATCACCGGAATTGCGCGAGTATCAGGGTCGTTTTTCAACACACTCAAGACATCGTAACCATCCATGCCTGGCAAATTAATGTCCAATATCACCAAATCAGGCAGAGAACTGCGCGCCTTATAAATCCCCAGAAATGCCTCTTCTGCAATATCCAGCTCAAGCTGCGGATAACGAGTAAAGATTTGCTGCAGCAAACGAATATTGGTTGGATTGTCCTCTACATAAAGTACCTTGCAGCGACGTTGAACATTCAGCGTTGCCGGGGTGTAATCTTTGCTTGATGAGATGCGCACAATCGATTCTGCATTCCACTCTGTCGCCATGGGGAAATCAATCCAGAAGGTAGTACCCACCCCCTCTGCACTGGTGAAGTCGAGGCGACCCTGCATCATCTCTACCAGTTGTTTGGTAATTACCAGCCCCACCCCAGAGCCTTCAATATTGGTGTTTTCTGCGGTCAACCGGTTAAAAGGCTGAAAAACTTCACTTTGGCGCTGCAGGGGAATGCCGCGCCCTGTATCACGCACACTGATACGCAACTGCTGCCCCTGCTGGGCAAACAGTTTCACCTCAACCTCCCCCCCGACAAAATTGTATTTCACTGCGTTACTGAGCAAATTTAATAAAGCTTGCTTGAAACGTACATGGTCGGCGATTACATAGGTATTGGAAAACTCTGCCAGCGATGAAGATAAACGAATCCCTTTGGCATCAGCCTGCGGTTGCACCAAGGTAAAACACTCAGTAATCAAGCGCGAAACCAATACCGGTTCAAGCGACACAGTCATATTGCCCGATTCAATTTTGGCAAGATCCAACACATCGTTAATCAACTGCAGCAAATGTTCGCCCGCTTTGCGAATCTCGCGCACATTGTCGATCTGCTGGGATTTCAAATTGCCATCGTATTCAAACAATTGGGTGTAACCGAGAATCGCATTCAGTGGTGTGCGCAATTCATGGCTCATGCTCGACAGAAATTCAGACTTGGCGCGATTGGCTTTTTCAGCCTGCTCTTTTGCTTGAATAACCCGCTCTTCGGCGCGCTTAACTTCGGTAATATCCATATTACTGCCCGACATCATAATCGGCTGACCTTTATCATTAAACACAGCGCGTCCACGGCCGCGAATCCAGCGAATCTCGCCATCTGTGTTAATCAGCCGATACTCCACATCAAACGGGGCACGCCCGGCCATATGCTCCACTAATGCATCATCAAATTTGGACAGATCCAGCGGATAAATATGCCTGCGCCAAATTTTTAAGCGATCTTCACCCTCTGTCAGCACATCGTCCAGATCTTGGTAGCCTAATAGTTCCCAGCAGCGATGGGAAAAATGAAAACCGCCACGATCGGCATACCACTCCCAAATACCGTCACTAGACGCCTGAATGATGCGTACCTGACGCGCCTCACTCTCCCGCAACGCGGCTTCAACTTTTTTAATTTCAGTGATATCAAAGTTCACACCCGACATAATAATCGCGCGACCTTTTTCATCGCGCATTGAATCGGCGCGAACCTGAGTCCAAATATAATCACCGGCTTTGGTTTTAATACGATAGGACACATCCAGTGGGATACCACTGCGCAAATGCTGGCGCGCCGCCTCAATCGCATATTCACGGTCGTCCGGATGCATATAGGCCAACACATTAGTTGCATCGCTGATCCCGCCCACATCGTCTGAACCATAACCCAGCCGCTCCCAAAACCCACCCGACCACTCTATATGGTGAGTACGTAAATCCCACTCCCAAAAACCGTAACCGCTGCCGTTAAAAATGCGCTGAAAGCGACCCACCGTAGTGCGCAGCAACTCAATATCATCACTCAACTGCAATGCAGGATTAAAACTGATGTGCTCGATCATAGAATTTTAGTGGATGCGTTAAGGGGAGATTGAGAGGACGATACCCGAGATATCCCGTTTGTACAATCGCATCAAAAATCACTACCCACAAACAACAACAGCGCCCGAGGGCGCTGTTGTAGATGACTCAAAACGAAAAATTAGGGTGCATCGTCTAATTCAGCACCTTCTTTTTCTTTGGGCATCAGATCTTCCTTGCTGACATCCAACGCCGCAGTGATATGCGCCGCAATATAAGTAGATGAATAAGTACCCACCAAAATGCCGATGATAAGCGCCGTTGAAAATCCGCGCAACAATTCACCACCAAACAAAAACAAACACACCAACACCAAGAGCGTGGTACCCGAGGTCATAATCGAGCGCCCTAAAGTCTGTGTAAGCGAGACGTTGATGATCTCATAGGCATCAGTTTTGCGCAGGATGCGAAAGTTTTCGCGGATGCGGTCGTAGATAACAATGGTGTCGTTAATGGAATAACCAATCAGCGCCAAAATCGCCGCCAACACAGTTAAATCAAAGTCCCACTGAAACACGGCAAAAATGCCCAAAGTGATAATCACATCGTGACACAGCGCTGCGATCGCTCCCACTGAAAACTTCCATTGGAATTGCACTGCAACGTAAAGGAATACCAACACAAATGCCGTCAACAACCCCAAGCCACCTTGATCGCGCAACTCATCGCCAATTTGCGGCCCAACAAATTCAGAACTGCGCAATTCAATTTTTGCACCTGTCGCTACTTCCATATCGGCCAACAACGCTTTGAGATAAACAGAGTCCAGCGAGTTTTCTAAAGCCACCAATGTTTTACCGTCGCGTTGAGCATATTGCACCCGGCCATAATCTTCCTCACTAATCACGGCTTTTTGCTGTAATGCCTCTGCGCTGAGATTGGCAATGACCAGCACATCAGCAAAGCCTTCGTATTCACGGGATGGGCGCTCAATAGCTTCCAGCATACCGCCAGCAGCGGTAATTTTTTCAGCGATTAACTCGCGGCCTTTTAATTTCATTTCATCCTGAGTGCGAATCATTACTTGCTGATCGGAGCCAAATAAAACTGCAACCGGGCTTTTCAACTTTTTCTCTTCGAGAACTTCACGCACCTTGTTCAGGTCAGCAGGCCGATTAAACAACACCTCCAACTGTGTACCGCCGGTAAAATCCAAACCACCTTTCAAACCAAAAAAAGCAATCGAAAAAATGGAGGCAAGCACTAATACGATTGAGGTGACGGAAGTAAACTTCCGTATACCCATAAAATTGATAATTTTCATATCCTGAGTCATGAACAATCTCTCTTAGCGAAAGCGGTGAAAAGGAGGAAGCGGATAGATAGCAATTGACTGCAAATTCTTGCGCCCGCCATAGATAAGATTAGCCAAGCCACGACTCGCAACAATTGAGGTAAATAGCGATGTCAAAATACCCAAGGTTAGAGTGATCGCAAAACCTTTCACCGGCCCGGTACCTATCGCAAACAAAATAATGGCCACAATCAAGGTGGTCAGGTTGGAATCGAGAATGGTTACAAAGGCGCGCTCATAGCCAGCATAAATCGCCTGCTGCGGTGAAGATCCAGCTCTTAGCTCTTCGCGAATACGTGAGAAAATAAGCACATTGGCGTCTACCGCCATACCAATCGTCAAAACAATACCAGCAATACCAGGCAAAGTCAGAGTCGCACCAAACATAGACAGTGCGGTTAACAGCAAAAGTACATTCATCGCCAAGGCTATATTAGCGATAACACCAAACACGCCATAAAAGAGGAACATAAATACCACCACTATGGCGAAGCCCCATAAGGCTGATTTCAACCCACGCTCAATATTTTCAGCACCCAGTGACGGCCCAATGGTGCGCTCCTCAACAAAATGCATAGGTGCTGCTAATGCACCTGCGCGTAATAGCAACGCAAGTTCAGATGCTTCTGCAGGATTATCCAAGCCCGTAATCCGGAACTGCACGCCCAACGCACTTTGAATGGTCGCCAAGCTAATAACTTTGCGCTCCACGTACTGAGTCATTTTTTCAACTTCTTCACCCGCTGCATTTTTAGTGACCGTGGTGCGGGTTTTGTATTCGATAAACAAAATACCCATGCCGCGGCCAACATTGTCGCGCGTAACACGGTGCATTTTCGCACCACCAAGACTATCGAGAGTGATGTTTACTTGTGGCTGATTAGTTTCCGGATCAAAACTGCTGGTTGCGTTAGAGACGCGATCACCGGTAGCAATAACTGAGCGCTCAAGCACTGCGTTACCGCGCTGCATTTGGGTCAACTCATCTTTATAGGGAAATTCTTCACGGTTCGAAACCAGAGTTTTATCATTGGCGCCAAGACGAAACTCAAGGTTCGCAGTTTTACCAATTACACGTTTCGCTTCGGCAGGATCTTGAATGCCCGCAAGCTGCACAATAATACGATTGCGATCTTGACGTTGCACCATGGGCTCGGATACACCTAATTCATTCACACGATTGCGCAACGTAATCAGGTTTTGGCCTACGGCGTAATCCTCAATTTCACGCACTGCCGCTTCACTGAAAGTTGCAACGAAAGTGGCATCAGCCGCACTATCTTCTGCATCGGATGTGGCGAACAATAATTGAGGGTAATCGCCACGCAGTTCACTTAAGGCTGCATCGCGAATTTCTGCACTGCGGAAACGCGCAACAATTTGATTATCTTTATTCGCATCAATTGACGAATAACGAACTTTAGCGTCGCGCAATTTGGATTTCATTTCATCAGAATTCACTTCCTGACGTTTTGCTACCGCTGATGCAGTATCTACTTCCATCAAAAAGTGTACGCCGCCCGCCAAATCCAAGCCCAATTTCATCGGCGCAGCACCGAGCGCTTGCAACCAGTCAGGTGTGGTCGAGGCATTATTCAACGCCACCACAAAACCATCGCCGAGCGCGCGCTGAATAGTTGTGCGCGCGAGCATTTGTTGATCGCGCGTTGTTAAACGCACCATGGCGGTTTTGGAATTTACTTCAGCACCGAAGTAATCAATACCGGCCTCTTTGAGCGAAGCTTCCATTTTGGCAAGGGTCGCAGCATCCAACACCTTTGCGCTGGAGTCGCCAGAGACTTGTACAGCAGGATCAGGCACATAAATATTTGGAATGGAATAGACGAAACCTACGATGGTCACAAAGATCAACAGTAGATATTTCCAGAGCGGGTAGCGATTTAACATAGGGGTTTCCCAACTTAATTTTACTTGCTCGCAGTCATCAATCAGACTGAGGTATGGTCAAGGGCGCCGGATTATACCCTTTAATTCACTCACAACAACGATGCCGCACTCATACTGGGGGCGCAGGCGGGACTTCCAAGCCTTGACGGCCATAGAAATCCGTTAAAAACGCGTCAAATGTATTATCAGTCAGAGCCTGACGCATATCGGCCATGATGCGTTGGTAGTAGCGCAGATTATGAATCGTATTGAGTTGCGCCCCGAGCATTTCGTTGCACTTATCCAAGTGATGCAGATAAGCGCGGGAGAAATTTTTGCAGGTGTAGCAATCGCACTGCGCATCCAGCGGGCCGGTATCATCGCGATATTTCGCATTGCGCAGCTTGATCACACCTTCGCTGGTGAACAAATGACCGTTGCGCGCATTGCGTGTCGGCATGACGCAGTCGAACATATCCACACCGCGACGCACACCTTCTACTAAATCGGCGGGTTTGCCCACACCCATCAAGTAGCGCGGCTTGTGCTTGGGCATCTGTGGCGTAAGGTGCTCAAGCACGCGCAGCATATCTTCTTTAGGTTCACCGACCGACAGTCCGCCAATCGCATAACCATCAAAACCAATTTCAACCAAACCGGTTAGCGATTCAGTGCGCAGGTTTTCGTACATGCCGCCCTGCACAATACCAAACAGCGCGGAAGGATTATCACCATGCGCGACTTTAGAGCGCTTGGCCCAGCGCAGCGATAGTTCCATCGAATCCCGCGCTTCATGAACAGTCGCGGGGTAAGGTGTGCATTCATCAAAAATCATCACAATGTCGGAACCCAAATCGCGCTGCACTTGCATCGATTCTTCAGGCCCCATAAACACTTTGCTGCCGTTGATTGGCGATCTAAAGGTCACCCCCTCTTCGGTGATCTTGCGCAACTTGCCCAAACTAAATACTTGGAAACCACCAGAATCGGTAAGAATTGGCCCTTTCCACTGCATAAAATCATGGAGGTCGCCATGGGCTTTGACCACTTCAGTGCCGGGACGCAGCATTAAATGAAAGGTGTTGCCGAGAATGATATGCGCGCCTATATCTTCTATATCGCGCGGGGTCATGCCCTTCACGGTGCCGTAGGTGCCCACCGGCATAAAGGCCGGAGTTTCGACTGTGCCGCGCGGAAACTTCAACCGGCCACGACGCGCCCTGCCCGTCTGGCTATCTAATTCAAATTCCATAAAACATTGATTGGTCACGATCTTCTCTCTCGGCTCAGATAAGTAGTATTTAAACAGAAGCGCCCACTGGTTGTTTCACTGGTTGTTGCGCAGCAGCGGGATTACGGGTGATAAACATGACATCACCGTAACTGAAAAAACGGTATTGCTGGGCGACAGCCTCTTTATAAGCCGCCATAGTAAAACCATATCCAGCAAAGGCCGACACCAACATAATCAAGGTCGATTCTGGCAAATGGAAATTGGTCACCAGCGCATCGACCACATGAAACTCATAACCGGGATAAATAAAAATACTGGTCTCACCCTGATAAGGATGAATAGCCCCTTTTTGCGCGGCATCAGCATAACCCTGCGCAGCCGACTCCAAACTGCGCACACTGGTTGTCCCTACCGCGACCACCCGTTTACCTGCCGCTTTAGTGGCGCGCACGAGTTCACAAACTTCGGGCGACACATCCATAATTTCTGAATGCATCTGGTGCTCGGCGATATTATCGACGCGCATATTCTGAAACGTCCCCGCGCCCACATGCAGCGTAACAAACGCAATATTCACGCCTTTTTCACGCAGCTGCTCCAACATCAACTCATCAAAGTGTAAACCCGCAGTGGGCGCCGCAACCGCACCCTGCTCTTTGCTGTACACGGTTTGATAGCGCTCGCGGTCGGCGGCAACATCATCCCTATCTATATAAGGAGGCAATGGCATATGGCCGATACGCTCCAGCACCACCAATGCTGAATCATCGCCCAGAAATTCCCACTCAAACAAAGCGTCGTGACGCGCAACCAATTGCACGCGGGTGCCGTCCTGCAAAATAACCTGCGAATCCACTTTCGGCACTTTACTGGCACGGGTATGAGCAAGCACGCGGCGATTATCCAGCACACGTTCCACCAAAATCTCTACCTGCCCGCCCGAGGTTTTCTGGCCAAACAGGCGCGCGGGAATCACGCGAGTATTGTTAAACACCATCAAATCACCCGGCTCGACTAAATCGAGCAAATCGGGAAATTGCCTGTGGCTGAGCTGCCCGCTCAGGCCATCCAACTGCAATAAGCGGCTACCGCGCCGTTGCGCTGCAGGCGCACGGGCAATAAGGGAATCGGGCAACTCGTAAGAAAAGTCTTGGCGGCGCATATCAATCAGGAGACTCAAAGGATTGGCGTTAAAAAGGTCGGCAGGGTAACCCAATTTAGGGCTGTTGCAAAATCAGACAAACGGATTAATCCCGCAAATAAACTGCTTTTTGATCAACTTGCCTAGTAATTGAATCAAGAGGATAAGTAATTGCAGAGATTATGAAGTTTTTGTAATTAGTGTTTGACAGCAGACGGCAAATCATTAAAATGCGCACCACTCGCCAGTGTGGCGGAATTGGTAGACGCACCGGATTCAAAATCCGGCGCCCTTAAAGCGTGTCGGTTCGAGTCCGACCACTGGCACCAAATCCGAAAGGGGCTTACAGCAATGTAAGCCCTTTTTTATTGCGCGCATTTATTACTGCAAATATTTGGTGCTACTTTTTCACCGAATCTCCCACCACAATTTTCTCATCCTAATTACCCAGTTTTGCTCCCGCAATACAAAGCGCTTATCATAAGCACCCTCACCACTCATAAGCCATGGATCGAATGAATCAACACAGCCAAACACAAGCCATTATGTTTGCCGATGTTTCCGGTAGTTCGGCGCTGTATAAGCGGGTGGGCAATGAAGAAGCTAAAGCGACTATTGATGATGCGGTGCAGTTTATGACGGCGCTGACCATAGTGCATGAAGGGACACTGGTGAAAACCATTGGCGACGAAATCATGGCGCGCTTTGATTTGGTTCACCAGGCTTGCGAAGCCGCCATCGCGATTCAACAACGCAGTATTAAAGAGCCGCGCTTAAAGGATTTAGGGATTCGTATTGGCATCGCTTATGGCGATGTTCTTATCACACCCACTGATGTATTTGGCGATAGGGTTAACGATGCCGCTTGTGTAGCGCATATCGCCCGCGCCAATCAAATTGTGATAACCCAATCGGTGATTGATGCAATGGACGACGCTCTGCGCCGCGACTGCCAAATGTTTGATCGCATCAACATCAAAGGCGAAACAGAGAAAACATTGATTTATCGTTTGGAATGGGAACACTCGGGCAAAGATAATCGTGCAACGATGGTGATGCCGATTCATGATGTCACCCGTTTTGTCGATAAATTCCAACTGGAGTTGGTGGTCAATGAGCGCACTATTTCACTGCTACCAGAACAAACTCCTTTTCACATCGGGCGTGATCCGCACAAATCCCAATTATTAATTGAAAATGATTTGGCTTCACGCGAACACTGCCATATTGATTTTCGACGCGGCAAATATGTATTGGTCGATCACTCCACCAACGGCACCTATGTGTATGTAGATGAGCAGGCGCCGATTTACTTGCGCCGCGAAGAACTTCCGCTACAAGGCCACGGATTTATCGGTCTCGGTCAAACAGCCACATCCACCACACCTTGGGCACTGCATTTTAAAGTGTAATCGCCCACCCTGAACAACCCCACTATGAACGCCCCCACCATGAATAACCCAAACACAGTTGAATTTGCCTCCCCTAGCCTGCTGCGCCGTTTCGCCGCTATGGTCTACGACACTTTATTAATTATGGCGATTAGCATTTTGTATGGCGCGGTTATGACCGGCATTAATGTAGCGGTTAAAGGTGTACCGGAAACGGGGGAACGTGTTACTTGGGGAATATTCGGCGTAGTGGTTTTTATCGGATGGATTTTTACTATAGGTTTGTTTTTTTGCTATTTCTGGCACAAATCTGGCCAGACACTAGGCATGAAAACCTGGCGCATGAAAATCGTAAATAGCGATAACCTGAACTGCCCCAGCTATGCACAATGTGTTATTCGCTTTCTCTGCGCACCGCTATCACTTTGTTTTTTTGGTGCTGGTTATTGGCTGATGTACACCAACGCCGAACGTCAAACGCTGCACGATAAAATCAGTAAAACACGCACAGTATTGCTCAGTAAGGAAACCAAATAATCATTAGCGAATACGAACTTTTGCTGAGGGCTTTTCTATATAGGTCCAAGTCAGATGCGCTATGGCAACACCCATTCCCAACGCAATCCAAGCCGCACCAGGTAAGTCTGGAACAAAAGTGACCAGCAATTTTATCGCCGTAATATGAAACAGATAAAGACTAAAACTGATAAAACCAAAATAGCGTAATATCGGCCACGAAAAAACCTTTGCCATTCCGCCCTTACCGCTAACACAAGCCCACAACACCATTGACCACAAAAAACCATAGAGCAAGAATTGGCGATGAAAATGCATAATTGATATTTGTTTTTGCAACGCTAACGAGACCAAAGCGGGCGTCATACACACAATAATCAACAAGGATAACCACCCGCTCCACTCAATCAATCTGCGTGCAGCACGGGAATTTTGCAAAGTAGATTGTTTCCACCAGTAATAAATAACCGCCAAGGCGGCCCCCATTAAAAACAGACAAAGATAAGGGCCAAGAAATGGAGAATTCAGCGGCACACTATCTTGTGGCCAAAATACTTGTGTCCCGGCAATCAATACAGCGGAGATTGTTAGCGACAACCACAACCGGGCGCGAGCAATAAATACATAAAGTGCGGCCACTAACGGCAACACAAAATAATAACGAAACTCGACTGGAATACTCCAAGTTACCGAGTAGCCTTTTTGCAACAACACATGAGCAAAAAAATCAGACCAATTCAGTGCAAATGGAATGCCGCCAAGCGGAGTATAAATATCGAAATACGCCACCAACCAAGTACCCAGCACACAGGTCAGCAAATAAAAAACAAACAGCGGATAAATGCGGAAAAATCGCCGTACACCATAATTAACCATTGGGCGAATGGCGAACGCAGACTTACCCTTTTCCAAAAATGGCAGGGTCAATAGAAATGAACTGAGTAAAAAAAACAAATAGACTCCCCCCTTTCCAATTCCGGACAAATCGAAACCAGGCAAGAGATCCATATTGTTTTTGCTGGCGTGACTGACAAACACCATCAGCACCGCCAGCCCGCGTAAACCATCTAGCGCATCGATTTGAAAACGGCTATCGGATAACTCACGCCCTTGTAGCATAGTGGTTAGCGCGCCCTACTCAGCAAATAAATTCCCAATGCGATGCACAGCAAGATAGGAATCATCACTGCAATTAACGGCGGGAACCCGAACACTAAACTGGATGGCCCCAGCAGCTTTTGTAGCAGCACAAAGACGATACCAAAAATTACACCGGTAAAAATCCGCTGCCCCATAGTTACACTGCGCAGCGGGCCAAACACAAACGAAATGGCGATCAAAACCAAACTGGCAGTGGCAAGTGGCTGTAATATTTTTTGCCAAAACGCCAAGTTGTAATTATTGGCCGTGAGGTTTTGCGCCTCAAGATAATTGGTATAGTAATGCAGGTTGCGCATTGAAATGTCTTCTGGCGCGAGCACTAAAATATTAAACAAATTAGGTGTTAACGGCGTTTCCCAGCGGCGCTCAGCAAGTGTTTCATTGCGCACACCATCGGCGCCCATAAACGTAATAGAGATCTCTTTTTCTTGCCAATAACCTTCTTGATAAACAGCCTCTTTAGTAAAACTCGCCGATTCCAACTGATGCTGATCATTAAATTTGTAGCGCGTTAAGCCATAGATAACCCCATTAGGCAATACTGCACTCACATACATAAATTCATTACCTTCGCGATTCCACACTTTCTGCGGCGCTTGTTGGGATACGTTGTGTTTTAGAAAATGGCGACGGTTATCTGCCATCTGCTCGGTATAAGGCGCAACAAACTCACCCAACAATAACGCGATAGCAATAAAAATCAACGCTGGGCGCAACGCAATCCACGCAATACGTTTTACCGAGACACCTGCCGCACGCACAATCACCAATTCACTGGTGCTGGCTAATAAGCCCAAACCCGCGAGACAGCCAATCAAACAGGCATAAGGGATTAGATCGTAAAGACGGCGAGGCACAGTAAGCGACATATAATAAAAGGCTTCTAGCGCGGTATAGGTTTCCGTCACTTTTTCCAACTGCGCAATCAAACCAAAAATAAAATCCAGTGCGACAAACACCAGAAGCGTCATCGCAATTGCAAAAAAAACCGTGCGGGATATATAAGCGGTAATTTTATGCATGTGCAGCCCCCACAGGTTTATTACGCAATTGCAACAGCGCCTGCCAATTCAGCATCAATAGAGCAGTGATCAAAAAGGGGATATGCACGACCCATACACCTAGCCACACTGGCAGATCACCTTCAGCAACGGCGCCGCGCGCATTAATTAAAAAAGCGAGATAAAAAATATAAATCAAAATAGCTGGCAGCATTTTCAGGTAGCGCCCTTGGCGCGGATTGGTTTTGCTCAGCGGCACCGCTAGCAAGGTTGCAATTATTACCATCAACGGCATGGAAATGCGCCATTGCAGCGCCGCTTTACTTTCCAAATCCGTCGCCGCAAACAATTGCACTGTGGTTTTAGCATCGGCTTCACTTTCAAATTCTGCTTCGCTGGTGGTGGGTGGCAAGTACCTGCCCCACTCTTTAAATTGGGTAATTTTGAACTCGCTGGTGCCAGGCAAGCCTTCATAGCGATAGCCATTGTGCAGCACTAAATAACGCTGACCATAATCCTCTTTGTAGGCCTGCTCACCAGTTTCGGCAATCACAATAGTAGAATTGGTTTGGCCATCTTGCTGCGCCACAAACACTTGATTAAGGCGCTTATTATCGTCACTTATATGCTCAACATAAGTCATGATGCGCCCCTGACTTATCGCCTGAAAACGCCCCTCCTGTAGGCTTTCAAACTCGCTGCGATTACGCTGCTCCGCGAGCACCTGCTCAGTGAGCTGCGCACCCAATGGGCTCAACCAAAAACTAAATGCCGCCACAATCAGCGCAACTACAGCAGCGGGCATTAAAGTAATGCGCACCAATTGCCACTGACTCATACCGGTCGCTGATAACACCACCATTTCACTTTCGATATACATGCGCCCATAGGCGAGCAAGATCGCCAAGTAAAATCCTAGCGGTAAAATCAATTCCAATAAGTTGGGCATACGATAAGCGATGACGGTGAATAGCACATCAACGGCGAGCTTGCCTTGAGCTGCATCTTTCAGGTAATCACCGAATTTTCCAGAGAGAAAAATAGTGAGCAAGATCGCGCTCACCGCCAGACTGGTAATCAATAAATCCCGCGAGAGATAACGAAAAATAATCAAAGTGATAATCCTGTCATTCGACATTAGCTAGTGACGCGTACAAAACTTGTTCAACCGTTTATCCGATAAAGCCAACAAGTAATAGCGATGCAATCCGTAGACGAGGCTAGTGACTTGCGTTACGCGACAAGGTTCAGATATTCACCGAATTTTGCCGCCATGCCCCGCTTAAATTGTGGCATTATCACGCACCGCGCCCGATTTGTCTTGAGCGAATTTTCCATTGCTTTTTACCAAGGACTTTCTATGACCGCCGCCAAAGCCCCTGCAAAATCTGCCAAACCTGCGACTCCTAAACCCGGCTTGATTCAATTTTCAGCCAAAGTCGTTGAGCCGGTTAAACAAACTACCCAATGCCTGGTTGTTGGCAGCTACGAAGGAATCAAGCTCGCCCCCGCCGCCAGTGCGGTAAATGTTGCCGATGCACACCAGCTTGAAGCACTGCTCAAGCGCGAAGGATTCCAAGGTAAGGCAGGACAAAGTTTGCTGCTATTAAATCCACAAGGAATAGCGGCAGAGAGATTGTTAGTACTGGGTTTTGGTGCCACCAAAGATGGCCATGTGAGCGCCGACAACTATCGCCGCGCGGTACAAAAAATCGCTGACGCATTGCGCGCGACCACTTGCACTGAAATCACCATCGCACTGGCTGATATCAGCGTTGCTGAGCAGGACGCCCAATGGCAGGCGCGCCAGGTAGCGGAAAGCCTTAGCCTACTTGATTACCGCGCCGACAAACTCAAAAGTAAACCTGCTGAAATCAGTCTGCAACTGAAGAAAGTGATCTTCGGTATAGCCAAAACACAAGTTGCCGATGCAACTAAAGGCCTGCAGCTCGGCCAAGCCATCGCCAAAGGTGTCAATTTGGCGCGCGAACTGGGCGATTTACCCGGCAACATTTGTACCCCCACTTATCTCGCCAGCGAAGCAAAGCGCCTAGCCACCAAGCAAGCCAAGCTGAGCGTTAATATCCTCGAAGAAAAACACATGAAAGAGCTGGGCATGGGCTCACTGCTGTCAGTTGCAGCGGGCAGTGATCAGCCAGCAAAACTCATCGTGCTGGAGTACAAAGGCGGCAACAAAAAACAGGCTCCCATCGCGCTGGTCGGCAAGGGTATTACCTTTGATACCGGCGGCATCAGCCTGAAACCCGGCGCTGCGATGGACGAAATGAAATACGACATGTGTGGTGCGGCCAGTGTACTGGGCACCTTTCAGACCCTGATTGATTTGCAACTGCCAATCAATGTGGTTGGCGTCATTGCCGCCTCGGAAAATATGCCCAATGGCAATGCCACCAAACCGGGCGACATAGTGACCTCTATGTCCGGCCAAACCATTGAAATCCTCAATACCGATGCCGAAGGCCGCCTGGTGCTGTGCGATGCTCTCACCTATACCGAGCGCTTTAAACCCAAAGCCGTGGTGGATATAGCCACCCTCACCGGCGCCTGCGTCATTGCGCTGGGCAACCACGCCACCGGCCTGTTTAGTAACAACGATGAGCTGGCGAAAACCCTGCTGAAAGCGGGCGAAGAAGCGGGTGATCGCGCATGGCAAATGCCGCTGTGGGATGACTACCAAAAACAACTCGACAGCAACTTCGCCGATATCGCCAATATCGGCGGGCGCGAAGCAGGCAGCGTCACCGCAGCTTGTTTCCTCTCGCGCTTTGCCAAGAAATTTGCCTGGGCGCACTTGGATATTGCCGGCACCGCTTGGCGCTCTGGCGGTGCCAAAGGCGCTACCGGTCGCCCGGTGACTATGCTGGTGCAATACTTGCTGAATCAGGTTTGATCGTGACTCAGGTTGATTTTTATATACTGCCAGAAACAACCAGCGACGCCCGCTGGTTGTTTGCTTGCCGTTTGATCGACAAAGTACAGCGCATGGGCATGCGGGTACTGGTAGCAATGGATAACGAAGCCGACGCGCGCGCGTTTGATGAGTTGCTTTGGACATTTAAGCCGGAAAGTTTTATCCCGCACCAATTGCTTAACGGTGGCAAGCCCGCGCCAGTGGAGATCACCTTCACCCAAGAAGCTGGCGATCACCAGAGTTTATTGCTTAACTTGAGCAAGGCCACACCGCCCTACTTCAGCCGTTTTGAACGTTTGAGTGAAGTGGTCATTCAGGAACAAGAAAGCTTGCAAGCCAGCCGCGAACGCTTCAGCTTTTATAAAAGCCGCGGCTATCCCATTGAAACCCGGAAATTGTGATCCGCACACACAGACAATGCGATTGAAAGGTAAGCATTATGGCCAATACGAATAAAACCAAAGCCGAAATTTTGCAAGAACTGGAGTCCATCAAAGGATTATTACTGGAAGAAGATGACATTCCTATCTTGCAAGAAATGGAAGGAGAAGATGAAATTCTTGATGAGGAATTTCATAGCGAGCCGCCCCTACTGGTCACCCGACATGAATCCGTATTGCCCGGACAAGGCTCACTGTTTGAAGAACCTAAATCCACCCTCGCCAAAATTGCAGATCAACTCAACAACCATACGACTTCATTAACGGATTCGGCGAAACATCACCATTCAACTCAATCACAAGAACACAAAAGGGAAGGCTTTAGCGCGCATTTAAGCGGCACTCACACGCCGCACAACGATCATCGCCCACTGGCCAAAGCCAGCGGCGAAAACCCATTTTTGCCGCAACACATTCGCGAACGCCTGCACGGCAACAACCCGCCACCGCTATTCGAATACGAAACCGCAAAAAAAATTATCAGCTCCACCAAAAATATTGCCCATAAGGTCAATAAACCTCGTCAATATTTAGTTGAAGAGGTAATGCTGAGCATGATGCCGCAAATAGAGCGCGAATTGCGTCACCGCCTGTTTGCAATGAGCGTGGAAGATTTGGAAAAACTATTAAATGAAGATGAAGATTAAAGCGCAGCGATAGATTAATCAGCACAGCGATATATTAATCACTGCATCAACCGCTGCTCTGCGCCAATTCGCGCGAGGTTTTCACTTTACCAAACACCCAAATAGCCACAAAAACCAGCAGGATATTAACTAAAAACACCTGATGGTAACCATAATAATCCGCCACCAAGCCCACCATTAAACTGCTCAACAAATTGCCGATGTGTGTGGTATTGGTGTAGAGCGCTGAAGCGCCCCCCGAGCGCCCCGGCATCAGGTCCTGAATAACTGACACGCCCAACCCCGCTAAAACACCGATAAAAATCGCATTAAAAATTTGCAGCACAAACAAGTGCCACAACTCACTCGCGAAATAAATGCCGATATAAAGCAACAATGCAGCAATACCCGCACAGCGCACCAAACTAATCAAACGGAAACGGCTGGCATAGTGCCCAGCCAATAACATAAAGGGTACTTCCAATGCGGCAGTAGTACCCATCACCCACCCCATCCAGTAGGCATCTAGGTGCAAATTATCCTTCAGGTGAATTGGCAAGCTAATAAGATAGGCATTATTTACGCCCCACAATACCGAAAATGCAATTGCACACAACCAGAGCGATTGTTTAATCGACGGCGATAAAGGTGGCAGCGCTACACGCTCACCGGCAACATTCACCGGCTTATTTTTTTCCGGCAACCGCGGTAATAATTTAACACTCGCGATGGCAACCAACACATACAACAGCGCAGCAATACCGTAACTCACATCAAAACCAAAATAAGTCGCCAACAAAAAACCGGCTGGCGGCCCCGCCACCCATGCAAAAGCAATTTGCGCACGCATGATGGCATTGAATAACGGAATGCGCTCAGCTGGAATTTCAGCTTCGGCGTAATCCAGGCTGTAGGCCATAATTTGCGAAAAAGACACCATCGACAAACTGAGTAAAAACACGGCAGTAAAAGCCACCAGCCAATAATTGCGCGATAACGCAAAAATTGCGCAGGCAAGCGTGCCGAGCAAACAGCAAATAATCACCAGCGGGCGGCGATCGGCAAGCTTATCCGACCAGTGCCCCAGCCAATGGTTGTAGCCGATACTCGCCAAGGCAATTCCCGCAAATGCCAAACCAACCAACAGCGGACGCACACCAATTTCTTTGGCAAGAAACAAACTAAAGGTGGGCAACACCAGAGCACCCACCACCCCCGCCGTAAAAAACAAAAGATATAGACCCAGCGCAATCGGGCGGAATAAAGGAGAAGACACAGATTTTACCGAAGGGAGAAAAAGAAGGCCGCATCATAGCTGAAACCGGTTACCGCCTAAATGGGGCGGCGGAAGATTAATCCTTCTTAACAACCCACCTGCTTGGATATGCCCCGAGTTATTCAAGGTGATTGGCTTGCGCTTTCTGTATAATCGCCGCAATTGCACTCGAGGATCCGCCAATGCAATGCATCAGCATTCAAATCCAACCCAAATACAGCCGCGAATTTGATCGCGACGCGTTTTTGCAGCGCGTGCGCGGGATTCGCTCACCCGAAGTGGACGCAATTGAAGAAAAGGGCAAACTCTATTTAAGCTTCAATTTTTTTACTGAGTTTCCCGCTCCACTTTGGCAGGCGCTCAACGAGTGCCTGTATCAAGACGCCAGTTACGCCACTATCATCGCGCCGGTTTCGGTTGTCATTTGCGAAAGCGAGTCCGATGACGAGTGTCTATTACTGCATCATTTCGATTCCAGTGAACCGCTGGATACGCTTTAAATTCTCCTTCGAGTAAATCATGTCAACTATTAATTGGTTCCCCGGTCATATGCACAAGGCCCGCAAAGAAATTGCGGAAGTCATGCCCCATGTGGATGTGGTAATTGAAGTGATTGACGCACGCATTCCTTTCTCCAGTGAAAATCCGCTGGTGCCAAGTTTGCGCGGCGATACACCACTCATTAAATTACTCAACAAAGCCGATTTGGCCGATCCGGCGATTACCGCGCTGTGGGTGGAAAAAATGGAGCAGGAAGCCGGTGTAAAAGCTCTACCGGTGAGCCAGCAGCGCCCGGAGCAAATTCGCAATTTATTAAATGTGTGCACCAGTTTAGTTAGCGAGCGTCAGCGCGATCTCCGCCCTGCACGCGCAATGATTATGGGTATTCCCAACGTAGGCAAGTCCACCATTATCAATACCCTTGCCGGGCGCGTTATCGCTAAAACCGGCAACGAAGCCGGTGTGACTAAAGCACAACAAAAAATCAAATTGGAAAATGGTATTTTATTAACCGATACCCCTGGATTTTTGTGGCCTAAATTATCACCCCCCTCCTGCGGCTATCGCCTTGCCATTACCGGTGCGATAAAAGACACGGTGTTTGATTACGCTGATATCGCCCTTTATGCCGCTGAGTATTTGTTAAAAGTTTATCCAGATGCATTAAAAACACGCTATGGCTTGGCAGAATTGCCGGAATCAGATTTGGAAGTGCTCGATGCCATCGGCATAAAACGCGGCTGCACGCGCAAAGGTGGCGGCGTGGATCTGCAAAAAGTGTCGTCCATATTAATCACCGAAATACGTGCGGGGTTACTCGGGCCAATTAGCTGGGAAACGCCGGAAATGACGCAAATTGAAGTGACGACCGCCAAAGCAGAAGACGAGAAAAAACGAATCGAAAAAGAAGAAGCTGATCGCATTCGTCGTTTAAAAACCAAAAAAAATCGCCGCTAAAATACGCGGCGATTTTTTAAACTTTCAATCCAAGCTGTTTACAGCAAACTGCGCACATAGGCAGCAAGCGCTTGAGGTTCAGGATTTTTTGCTAAATCATTTGGCAGTTTTTTCACATGCCAAATCACTGTCCACTCCAGATACTCTCCTGGTGCCAGCGCCACTACAGCGCCCTGCTGCTTCATCTCAATGAAAATATGCTCTACGTGTGCAAATATTTCTATTTCCCGCTCACCCGTGGCTATAGCGGTGGGAGGGTTATCAGCAAACTCCTTGACTAGCAAATAGCCTTTATCGACATAGGCAACCCAACCTTCTTTGCCATCTTGCATCACCTTGTGATGATCGGTGCGAATTTTTTTTGCGTCGTAGTGATACCAGGTCAGCTCACCAATATTTTGCACATCCAACGGATAAAAAATGCCACTAATAGGGTCAGAGTCACCGCGCGGATAAAATAAATCACCCGACGGAGGTAACCGCGTCACTTCTAACGGAGCAACATTTTTTTCATGATCGCTGTGATTGGTGATGCGGTAAGTTACGGCGATACGATCATCGCCAGTAGGTAGATAGGTTTTGGTAAATTGATAGCCAGTTTTTTTATCCACTTCACTGGTTAACACCACACGCTCATCATCCGTTGTTAGCGAGTAAGGTTTACTATCAAGGGTATCGATCGGAGGCCAATTCCACTCAGCTTGAGGGCTAGACCAAAATACCGTGCCCCAATCAGTGATATTACTTTGATCAGCATCGGTCACCAGCAGCTCATGGCCATCGTATCGCAATGACGAAACGCGCCCAGCCACTTTAGGCATAATCTCCATACGGAGTTTGCCTTGCTTAATATAAAGCCGCGAACCGTCTTTTGTACAAAACTCGGGCAAGGGAGTCGCGTCCTGACTGTTTTTGCCACACCCGAACAAAGCCAAACAGATGGCCAGGAATGCGATCAGGGAATAGCGCTTACTCATTGTCTATCATAATCCTCTAGCAGCATGGTGGCTGCCATTAAGGGGCTGGCCCTCTTGGGGCGCTCACGTTACGGTTTTTTTACAGGTGTTCAGTGTACCCACTTTTGCTGGCAGCGACCATTTACCATGAGGTAAAGGCTAGTAAAGCAAGGTAAATAACTTGCGCTGAAACTCTATCGCTAGTGGATCCGCCTTTCCTAACACAGCAATAATTGCGGTAAAAGTTTTGCGCGCCTCACCCTCGGCAAAATTGCGCTCAGTGCGAATAATATCCAATAAGTGCTCCAACGCAGGGCGATATAAAGATTCTTGCTGATACTGCAAAGCCAATTGATAACGCAGAGTTAAATCCTGCGGTGCTGCGGCATAAGCATTTTCCAATGCAGCTAATTCCGGTGTTTTGGCAGCCTGCTTTTTCAGTGCTATTTGTGCAGTTAACTGTTCGTAAAGTGCATCCTGATCGGTCATTTTAATCGTGGATAAAATCGCTTCTGCATTATCAGTTCGATTAAGCGCCACATGACACTGCGCCATTAACAGCGCAATACTCGCCAATTGTTGCGATGCTTCATGTGCCTCGCGCAGCAAAGGTAATGCGTCGGCAAAATTCTCTGCCGCCATTAGCGCTTGCGCTTGATGTAGCGGCGCCTCCCACGCTTTGGGCAAATACTTGGCCAGCAATTCACGCACTTGCACCTCAGGTAAAGCGCCAGTAAAACCATCGATTGGCTGACCATTTTGCATCACCATAACTGTGGGCAAACTGCGCACACCAAATTGCGATGCAATCATTTGCTGATCATCTGCATTGACCTTTGCCAATAAAAAAGCGCCCGCATATTCGTTGGCAAGTTTTTCCAACACTGGCATTAAATTTTTACAGGGGCCACACCAGTCGGCCCAAAAATCGACGACAACAGGACGATTAAAGGATTCATCAATTAAAAATTGTTGGGCGTTATCGAGGGTAATATCCACAATCGCCAGCAAAGGCGCATTCATATTTGATAAGGGCATGTTAGGTATGGTCATTTCAGCTACTCCATCTCGCGTAGGGTAATCGCCACACTGTCTGTCGCGGTAGAAACATAGGCGATGGATTCAGTAATCGTCACTGAGAGATTCATCGTTTTATCCGCGAGCGCAGTTAACGCCTGTAATTCGTCGGCAGCAAAATAATGGATGCTCACCTTGGGTAGAGCGCGAATAGCCGCGCTGTTGGTTTTCCACCAGACATCCATGCCGCGGCCGTAACTAAACAATTGAACGGACTGTGCCTGACCCGAGGCTTTTTTCAAGCGATCTGGCGCTGGCTGACCTACTTCAATCCACTCCAGAATCGTGCCGTTGTCGTGTTTCAGCCATAAATCCGGTTCCTCCATGGAAGACAAACCTTTGGTAAAGGTTAAATTTTCCGCAGCGCGATAACAAAAGGCTAGAATACGCACCATCATGCGCTCAAGGGTTTCTGAAGGATGTAGGGCGATAGTCAAATTAAAATCGCCAAACACATTGCGATCCATATCCGATACGCTCAGGTTCGCTTTATAAATAGTTGCCTTTACCGCCACAATTTTCTCACTTAATTAAAGCTAAATAATGTCTGATACTTCATTTGAAATACCGCAAAAATTCGAATTCACCGTGACTAAAGCCGAACAAACCGCGCTGGATTTGTTAGCCGAAGGCACTGGCCTGTCCAAGCAGCGCATTAAAGATGCCATGAACAAAGGTGCCGTCTGGTGGACACTCAAAGGCAAAACACTGCGCTTACGCCGCGCCACCAAGGTGCTGTACAAGGGTTCTAAAATCCAATTTTTTTACGATGAGCAGGTGCTTGCACGCAAACCTGAAAGTGCCAATCTGATTTACGACGGCGGCAATTACAGTATTTGGTTCAAGCCTGCGGGCATGCTCTCCCAAGGTTCCCAATGGGGCGACCACTGTAGCATTTTACGGTGGGTTGAAGTGAATGGCCAACCGAATGACGGCCAGCGCCAACGCGAATGTTTTTTAGTGCATCGCTTGGATGCCGATGCGATGGGGTTAATTATTCTCGCACACGACAGCCAAAGTGCCGCGAAATTATCCGCCCTGTTTCAAGCGCGCGATATGCGTAAGTTTTATCAAGCCTGGGTGGTGGATGGTTGCGACCTACCCGCTGAGGGTAAGACGCTGAGTAATGAACTGGATGGTAAATCCGCAATTACTCATATCAAAAAGTTGCGCGTGGAGAATAATAAAACACTGCTCGATGTGCATATCGAAACGGGTCGCAAACATCAAATTCGCCGTCATCTTGCCAACATCGGCCACCCGATTGTGGGCGATAAACTGTACGGCACCAAATCCTCTTCCGGCTTACAGTTATTGGCCTATCGCCTTGAGTTTGTTTGCCCCAGTACCAAACAGCCGGTCATTGTAGAGTTACCGCGAGAATTGCAGTTTAACTAGTCATTTATAAAAAATAATAAAACAACTGAATCCAAAACAAGGCGATATGGTGTCTCAACCATACATTTCTCAATCGCCGGTCATTAGCGACCGGTTTTACCAGCGGCGCAAGGAATCACCTATGACAGCATCCAACACCTTTATACAGCCACCACAAAAAATGGATCGAATAGTGACACTGGATGTCCTGCGTGGTTTTGCCCTTTTTGGAATTCTCTATGCGCATATGATTTTTTGGTATGCCGCTGGCCCACTGCCACAAGAGACCTACCAACTTTATAAAGACCTCGGCAGTGGCATCGCCATTGGAACTTACATGATTTTTATCCTCAGTAAGTTTTTTGCCATTTTTTCATTTCTGTTTGGTTTGAGTTTTTATATCCAAATTCAAGGACTCATCAACCGTCATGAACCAGTGGTTAGCCGCTTCGGCTGGCGTTTAATTATTTTGGGCATCATTGGTTTATTGCATCACACCTTTTGGCGCGCAGACATTTTATCGATTTACGTTCCACTTGGATTCTTGCTGCTATTTTTGCGCAACCTCAGCAACAAAGCGCTGCTTATTATAGGTGCACTACTGGTACTAAATATTCCCACCAAACTCGCCGAACTCATTTCAATTCTGCTACGTAACGAGTTAACCCTGCTGGATTTTGACCAGAAAACAGCAGGCGCAGAATATTACGCGATCCTAAGCGAAGGCTCATTCGCCGAGATGATAAAGCACAATATTTCCGCCATGCGCGATAAATTCATTTATCAAATAAACAGCGGGCGATTGCTTATCACCTTTGGCTTCTTTTTATTAGGTATGTTTGTCGGACGCATGCAATGGTTTGAGAGCATCGCAAATCAAGCCGCGCTCTTTAGCAAGGTTTTGAAAAAAAGTAGCTGGGCATTAGCTATCACGCTGTTATTGGGTATCACCTTCGCAATCGCCGTATTTGTGTTGAAGATCGATGTGGAAAAAACACCTATTGCAGGATGGCTGGGCGGATTTATGTTAGAATTTTTTAATGCCAGCCTCACACTTATCTACATCACCGGCATTAGCCTCATGATGCTAAAACCCCAGTGGGCAGCGAGGTTAAAACCGCTTGCCGCTGTTGGCAAAATGGCGTTAACCAGTTATTTGATGCAAACGCTTATCGGTGTTTTTATTTTCTTTAATGTCGGCTTGGGATTGTTTACCAAAACCTCACCCGCTACGAACGCACTTTTATGCTTTGTAGTTTTTGGATTCCAAATACTATTTTGTCGCTGGTGGTTAACATATTTCCATTATGGTCCTATTGAATGGTTATGGCGCTCAGCAACTGATTTCAAATGGCAGCCTTTCTATCGGGGCCAACAGACTCCAAATACTCCCGCAGTAGATTAAATATTTTCAGCGCAAGATAACACGGCAAAAAAAATCCCACTCATTTCGCAATGAGTGGGATTTTTTAAGCATCAATTAATTACATTGATTCAAGATCGCACAATTTCTCAAACTATTAGAGAAAGCATAGTTGGTCAAATAATCTTCATAAGTTGACCACGCCATGATGCCGCGCAAATCCGGATAGGTTTTTGCTGGTTTGTAGCCGTTTCCACAATCACCAGAGCGCAAGCAGCGCATCGCCGCTTTCACAACGGTTGGATTGGTGTAACCACTACCCGCAGCCGTTGGTGATGATGAAGCAGGCAATCCAATAATAATTTTGTTGGCCGGTAAGCCAAGATAACTAACGCCTGTGCTGCCAATCGAGAATCCTTCAATCAAGGCTTCGGTCCAGGCAACCAAACCATCTTGAGTCGCCGCATTGTAGAACTGACCATTTTTACCTGGCATGGAACCCGTATTGTAGTACTGCATCTGTACCCAACTAATATCATCGCGCAACACGTTCATCAGCGGTAAACACACGCCCCAGTTGTATTGCCCCAACCAATTATTGGCAAGGTTAGCGCCAATGGTGTGAGCCGTTTCCGGAGCCATAGTCAGCAAGAAGCTTGCACCATAACGCGCTTTCAAACGTTTGATTGCACGCGCAAGGTAATCTGCCGAGTATTGCGGATTAGTCAGGCTGATTTGTGCATTGGGATTGGTGTGCAAACCTTTTTCTGTATCAATATCAATACCATCCAGACCAAACTGATCCTTGATCGCAATGAAGGAATCTACAAAATTATCTTCCTGAGTTTGGTTATTGAGCACAAAAGTTGCGTTAGCGCCACCAATTGATAGCAACACTTTTTTGCCTTGTGCTTTTGCGGCGGCAATTTGTTGTGCTGTTGGATTGTTTTGATATCCACCTTCATTGCCCAAGAAAAGTGAACCATCTGCATTGATACGCGGGAACGAAATATTTAACACAGTGTAATTTGGAATTGAGGTCATCTCTTCCATTGGCCAATGCCAATTTTCCCAGTAACCCACCAAATCTCTCGCATTGCCCGGCGCCACCGAACTGCTACTTACTGATGAAGTACTGGAGCGGGAAGTACTCACACTGGATGAGCTTGTTGATGGAACAAAACTGCTGGAGCTGGAGCGAGAAGTACTTGTACTTGATGCACTGATACCAGGGCAATTACCACCAGCCGTCCACGCCTGCTGCCAATAAGTACCTGTACCCGGAGCATAAGCCCATGTAGCAGTGGACGAACACCAACCCGGAATCTGGCAAGTAAAAACTCCACCAGCATTGGTAACTACTGCACCCGCAGCGTAAGTAGTGCCAGCAACAAACACTGGGCAGGAACCAACACTCGCTATTGAAGAAGAGGAAATACTGCTTGGCGCGATCGAACTGGGCACTGATGAGCGTGAACTACTCGGCGCACTGGAACTAGGGGCAACACTGGAACTGGGAGCTGCGCTAGATGTAGCGCCATCGCATGTACCATTGTCGGTCCAGTGCTGCCATTGGCCGGACGACGTGGTTGGGTTATTTGCTTGAGTCCAATAATTAGCGGTGTATCCGCGATTTAAATGTTGCACCCTATTGCCTTGGGTATAGACACTGCCACTATTCCATTGCGGTAAACCTGTGCAATTTACTGCCAAGACTTCGGTAGATAAAAGGGCCGCACTGACCAGTGCGCCCAAAGAGATTATTTTTTTCATCGACGTTATTTATCCTTTATTTATCGTTAGTTAAGGAAATGGAGCTGACGAACCGCAACAAAACTCTCTCACTGTCACTGGCTGTTGCATAAGGCTAAAACCTTTTATATTCGTCAATCAGCGACTGTCAACGTTGTCATTTTCGTACACACTACTTCCCTAACAATAAAAACAACGCCTGGCATCGGGAAAATTCAGGTATAGGAGGGAGACAAACTTACATCAAGACAGCCACGGGATGGAGAATAAGTACATATTTTATGCAGCGCAAGTAATCATCACTTCAAAACGGGAACCAACTAACAATTTCAGCTATAAAAATTGAAAATAAAGTCCCGTGTATTGCTACTCATAACGTAAAGCATCTGCCGGTTGAATCTTACTAGCACGCCACGCAGGATAAAGACTTACAAAAAAACTAATCAGTAGCGCAGTGATAACCACTTTAGCGATATCGCCCACAACCAATTCTGATGGCAGATAGGTAATAGGATAGACATCGGATTGTAAAAACTGAACGCTAAAAATTTTCTCAATCCATTGCACCATAGGCGTAACGAAATAGGACAATGTCACACCTAACACCAGACCTATTGATGTACCAATCAAACCAATCAAACCGCCCTGTACCATAAAAATGGCCATAATTTCTGCGGTGGATGCGCCCATGGTACGCAGTATCGCTATATCACCTTGCTTATCAACCACTACCATAATAAGCGTAGACACGAGATTAAACGCAGCAATTGCGATAATTAAGAACAACAACATGCCGACCATATTTTTTGACATTTGAATCGCCTGGTAGACATTGCCGTGTGTGCGCATCCAACTGGAACCGTAATAATCCGGCGGCAGCGTATTCATTATGTCGCGCACGACCTCCGGCGCTGCAAATACGTCATCCACTTTTAAACGCACGCCCGTAATCTGGCCAGGGAAACCCGACAGTTCGGCGGCGACATTAATATCCATCAAGGCAAGCGTGTTATCTATCTCGGTATGGGTGTTGAGAATAGCGAGTACGGTCACGACTTTGATACGCGGTGACGAATTATCTTCAACCGGAATAATCAGACTGATCGTATCTGCTTCTGCAACCTGCAGTTTTTCAGCAACACCACGACCAATCACAATACCCGCCTCAGCGACGGCTAATTTTGCCAAAGTGTCCGGCGGTAAAAATTCTGGCAGCTTCGAAGTTGATGCTTCTTGAGTAGCATCTATTCCAAAAATAATGGCCGGTGCTACATTTTTTTGGTAGCCGAGCAATCCATGCAACTGCACATAAGGCGATGCAGCCACAACACGTGGATGCTGTTTTAACCCTGAAATTAACTGTTCGGGATGTTCAATTGCATAGCGATGATAAATCATCGCCTGCGGCATAACACCTAAAATATTTTCGCGCAACTCTTTAGCAAAGCCATTCATGATCGACATGACCAGAATTAACAGCGCAACACCAATCACTAAACCTGCGGTAGACAAACGCGAGATAAACGAGACCAGGTGATTGCGCCCCTGCGCTATGCCGTAGCGCGCACCGACCAGAAAGATATAACGGCTAAACATCAATTAGCCTCTGCGCCAACCAAGGCGCCATCGACTAACGTGAGTGTACGGTCCATACGCGCTGCCAAGCGTGGATCGTGTGTCACCACCACAAAGCTGGTGCCTATTGATTGGTTTAACTCCAACATCAAGGCTTGAATAGCATCTGCGGCGTGGCTATCAAGATTTCCCGTAGGCTCATCCATCAATACGCATGCTGGATTCGTCACCAGTGCACGAGCAATGGCAACACGCTGACGCTCACCGCCTGAAAGCTCGGAGGGCTTGTGATCAACCCGCTTGGCTAAACCCACACGGGTCAATAATTCCAACGCGCGTTGTTTGGCAAGGGCCATGGGTTGCTTGCCGATCAACAGCGGCATAGCCACATTTTCAAGCGCAGTAAATTCCGGTAACAAATGATGAAACTGATAAACAAAACCCAAACTGCGATTGCGCAAGCGACCGCGCTCATCTGCACTCAGGTGCGATAAACGTTCGCCTGCGACACTCACCTCACCTGAATCTGGCACATCCAACCCGCCGAGGATATTCAACAATGTGGATTTACCGGAACCGGATGCACCGACAATCGCCACTCGTTCACGCGACTGAATCTGGAAATTCACATTGCGCAACACATCGACTGCAAGTGCACCCTGACGATAGCTTTTGCTGACCTGCTGACAAATTAAAACAGGAGCGGAATCATTCATAACACTGGGCCTGTATAGCAATTGCAAGGATGATCAACGGGGATTTTTTATTCATAGCGCAACGCCTCGGCCGGTTCAATTTGTGCGGCGCGATAGGCTGGATAAAGCGTGGCAATAAAACTCAGTAGCAATGCGATACCGCAAATCAATGCAACATCTTGCCAGAGTAGAACAGACGGCAATTGGCTGATGAAATACACATCTGGATCAAATATGTGCATACCAAAAAGTGATTCAACTGCATTCATAATCGGTGTTAGTGCCGCGGCTACAACACAGCCAATCGCTGTCCCTATAAAGGTTCCAAAAAAGCCGATCGCACTGCCCTGCACAATAAATATCGCCATGATTTGCCGTGCGCTGACGCCCATGGTGCGCAGCACTGCAATATCGGAGCGCTTATCCGCTACCATCAAGACCAAACTGGACACAATATTAAAAGCTGCAACGGCGATAATAATCATCAACAGTGAGCCAATAACAATTTTTTCCATCTTCACTGCCTGAAATAAACTGCCCTGGGTTTGACTCCAATCCTTAACCCTGTAGTCATCGCCCAACTGTGCACTTAGTTCACCCATTACCTGCGCCGCTGCGAACATATTGTCTGTTTTCACATGCAGCCCTTGCACCCCCGGCTTGCGCAAAAATTTTTGCGCATCCTGAACATGAATCAATGCCAAGGTATTATCCACTTGCGCACCGACTTCAAAAAGACCAACCAAGGTAAAACTGCGCGAACGGGAAAAAGCACCCATAGGGGTGATATTGACTTCAGGCGAGATAATGCGGATTTTATCGCCAGGTGTCAGCATTAATCGGGCAGCCAAAATACGCCCCATGACAATGCCGTACTCACCTGGCTGCAACTGTGCCATCGAACCAACCAGCATACGCTGATCGACAATTGATACCTGCGCTTCTGCTTCAGGCAATATGCCCTGCAGCTCTATCGCCTCCACCCCTCCGGCATAACCCACCATGGCAATACTGGCAATATAGGGGGCAGATGCAACAACTTGCGGATGTTGGTTGACCTGAGCAGACAATTCTTGCCAATCATCCAAGGCGGGAAGCTGATCGATAAAACCGTGGGGGATCACACTGAGAATACGTTCGTGCATTTCGCGACCAAAGCCATTCATCACTGACAGCACTATAATCAATGCCATAACCCCCAGCGCCATGCCCACCAACGAGAAGGCACTAATAAAGGAGATAAACTGATTGCGGCGCTTGGCGCGGGTATAGCGCAAGCCGATATAAAGGGGGATGTTTTTTAGCATGGGCGCATTAAACCCAATTGGCTCCATTTGCTCAAGCAAAACCGCTAGAGCACTCGATAAAGCTGCGCCACATATCGCTGGCTGTGCTATGTTTACTGCATCACAAAATTTGGAAGATTCAGGATATGAGTGAGCGTCGTAGTTACTTTCGTATTGATGAAAGTATCGCCATTGAATTCAAAGAGGTTGATGAGATTACTGCAAATACCGCTGCGGCTGAATTGCAGTTCCCTAATACGGCCTCACTCAAACTCTTTGCCGAGTTGCGCAAGCTCGATAATGACAACGCTCACCTATTTCACCAAATCAAAGATACCAGCCGCGCACTTGGGGAGTACTTGCATAACCTCAACCGCAAGATAGATATTATCAGCCAACAACTGATGCAAGATTCCAAGCCGTTGCCTCCCTCCAAAACGATTAAACAAGTAAACCTGAGTGAAGGCGGTATCGCTTTTGGCAGCTCAAGGCATCTAGAAGCCAACTCCCATATCGCCCTGAGGTTGATATTTTTACCCAGCAACGCAGGCATGGTGCTTTTTGCAAAAATCATTCGCTGTGAACCCAGTAACACCGGCGAATATCAAATTGCGGCAAAATTTCATAGCGTGACCGATGCGCAACAGCAGTTAATCGGCCAACAAATCATGCGTGCGCAAATGGCCGAACGTCGCAAGAACCAACACTATCTGCAATAAACCCTACTGTTAACCCATGCACCAAGGTGTTTTATCAGCCATGATTCAGCGCAAACTCCTTAGTATCGCCCTAACCTGCTCATTGGGATTTGCCACTCAAATCCATTGCGTAACCGCAGTAGAAATTCGCATTCCTGTTGGTGAGCAAGCCAAAGACCAAGTGCTTATCGACATGCCAACCAAAGGCATGAGTAAAGAGCGCGTTAAAGCGCTGTTTGGCGCACCATTAGAAGAGATTCCCGCTAAAGGTCAGCCACCTATTTCACGCTGGAAATATCAAGAGTTTACCGTTTATTTTGATAGCAATACGGTGATTCACTGCGTGCGAAACTTTCACCCAAAGGTAAATCCAGCCGAGTAAGATCAGCACTGGGCGATACACAAATTTGACTCAATAAAAAGGGCCCGATCACTCGTGCCCTTTTTTATTGCTGTCACCGAGACAAACTAACGACGACTAATTCGATTCACGCCATCCAGTGCAGCAACACGATACGCCTCAGCCATGGTGGGATAATTAAAAATATTATTGAGGAAATAGTGAATACTATTGCCCTCGCCCTTCTGCGTCATAATCGCTTGTCCGATATGCACAATCTCGGCTGCTTCAGCACCAAAGCAATGCACACCGAGAATTTCCAAGGTGTCGACATGAAATAATAATTTCAGCATGCCTACATCTTCACCGCTGATTTGACCGCGAGCTGTATTTTTAAATAGGGCGCGCCCCACTTCGTAAGGCACTCTCGCCTGTGTTAATTCAGTTTCGGTTTTGCCCACTGAACTAATCTCTGGCAAGGTGTAAATGCCGGTGGGGACATCTTGCACCAATTGGCACCCATCACCAAAAATACCACCCGATACTGCACGCCCCTGACCATAAGACGCACTGGCCAAGCTTGGCCAACCCACCACATCACCGACCGCATAAATATTGGGAACTGCTGTTCGGTAGCAATTATCGACTTTTAAATTACCGCGATGATCTGCCGTAAGGCCTGCCGCTTCAAGATTCAATGCATCAGTATTACCACTGCGACCATTACACCAAAGAATCGCATCGGCCTTGAGGCGTTTACCGGACTTCAAGAATAAAGTCACGCTAGAATCACTTGCTTCAATCGCTTCAAACTCTTCACTGTGACGCACCGTGACACCGCTATCGCGCAGGTGATAACTCAACGCATCAGAGATTTCATCATCGAGAAAAGATAACAATCGCTCGCGGTTATTGATCAAATCAACCCGCATGCCCAAACCAGAAAAAATCGAAGCGTATTCGCATCCAATAACTCCGGCACCGTAAACGATGATATGTCGCGGCGTATGTTGCATTTCCAGAATGGTATCGCTGTCATACACACGAGGGTGATTAAAATCAACATCTGCGGGGCGATAAGGGCTTGAACCGGTAGCAATCACAATATTGGTAGCAGAAATAATTTCAATGCCACCATCTAATTGCAGCAAGCTCACCGTATTGGTATCAATAAATGACGCCTGACCAATATGCACATTAACGCGATTACGAACATAAAAACTGGTATGCAACTCGACTTGCTTAGGAATTACTTTTGCCGCAGATTGCAACACACGCGGAAAGGTTAAGCGGCGACTATCACCAATTTCGCGAAACAAACTATTACTTTTGAATTGAATAATTTGTTTAACCACATGGCGGAGTGATTTAGAAGGAATTGTTCCCTTATGTGCACAACCTCCGCCGACAACCGCCCTATTCTCTACTACTCCGACTCGCTTTCCTGCCTTGGCCGCCGCTATAGCTGCAGCTTCGCCCGATGGGCCGGAACCTATAACTAAAAGATCATAATTGTGATCTGCCGATTTTTTACGACCAGTCAATTTATTCCCCTTAACCAAATGACAGGATTGATTGCGATGACTTTAGTCTAGCAACAACTATTCCTTTTGTTTGCTGGCATCGTATGAAAGATCGCTATTGTCACTCTTTGACATTGATGGCTTTACTTTTTCTTGAGCACACTTTGCTTCGTCACCACCACACAAATCGCAGACATAATTTGGGTCACCCAACGCTTTACCTACACCACCGCAAGAACCGGATACAGGTCTTCTACCTGCAAGCACATTGATTGACAATGCAAATGCCACAAATAACATCACCAATAAGGTAACTATAAGAACAGCCATAATTAACCCCTAGGCCATAAAGCCTTCAGTTCACATTAAAAATACCAACCAACAAAAGAAAAAACGAGGCGGTTACCCAGCCTCGTTTTCCTTTTCATTAACCGCCGAAATCGTCGAGTAAAATATTGTCGTCTTCAACACCCAGACTCTTCAACATCTTAATCACCGCAGCATTCATCATTGGCGGACCGCACATATAAAACTCGCAATCCTCTGGAGCCGGATGATCTTTCAGATAGTTTTCATAAAGTACGTTATGAATAAAACCTGTCATACCGTTCCAGTTATCTTCAGGCTGAGGATCAGATAAAGCTACATGCCATTTGAAGTTTTCATTCTCAGCTTGCAGCATGTCGTAATCTTCTTTGTAGAACAGTTCACGCAAAGAGCGCGCACCGTACCAGAAAGACATTTTACGATCAGTTTTCAGGCGGCGCAGCTGGTCGAAAATGTGAGAACGCATAGGCGCCATACCTGCACCACCACCGATAAACACCATTTCAGCGTTGGTCTTCTTGGCAAAAAACTCACCAAATGGACCATATACTGTAATGTGATCACCCGGCTTCAAACTAAATACAAATGAAGACATTTGACCAGGTGCAATTCCTTGTGATTTAGGCGGTGGAGTCGCAATACGAATATTGAACTTTACTACGCCTTTTTCTTCAGGGTAGTTTGCCATCGAATAAGCGCGAATAACTGGCTCAGTCACTTTTGATTCCAGATTAAAGAAACCAAAACGCTCCCAATCGCCGCGATACTCAGGCTCGATATCAAAGTCAGAGAACTTAACATGATGCGGTGGGCACTCCAGCTGCACATAACCACCCGCACGGAAATCTACACTTTCACCTTCAGGCAGACGCAAGGTCAGCTCTTTAATGAAAGTGGCAACGTTAGGATTGGACTCAACAGTAGTAACCCATTGCTTAACACCAAACACTTCTTCCGGTACATGAATAGTCATGTTTTGCTTGACAGGAACCTGACAACTCAACCGCCAGCCTTGTTTTTGTTCACGACGATTAAAGTGGGGCTCTTCGGTTGGCAAAATTGAACCGCCACCTTCATTCACCACACATTTACATTGCGCACAGCTACCACCACCACCACAGGCAGATGCCAAAAATACGTTGTTAGCGGCCAGTGTCTGCAACAATTTACCACCAGCGGGCACAGTAATCGTTTTCTCATCGTTGATAAGAATCTGCACATCGCCGCTATTTACTAACTTGGCTCGCGCCACAAGAATCACCACCACCAATGCGATGATGATTGCGGTGAACATGACCACGCCTAATACGATCTCGATATTCATTGATTTCTATTCCTCGTCTCTCTTAGAGGGAAATGCCGCCAAAAGACATAAAGCCTAATGACATCAAACCCACGGTGATAAAGGTTATGCCTAAGCCACGCAGACCTTCAGGCACATCGGAATATTTCATTTTCTCAATAATACCGGCGAGCAATACAATCGCAATTGCCCAACCCACACCTGAACCCAAGCCATAAACAACACTTTCACCGAAGCGATAATCACGCTCCATCATGAACAGCGATCCACCCATGATTACGCAGTTCACGGTAATCAGTGGCAAGAACACGCCGAGCGCGTTGTAAAGTGCAGGCATGAACTTATCCATAACCATTTCCAAAATCTGCACAATTGCTGCAATCACGCCGATAAAAGAAATAAAGCTCAGAAAAGTCAGGTCAATACCGGTGACGCCAGCCCAAGCTAATGCATCCTCTTTCAACAGGTAAGTCAAAATCAGATTGTTAGCCGGTACGGTAATGGTTTGCACCACAATTACCGCAATACCAAGGCCAATTGCTGCGTTAATCTTTTTGGACATTGCCAAAAACGAACACATGCCCAAGAAAAACGCCAGCGCCATATTTTCAATAAATACAGAGCGCACAAACAAACTTAAAAAATGTTCCATTATGCGATCTCCTGAGTCTTGATGGAGTTAGGCGAAATCTTATATGACTCTTTCTCAACCTGATTTTTCTTCCAGGTACGCAGAGCCCAAATAATAATCCCAATCAAAAAGAATGCACTTGGAGGCAACAGCAACAAACCATTCGGGACGTACCAACCGCCCTCAGAAATAGTTGGCAACACTTGCATACCAAACCACTTACCCGCGCCCAGCAGCTCACGGAATGTGGCAACGATGATCAACAATACCGAGTAACCTAATCCGTGACCGATACCATCCAAAAAGCTGGGAATAGGAGGGTTTTTTAATGCGAACGCTTCAGTACGTCCCATCACGATACAGTTGGTAATAATCAAGCCCACGAATACCGATAGTTGTTTGCTTACATCGTAGGCCACCGCTTTCAATACTTGGTCAACGATAATTACCAAACCGGAAATCACAATCATCTGCGCGATAATACGCACACTACTCGGCAGATAATTACGCATCAAGGATACGAAAAAGTTTGAAAACGCAGACACCAACGTCAAACCTATCGCCAAGACCAAACTCACCTTAACACTTGAGGTTACGGCCAATGCAGAGCAAATACCTAAAATTTGCAGAATAACGGGGTTATTCTCAAAAATAGGTTTAATAAGGAGATCTTTTGCTTTGACGCTCATGATTAAGCCTCTCCGTTTTTCAGGTTGATTAAGAAGGGTTTAAAACCATTATCACCCATCCAAAATTTCACTAATCTACTAACACCATCACTGGTTAAGGTTGCGCCAGATAAACCATCAACTTTATAGTTGGCATCTGGAGTTGAATCATCAACGTGACCTTTAACTACACTCAATTTCACACTGCCAGATTCTGAGTAGACATGCTTGCCAATCCACAATTGTTTCCACTTGGGATTATCAACTTCGCCACCCAAACCCGGAGTTTCTTTTTGATCGTAAAAACCAAAACCCAGAATGGTATTTAAATCTTTATCCAGCGCGATAAAACCAGACATGGTTGACCATAGGCCATAACCACGCACAGGCAGAATTACTTTGGACAAACCATTTTCATCTTTTACCAAAAACACTTTGGCAAAGTTTTCGCGACGGATGATCTTGGCAATATCGACTTCAGGCGAAAGCTTTTCTGACAAATCTGATTTTTTAGCAGAAGCGGTCTGATCAAATTTCTCTACATCTGCAATTGCACCGGTAAATTTACCGGTGCTCAGATCAACGATTTTAACTTCAACTTTTTCAAATTGAGCCTCAATAGATTGTGCCGGATCATAGATACCCGCAATTTTGAGTACGTTGGTTTTAAAGTCGAGTGCTTTGTTGGCAACCTGGGCAGGCTTAAGCAATACCGCAGAACTTGCCACCAAAATAGAGGCCACAATGCACATGATCAAGGTGACCATGATTGTGTATTTTGCTGATTGTTGGTTAGCCACGCGCCAGCCTCCGCTTAATGTTAGATTGAACGACGAAGTAGTCGATGGTAGGTGCAAACATGTTCGCAAACAAAATTGCTAACATCATGCCCTCTGGATACGCTGGGTTAACGACACGAATTGTAATTACCATGAAGCCAATTAACGCGCCATAAATCCACTTGCCTGTATCAGTCATAGAAGCAGATACGGGATCGGTAGCCATAAAGAACAAACCGAAGGCAAAGCCACCGATTACCAAGTGCCACCAAAACGGCATTTGAAACATCGGATTACTACTGGCAGAACCGGCCCAGTTATAAAGCAGCGTGGTTAATATGGCACCAGCCAAAACGCCTAGAACAATACGAGTTGACGCTATACCCATAATCAGCAGCGCAACACCACCGATCATTAATGCCAATGCGGACGTTTCACCAATCGAGCCATGTTCAAAACCGATAAACGCATCCATCCAGCTCACTTGATTGATTACAGCATCCATACCCTGCTGAGCAGCAATAGAAAGCGTAGTTGCACCGGTATAACCATCGACTGCAGTCCAAACCGCCTCACCTGACATTTCTGCCGGATAAGCAAAGAACAAGAATGCACGACCAGTCAGTGCAGGGTTGAGGAAGTTTTTACCAGTACCGCCAAATACTTCCTTACCAATTACCACACCAAAACTGATACCCAAAGCCGCTTGCCACAAAGGCAAATCAGGCGGGCAGGTCAAGGCAAACAGGATAGAGGTCACAAAGAAACCTTCGTTAACTTCATGACCGCGCGTGGTAGCAAACAATACCTCCCAAAAACCACCGACAATAAACACGGTTGCGTATATAGGGAGGAAGTAAGCAGCACCCAGTACCAAGTTGTCCCAAATGCTGTCAGGGTTATGACCAGCAAACATCGCAGTCAAAGCACCATGCCAATTATCGATACCCGTTGCACCTGTCGCAGCTAAAATGGTATTTGCTTGCAAACCAACGTTGTACATACCAAAAATCATTGCTGGCCAAGCACACAGCCACACAGTGATCATGATACGTTTCAGGTCAATGCCATCGCGCACATGAGAAGTAGATTTAGTGACATCAGCCGGCTTGAAAAGCCCGGTATCTATAGCTTCATAAAGTGAATACCACTTTTCATATTTACCGCCCTTATGAAAATGCGGCTCAATACTATCGAGTAATTTTCTCAGACTCATCAATTAGCCCTCCTGCTCAATGCGTGTAAGGTTATTACGCAGGATTGGACCGTATTCATATTTGCCAGGGCACACGAACGTGCACAATGCCAAATCTTCTTCGTCCAGCTCCAGACAACCCAGTTGTTGTGCCGCTTCGGTATCACCCACGATTAATGAGCGCAACAATTGAGTTGGCAGAATATCCAGAGGCATTACCTTCTCATAAGAGCCGACCGGCACCATAGCGCGCTCGGAGCCATTAGCAGAAGTCGTAAAGTTGAAGACTTTTGCTGGCAGCAACTTAGACAAATAAATTCCCATTACCGAAAACTTATTCGTACCAGCACGCAGGTAATGGAGCATTTCGCGCTCGCGACCTTCAAGTAGCACACTGATTTGGCTATGGAAACGGCCAAGGAAACTCAAATGACCATGAGAGCGACGACCACCAAATACCGAACCGGAAATAACACGATTTTCACCGGACTTAGTTTGACCTTGAGTCAATTCAGTCAAGCTCGCGCCGATGCGAGTGCGGACCAAACGCGGACGCTCAACTTGTGGGCCAGCAAGCGCAACCACGCGTTCAACATTTAATTGACCGGTAGTAAACAACTCGCCAACAGCAATCACGTCCTGATAACCAATAGTCCATACGGTTTTATGCGCACTTACCGGATCAAGGAAATGGATATGCGTACCCGAGTTGCCCGCGGGATGAACGCCAGCAAAAGTTTCAGCAACAATATTGCTGCCCTGCCCTTTGGGAAGATCTGCACCTTCGGCGTGACAAACAAACACTTTACCCTCGGTCAAGCGCGCCAACACCGTCAAACCATTAGCAAACGCTTCTTTTTTACTAGCGATGATCACTTGTGGGTTAGCGGCAAGTGGATTGGTATCCATCGCCTGCACAAAAATCGAGCTGGGTTTTGAATCCAACGCGGGAGCCTTGCTGAAAGGACGCGTACGCAATGCAGTCCAAAGACCGGATTGCACTAAATTTTGTTGCACGTTTTCACGCGACAAACCAGCTAAATCAGCCGCCGAATACTTGGCAAACTCGACTGCATCATTGCCTTCCACATCAATAACAATTGAGTGGAATACACGCTGATCACCGCGATTAATTGCACTAACAGTGCCTGATGCTGGAGCCGTGTAGATAACACCGGGCGTCTTTTTATCAGAAAACAGTTCCTGACCAAGTTTAACCTTATCACCAACCTGTACCGCCATAGTGGGCTTCATACCATGGTAATCAAACCCGATTAAAGCTACTTGGCGAACCTGTGGGCCATCTTCAATAGATTGATTGGGGCTGCCGGTAATGGGCAAATCCAATCCTCGACGAATCTTTATCATACGTCTCTGCCTAGTCGTTCGTGTGGATGTGAACCTGGTAACCCAGGCCATGAGGATGCAGCAAGCGATAAACCAGCTGTCATTGTCCAGTTACTTCCTGGCGGGAACTGGACAAGACTTTGTGGAGGACGTGCTTGATGCGAGTCGCGCCAGTACCTATTTACGCTGTAAATAAACCACTGGAGCATAGAGCCAGTAACTTTCATCTAACAACTTGCGCCGACGTCCGCACCAAACAGCGCAAAGTACACACAAGAGATTGATTTTTGAGAAGTTTTGGTAAGCCCTAGTAAAACCCGCGAATTATAAACGCCACCTACACCAAGCACCATAGCAATGCATTGATTTGATGCAGCTTTTACTCGCGTTTTCCTGGAATTCTATTTCTTTTTGCCCATATTCCAACCAATAAAAACACCAATGGAAATACTTCTCATTTACAGTCATTGTTAATTAAGCATGTTATTAAATACTGGGTGAGCTTTTATTTACATATTGATCCCCCAAGAAGCCGCGTAACACAGGTAAAATGCCCCCACCTTTTGCATGCATAATTATTAAACGCTTTATGACTCAGCAACTCCCAAGTAATCCCCCCATATCGAGCAAGTCCGGCAACCGACACTATTGGGGCCAGCTCTTTGGTAGCGCCCAAGCACTTACGATTGTAAATGCCGCCAAGGCCTACCAAGGCCTAAGCCTGGTAGTCACTGCCGACACCAGTGCCGCAATTCGGATGGAAACCGAACTTTCATTTTTTGCAAAAGGGCAAGATCCACTGCCGGTATTACATCTCGCCGATTGGGAAACCTTGCCCTACGACACTATCTCCCCGCATCAGGACATTATTTCCGAGCGCTTAAGCACGCTCTATAAATTGCCCGGCATAAAACAGGGGATTCTCGTTGTTCCGGTAACCACGCTACTGCAGCGACTCATGCCGCAATCCTATTTGGTTGGCAATAGCTTGATGGTTTCAGTTGGCGAAAAACTCGACGCCGATCAATTGCGCCACAATCTGGAGCGTGCGGGCTATCACTGCGTCGACACGGTTTACGAGCACGGGGAGTTTGCAGTGCGCGGTTCGCTGATGGATATTTTCCCCATGGGCAGCGAGCTGCCCTATCGCATCGATTTATTTGATGACGAAATCGAAACCCTGCGCACCTTTGATCCGGAAACCCAAATCACTATCGACAAGGTCGATAAAATTCAATTGCTCCCAGCAAAAGAATTTCCTCTCAACAAAACCGGCATTGGCCTATTTAAACAAAAGTGGCTCGAACGCTTTGATGTCAACCACAAAGCATGTCCAGTCTTTCAAGATGTCAGCGCGGGCATATCGCCACCCGGTATTGAATATTATCTGCCGTTATTTTTTGATGCCTGCAGCACGCTGTTTGACTACTTGCCGACTAATACCCAAATTTATGCGCTGGGCGATATTGAAAAATCTGCCGAAAATTTTTGGCTCGAATTATTGCGCCGCTATGAAAGCCGCCGTGTAGATCCGTTGCGCCCACTGCTCGCACCACGGGATATTTATCTGGCGATTGATGAATTTTTTGGCAACCTCAAAAATTACCCGCGCACCTTTATAGAATCTGCAGCGCTGGAAGAAAAGCCCGGCAACTACAATTTCGCCACCGCCGCCACACCCTCACTGCCGATTCGCGCGCAAGCGGAGAATCCGCTCGCCGCGATTCAAGCTTTTTTAATGGAATTTGATGGCAAGGTTTTATTTTGTGCTGAATCGGCTGGGCGCAGGGAAACCTTACTGGAATTATTGGGCCGCATTCGTGTTCGTCCAACAACAGTAGATAGCTGGCACGACTTTCTTACTCACAACGAAAAGCTCGCAATCACCGTTGCACCCCTTGAACAAGGATTACTACAAACCAAGCCTAAAATTGCGCTAATTTCCGAAGCGCAGTTATTTGGTGAGCGCATTCAACAACAGCGCCGCCGCAAACAAACGCAAGACAATGCTGATTTGGTGGTTAAAAACCTTACCGAATTAAAAATCGGCGCATCGGTGGTACATATCGATCACGGTGTCGGCCGCTATCGCGGCTTGGAAACTATCACCATCGACAATCAAACCAACGAGTTTTTAACACTGGAATACGCTGATGAAGCCAAACTGTATGTTCCGGTAACTAGTCTACACTTAATCAGCCGCTATGGCGGTGCTGAAGATAATCTGGCGCCACTGCATAAACTTGGCAGCGAATCATGGCAAAAAGCACGCCGTAAAGCCGCCGAACAAATTCGCGACACTGCCGCGGAATTATTGGAAGTTTACGCGCGCCGCGCCGCACGCAAAGGTCATAAATTTCCCGACCCTAAAATTGCTTATGAAGCTTTTTCTGCAAGCTTTCCGTTTGAAGAAACTGCAGATCAGCAGCGCGCAATTGAAGCTGTAATGGAGGACATGCTCTCATCCAAACCTATGGATCGCTTGGTGTGTGGCGATGTTGGTTTTGGTAAAACAGAAGTCGCTATGCGTGCGGCATTTATTGCTAGCCATAGCGGTAAACAAGTTGCCATTCTTGCGCCGACCACCCTACTTGCACAACAACACTATGAATCATTAAAAGATCGCTTTGCCGATTGGCCCATCACCGTTGAGGTACTCTCGCGTTTCCGCACCACCAAAGAAGTGAATCAAGTACTGGAGCGATTAGCGGAAGGCAAAGTGGATATAGTGGTTGGCACCCATAAACTTTTATCGCCCGATATTAAATTTAAAGACCTCGGTTTATTAATTATCGATGAAGAACATCGTTTTGGTGTGCGGCAAAAAGATCAAATCAAAGCCCTGCGCGCGGAAATCGATATTCTCACGCTCACGGCAACGCCGATTCCTCGTACATTAAATATGTCGATGGCCGGCATTCGCGATTTATCGATTATCGCCACACCGCCGGCGCGGCGCTTATCGGTTAAAACCTTTGTGCGCACCTACGATGAAGCCACTATAAAAGAGGCGATACTGCGGGAAATTTTGCGCGGTGGACAAGTGTATTATCTGCATAACGAAGTCGACACTATTGAAAAGGTGGCGCGCGAACTGCAAGAATTAATTCCTGAGGCGCGCATTGGTATTGGCCACGGACAAATGCGTGAGCGAGACCTTGAACGGGTAATGTCAGATTTTTATCACAAACGTTTCAACATTATGGTGTGCACCACCATTATCGAAACCGGTATCGATATTCCCAGCGCCAATACCATTATTATCAATCGCGCCGATAAATTTGGCCTCGCGCAATTGCACCAATTGCGTGGTCGTGTCGGCCGTTCGCACCATCAGGCATACGCCTATTTACTAACACCTGATCGCCGCGCAATGACCGATGATGCACAAAAACGCCTTGAAGCCATTAGCGCGGCAGAAGATTTGGGCGCAGGTTTTACGCTGGCAACCTATGATATGGAAATTCGCGGCGCCGGTGAACTGCTGGGCGATGAACAAAGTGGCCAAATTCAAACTATCGGTTTTTCGCTTTATATGGATATGCTGGATCGCGCCGTAAAAGCAATCCGCCAAGGCAAACAAGCAGATCTAGAAAAAGCACTGAGCGAAGCGATAGAAATCAATCTGCGCATTCCAGCACTCATTCCCGCCGACTATTTACCCGATGTGCACACACGACTAGTGATGTACAAACGCTTGGCTAATGCCGACAGCGAAGAAGCCCTGCGTGATCTGCAAGTAGAAATGATCAACCGTTTTGGCATGCTGCCCGAACCGATCAAAAATTTGTTCCGCGTTACGCAAATTAAAATTACCGCCGAAACCATCGGCATTACCAAGCTGGAAGCTAACGCCCGGGGCGGAAAAATTGAGTTCTCCAGCGATACCCGCGTGGATCCACTCAAAATCGTTAAATTGGTTCAAAGCCAGCCGCGCATTTATAAATTGGAAGGCGCCAATCAACTGAAATTTACCATGGAGTTGGAAGCGACTGAAAAGCGCATCCAAACCGTTGTCGATTTATTAGATCACTTGATGACTGGCAAATAATACTGACTCGTATCAATTACTGGTGGAATTAATTTATGGTTTCTCAATCAATAAAACACCTATCAACATTACTTGGCCTGACTGCGTTTTTTGTAAGCGCAACTCTGGCGCTATCCACTCAAGCACAAACCCGAACGCACGAGGGTTGGTATCAAGTTGAGATGATAGTTGTAGCGCGAAAAGATGATTCCGGGCAGGAACACTGGCCCAGCAACATTAAATTGCGCTACCCCGCCAAATGGGTCGAGTTGAAAGATCCCGCTGCTACCGAAACTGGCATCACCGGTAGTGCAGCAGTAGATCTCACCAAAGAAGCCTTTTATTTGCTACCCGCCAGTGAGCGGCAATTAAATGCACAAGCGCAAAAATTACAGCGCAGTCCGGGCTTTGAGGTTTTGTTTCACAATGCGTGGCGGCAAATCATCACCAATAAAAAATCCTCCAAAGCCATCCTCATTAATGGCGGGCGAACTTTCGGCCAACATCAAGCATTGGAAGGTAGCATTCGCTTAAGTGTAGCCACTTATCTGGAGCTGCAGACTAATTTATGGCTAGCGCAATTTGATCTCAATGTCGGTCAAGAAATTACCCAAACCTGGCCAGAAATCCCATTGCGCCCGAACTATGCAGCAACAGCGACCCATAGTTTTTCATTGGATTCCGATATAGAAGCGGAATTGGAGCAAGCGCTGGCAAATGAAAACAACCAATGGTCGAGCGGAAATATAGAAGGCAATGCGACGCTGCCCGAAGTGGATAACTTTGTGACGCGGCAAATTATTTTACTTCAAGAAGAACGCGATATGCGCAGCAGCGAAGTACACTACATAGATCATCCGATGTTGAATGTCATCATTCAAATCACGCCCTACTCAGTGCCAGCAACACAATAATTGTTTTCTTTTTTCACAAATAAAAACACCGGCCATTGCCGGTGTTTTTATTTTGAGAGTTGGTAAATCTTGAGTGAAGTTTACATCAGCTCAGCAAAATAACATCTTCTGCCTGCAAGCCCTTATCACCTTGTTGCAACTGAAACTCAACACTTTGACCTTCAGCTAATGAGCGGTAACCTTCCGCACGGATATTTCTGTAGTGTACAAAAATATCCTCGCCTCCTTCTCCTCTGGTTATAAAACCGTATCCACGCACGTTGTTAAACCATTTAACAGTGCCCATCTCACGATCTGCCATATGAAACACCTCTAACAGCATTGGTAGCTTATTGTTATTGCTCGGTTTGCTTCATCCGTTGATCGCCAGCACAGCAGGCTAGCAGCTATCCACAACCGGGTTCATAGAACTAAAAACCCCGCGTTTACGGATATTAACAAAAGTTAGAAATAAGAGGGGGATTTTTTGCTGCTTATTTGCGCAAAGCTATTGCTTTGTGAATAGAAAAATAGCCTTTTTAACATCGTCCATGCCGGCAACAAGAGTTTTCATTATGTCGTCAATACTCAACTCTTCGCTCGCCAGCCCAGCCGCCCAATTAACCACCAAGCATAGCGCCGCGTATTTCAATCCCAGTTCGCGCGCCAATGCCGCCTCAGGCATTGCGGTCATCCCCACCAAATCGCAGCCATCACGCTGTAAGCGCAAAACTTCTGCTGCTGTCTCTAAACGCGGTCCTTGTGTACAGGCATATACACCCTGCTGCTGAAACGGAAGATTCGCCGACAATAAACTGGCGATCAATTGTTGACGCATCTTCTCGCAATAAGGGTGGGTGAAATCGATATGATTGATGTAACCATCAAGCAAGAAGTTATAACTCTGCTCGCGACCATAGGTGTAATCGATAATTTGATGCGGCACGACAAAGGTGCCCGGCTCCATTGTTGGATGAATACCGCCAACCGCATTTACAGCTAGCACTTGCGTGACGCCCGCCTCTTTTAGTGCCCACAGATTTGCACGGTAATTAATCTGATGCGGCGGCAGTTTGTGCCCCTGCCCATGACGAGGCAAAAACACCACCTGACGACTACTTATTTTCGCGATAATCAATGGCGCAGAGCAATCACCATAGGGTGTAATGACTTTCTGTTCAGCAATAATTTCCAACTCAGGAAATTGATTTAATCCGGAGCCACCAATAATTGCCAACATCGTTAAAGGCTCGTTTGTGCGCGGCTGGCCATATAGGCTGCGTAATCTGGAACCCAATGTTGTGACTCACCATTAAAGAGTGGCGAAGACACCATAAAATCGGCAGAGCTTTGGTTACACGCGATAGGAATATTCCACACAGCGGCAATACGCAACAGTGCTTTTACATCGGGATCATGTGGCATTGGCTCAAATGGATCCCAAAAAAAGATCAACATATCGACCCTGCCCTCGGTAATGAGCGCGCCTACTTGCTGGTCACCACCCAAAGGTCCAGAGATAAGTTTGTTAATCGACAAGGCCGTTTCTTTTTCTATTAAGGTGCCGGTCGTGCCGGTCGCAAATAATGTATGGCGGCTTAAATCGCTGCTGTGTTTTTTACACCAGGCAAGCAAATCTTTTTTTCTATTATCGTGCGCAACAAGTGCAATCGATTTTGTAGCTGGCAAACTAATTTCTTTATATTCCATGGAGCTCACCCCAAATAATAAATAAAAAATGACCTTGCCTGATTATAGACGGGTTGCCTAGACGGGGTCGCCCAGACAAGGTCATCTTTAATAGCAGCCGTAAAAATCAGCGGCTAATTAATTGCTGAGTTCCAGCAGTAATTTATTCAAGCGTTGCACGTAAGACGCAGGGTCTTGTAATTGGGCACCCTCAGCAAGATTCGCTTGGTCGAACAGAATATGCGCCAAATCACCAAAGCGCTCTTCGTTACTTTCCTGTTCCAACTTTTTCACCAGCGGGTGCTCTGGGTTCAATTCAAAAATCGGTTTTGAGTCAGGTACTTTCTGCCCTGCCGCTTCCAGAATGCGGCGCATTTGTGCACCCATATCGTGATCACCCACTACTACACACGCAGGAGAATCCGTTAGACGATGGGTAATGCGCACTTCGGACACTTGATTTTCCAATGCGGCTTTTGCGCGATCCAGTAATGGTTTCAGTGCTTCAGCGACTTTTTCTTGTGCTTGTTTTTCTTCTTCGCTGTCGAGCTTACCTAAATCCAGCTCACCCTTGCCTACATCTTGCAAAGATTTGCCATCAAACTCAGCCAAGTGACTCATGAGCCACTCATCAACACGGTCGCTCAACAACAATACTTCGATACCTTTTTTGCGGAACACTTCAAGGTGCGGGCTGCTTTTTGCGGTATTGAAATTTTCAGCGGCGATGTAGTAAATCTTCTCCTGACCCTCTTTCATCCGCGCCACGTAGTCTTCGAGCGAATGATTTTGCTCGGCGGTATCGGTATGGGTAGAAGCAAAGCGTAACAACTTGGCAATCTTTTCACGATTGGCAAAATCTTCCGCAGGACCCTCTTTCATTACTTGGCCAAATTCTTTCCAGAAGGTGGCGTATTTTTCCGGCTCGCTTTTCGCAAGTTTTGCCAGCATATCCAATACACGCTTAGTCAGTGCGGAACGCATAGCGTCGATGTTGGGATCTTTTTGCAGAATTTCACGCGAGACGTTCAAACTCAAATCGTTTGAATCCACTACACCTTTTATAAAACGCAAATACAACGGCAGGAATTGCTCGGCGTCATCCATAATAAACGTACGTTGCACATACAACTTCAAACCGCGCGATGCGTCACGGTTGTACAAATCATAGGGCGCACGTGCTGGAATAAACAACATGCTGGTGTAATCCAAATTACCTTCCACACGATTGTGGCTCCAGCTAAGTGGATCAGTAAAATCGTGGCTGACATGCTTGTAAAACTCTTTGTATTCTTCGTCAGTTACATCGGAGCGCGAACGTGTCCAAAGCGCTGTTGCCGTGTTGATAACTTCATCTTCCGGCTCTTCGCTCACCGCATCATCACCAGCGGGCTTTTGCTTTTTCATCACAACAGGAATTGCGATGTGATCGGAATACTTTTTGATGATTGAACGCAAGCGCCAGTGATCAGCAAACTCCAATGCATCATCTTTCAAATGCAATTCAATGGTCATACCGCGATCAGCTTTTTCGATTGACTCCACAGTAAATTCTGCGTCCCCCGTACACTCCCAGCGCACCGCTTCATTTGCTGGTGCCCCCGCACGACGAGTAGTGACCACAACCTTATCAGCAACGATAAAAGCTGAATAAAAACCAACACCAAACTGACCAATCAATTGCGCATCTTTCTTCTGATCGCCAGACAGTTTTTGCATAAATTGTGCGGTGCCGGATTTGGCGATAGTACCGAGGTTTTCAATCACCTCATCGCGCGACATGCCGATACCGTTGTCACTAATCGTGAGAGTTTTTGCTTCCTTATCGAAATCGATACGAATCTTTAATTCGGTATCGCCTTCATATAAGTCGCCATTTGATACGGCCTCAAAACGCAATTTATCAGCGGCATCCGACGCATTAGATACCAACTCACGCAGGAAGATTTCCTTGTTTGAATACAGCGAGTGAATCATCAAATGCAGCAATTGTTTGGCTTCAGTTTGGAAACCACGGGTTTCTTTGCGGGCATCAACGGTCATTTTCTAACTCCTGGGTACATGCACGAAGGTGTGAATAATTAACATCCGCCAGAGATGGCGAGCATGAACACAAGATGGGGTAGTCATACTGAAATTCAAGGGGGAGAGCGATACGCAGCAAATCGCAGACAATAAAAAAGCCGCTAAAAAGCGGCTTTTTTAAAGATTTTTGGTAGGACTAAGCAGACTCGAACTGCTGACCCCCACCATGTCAAGGTGGTGCTCTAACCAACTGAGCTATAGTCCTAAATTGTTAAGCCTTTTGGCTAACTGGGCGCGCACTTTACCAAGGTGAATTCGCAAGGACAAGACCCAACAACACTTTTTTGCGCCCTAGCCTTGCAAACTCTTAGTAAATGCCTAAACCGCGCGCAAGATCGGCTTTTAAATCGCCAATATCTTCCAAGCCAACCGCAACACGAATCAGGTTTTCGGTAATGCCTGCATCCGCCTTTTGTTCTGGTGACAAGCGACCATGGGTTGTGGTTGCCGGATGAACAATAGTGGTTTTGGTATCACCCAAATTAGCGGTCAACGACATAATGCGGGTTGCATCGATCACTTTCCACGCCTCATCTCTGCCGCCTTTTACTCGGAAAGATAAAACACCACCAAAAGCAGATTGTTGTTTCACAGCCAACTCATGGCCAACATGGCTCGGCAAGCCGGCATAAAACACTTTTTCTACTTTAGGGTGAGCATTCAACCACTGCGCCAATTCCAATGCATTGCGCGAATGCGCCTCCATGCGTAAACGCAAAGTCTCCAAACCTTTTAAGAATATCCACGCATTAAAAGGGCTAAGACTTGGGCCAGCGCTGCGAATAAAACCGAGCACCTCATCGACATATTTTTTTGCGCCGGCAACCACACCACCGAGGCAGCGGCCCTGGCCATCAATATATTTGGTGGCCGAGTGAATAATTAAATCCGCCCCCAGCTCCAGTGGTTTTTGCAGCGCAGGCGTACAGAAACAATTATCGACAGCCAGTAACGCACCGCGTGCATGGGTTAAATCTGCAAGGCGCTGAATATCAATCACATCGCATAAAGGATTCGATGGAGTTTCAACAAAAACCAGTTTGGTATTAGCCGTAAAACCTGCTTCCCACTCGCTGTAATTTGTCGGATTAACAAATGTGGTTGTCACGCCAAACTTTTGCAAATATTTAGTGAACAACACAGTTGTTGTGCCAAATACACTGCGCGAACAAAGGATGTGATCACCCGATTGCAATAACGCAATACAAGTAGACAAAATAGCCGCCATGCCGGATGAAGTGCCTACTGCCGATTCAGCACCTTCGAGCGCCGCAATACGCTCTTCAAACATACGCACAGTAGGATTGGTATAACGCGAGTAAACATTGCCGGGTTGATTGCCCGCAAACCGGTCGGCCGCTTCTTGCGCGCTGGCAAATACATAACTTGAGGTGAGAAACAGCGCTTCACTGTGCTCACCTTCATGGGAGCGCGACTGCCCTGCGCGAATAGCCAGCGTATCCAGAGCAGCGCCGAACAGTGGATCTTCAGCTAAATGTTCGTCGTAATTTTCCATAGAAATTCACTCAATAACTTATGCGTTAAACGCTCGCGGCTCCGTTGTGCAAACCTATCGGCAACTCCATTTGTTTAACCGATTTTTTACCCGATTTTGCACTGTCATTACGCGCTGCCGCGACTTTTTCTAAATATTCTGCTGTTACATCACCGGCACAATATTCTCCGTTAAATACCGCGCAATCAAATTCTGTTACGTTGCTGTTTCCTTCTGCAGAGGCGGCAATTAAATCTTCCAGATCTTGATAGATCAGCCAATCAGCGCCTATATCACTACACACTTCATCGTCGGTGCGGCCATGTGCAATTAATTCATCGGTTGTCGGCATATCGATACCGTACACATTGGGGTATTTCACCGCGGGCGCCGCTGAGGCGAAATATACTTTTTTGGCACCCACATCGCGCACCATTTGAATAATTTGCTGGCAAGTAGTACCGCGCACGATGGAGTCATCGACCAGTAGCACCACCTTATCTCTAAACTCCAACTCAATCGGATTCAATTTTTGGCGAACAGATTTTTTGCGTTGCTGCTGACCGGGCATAATAAATGTGCGCCCGATGTAGCGATTTTTTACCAAACCTTCACGGAATTTTACGCCCAGCTTTTGCGCAAGCGCCTGGCCTGCCACGCGGCTGGTATCCGGAATTGGAATAACAACGTCAATATCGTGATCAGGGCGTTCGCGCAGAATTTTTTCTGCCAACTTTTCACCCTGACGCAAGCGTGCTTTGTAAACCGAAATGCCGTCCATAATAGAATCGGGGCGCGCGAAATAGACATGCTCAAAAATACAGGGGGTTAAGCGTGGCGATTTAGCGCATTGGCGACGATGCAGTTCGCCAGCTTCGGTAATATAAATTGCTTCACCGGGTGCGACATCGGCAATCAACTCAAAGCCTAATACGTCGAGCGCAACGCTTTCAGACGCCACCATATATTCGACACCGCCCTCTTCCGAGGGACGCTTGCCATACACTAATGGACGAATGCCGTTTGGATCGCGAAATGCAACCAAACCATAATTGGCGATAAGCGCCACTACAGCATAACCACCGGTTACACGGTTGTGTACACCAGCAACTGCAGCAAACATATCATCGGCAGTCGGGCTTAGCTTTCCCTGCATCTGCAATTCATGGGCAAATACGTTGAGTAATACTTCTGAGTCCGAATCTGTATTTACGTGGCGCAAATCAGTTTTGAAAATATCTTCGCTCAGTTTATCGGCATTGGTTAGATTGCCGTTGTGCGCCAGCGCGATACCATAGGGTGAGTTGACATAAAATGGCTGTGCCAACGCTGGGCCCGAACTGCCTGCGGTTGGGTAACGCACATGGCCAATCCCCATGGTACCCAGCAATCGCTGCATATGACGAGTTCTAAATACGTCTTGCACCAGACCATTTGCCTTTTGTTGGCTCATGCGGCCATCCTGACAAGTCACCATACCAGCGGCGTCCTGCCCACGGTGCTGCAAGATGGTCAACGCATCGTAAAGCTGCACATTCACATCGCGTTTACTCACAATACCTACAATACCGCACATAAGATTGCCTCAATAACAGTTATCAACTTTAAACTTTTTGACCGCTTTCAACACTGCCAAACAGTGCTGTTAGCCATTGGGCGACTTGTTCATAAGCCGCCCTGACCCACTCTTCACACGCGAGAAAGTGGGGGATGAATTGCGCCTGTGACCACCACTGATCTTCATTCACCGGAATGAAACCGGGTAACAGGATCAGTAGCGCCATCACAATTATAAAGGCGCGCGCTGCACCAAACACCATTCCAAGAAGACGATCAGTACCGGATAAGCCGGTGGCACGCACCAATGCGCCAATGAGATAACTCAACATCGCACCTAGCAGTAGCGTAACGATAAATAACACCGCATAGGCGGTCATGAGCCGAACAGAAGGTGTTTCAATTTGGTCGATCAGCAGAATTTCAAGCTGGCCACCGAAGACTCTGGCTACCAGCACTGCAGCAACCCAGATTATTAGCGAAAGGGCTTCGCGCACAAAACCACGAATCAAACCGATCAAACAGGACAGGGAAAAAATCCCGATTATGGCCCAATCAGCCCAATTCATTCGCGCGCCCACTCCAATATCATTGATGGGAGGTTTACAGAGGCGCGCATTCTAACAGAGGTGCAGGATTATGGCTTTAGGGTTTAAAGGGTAAAACGAGGGAATTCACTTTCAACTGTTTGTCTAATTGCGACTTAATCGCAAGCGCTTGGGCTTTATCTTGCTTGGGTCCGATAAATACGCGGTAAATAGTCGCATTAGCGGTCGCAACTGAACGCACATAGGCTTTATGCCCCTCAGCCTGTAGTTGGTCACGCAACTTATTCGCTGAAGCTTGCACGCTGAGACTTGCCACTTGAATCACCCATGTGTCAGGCAAACCTTGTTCGTTCAACGGCATCTCCGGCACCGATGTTTCCACTTTTGCCGCAGCGGATGAAACTGACTGCAAGGACGACGAGACAACCGCAGCAGTTACTGCTGGCTCAGCAGGAGGAATTTGCGCAACCGCAACGGCTTCAGCTTCATCCGGGACAAACATTGCTTCCGGTGCTGGTGCTGGCTCAATGCCATCTGGCCGAGTGGGCTCATTAAAATCCACCGCAGTGATGCTCGGACGCCCCGGGATGTGGGAGGTAGTATCCACTTGATACTGTTGGCGATCCTTAAAAAAACTGGGCAGAAACAATACAGCAATAGCCGCAAGCACTGCAGCGCCAATCAATCGATGTTTTACGGATTCTCTCACCTAAAACCTCTACGCCAAAACCATGGGATAACAATGCAGTCTAACTAGTATTGCTCCGCGCAGCCTGCGAGCACTTGCAAACCGGCCGCAACCGTATAAAAAGATCCAAAAATAAGAATGCGATCGCCTGGTGCCGAGTTGTTGAAGGCCGCCTGCAAGCAATCGGCCACACCACCAGAAAATGCCACTGTCACACCCAAATCGACCAAATTCTGGCGCAATTGTTCAACACTGGCTGCGCGCGGGTTAGGTGATAAATCAGCCACATACCAGGAACTGACCAATCCTTTGAGATTGCCTAAGCTTTGAGCGCGATCCTTATCTGCCATCATCGCCACTATGCCATGTATTGTTGAGCCGGGTGCCGACACTTGCTCCAAGCGCTCAGCCAAATAAGCAGTCGCTGCTGGATTATGAGCCACATCGAGAATGACTTGTCGCTCACGCCACTGCAAGGTTTGAAAGCGCCCTGGAACGCGCAATGCAGCTATACGTGTAAATGCATCCAGAGTCAGCAAATCCAAACCAAGAATAGACATTACTTGCAATGCAGCGGCAAGGCTGGGCAACGGCAGCTGAGGAAGAGGCTGAGAGGAAAACTGAAGGTGGTTGTTCCACCAATTCCAAGAGGAATCATCATTAACAGAATAACCGAAGTCGCGCGAAATCAAGTGCAGTGAAGCAGAGAGATTCCGGGCGTGATCTAGCAGCGACTGAGGCGGTGAAAGGTCAGCACACACAACCGGTTTTCCCGCACGCATAATGCCTGCTTTTTCATAGCCGATGGCTTCGCGGTTATCGCCTAACCAATCCGTATGATCAAGCGCAATACTGGTGATTACCGCCACATCGGCATCAATAATATTGATTGCATCCAAACGTCCACCCAACCCCACCTCAAGCACCATTGCAGTCACTTGTTGGCGGCGGAAAATTTCCAGCGCCGCTAAAGTACCGTACTCAAAATAAGTGAGGGAAATAGGCGCAGGGGAATCCGCAGAGATTTGTTGGCACGCACTGAATATAGCTGCAAACGCGGAGCAGATTTCATCATCCGCAACCACATTGCCATTAACAACAATACGTTCGTTATAGTGTACTAAGTGTGGAGATGTGTAGACACCAACCGAATAGCCCGCAGCATTTAACAGCGCCGCAGTAGCAGTAACGCAAGAGCCTTTTCCATTGGTACCAGCAACAGTAATAATTTTTGCCGCTGGTTTTAATAAATCCATTCGCTGCGCAACACGCGTAATCCGTTCAAGACCGAGATCAATCTCGGTTGGATGATTTTTTTCCAACCAATCCAACCAAGCAGGTAGCGAGTTAAATTGCATAGCAGCGACTAATTAAAAGAATCAATTACACAGCTGCTTTGCGGGTAAATTTTGCCAATAGCGAGGCCAACTTATCGCGCATATCACGACGATGGATAATCATATCGATCGCACCGTGTTCCAGCAAAAACTCTGCACGCTGGAAACCTTTGGGTAATTTTTGACGGATAGTTTGTTCAATAATGCTGGGGCCAGCAAAACCAGCGCGGGAGCCAGGCTCACAAATATTTAAATCACCTAACAGTGCGAGACTAGCAGAAACACCGCCATACACTGGGTCGGTCATTACTGAAATATAGGGGGTCCCCTGCATTTTCAAGCGCTCAATAACAGCACTGGTTTTAGCCATTTGCATTAATGAAATCAATGCTTCCTGCATACGCGCACCGCCAGTAGCAGAGAAACAAACAAAAGGAATATTTTCTTTTAATGCGATAGTTGCCGCACGAGTAAAACGTTCACCCACCACATAACCCATAGAGCCGCCGTGGAATGCAAATTCAAAAGCGACAGCAACAATCGGCATACCTTTTAACTCGCCACGCATAGCTACCAACGCATCTTTTTCGCCGGTTTCTTTTTGCGCCGCAGTTAAACGGTCTTTGTATTTTTTCACATCTTTAAATTTCAGGCGATCAATTGGCTCAACTTCGGTGGCCAATTCCTGACGATTCTGCGGATCCAAAAACATTCCCAAACGTGCACGCGCGCCAACACGCATGTGATGATCGCACTTGGGGCAAACATCGAGCGTTTTTTCCATTTCCGGCTTATACAGCACCGCATCACACTTAACACACTTTTCCCACAGACCTTCAGGCACCTTATTGCTGCGCTTGGTATCAGTGCGGGAAATACTTGGAATAATTTTATCTAACCAACTCATGGTCGCTTCTCTGTACTCGATGTCAATTTAGTTGATTGGCTTTACCCGGCGCGCGAGTTACCAACGTTTTTTTGCTATCAAATAGAATCTATTGCTACGCGAATGCTGCCGACAATATCACCTACTGCTGCAGCAATGTCAGTGGCGCTCTTATCAGCCATGCTGCCCATTTTTTCAACCAGAACACTGCCAACCACGACTCCGTCGGCCAATACAGCAACCGCTTTAGCGGTTTCAGGGTCTTTAATACCAAAGCCTACACAAACGGGCAAATCTGTTAACTGACCAAATCCGGCTAACTTTTCTTTAACTGCATTTACATCTAAATGGCCTGCACCCGTTACACCCTTCAGTGAAACGTAGTAAAGAAAACCACTGGCATAGGCTGCGATCTTTTGTGCGCGCTCGAGCGTGGTAGTGGGTGCAAGCAAGAAGATATTATCTAACCCATTAGCATCAAGCTCACCCTTGAGCACCACAACTTCTTCCGGCGGCAAATCTACCGTGAGCAATCCGTCAACACCGGCATCAGCCGCTGCTTTCGCAAATTCAGCATAGCCAAAACGTTCAACAGGGTTAGCGTACCCCATCAAAACCACAGGTGTAGTGTTGTTGGTGGTGCGAAACTGCTTAACCAGTTCAAGCGTGCCACGCAAACTGATGTGATGCTCAAGTGCACGCTCGTGACCTTTTTGAATCACTGGACCTTCAGCCATAGGGTCGGAGAAAGGCACGCCTAGTTCAATTACATCCACCCCCTGCTCCACCATGGCATGCAAGGTTGGCAAGGTTGCTTGTGGATAAGGGTCGCCATTAACTACATAGGCGACCAAGATTTTTTTGCCCGCCGTTTTGGCCTGACTCAAGTGCTGGGAAATACGACTCATCGACAATTCCTGATTTTTTATTCACCGCCTATTGGGCGATATTTCAAATTAGCTGTTGACCCACAAGATTAAACAGTGATGCCGTCTAAGCCTGCAACAGTCAAAATGTCTTTATCGCCACGACCAGAAAGGTTGGCAATGATGATTTGATCTTGGCTCATAGTCGGCGCTAATTTTTCCACATATGCCAGCGCATGACTGGATTCCAATGCCGGCATAATGCCTTCAGTCTTGGTGACTTTGCGGAACGCGGCCAAAGCTTCGTCATCGTTAATGGCAACGTAATTAACACGACCTATATCTTTTAACCAAGAATGTTCAGGGCCTACACCAGGATAATCCAAACCAGCTGAAACTGAATGAGTCTCGATAATCTGACCGTTCTCATCTTCCATCAAATAAGTGCGATTGCCGTGCAATACACCGGGGATGCCTTTATTCAAAGGCGCTGCATGTTTGCCGGTTTCGATCCCCAAACCACCGGCTTCAACGCCGAACATTTTTACTGATTCATCAGTAAGGAAAGGATGAAAAAGACCGATTGCATTTGATCCACCACCGACACAAGCGACCAATGCATCAGGCAAACGACCGGCCTGTTCCAGACACTGACGGCGTGCTTCACGGCCGATAATCGATTGAAAGTCACGCACTAGTTGTGGATAAGGATGAGGCCCAGCAACGGTACCAATAATGTAGAAGGTATCATCAACGTTAGTAGCCCAATCACGCATAGCTTCGTTCATCGCATCTTTCAACGTGCGCGAACCTGAAGTCACCGGAAATACTTCTGCTCCCAGTAACTTCATACGATATACGTTGAGCGCTTGACGCTTAACATCTTCGGCGCCCATGTAAACACGGCACTTTAAGCCTAAACGAGCAGCAACAGTGGCCGTAGCAACGCCGTGCTGACCAGCGCCCGTCTCAGCAATAACACGAGATTTGCCGGTAAACTTTGCCAGCAAGGCTTGACCAATAGTGTTGTTAACCTTGTGCGCTCCGGTGTGATTAAGGTCTTCACGCTTTAAGTAAATCTGTGCGCCACCCAATTCACGAGTCCAACGCTCGGCGAGGTAAAGTGGCGAAGGACGGCCAACATAGTGCGCCATATCCTTGTCGAATTCTGCTTGAAAGCCAGGATCATCTTTCAATTTGAAATAAATAGACTCAAGTTCATCGAGCGCGTAAATCAGTGTCTCGGAAACAAAGCGACCGCCGTAAGGGCCAAAGTGACCTTCCGCATTGGGGAAAGCACTGTAATCAATAGCTGAAAACTGCTCAGTGTTACTCACCGTTTAATCACCTGTAAGAAGCCGACAATAAACTGCATTTAAGCTGCAGCATGTCGTGCATTATGGATAAAAGAGGTTATTTTGCCGTGATCTTTTTTACCGGGTGCCGATTCTACACCACCGCTCACATCAACCCCATAGACTTGGGTTGCCTGAATTGCGCTGGCAACATTAGCGGAGGTTAAGCCCCCAGCCAAGACCAAAGGTGTTGTAGAAAACTGAGGCACTCGCGCCCAATCGAATGTTTCACCCGTGCCACCGGGTACACCCGCGCGATAAGCATCCAATAAAATACCTGATGCGCTGGGGTACTGCGCGATGGCAGCGGCCACATCCAGCTCTGGCCGCACCCGAATCGCCTTCATGTAAGGGCGCGCAAAGGATTCGCAATAAGCCAGATCTTCATCGCCGTGAAACTGTAAAAGCTGCAGCGGCACTTGATTCAATACGGCAGTCACAAATTCTGGATCAGCATTGACGAACAAACCCGTCACCACTGTAAACGGCCCTGCAGCCAAAGCTATCGCACGCGCCTGTTCAATACCCACCGCCCGAGGACTGGCAGCGTAAAACACTAACCCCAATGCCTCTGCGCCAGCTGCAACCACAGCGCTAGCATCCTCTATGTTAGTAATACCGCAAATTTTGACACGCGCTCTGGACAAGCTCTGACTCTCCAATCGCTATTCGCGAACAACCAGAATGAAGGACTTGGCAAAAAATAAGGCGGGGATATTAACAGAATTAACAGCGAAAAGCCGCAAACTGCAAGGCTTCATTTTACGCTCAAGGTGCAAAGCCACCTAAAGGTTCAGTAAAAAACAATGGCCCCGGCAGGCAGGATGACAAACCAAAATGCTCAGGATAGTCAACACCAACGAGATAGAGACCAAAGGGTTTGGCAGTAACACCGGCAGCACTGCGATTTCGCGCCGCTAAAACCTCCGCAACCCAGCTCGATGGCTTATCGCCTGCCCCCACCGCCATCAACACCCCGACAATATTGCGCACCATGTGATGCAGAAAAGCATTGGCCTGCACCTCCAAAATAATTAACTCCCCTCGCCGCACCAGATGTATGTATTCAATCCGTCGCACCGGGCTTTTTGCCTGACACTGAGTTGCGCGAAAAGAGGTGAAGTCATGCTGACCAATCAGATGTGCCGCGGCCTCGCACATCGCTTCAACATTCAGCGGACGCGACGACCATGTCACTTGGTCATGCAACAAACCTGAGGGGGTTTTCGCATCGCTTATTAAATAGCGATAGGTACGATTGAGGGCACTAAAACGCGCATGAAACTGTGGCACCACCTCTCGCGCCCAACGCACCGTCACAGAATCTGGCAAGTGCGGCCGCACACCGCGCAACCAGGCTTTTTCAGGGCGAACAGCTAGAGTATCAAAATGGATTACCTGATTAGTGGCGTGCACACCCGCGTCCGTCCTGCCTGCACAAACCAGACTCACAGGCTCATTAGCGACAACAGATAAGGCCTTTTCCAAGGCCTGCTGCACGGTTTTTACCCCGTTTGGCTGCACCTGAAAACCGTGATAATCAGTTCCTTTATATTCAATCCCCAAAGCAATGCGATGCATCCCGTCCGGCCAAATAGTATCGGCTACCACCTCACCATTGCGGGCATAAGGCTTGGAACTGGGAACGTAGTTTTCACTCATTAGAAAGCAGCCATCACACTAAAACCAAATTGCACAAAATAAAAAAGCCTTGCACCGAAATGCAAGGCTTTTGCGATCCACAGAAATTACCCTATACGGCCAAGCAACTCATTTGCTTCTTTACGCTGCTCATCATTACCCTCACCCAAGACTTCAGAAAGGATATCTTTAGCGCCTTCACTATCACCCATGTCAATATAAGCACGCGCCAAATCAAGCTTAGTCGCGGCCTCATCAGCATCCGCCAGGAAGTCCAATTCAGCATCCATGTCGTCATCAGACAAGTCTGCAAGAGCCGTTTCATCGCTGGAAAACTCATTCAAGTCAATATCATCTGATTCAGCGGAGAAATCCGACAGAGCTTGTGCAAACAAATCTTCGTCATGCTCTTCTTCAGCATCAGCCAAGGCCGAGTCATCAGGCATTGATGCAGTAGGGTCCTGCACAGGCTCTGGTTGTGCAGGAATTTCATCCTGCAACTCTAGATCGACAATGCCATTGTCACTAACAAACTCAGTGCCGGCAAGCTCTGCAGGCTCAGTTAATTCGTTCAAATCCGCATCAAGCCCTGCAAGATCGAGATCATCTTCAGTCAGATCAAAATCCGGAATTAAATCATCAGCAGCAAGCGCTTCTGTTACATCAGTGGGCTGCTCCTTAACGCCAAGATCAGTCAAGTCTTCGTCCAGCTCAAAATCCATTGATGCATCAGACTTATCCAAATCGTCGGTCAGGCTAAGATTAGCGACTGATAAATCCCCGGATGCCGAGCCAGTATCTGAGAGTTCAAGATCCTCAGCGTCAAAATCATCTTCGAAATCCAGAGCAAGCTCATCAGCTGCTGAGTCAAGGGCAGCATCTGACTCACTCTCAATCAATAAGTCTTCGTCAAACTCAACATCCAGACTTTCCATTTCATGATCAAGTGCTGCCAAGTCGACATCTTCAACATTCATATCCAAGTTGAAATCATCTGCCAGTACATCGAGTGACTCTGACGCATCAGCAACAACCTCAGCTGATTCTTCTACTGAAGATTCGCTCAGCTCAAGATCATCATCCAGGTCAAAATTAAATTCATCTTCAATGGACGATGCCTTGACCTCCAGATCCTCCGGGAGCGTATCGGCACCCATATTATCGAGCGCTAATGACAACTCGGATAAGTCATCGACCTCGTCAGAACCCGCTAGATCATCACTTAAATCCAAATCGAATTCAGTTGCCGCTTCGGCAGAAGCACCCGCAACTGACGAGGTAAGATTGGACTCGTCATCATCTAAATCCAGATCAAAATCAAAACTGGAAGCTTCGCTTGCGGCAACCGGAGCAACAGACAAATCCTCATCCAGCTCCAGATCATCGAGAGAAAACTGATCTAGACCTGTATTTAGTGAATCACTGGAAGCCGAAACCCCAGGATCAAACTCATTTGCACCCGAGATCCCATCGCGCAACTCTGAAGCACGCGCCAGCAATGCACCGCCTGCAACAGGCAATAATGCAGCATAGTGCTTATCGAAAGCAGGAGCATTTTGCTGCTGGGAATAAACTTCGAGCAATTTCATGCGAATATCAGCAGAGTCTGGATCTTTCTGCAGCGCATTGAGGAGCATTTCTTCAGCTTGATCTAGTTTTCCATAAGCGATGTAGATATCAGCCTCGCCAACTACATCGCCAGTTTCAGCAACCGCCGGAGCCTCATTGCCCTCATCAAATAACGACGCCTCATCAATTTCATTAACCTGATCAATTTCATCAGCGGCCTCTTCATACTCACCGGCTGAATCGTCCATGACAAACACATCATCTTGCTCTTCCGCCGCTTGCTCCTCAGCTTGCTTGCGCCGACGATAAACAAAGTAACCGGCGCCCGCTAATCCCAGTACACCCAAACCAATCCAAGGGGCATTTTCGATTGCAGTATCAACAAATGTTGGTTGTGGCTTAGGGGGAACAATTACCTTCTTCGGAGGGGCTGGTTGTGGTGGTACCACAGCCGCAACACTGGACGCGGCCGACTCTGAGCTGGCAATAGCCGCAACCTCTGGGGTAGTTTCGGTTGCTGCTGGTTCTACGGCTGTTTGGCCCGTGGATTGTTCGGCAGAATTCTGTCCAGCAGCAACTTGTAGAGCACGCAGCTTCTCATTGCTAACCTCAACCAAACGCTCCATGGTTTGAATTTGCGCTTCAAGATCCTTTACCCGTGAGCTTAATTCTGTATTTTCAGCCTTCGACTTATCCAGCTCTTCCAATGTTACTGCGAGCTCAGACTCCAACGCCTTGCCCGCACCATCATTGGCACCACTACCCTGACCCGCACCGGTTGCACCAGAGGATGGAGCCGCCAATTTGACTCTGCCGCTAGCTTCAGCAGACTCAGTGCGCGCAGTACTGGTACGACGCGATGCGTTTAACTGAGCACCAGACTCAGAATCACCTGTTGCCTGTGCAAATTGGCTCACTGCATCAGATTTATTAAGCGACTTCATCTCGCTGGCATCGGGAATACGCAACACTTGCCCGCGGCGCAAGCGATTGATATTGCCATTGATAAACGCTTCGGGGTTGGCACGGTAGAGCGCCATCATACTTTGATGGACGGAGACACTAGAGTCAGGACGCGCGCGCAACGCTATTTCCCACAATGTATCGTTACTGCGGACTTCGTATTGATCGCCACTCAAGCTGGGCTGACGAGATACAGAAGCCTGACGTGTTTCAGCAGAGCCGGAGGCAGCCCTAGGTATGGAGGAGGTTGTACGCGGTTGCTGCCTGGGGGTACTGGTTACAGCTGCCTGTACGGCTTGCGTAGAACCTGATTCGTCGAAAGTAGGCAGATCCATCAACAAGGTGTATTCACGCAACAGGCGACCAGCAGTCCAACGCGCCTCAATTAAGAAATTCAAATAGGGTTCACGCACAGGGTTGCGCGAAGTAATGACCACCTTGGGTCCATCGGCAGCGGCAAGATCAACTTGGAATTGAAACTCAGTGTAGAAAAACAAGCGATCCACGCCATTGCGTTCAAAGTCAGCAGGAGACGCCAAAGCAACTAAAATCTGCTCTGCCGTAAGGTCGCGAGTATCAAGCAGCTTAACCTCAGCCTCCAACGGCTGATTGAGCGTTGACTTGAGTTTAACCTCACCTAACCCCAAGGCACTGGCGTAGGGCGACACCACAATGGATGTAAGACCACAGGCTAAAACCAACTGACGAAGACGCATAGCGCTATCCTTTTATTATTCCACGGCTGAACCAAACACAATTAGCCAGACATATTAGTTGATTAACACAGTTTGAAGAGTAGATGAAAAACTGTGCCGGCGAGGTAAAAAACCTCGAATGAATCTTCAGTATCGTTCGTAAGTATTCATTATAAATAGGTTTTTATCAATACTTGGGGTCTTGACAAAGACCTAACAAAACGACTTTTTGGGTGATTTTTTGCCGTGTTTTTGTAAAAGTGTGAAAAACAACTGACATTTAAATCCTTATTCACCCCCAAATTGGTTATAAAAAGCAAAAACCCCAAGATTATATTCAATCTTGGGGTTTTGATTTTTACCTAACCGACAAACAAAAAGAACCGCTTATTTAGCTTCTTTGAGGATGCGTAGCATACGACGCAAAGGCTCAGCAGCACCCCACAACAATTGGTCGCCGATCACAAAGGCAGACAGATACTCTGGGCCCATATTCAGCTTGCGCACACGGCCAACACCAATATTCAAACCACCGGTGATAGACGCTGGCGTCAACTCTTGCTCAGTAATGCTGCGATCGTTTGGCACAAACTTCACCCAGTCATTACCTGACTTAATAATGGACTCGATCTCGCTGAGCGGCAGATCTTTCTTGAGTTTGATGGTCAAAGCCAAGCTGTGGCAACGCATTGCACCAATACGCACGCAAAGACCATCAACAGGGATAGTCGCATCAGTACCCAAAATTTTGTTCACTTCCGCCTGACCTTTCCACTCTTCTTTGGATTGACCATTGTCCAATTGCTTATCGATCCAAGGAATCAGACCACCCGCCAGCGGTGCCGGGAAAAACTCACGGGGCACGTCATTGCGAATGGTGTTAGCTACTTTCCTGTCGATATCCAAAATGGCGGATGAAGGGGTTGCCAACTCATCAGCAACCGCATCATGAATTACACCCATGCCTTTCAACAGTTCGCGCATGTGATTGGCACCACCGCCCGAGGCTGCTTGATAGGTCATGGAGCTAACCCAATCCACCAAACCAGCATGAAACAGACCGCCCACACCCATCAACATGATAGAGTTAGTGCAGTTGCCGCCAATGAAGTTTTTAACACCCTTTTTCAGGGCAGAATCAATAACAGCACGGTTCACTGGATCAAGAACAATAACCGCATCATCTTCCATACGCAGACTGGAAGCTGCATCAATCCAATAGCCATTCCAACCTGAAGCACGCAGCTTCGGGAAAATCTCGCTAGTGTAATCACCGCCTTGACAGGTAATGATTGCATCCAACTGCTTCAATTCTTCAACAGAATAAGCATCTTTCAATGCGGGCAAACCAGCCGCTACCGCTGGCGCAGCGCCACCTACGTTTGAGGTGGTAAAAAATACTGGCTCGATATCCGCAAAATCATTCTCTGATTGCATACGCTCCATCAATACGGAGCCCACCATACCGCGCCAACCTACAAAACCTACTTTCATCTCAGTCTCTCTTTATTTCACAAGCGAAAATTTAAGCCAATGCTGTCACAACAGCATCGCCCATTTGCGAGGTAGATACTTTGGTCTTACCTTCGGTATAAATATCGGCGGTGCGGAAACCCTGATCCAACACCTTGCCGACTGCCACTTCAATGGCATCCGCCACCTGCGGATAACCGAGCGAGTAACGCAACATCATCGATACCGACAAAATTGTCGCCAGTGGATTGGCGATGCCCTGACCGGCGATATCCGGTGCAGAACCGTGGCAAGGTTCATACATACCGCGACCGTCTTTATCCAAGGAGGCCGATGGCAGCATACCAATCGAACCGGTCAACATAGCAGCTGCGTCGGACAAAATATCACCAAACATGTTGCCCGTCACCAATACGTCGAACTGTTTTGGCGCACGCACCAGTTGCATGGCAGCGTTATCGACATACATATGGGACAGTTCTACATCGGGATACTCTTTATGCAGAGTGTCCATCACTTCGCGCCACAGGATAGTCGCTTCCAGCACGTTTGCTTTGTCCACCGAACAGAGCTTTCCATTGCGTTTGCGTGCCATTTCAAAGGCTGTACGGCCGATGCGGATAATCTCGCTTTCGGAGTATTTATAGGTGTTGTAACCCTCGCGCTCGCCGTTTTCCAAGACACGAATACCGCGCGGCTCACCAAAGTAAATACCGCCAGCCAGTTCGCGCACAATCAAGATATCCAAACCGGAAACCACTTCAGGCTTCAGCGAGGAGGCATCAACCAATTGTGGATACAAAAGTGCCGGACGCAGATTGGCATACAACCCCAATTGCGAACGGATTTTTAGCAGGCCTCTTTCCGGGCGAATCGAGCGCTCCAGCTTGTCCCATTTGGGACCACCGACAGCACCCAGCAAAATTGCATCCGCTTGGCGCGCACGCTCCAGCGTTGAATCAGCTAAGGGAACGCCGTGCACATCAATCGCACAGCCGCCCATCAATTCATTTTCAAAGGTTAAACCCAAGTCGAATTTAGCATTAACTACATCTAACACTTTACGCGCTTCGCGCACGATTTCTGGACCTATACCATCGCCTTCCAGAATTAAAATATGTTTGCCCACAAGCATTCTCCAATTAAAAAATTCTTATTTCGCCACTCACTTAACTACATCAAACAACCAGGGTGCCTCAACACGCTTTTTTGCTTCATAGGCGCGAATCGCATCGGCATGCTCAAGGGTTAACCCTATATCGTCCAAACCATTTAACAAGCAGTGCTTGCGGAACTCATCGACTTCAAACGCAAAGCTCTCACCGCTTGGGGTTTTAACTAGCTGCGCGGGCAAATCAATGGTTAATTGATAGCCTTCTGTCGCGTACATTTCCTTGAATAACTGATCGACAATCTGATCGTTTAAGACTATCGGCAGCAAGCCATTTTTGAAGCAGTTGTTATAAAAGATATCGGCAAAACTAGGGGCGATAACACAGCGAAAGCCGTAATCATCCAGCGCCCAAGGGGCATGTTCACGGCTTGAGCCACAGCCAAAATTTTCACGCGACAAGAGCACTGTAGCGCCCTGATAGCGCGGAAAATTCAAAGGGAATTCTGCGTTGACTGGGCGACCTTCACAACTTTGATCCGGCTTGCCTTCATCGAGGTAGCGCAATTCATCAAACAGGTTTTTGCCGAAGCCAGTGCGCTTGATCGACTTCAAAAACTGCTTGGGGATAATCATATCCGTATCGACATTGGCGCGATCCATAGGAGCCGCCAAACCTTGTAATACAGTAAAACTTTTCATGCTCGGCTCCTATTAATTAACAAACGTACGCACATCGACAAAATGACCAGCAATCGCTGCTGCTGCTGCCATGGCCGGGCTAACCAAGTGGGTTCTGCCACCGTAACCCTGACGACCTTCAAAGTTGCGATTTGAGGTAGATGCGCAGTGCTCACCATTGCCCAACTTATCGGCATTCATCGCCAAGCACATGGAGCAACCTGGCTCGCGCCACTCCAAACCGGCGGCGATGAAAATCTCGTGCAGACCTTCCGCTTCGGCTTGCGCTTTAACCGCACCAGAACCGGGAACCACAATCGCTTCTTTTACAGATGATGCTTTAGTGCGACCTTTAACTACAGCAGCTGCCGCGCGCATATCTTCTATACGCGAGTTGGTGCAGGAGCCGATAAACACGCGATCCAACTTGATTGAAGTAATAGTCTGATTCGCCTGTAAGCCCATGTATTGCAAGGCGCGCAACATACCTTCGCGTTTTACTGGATCAGTCTCTTGCGCCGGATCAGGCACTTTATCTTCTACTGACACCACCATTTCTGGCGAAGTACCCCAACTCACTTGCGGCTTGATATCAGCGCCATTGAGTTCAACTACCACATCAAAATGGGCACCTTCGTCACTTACATAGTTGCGCCAGTCAGCAACCGCCTTTTCCCACAAGTCGCCTTTAGGGGCATAGGTTCTGTCTTTTACATAATCGATAGTTGTTTGATCCACCGCGACCATACCGGCGCGTGCGCCCGCTTCGATCGCCATGTTGCATACAGTCATACGCCCTTCCATGCTCATGTCGCGGAACACTTGACCGCCAAACTCCATCGCACAGCCGTTACCGCCAGCAGTGCCGATTTTGGCGATGATGGCGAGCACTACATCTTTTGGCGTCACACCCAAACCGAGTTTGCCATCCACTTTGACCAGCATGTTTTTCATCTTTTTCGCGACCAGGCATTGAGTCGCCATGACATGCTCTACTTCGCTGGTGCCTATACCATGGGCCAACGCACCTAAAGCGCCATTGGTTGCGGTGTGAGAGTCGCCGCAAACCACTGTCATACCCGGCAAACAGGCGCCGGTTTCCGGGCCGACGACGTGCACAATTCCTTGGCGATGGTCATTGATCTTGAACTCGACGATACCAAACTCATCGCAGTTATCATCAAGGGTTTGCACCTGGATTAATGACACAGGGTCCTCAATCCCTTTAACACCATGGGCACGCTCTTTTTGCGTAGTTGGAACGTTGTGATCGGGCGTGGCAAGGATGGAATCCACCCGCCAAGGCTTGCGGCCAGCCAAACGCAAGCCATCAAACGCTTGGGGCGACGTCACTTCATGCACTATGTGACGATCGATGTAGATAAGGGCTGAACCATCATCGCGCTGCTGCACCAGATGGGCATCCCAAAGTTTGTCGTAAAGCGTTTTAGCGGCCATGGTGAATCTCCAAAAGATCGGCTTACACGGTATTTGTTCTGGATCAGTCAAAATTCCCCCTGCAGGAACCCCGAAGATCATTTTGTAGAGAGCGATGGTACGGCCATGCAACCCATAAAACAAATTTATCTTTTTTATGGTTTGCATTCCCAACAGAAATAATAGGAAAATAAAGCGATGGATACCCAACATTTACACGCATTTGTGGCGATTGCCGAACAGGGCTCATTCTCTGCAGCAGCCGAACGCCTACACCTGACCCAGCCCGCGATTAGCAAACGCATTGCGCTACTGGAAGATCAACTCAATGCATCTTTATTTGATCGTATGGGGCGACAAGTGGTGCTGACCCAAGCAGGTCAGCTTCTGTTAAGCAAAGCCAAGTTAATCTTGGGTGAAGTGGCGGCAACACAGCGTGCAATCGCCGATTTGCAAGGGCATATCCAGGGCAAACTGAGCATCGCTACCAGCCACCATGTAGGGCTACATTATTTGCCGCCCTATTTGCGGGACTTCTCAACACGTTATCCGCAAGTAAAACTGGATTTACACTTCCTCGATTCGGAGCAGGCTTACCATGAAATACTCCAAGGCAGATACGACATCGCCATTATTACGCTCGCGCTGCAACAAGACTCGCGCCTCCACAGTGAAACGCTCTGGCACGACCAACTCCACTTCGTCGTCGCGCCCACCCATGCACTTGCAGCGCAATCGCATCTTCAGCTGGCCGATTTAAGCCTCTATCCATCAATAATGCCCGATACCAACACCTATACCACGCAACTCATTAAAAACCTGTTTGACTTACAACAGTTACCACTGGCTACCGGCATGGTATCCAACCATCTAGATACGATTAAAATGCTGTTAAGTATCGGATTTGGTTGGGGCGTTTTACCCCAACGTATTATTGATGACAGCTTGCATATTTTGGATGTAAATCAACCTCCCATTATGCGCCCGCTAGGCTATATTCATCACAGCCAACGAACGTTGAATAATGCGGCACGGGTCTTTTTGGATCTATTGCAGCAAAAAGCCATTGAGACCTAACCATCAGGTTGCCGAAACCATAACTTGTCACAGAGTTTTCATCAGCCTCGAATTACACTGCATGATAAAATTTCAACTCAAGCCTTTCAATTTAAGCCTAAGGATGCCCCATGAAACCACGCTCGTTTTTAATCAGATTATCACTCAGCGCACTCGCACTTACCGCAGCACACCAAGGGCATGCGGATACTGTCTTTGGCGTTTATGCTGGCGCAGGCATATGGCAGAGTGAATACTCAGGTGATATAGGCAACCCTGCAACATCCGCCGACGACTTGGGTATGAGCGATAACAATAACAACTTCTATTACATTGCCGTCGAACATCCCGTGCCATTTCTTCCGAATATTAAAGTTCAGCAAAACAACATCACCAGCAAACAGAGCAGCGTGCTTGAAAACAACTTAAGCATTGGGACTATCACCTACCCCAGCGGCACCACTGTCGCAACGGATTTTGATTTGAGCTATACCGATGCAGCCCTTTATTACGAGCTGCTCGATAACTGGCTAACACTCGATCTTGGCGTCACATTGAGAAAATACTCCGGCTACTTAAAAGCGGAAAGTTCCGGGTTAAGCGACAACACCGATATTGATCTTGCACTCCCCCTCGCCTACGGACACATGCAGTTTGACTTACCATTGACCGGCTTTTTTGCAGGATTTGAAGGTAATTACATCAGTTACGATGGCAATGACTTAGCCGACTACAGCGCAAAAATAGGCTATTCATTTGATTCAGCGTTAGATATTGGCGTTGAAGTGGGATATCGCGCACTGACTGTCAATATTGACGATGATGAAGTGCAAACAAATTTAGATATAAAAGGACCCTACGCGGCAGCCATTTTTCATTTTTAAGCAATCATTGCGATAAGCCTCATTGCGAGGCTTATCGCATACTCCAATTATTAAAAAGCACCCAGCTTAAAATACAAATTGTAGTCGCCACTAAATGTGAATCCGTACCCTAAATATAAGGGGCCCAATGGCGTCTCCCCACCTAAATAAAGCACCCCGGAATCCAACCACCGGTCTGTTTGAGTCATAGTGTAAATCGTTTGCAGTTTGGCCGCCTCTAACGCAAACCCCATACGCAAGTCACCATTTAATCCCAAGGGCATGCGCCCAATAATACGCTCCGCGCGCAGGTGGGAATAAAATGCATCGTCGCCAATGATTTGATTGCTGGCATAACCAGACAAATTCAGAAATCCGCCTAACATCACCGCATCATAAAACGGCAGTTCATCCTCTAGTGAAGCCACATAGAGCCCACGCACGGCAAAAACAAAATCATTGAGTTTATAAGCCTGCCCAACATCAACTGAAAGCTTTTTGTAGCCTTCATGATGAGCGTCAAAAAAAGTAATCTCGCTACGCCAGCCATGGGAAGGGAAATAGATACGGTTACGTCGATCCAAATTTAACGAAAACTCAACGCCGCCATAACGCTCATCTACATCCGGCAATGTTACTGCACTTAGATCGGCAGTGCCTTTGATTCGGTATTCGCGCCACCCTATTGAAGACTGACCATAAACACCCAAATTGGTCCCCAACAACAACTCAGAATAGGATGTATCTAGCTGATACTCTGCAATCTCCATATCATCGGCAAACAGGCCAATTATTTCACGCTCTTTAAAATAACGCGGCTCGATAAAAAAATGGTGCCGGTAATCGACTGGCTGGTAAAAGTCCAGCTCTAGAGCCGACTCGGTGCCCACATCTATGGCTGCAAAAAATTCTCCGCCGTAATCATTCATCCAGGTGTTGCGATAGGCGCTGCGCAAATTAAAATTGGAACCCTTGCGATACTCATTATCAATAGAAAAACCAAAGGTCAAATAATCCGAACTCCATGCTTTTTCAGTAGCGGTAATTTCAAGAATATTTTTTCCCTCTTGCGCAACGATACGGTAATCCACTCCATCGTAAAAACCGTCGCCATAAGCGCGCACCAAATCCTGTTCCAATTGAGCGCGATTCAGTAGCTGCCCCTCTTGCTGCTGAATTTGTCGCGCAACATATTGAGGGTGAACCCGTCGCAAGGGTGAAATAACAACTTGATCGATATAGATTTCTTTTTTACGGCCATCTTTATTTTTCAGCTGCCATGCGGCGTAAGTCTTTTGGTCAACAGACAGTTCGCGCAAGGTCAAAACCTGCCGCTGCGCAGCGGTTCTTCCTATATCAGCTGCCTCCTCATAACGGGCAAAATCAGTGGCTTTAATATCACCCAGCTCAGGAGCAATATAAATGTCACGCCCGGTCAGACTAGCAAGCGAGCGCTCCACATTTTGCTTGGTTAAAATCCCAATCATTTGCGCCGTTACACTTAACAGTGAACCAATACTTTCCGGCGGTTTTAGCGGAGAGCCCACATTGACGGCGATAACCCGATCCGCTTTGCACAAATCCCGAGCCACTTCGATAGGCAGGTTATCGACCAAACCGCCGTCAACCAATTTCCGGTTTTCATACTCTACCGGCGCCATCAACCCGGGAACCGACATGCTGGCTCGCATGGCTTGAGTCAAACTGCCACTGCGGAAAACAACACGCTCCCCCGTACCTATATCGGTTGCGACTATGGCAAGTGGTAAACTCAGCTCTTGAATTTCACGCTCCCCTAAGTCTGCATCCACCAGTTGATTAAAAAATAGTTTTATTTTTTCACCGGCAACAACACCCGGTTGGATTTGCACACCATTTTTGGTCAACCCCATTTCAGTACCGGCAAGGTAACGTTTGCTGACCTTTTTCTTGCGATAACTGAGCTGGGAAAAGTCCGCCACATCAAGGAACATATCCGTCCAATCTGCTACCGCAAGCTTGTCGCGCATAGTTTGCGGTGATAATCCCGCAGCATAAGAGCCCGCAACTAAACCACCCATACTGGTTCCCACCACACAGTCAACAGGAATTCGCTCGCGCTCTAATACTTCCAGAACCCCAATATGGGCCGCACCGCGAGCGCCGCCACCGCCCAGCACCAATGCAATACGCCCAGAATCACTTGCATTAACCCAAGGTGACAAGATGCCGATCAGTACCGCAGCAATCGTCTTTCTATTCAACTGCACAGAATCATCCTTTTAAGGAAAAAGTAATTTTTCATGTATAGCAAAACTTGCCAACCAACAATAAGCCCTATTTGTTACCTATCAGATAAAAAGCTGATCAAACATTGGCCTGAAAAATCCCCAAAACTGCCCAAATAGATACAATATGATCAACTTTAAGAGGATGAGTATTTCAAAAAATGCATTTTTTGGCGGATCAAAAAAAGACTAACCGCAAAAACCTTAAAACAGGAAAACAAAAAACCTAAAATATCGCAACAATATAGTTTATTCTCCCTTATTTAAGCATTTTATTAAAATACCATCCCACTTTTTCAATTATTATAGGTAGAATGAACCACGTTTTTACATTTCTCAGGAAGCAATACCATGACTAACGCCCAAGTCGATGACCTGAATGTGGTCTCGCAAGAACTGTTGATATCCCCAGCAGAACTTAAGAAAAAAATCCCACTCACAGATAAAGCTCGCGATGCGGTCACCCAAGGTCGCGAAGTAGTACGCAATATTCTCGACCGCAAAGATCATCGTATTTTTGTGGTGATTGGACCCTGCTCCATTCACGATGTAGCTGCAGCTAAAGACTACGCCCAACGCCTGAAAAAATTAGCTGACGAAGTAAGCGATACAATCTACGTAGTAATGCGCGTCTATTTTGAAAAACCACGCACAACCGTCGGTTGGAAAGGTTTAATTAACGATCCTTACCTGGATGACTCCTTCAAAATTGAAGAAGGGCTGCATATCGGCCGTCAATTATTGCTGGATATATCAGAAATGGGCTTGCCGACAGCCACTGAAGCGCTCGATCCTATCTCGCCTCAATACCTGCATGATTTAATTAGTTGGTCAGCCATCGGCGCGCGCACAACGGAATCGCAAACCCATCGCGAAATGGCGAGCGGACTTTCTTCTGCTGTAGGCTTCAAAAACGGTACGGACGGTGGCTTGACCGTCGCCATCAATGCACTGCAATCCGTCTCCAAGCCACACCGTTTTCTTGGCATCAATACCGAAGGCCAGGTAGCTATTATTCACACGCGCGGCAATAGTTACGGCCATGTTGTGTTACGTGGCGGCAACGGCAAGCCCAACTATGATTCAGTCAGTGTTGCATTGTGTGAGCAAGAATTGGCTAAAGCAAAAGTGGTCCCCAACATCATGGTTGACTGTAGCCATGCCAATTCCAACAAAAACCACGAGCTTCAAACTCTGGTTATGGAAAATGTGGCCAGCCAAATTGTTGAAGGCAACCAATCTATTATCGGATTGATGGTGGAGAGCAATATAGGCGCAGGCAATCAAAGTATTCCTGCCAACCTATGCGACCTGAAATACGGTGTATCTGTAACCGATGCTTGCATTGATTGGGAGACAACAGAAAGAACCTTGCGCTCAATGCGCGAAACAATCAAAACAGCCTTAGTAAACAGAGCAAAAGCTTAGCGGAAGAATTAACAACCACTCATAACGCATTGATATAAAATAAAAAAGCGACATTTTGTCGCTTTTTTATTTTCAAGATGCGAACCAGACCACCTAACAACTGTTAAATTAATCGACATTTTTCGGGTTAAACTCTAGCCTTTTAACGACGTGACTGTTAGATTCTAACCACTCAGGAAAGCCTGTTGCCGGACGCAAAAAGAAGAATAACCTTACCCAACTGCGGAGCAAGACATGGCACTCACCCAATCAGTTCAACAATTTGTTTCCCGAACGAACGATGCGCACGATTTCGACGTAGCTCAAGCCGTTGAGCGCGGTGAATTCGTTCTTAGCCTCAGCACCATGCTCGGCTGTGACTACATCTTTTTAAGTCATAAGGGTGACCACCACCTACTTGAGCTAAATCGAATCGAAACAACCATTAGGGAGCTGCTGGACATATTGGGCACTCCCCCCCACCAAAGCATGGTGGTGAGCGCCGATGAAAACACCGCTGGTGCATTAACCTTCACTCGCTACGACTACCGCTGGGAAAATCGACAAGTTTCAAATGTCATTCCAACTCGAGTAACCCACGCAGATCAAGCGGATTTTATGCAAATGATGTTTGACTGCAGTACGACCTGCTGACACCATTTATTGATCACCGCCACCACCTAATTTTCCATAAAGCCACAACTGATCCTGTGGCTTTTTTGTCTAATAAATCCTTTTATTTCTTACCACAAAACCGCCGAACCTGTGCTACTTTTAAGCCTATACCACGAATAGACTAATAGACAGAGAAGTACTTATGCGGATCAAACCCAACCTGAGAGAGATCCTGCTGTGCGGGGCGTTAGCCTTAACAGCTGCAATAACGCAACCAATAGCAGCAGAAACGAAAACCGTCACCACCAACATGAAATCCAATGTCCAAACTGATTACATGAACGGTCTACTCAAGTTGGCGCTATCTTACTCAGATAGAAGTTATGTTTTCTCCACTACAAGTGAAGTTTATTCACGTCCACGCGTAATGGAATCCGTTAAATCCGGTGAAATTTCAGTGATGTGGGGAGGGACTTCTGATGAGATGGAACGCGACTTTATCCCCATTAGAATTGATGCCTATCGCGGGCTAATGAATCATCGCTTATTCTTTATTCGCCAAGGCGATCAAGCGCGCTTTGATAGCATCAAAACCCTGGAAGACCTCAAGCAGATACGTCTTGGTCAGGGGAGAAGCTGGCAAGATGCCTCTATTTTGGAAAGCGCAGGGCTCACCGTAGTAAAAACCACTAAAAAACCCGGCCTATACCATATGCTGGATGGCGAACGTTTCGATGCGTTTCCACGAGGAGCCAACGAAGTTTGGACAGAGCTCTCCGCATTTCCAGAATTAAAACTCACTGTCGAAAAAAATCTGGTATTAATTTATCCCTTACCTACCTATTTCTTTGTAAGCCATAAAGATCCCGAATTAGCGAAAGACATTGAACATGGACTTGAATCAGCCATCAAAGATGGTGCATTCAATAAATACTTTTACAGCAGTCCCGAGGTACAGGAAGCGTTAAGCAAGGCTGACTTGGGCAGCCGTCGCGCCATTCGGATCGACAACCCCTATTTACCCAAAGCAACACCCCTAGACCGTAAAGAGTTATGGTTGGATTTAACAGCGACCGCCTCCACCACAGATCGTGGTATCAGCCTTGATAACACTTCATTACCAATTCCTGAATAACAAGGGGAAACTTTTAGTAAATCCCAGAATCCCACTAGTGCATATTAGACCAACTGCAAAACTAGCACCTGCCTTTAAGCGTGCAATTCCGCTATAGTAAGCCCTGTTAACATGGCTCTTCATAGTAGCGGGCGCGCAGGTCACACTGCTTGAAACTGCCGCATATTGACGCGCCCAGATACGCGCTTTGACTTTTTGAGACCCCCCTATGCAAATTGTTGTTGAAAGATCGCTAAAACTCGCACTGTTTAGCCTTGTTATCAGCCTGTCCTCTCTGAGCATGGCTGACAAAATAGCAGCCCTCAAGCCCACCTCCGAACAAAGTAAAGCCGCGATTGATCTGGTACATAAGCTGGGCGGCGAACACTATCGCGATCAAGAATTTAACGATGCGCTCTCCTCCCGCTACTTTGATGAATACTTAAAGTCTCTGGATAGCGCCAAAAACTTCTTTATCCAATCAGATATAGCGGAGTTCGAAAAATATCGCAAAACGTTTGACGACGATTACAAAAAGGGCAAGCTCAATAACAGCTTTGCCATTTTCAATCGCTTTAACGAACGAATGATTGCTCGTCTCGAAAAAGTCGTAAAAACTCTGGACGATCCCAAAACCAAATTCGATTTTGATGTAGAAGAGTCGATAGTACTTGACCGTAAAAAGGCATCCTGGCCCGCGAATCAAGCAGAAGCCGATAAACTCTGGCAACAATATATAAAATCCAATTTGCTCAACTCTATGTTATCGGGCAAAAAACTCGATGAAAGTAAAACCACACTGCGCAAGCGGTACGCCAATCAATTGCGCCGCATCAAACAACAAACGAGTGAAGAAGCATTTAGTGTGATGATGAACACGCTCACCATGCTTTATGATCCACATACCAATTACCTATCGCCCGAAAATGCCGAGAACTTTGACATCAGCATGTCGCTTGAATTACAAGGCATTGGCGCAGTATTGCAAAGCGACGAAGACTACACAAAGGTAAGTAGCTTGGTGTTCGGCGGACCGGCACAAAAACAAGGCCAACTAAAACCCAACGATAAAATTGTCTCGATTGCACAGGGAATCGACGGAGAATTTGTCGATGTGGTTGGCTGGCGCCTTGATGAAGTGGTAAAGCTTATTCGCGGCCCTAAAGGCACTATTGTGCGCCTGGAAGTTATTCCATCTGACCCAACTGCAACCGCCAATAAAAACATCACAATTAAACGCGAGACGGTAAAGCTCGAAGATCAGGCAGCGAAAAAAGCAGTCTTCGAAGTCCAAGATGGCGACAAGACCTTTAAATTGGGCGTCATCGACATACCCACGTTTTATATGAACTTTGAGGCCTATCAAAAAGGTGATCCCAACTATAAAAGTACCACTCGGGATGTATTCAACCTGCTCAATGAATTAAACAAAGAAAAAGTGGACGGTATTATTATCGACCTACGTGACAACGGTGGAGGCTCATTGCCCGAAGCGGCCATGTTGACCGACCTGTTTGTCGATCCGGGCCCTGTTGTGCAAATTCGTCAGAGTGACAACACCATTTCACGTAACTACCGCGCCTATCAACCAGCGGTATATCACGCCCCTATCGCGGTATTAATTAATCGTTTAAGCGCTTCAGCCTCCGAAATTTTTGCTGGGGCGATTCAAGACTATGGTCGCGGCATAATTATTGGCTCCACCACCTTTGGTAAAGGCTCGGTACAAAATCTAGTCGAATTAAAACACGGCCGCTTAAAAATCACCGAGGCGAAATTTTATCGCATCTCTGGCGATAGCACCCAGCACCGAGGTGTGATCCCCGATGTCATGCTGCCAAGCCTGTTAGACCCAGATGAGATTGGTGAAAGCAGTTATGATAATGCTCTGCCATGGGATCGCATCCACCCAGCACCACATCAAAATTACTACAACATTAAAAAATATTTACCCTCTATAGAAACTGATCATCAAGAGCGTATGGCGCAAGATCCGGATTTTGTTTTTCTCAATCAACAAAGTGCCATGTTTAAAGAAGCGGCAGCTAAAAAAGAAGTCTCCCTGCGCCTGGCAACTCGTCAGGAAGAGCAAAAACAAATGGAAAAACGTGCTCTGGAAATGGAAAATCAAAAGCGCATCGCAAAGGGTGAAAAACCCTATGCTGACTATGCTGCATTGAAAGCAGCAAATGGGGGCGATGAAGACGAGAACACACCGCCCAAAGAAGCTGACAAAGAAATCAATCCAAAAGAAGATCCTTACCTAATGGAAGCAGGTCATATACTGGCCGATTTTATCGGCCAAATTAAAAAAACCACGAAGAAAGTCGCAACACAATAATTTTTCGCGCCCAATCATTTTGATTACCGCATAAAACACCTGACCAGTAATGCTCAGGTGTTTTTCATTAACGAGTTTATGTCTTATGAAAGCTATTTCATTCAATGCCAACAGCATCAGAATTCGCATGCATCAACTAGAAGCCATGATCGAAAAGCACAACCCGGACTTTATCGGACTACAAGAAACCAAAGTCAACGATCCGGATTTTCCACTCGATGCAATCAACGCGCTGGGTTATCAGGTCGAATATTTTGGCCAAAAAACTCACTATGGTGTGGCGATTCTGTCCAAGCACCCATTCAAAAAAGTCATTAAGGGCTTCGCCAGTGATGATGAAAACGCCCAACGTCGTTTCATCGGCGGTGTATTTGATACCCCTATCGGAGAAGTTACCCTGCTCAATGGGTATTTCCCTCAAGGCGAAAGCCGCGATCACGCGATAAAATTTCCGGCAAAACAAAAATTTTATGCGGATCTCATCAACCACTTGAAAACAAGTGAAGACCCAAACAAACAAGTGATTGTGATGGGCGACATGAATATTTCCCATCAAGATATGGATATTGGCATTGGCGAAGTCAACCGCAAACGCTGGCTCAAAACAGGGAAATGCAGTTTTTTACCGGAAGAGCGCGAATGGTTAAATGAATTATTAGCCTGGGGATTGAAAGACAGCTACCGTGAACAGAATCCTGATAGCAATGAATTGTTTAGCTGGTTTGATTACCGCAGTGGCGGCTTTGAGGATACCCCCAAGCGCGGCCTGCGCATCGATTTAATTTTAATGACGCAGAGTCTATTGGAAAAATGTGTGGCTACAGGTATCGATTACGATATTCGCGGTATGGACAAACCCTCTGATCACTGCCCTATTTGGGCTGAATTTAAACAGTAATCGCCATTCAATTGCCCGCAAAACGGATAAGTTTGCGGGCAATTCCCTACATGATTTTTTAAGCGCTATAACCACACATAGTGGGTAAATGTTCTTTTAAAATCTCCGCCAATCGGCGTGTTGCCGGCCCCGCAAAATCGCGATCCGCAAAGGTCAGGTAAGTCGTCACTTCACGTACCGAACCAATTTCAACGGGTAAATATTTCAAGCGTCCAGCTTCAACATCCTCATGGGTATACGCGTCCGGCAACCAAGCGTAACCTAGCCCTAAACGAATAGCATCCAGAGAAGTCTTAATATGACTTACCGTCCAACGCTGGTCCGCTTCCTGCCAACCCTCGGTATGCCGGCGATATTGCCCTGAGTCGCGCACAATAATTTGGCGATAATGACGCATGTCCTCAGTATTAATTGGCCTCCCCAATAACTGCAGTGGATGATCAGCGCTGGATACACCATGCATCGCCACAGTCACTAACTTTTCCCCCATAAAACCCATTGGCACCCGGCCACCAATGGCTAAATCCACCTGCCGCTGTATGAGGGCATCTTCGGTTCCGCTCAGTACAGATTCAAATACCTCTACGCGGGTATCGGGAAAATCCTTGGCGAAAATCGCCAAACACTGCAACACTCGCGCAGGCGGAATAATAATATCGGCAGCAATTTTCACCAGCGGCTCTACATGAACTGACAAGCATCCCGCCGACTTTTCCAACCGCTCAGCCTGTTCCAATAATTGTTTCGCCCGGCGATACAACAATTCGCCCGCTGGCGACGCCACCGCTTTACGCCCTTGCAATTGAAACACTTTAACGCCCAACGCCGTCTCCAATTGCGAAATAGCATAAGACACGGCTGATTGGCTTTTATTGAGCAACTCAGCCGCCTTGGCATAACCACCCGCATCAATGACAGCAAGCAATGCCCGCCACTGCTCCAAGGTCACCTTGTTTTCAGTAATGCTCACCGTTGTTGGTGAAAATTTTTCCTGGGCCATAACTAATTAATCCAGTAAGTGAACAAACCAATCCAATTATTAGATGATATCCCACCAAATATCGCTATTTATCATTTGTTCGTCAAATCATTTAATGAGCACATGGCAATCAAGCCACCCCAAACGATGAGGATTTCAACATGGCAACTCTCTTACAAATTAATAGCAGTTTATTTGGCGACAATGGCAACTCCAGCGTATTGACACAGGAATTTGTACAACGCTGGAAAGCACAAAATCCAACTGGTGATGTAATCGTACGGGATTTTGCTAAAGAGGAAGTGCCGCATTTGGACGCAGCACGCGTACAAGCATTGTTTAGCCCGGCTGAGAGCCGCACCCCAGCACAACAAGCCGTGCTGGATTACTCAGATAAAATTATCGCGGAAATAGCAGCGGCCGATGTCATTGTGATTGGTGTACCCCTGTACAACTTTGGTGTGCCATCTACGCTCAAAGCTTACTTCGATCATATCGCTCGTGCCGGTGTTACGTTTAAATACACTGAAACTGGCCCAGTCGGCTTACTCAGCAACAAACCCGTATATATCATCGCTACCCGTGGTGGAATTCATAAGGGTCAGCCAAGCGACACCCAAAGCCAGTTTCTCACCAACTTTTTAGGCTTTGTGGGATTGAAAGATGTGCACTTTATTTATGCGGAAGGTCTCAACATGGGCCAAAAAGAGCAAGCCTTTGCCGCAGCAAAAACAGAAATTGAACAAGGTGTAGCTGCATAAACAACGTTTAATTAATGCTTACACATTCAGTACAGGAGTGAATTTTATGCAACGCCAGTTACAGCAAATAGTACAAGGCCGCGACACCAGCGACGGCGCTGGTGTGCGCATCAAACGCAGCCTTGGCCAGCATCAGCATGCTCGCTTCGATCCCTTTTTAATGCTCGATGAGTTTGGCAGTAACAGTGCTGACGATTACATCGCGGGGTTTCCTGCGCATCCACATCGCGGTTTTGAAACAGTAACCTACATGCTCGAAGGCCATATGCTGCATGAAGACCACATGGGCAACAAAGGCCATTTGCGCAACGGCGATGTGCAATGGATGACCGCAGGCCGGGGAATTATTCATTCGGAAATGCCACAGCAAGAGCATGGTGTAATGCGTGGCTTTCAACTGTGGCTGAACTTGCCCGCAGCCGAAAAAATGAAGCCCGCCAGCTACCGCGATATTGCCGCAGCTGACATCCCTATTGCCAACTTGCCGAACGGTGGCAGTATTAAAGTCATCGCCAACAGCGCCTTTGTGAATGGACAAATCATAAGCGGGCCGATTCAGGGTTTAACCACGGAAGCCATTTATTGGGATGTAGAACTTCCCGAGCACATTGAATTCCATCATGCGCTACCAGAAGATCACAATACATTTTTGTATGTGTACGAAGGCGAGATTGCCATCGGTGAAGATAAACGCAAACTCACCAAAGGTAATGCTGGGCTGTTAAGCAAAGGCGATCAATTGAGCGTACAAGCCTTAGGTGCAGACACACGATTTTTGGTAATTTCAGGCAAGCCCTTAAAAGAACCCGTTGTGCAATACGGCCCTTTTGTAATGAATACCAACGATGAGATTGAACAAGCCATTCAAGACTATCGCGCCGGCACTCTTGCAGAAAATTAAACATTTCGTTCACTTACTAAAAGCAGGCAAATTTTGCCTGCTTTTATTGCTGCTAAAAAATAAAATACGATCTTACTATTCAGCAGTGCCTTAGTACTCCAACTGCAAATTGCGATGGTATTGCACAAGCGATCGTTTGGTTTGACGCGACGCCACTACAGCCTGCGCATAGTGTTCAGCCACGGCAATAGCCGCACAATTAATAATATCGAGATTACCTGCATACTTAGGTAAGTAATCTCCTAGCCCCTCAACACTGAAATCAATCCGCACACCGCCATCAATTAACACAGGCGCTGATTCCATTTTATAACCTGGAACATAAGCTTGAATCTGTTGCAGCATTGCCGTTAATGGCTGCCATAATGCATCCAGATCTACTGCATCAGAATAAGCCGTCACACTAGTGAGCATGCGAGTTTCGGGGTTAACCTCATCCACCAATAACTCAACATCAAAATCATTGATACCGGTATATTTTTTCAATCCTGCCTTGGTATTGTGATAATACTCATCCAGATTCGCGAGTGTGCCCGGGCCGATGGAGTTTGGAGACACAATCGATGTGACCGCAATTTTTTGCACATTGGGAATCGCCTTGGCCAACACCTGCGCAACAGGAATAGAAGACTGGCCACCACAAGAAATCATGCTGATGTTTTTGTTTTCCAATACTTCATTCATGCCCAATGCTGGCACACAACACTCACCGATTTGAGACGGGGTCATATCGATTGCAAGAATGCCGAGTTTGTCAAAAACTTGAGCATGCTCGATATGGTTAGCTGCCGATGTCGCATCAAACACTATATCGCAGCGATAGCGGGACTCAAAAAAAGCATTAATGCCTTGGTCTGATACAGGCACACCCAATTCGGCGGCGTAACACATGCCTACCGATTGCAAATTTCTACCCGAGAAGATCACGCAATCCATCCATGGCGAGCGCCGCACTTTCACCAACAAGTCTACCCCGATTTTTCCGGTTCCTATGATTCCAACCCGTAAACGGCCAGACGCAGCCCCATGGTGCTTCCTGTCTACTGCTAAGGTGTTACTATGTGAAAAATTCCGCTGTAAAAAGTCACCACTCAACAACGCTTTAATGAACTGCATAATTTAATCCTTGGCAAATTATCTCATTAACCGATTTACATCTCGGTGATCAACATACAGCCCAAAGATTTCACAATCATTTTTCTATTTAAATAAAAATTATTGTTTTTCGAGAACCACCTCGCATAAAAAAAATAATCAACCACAAAGAAAATATAGTGAGCCAGACTACATCCCCTTACAGCACAAAAAACAAATAAGAAACACGTGTCTGGGTGTGATAAATAGGCGATGCGTAAAAGAACGTTTTTCAACCAAAAAGCAATAAATAAACAAAATGAAATTTTAGGCGACACATTTTTTTGTTAAGCCGAAAAAAGCCTATTAAATAAATAGCGGGATCGTCATAATCCTTCGCCCGTTAACACTTATTAACCCAATAGTTAAACGTGCCACTAAGATAACAATCATATTTAACCAGTGTTAAAACAATTTTAGGCTGACAACTAACAAGTGTTGTTGTTAGCCAATCATTAGTACTAACTAGTGCCAGAAAACGATACTTTGATCTGAGGTTTTGTCGAAGTAATAGATAAATTTTTGACAACTGACAGCCAAAGGAGCATCAAGTGGTTAAACAACCAAAATATTATTTTGAGGCCATTTTGGGAATCAATGCGCCTTGGTCAATACAAGATGTGAATGTTGATGAAAAGAATAAGATAATCCAAATAACACTTTCACATCATACAGAAAAGGCTCGCTTTTCGTTTTTTTCAAAAGGTAGCGAAGCAGAAAATAATAAAATAGTGGATGCAGGTTTAAGCAAACGCTGGTTGCATAGCCGCATCGGCTATTACAACTGTCACATAGTCTCATCTGCTTATGACCCGAATATCTCCAGCGCCGGAATTAGCAGGGCTGCCCTCTTACAACCTAACTTTCTTGGCGATCCAAATCGCAATTACACCCATCAATTACGCCAGGAGGTAGCGCTCGCCTACCTTCGCAATCTTTCACCTGATGCGATTGCCAACATATTGCGCATCGACCAAGCGATCGTTGATGATATTTTAAGTGATATTGAAAAAACCCCAGAGTCCTATCGTCTGGCCACTTGTTTACCCTGTGAATCAGACCCCATCTGGGAGAATATGATTTACGACAAATTTCATTTAAAAACCCAGTTGTTTCCTTTGAAGCTAATGCTATCAAAGCTAAAGCTCAGCATGATTGATCCAAAAGTTGATGTTAAATTGTCGGATTCAGTGAATGAGTTACGTAAATTTTTCATCTCACATATCAATGCACTAGATTCAGAAGTGAGCCAAATAACTGCGCTCTCTATGAAAAAGCAATCTGTTGAAGAAAGGCGGAATGTCACTACAAAATTAGTTTTGCCCGCACTCAAAAATGGCATCTGGTTAAAAGTAATTACCGGAAAAATTGATCTTAGCTCGACCAATATGCCACTGAACTTGTTTTTAGTGCGCTTGCGCCATGCGTTTCAGCATACCGACGACAACAATGTCCGCGTATCTGCACTTAATTCCCTGCGTGAATTTTTTCGCAAAAATGCCCGCAGCTTGAAAAAAGAACTGGTATTGATTAATCAGTTAATGAATGCACCAGAAGAAGCACAATATTCCCTGCCTGACGAGCGCAGTGAAATCTGGAAACGCATATTAAAAGACGACACTTTCATCCCAAGTTCACACATTGCTTATAAGCTTTTACTGTCTAATCTGCGCTCACAAATATTGATGAACCCAGATCCAGTAGTCGAACTCAACGCGGTAAGACGAGTCAGAGACTTTATCAAACATAACCAGCGCTTTATGCAACAAGAACTGCGCATGGTTTTAAGTAATAGCCGCTAAATATTCACAGTATCGATCAGGAGATCTTGCATGGCACAAGACGCCGACATCAGCATTCGCAGTGCGCTCATTAACCGCGATCAGCTTATTGAAAAAATTAACAAAGGCGAATATTTGGTTATCGCTGCCGATGAATCAGTATTAACTGACTTACCCTCAGGCAATTGGATTGCAGGAACCATCCCCTACTTCATGACCACCGAAGGCGGGACGGTTAACCGTGAGAAAATTTTCGTCAATACCATAGAAGGTGTACAACCGAGCAATGCACCGCGCATTACGCTCTACGATGGAAACTCTATTTCACGTATCGCGCAAGAGGCGCCAGAACACGGTTTTACCATTGTTATTTTGCCTGCAATGTCAGAGGTGCATTCATCTTATGCGCAAAATGCCCCCGACTACCCCAATATGTATTTCTCACCCACCATTGGTTGGATCTCTGGCGTCCATCTTGATGATATAGGCAGTCGCTCCGCCAAAGTCGGTTTTGGCCCTGCGCGAGGAATGCTCTTCGACCAACAAGCAGTTGCAATGCATATTCCATTGCCGACTAATCAATTAGCTAATATCAATATCGTCAATTTGTTTACTCAAGGCGATGGCCCCGAGATTAAGTTTAAAAACACTGGCTTTAGCGTGAGTGATTGCACCATTAACGGTGAAGAGACAAATCTTGCCGACTACATTAAATATTCCAAAATCGATACGCGCCTACCATTAGTCGCCAATTATTCGGGGGTGATGATTAATGTCAGTATTCAGCAAGTAGATGAAAGTGATAACAAGGTAGATCTTTACGCCCCTGTATTTGCCGACATCAGCTACCGCTTTGCAAAACCAGTTGAAAATTACATCGAGAGCTTCAATAAAGAACTTTCCGCATCAACGAGCGAGGGAATTTCTTTCTCTTGCAACTGTATTCTGAATTATCTCTATTCTGAATTGGAAGGAAAAAAGACGCGCGATTTAACCGGGCCAATTACCTTTGGTGAAGTAGCTTATCAGCTATTAAATCAGACACTGGTTTATCTCAGCATCAGTGGTGGCTCCCGCTAAAACCAAAACAAACAAAAAAGGCGGATGCATACACATCCGCCTTTTTTGTTACACTCTCAGAAAACCCTTATTAACGCCCTGCTCCATAAGCCTGAATATATTTCCGCAACGCTTTTTCATTTTTCTTGATAAATTCAATATCGCTTTTGGGCACCGCCAAAACAGCGGGATCGGCCTTTTCTTTTAATTGTTGCGCCTGCTCTTCGGTGACTTTACCTAAATCGCCAAACAAAAAATAAGCGGCTATCGCATTGCCCAGTTTAGTGCTCAAACGCATATATTCGCCGACGGATTTCCAGCCGTGTTTTTGCGTAATCTGATTTGCACTGTCTAGTAGATTGCTGGATTTTAATACGGCGTTAATTTTTTGATCTTGCTCTGCGGGCGGCAAGGCTTCAAAAAGCTTAAGTTCTGCTTCGGTAGTATTCATGGAATCCACCAACTGCACGATGGGCGCAATATCGCGATTACTTTGCATCCAGCGTGTAACCGACTGGGAATTCAAATTCTTATTGTCCGGCAGCAGCTGCGCGCTGACTGATGCGCAACACACCACCAACATCCACGCCGTTACATTTAACAATACTGTTTTCATCACTTTCAGAAACTCACGATAAGCGCAGCGTAACCGCTGTGGTTAATGACCAGACCCAAAAGAAGAAGAACACCAGGAATGGCGTCAATAAGCCAAGCGATAATCCGGCCACGCCCTTACCTTCATAGAATGGATAAAACACAAATAATTGAATTAATGTCGGAATTAATGCAATCACAAAACTGCGCGCAAACAAACTGCTGGCAAAAATCGGCAACAAAAATAACAGCCCCCAAAGTCCGCCCCATACAATGCGCGGGTACATCCAATACGGCGATACCGAGCCCGCCAGCTTCACATTTAAGGATTGGGTAATTCCATAATAGGAAAATAACCACATCACCACACACATCACCAAGCCACCCAGACAGCCAGCGGCAAACACAACCAAGGAATTCTTCATAATTTTTACCCCAACAAAAATGCTACTGCCAAGGGTTGGCAGTTATTTTATCGATACTAGGCGGCAGTTTATCACTCTGGCTTAACACTTGGTTACACGAATAAACCACGTTGAGCTGCTACAATATTGGCTCAGAATTTAGCCAGCCCCCCCCATTTATATATTACCGGCGATTGCATTATGTTCCGTTTTTTTGAAAGCCTGATAAAACCTTTCCCCCCGCAAGACCCCACTGAACCGCCCAAAACCCTTTACGCGTTTTGTCGCCATTACAGCCGTGGAGCAGAGTTGTACTTAATCGGCATGGCAATTTTTACCGGCTTGATTGCAGTAATGGAGGTCTCCTTATTTGGATTTCTTGGCGACCTGGTTGACTCGCTCAATAAACATACACCCAATACCTTTTGGGATGAGTCCCAGACACAGTTAATCTGGATGGGTTTTATTCTGCTTATTGCCCTACCCCTATGTGTACTACTGCACTCGCTGTTAATGCACCAAACCCTTTTGGGGAATTTTCCCATGCGCATTCGCTGGATGGCGCACCGCTATTTACTCGGTCAAAGCTACCAGTTTTATCAAAATGAATTCGCCGGTCGCGTCGCCACAAAAGTGATGCAAACCGCGCTGGCAGTGCGTGAAACTATTATGAAACTGCTCGATGTACTTTTGTATGTCATGGTGTATTTCACGGGGATTCTCGTCTTATCCGCATCACTCGATTGGCGCTTGGCCATGCCACTGGTTGCATGGTTCTTTGCCTACTCGGCACTGCTGTATTATTTTTTACCGCGCCTTGCAAAAATTTCCGCAGCGCAAGCCCATGCGCGCTCGGATATGACCGGCCGTTTGGTGGATACCTATACCAATATCTCTACCGTGAAATTATTTTCACACTCCAATCGCGAAGCCGATTACGCCAAAACCGGCATGGAATCTTTTTTAGCAACCGTGCATCCGCAAATGCGTTTGGCGACTTTATTGGGCAGCGGCGTTTGGGCGATTAATGCATTGTTAATTTTTGCCATCGCCGCTGTTTCACTCTGGCTTTGGTCAAACGCCGCTATAACAACCGGTGCAATTGCTGCTGCGGTCGGGCTGGTACTGCGCCTTAATGGCATGGCGCAGTGGATTATGTGGGAAGTCTCTGCGCTGTTTGAAAATATCGGCACCGCGCGCGACGGTCTAAATACCTTATCTATTCCGCGCGAAGTACAGGACAAACCCGAAGCACGACCTTTGCTGATCCAAAAAAGCCAAATCGATTTTAAATCCGTGCGTTTTAACTACGGCAAAACCGAAGGACTATTACAACAATTTAATTTGCATATTAATGCCGGTGAAAAAATTGGTTTGGTTGGCCGCTCGGGCGCGGGCAAATCTACCCTGGTGAATTTGTTATTGCGTTTTTACGATGTAGATGACGGAGCTATTTTGATCGACGGACAAAATATCGCGAACATAAAACAGGAAAGTTTGCGCGCACAAATCGGCATGGTGACGCAAGATACCTCACTGCTACACCGCTCTATTCGCGAAAACCTGCTCTATGGCAAACCCGATGCCACCGAAGGAGAAATGATCCGCGCTGCACAACAAGCAGAAGCCCATGAATTTATTTTAGGCTTAAGCGATAACGAAGGCCGCACTGGCTATGACGCGCACGTAGGCGAACGCGGCGTAAAACTATCCGGCGGCCAACGCCAGCGCATCGCGATTGCGCGCGTACTGATTAAGAACGCCCCGATTTTAATTATGGACGAAGCCACTTCCGCGCTAGATTCCGAAGTCGAAGCCGCCATCCAAACCAACCTCAACACATTAATGCAAGGGAAAACGGTGATCGCTATTGCGCACCGCTTATCCACCATCGCCGCGTTGGATCGCTTGATTGTTTTAGATAAAGGTCAAATTATCGAACAGGGAACACACAACGAATTGATCGCACTGGGCGGTGTGTATGCCCACTTGTGGGCGCATCAATCAGGGGGATTTTTGGGGGAGTTCTAGAGACTCGTAATGCGGGTACGCAAGGTACCCGCGTTTGTTTGCAACTTAATTATCTTCGCTATCAAAAGCATCATACCAAACACCGTATTTGTCTCCTTGCCATGACAACAAATGAGACAGATAGGCGACTGTCAACATAATCAATCCACCAAATAAAGCTGCTTGACTGAAAAAGCCCATCGCACAAAACAGAAATCCACTGATGTGTGAGGCGATAATAATTCGACTGGTCGCATTTCTGGATGGTCGAAAACTTAAATAATTAAAGAAAAACCACCACTTTAACCAAAGTGGCAGGTTACGCCATGTATCAGAATTTTTATCTACCATCATTCGCTCCTGGGTTAGGGTTGCTACATCCACTTCTAGCACAGAGGCGAGGCATTTAAGTGACTCCACACTGGCATTATTGCCGCTTTCTATTCGCTGAATTGTTCTGACATTCAAACCAGACATTTGCGCTAACTGCTCTTGAGAAAGATGGCGACTAATACGCAGTTCTTTAAGAATCATTTATCTACTCCAACCTGTGTGAACCCAGAGTATTACTAAAAATACATTCAGTCGGGTACGGCACCTACCCGACTTTCACCCGACAGAAGCAAAATGATTGATTTTACGGTAGATTTTTATTGCGGGCATTTTCAATATTATTTTTTAGTGAAATACATATCGCGCAGAATCAATAAAATCCCTACTAAAAATCCCACATGCGCGAGCACCGCGCCTGCGGCAAACAACCAGCCTAGAATGATTGGAGCATCATCGTTAGGAGCCAAAAGGCTAAACAACATAATAGGTAATGCAGAGGCGAGAACCAGCATTAGGCTTAGTGCAATTATTTTTATACCGCGCGGGGATTTACTGCCTAACACCGCGCGGATCGGGTTCCACATAGGGCTACCACATCAAATCGTCTGGGATAACGTAATCTTTGTAGGGATCGTCTTCATCCACTTTGTTGTCGGCTTTGGTGTTGGCAACTACCACAAATTTTTCGTCGCGCTGGGCAATTTTGTCGGCGACTATACGCGGCACGACTTCATAGCCATCACCCAGTTTTACAACCCCCAGCAAACCGCGCGCGATTTGTTCCAACACCAGCGGTGATACGCGCATTTTTTTGATGAGCTTGCCATCGGTAAAGTTGTATTCCACATCGCCGTTGCCAGCGCCCTTTGGTTGACGATGGTTTTCAATCAGTTGTTTGATTTGCGCGGCTATGGCTTTTTGTTGCAGCTCTAAATCGCGCTGGCGATTTAATTCGCGGTCGCGCTCCACTTTTGCTAAACGCGCCTGCTCCGCAGATTGTTTAACTTCATCGACCACTTCTTCACTGGAGCGACGCGCAACATTGGTTTCTTTGCGTTTTTCTTTTTTCGCTTGTTTGACTTTTTTAGTGTCGATCAAACCGGCTTTGAGGAGCTGATCTTGCAGGGATGCCATAGTAAATTCCGATCATGTGTAGTGATTAGCTGGGTAATGCGCCCTTACCCATTGCGCACGCTTGGCAATTGCCGCGCGTTTTTCTTCGCTCTGGTTATCCAAATGCTTAACTTGCAAAGCCAAACGCGGATGCTGTTGAAAGCGCGCGCGATGTTTCCGCAAAAATTCCCAATACAAGGTTGTAAATGGGCAGGCATTTTCCGTTTCAGCCTCGTCCGGCTTATAACGGCAGTGATCGCAATAATTGCTCATTTTGGCAATATAGCAACCCGTAGCAATGTAGGGCTTGGAGGCCATTATGCCACCATCGGCGTATTGGCTCATCCCTAATACGTTAGGCAATTCCACCCACTCGACGGCATCGACATACATGGCCAAATACCAGGCATGTATTTGTTCAGGATGGGTTTGCCAAAGCTGGGCAAATAGGCCGGTCACCATCAATCGTTGGATATGATGGCCATAGCCCGTATCCAACACTTGCTGGATGCTTTGGCTCAAGCAGGTCATATCCACATCGCCGGTCCAATAAAAGTCTGGCAGATTATGTTGCGCATCCAATGCATTCATTTCCTTCCATTCCGGCATCAGGCTCCAATACAGACCGCGCACGTATTCACGCCAACCGAGGATCTGACGAATAAACCCCTCCACTGCATTGAGCGGAGCTTGCCCAGTTGTATAAGCCTGCTCGGCTGCCTGCACCACTTCCATCGGCGATAACAACTTAATGTTCAGCGCTGCGGATAGGCGCGAGTGATAAAGCCAAGGTTCGTTGGTCCACATGGCATCTTGATATTCACCAAACAGCGGTAAATTTTTCTCGATAAAAAAATCCAGTAGTGCAAGCGCCTGCGCGCGGGTCACTGGCCAGCCGAAACTCACTAAATTGCCGGGATTATTGGGAAAGAACGTTTCAACAGAACGGATCGCACCTTGGGTAATTTCATCGCATGGAAAGGTCAGCGCGCTATCTAATAGCCCCGGCCCTGCTTTGCCAAAAGTACCGCGATTGTCTTTATCGTAATTCCAATCGCCGCCGAGCGGTGCATCGCCTTTCATTAAAACGCCGGTACGTTTGCGCAATTGGCGATACCAATACTCCATGCGCAATTGTTTTTTGCCTTTTTTCCAAGCCGTAAATTCACCCGGCTTGGCGATAAAGTGATTATCGGCCAGCACCTCAATAACAACTTGGTGCTCAGCGCAACACTGCTTTAATACCTGCAGAACCCGATAGTCACCGGGCAATACAACCCGCAACTGGGCAACCTTGTAGTGCTGCAAGGTGTTTGATATCGCAGCGGTAAAATCCGGCTGCGCCTGTTCATCTAATGAGAAGTACAACAGCGGTAACTGTTCGTCACGCAGTGCTTGGGCGAAATGACGCATAGCGGCGATAAACATCGCACTGCGCTGTTTACTTGAGGGAACATGAGTGCTCTCAGCGAGGGTCTCCGCCATCCACAACATATCGTGTGCTGGGTCAAAATCAGCAAATAACACACTGTCGCGATTGAGTTGATCGCCCAAAATTACACAAAGGTTACGTATCTTTTTCATCAGTGGGATTGCTTCCTAGAGCGACGGGCAGCATTGCTGCAAGCGGTAGAGCAGAATTTAACCTCAAGCCACACTTTCTCCCATTTTTTTCGCCAGGTATATGGCCGCTGGCAGTGCAGGCAAGTTTTTTGCGGCAGATGTTGTTTTTTCATGGTGGCAGATTCTTAGCGCGATAGTTTTTTTGATTCCGGCTTACAGATACGAAAAACAATTGCGCTGGTATCATTCGCAGCCACATCCACTCGATCTGATATTCAACATGCAATCTATCGCTGTAAAAAACTGGGATATCTTCTGCCGTGTTGTCGACAACTTTGGCGATATAGGCGTTTGTTGGCGTTTGGCGCGGCAGCTAGCGGCAGAGCACAACCAGCACGTGCGCCTGTGGGTAGATGATCTGGATTCGCTGATACGCATTTGGCCGCAAGCCCAATCATTAGATCAACAGCTCATCGCAGGGGTCAATGTCTGCCGCTGGCACAGTGAATTTGCTCAGGATGTGCAAGCCGCCGATGTGGTGATCGAAGCGTTTGCTTGTGACATCCCTGCTATCTATATCGGCAAAATGGCGGAGCTCAAACAGCGAGGTGAGGCGCCGGTATGGATCAATCTGGATTACCTGAGCGCCGAAAGCTGGGTTGAAGATTGCCACCGCATGCCATCGACCCACCCCAGCACGGGTTTGCGCAAAACATTTTTCTTCCCCGGATTTACACCACGCACCGGCGGTTTGTTGCGCGAGCAGTCACTGATTAGCGCACGCGATAAATTTCACATCGCCCCTTGGCTGAACAGTATGGGCGTTGCGCCGCAACCCGATGCCCTACTCGTATCACTCTTTGCCTACGAGAACCCCGCCATTGGCAGCCTGCTCTCCGCTTGGATCAGCTCAAGCACACCGGTGCACTGTTTGGTTCCCAACGGCAAAATCCTGAGCAGTATCAATCGCGCAACCGAACAAGAGCTAAAGGTTGGCGATAGTTACACCCTGGGAAATCTGCATTTGCAAGTCATCCCCTTTGTTACCCAAACCGAGTATGACCAGCTGCTGTGGGCCTGCGACATCAACTTTGTGCGCGGCGAGGATTCCTTTGTACGAGCGCAATGGGCGGGCAAACCCATGGTTTGGCATATTTATCCGCAGGATGAAGAGGCGCATATCACCAAACTCACTGCGTTTCTTGATCGCTACACCCAGTCTAACCAATCGCACTTTGAGGCCAACCTGCGCCAACTGTGGCTGGCTTGGAACAGAGGGGAGGATATGGCAGCAGCATGGCAAGAAGTGCTGACGCAGCGCGATGAATGGCAGCGCCACAGCCGCGATTGGTGCAATGCACTCTGCCAACAGCCTGATTTAGCGAAACAATTAGTCGATTTCTGCACCCACTAGCCAGGCTAAAAAAGCACTACAGAAAAGCGGCAAAGAACTGTATAGTAGCGCGCCGATTTCAAACTCGGGACGCCTAAGGGCTAAATTGCCCGCGCGCCATGCGCATCAAGGCCTCCTCTATTCGTTAACCTCTGCAAAGAATGGGATTTACCATGAAAAATGCTCAAGAATGCCGCGCTGGCAACGTTCTGATGATCGACGGCTCACCCTGGGTTGTTCAAAAAGCGGAATACAACAAATCAGGCCGCAACTCTGCTGTTGTAAAAATGAAGCTGAAAAACCTGCTGAACGGTATGAACACTGAAACCGTTTATCGCGCAGACGACAAATTCGAAGACATCCAATTGGATCGCAAAGAAGTAACCTACTCTTACTACGCCGACCCAATGTACGTATTTATGGACCCAGAGTTCAACCAATACGAAGTAACTGCAGAAGAATTGGGCGACCTGTTGCCGTGGATGGAAGACGGCATGGAAGACATCTGTGATGCCGTATTCTACGAAGGCAAAGTAATCTCTGTAACTCCACCAAACGCAATCACTCGTGAAGTGGCTTACACCGAGCCAGCCGTTCGTGGCGATACTTCAGGTAAAGTGATGAAGACCGCTAAACTCAACAACGGCACTGAATTACAAGTTGCTGCGTTTGTTGAGATTGGTCAGAAGATCATCATCGACACCCGCACTGGTGAATACAAATCGCGCGCTTAATTGCCGATTGGTAATCCAGCTAAATGGCGCTCTTGTAGCGCCATTTTTTTTGCCGCTTATCACGCTGCACTACCACTTAGCACCTAATCCACACCCGCACATCACACTGAAGGATGATAGTTACAATCACCATAAAACTTGAAAGGAATTAGATATGCGCTTTCTGACTGCACTGCTATCGATCATCATCATTTGCTCTTCACTGGCGCACGCCGATGCTGAAACGCCACCGCAAACACTGGAAGAGCTTAAAACAGCCATTGAAAAAATCCGCACCGAAACCAACACACCTGCCGTAGGCATAGCACTGGTTAATAAAGATGGACCTTTGTGGATTGCAGGCCTGGGCGAAGCGAATATCGAACAACATACACCGGCCGATGAGAACACCTTGTTTCGTATCGGTTCTGTTTCAAAAATGTTTGCCGCGCTCGCCGTACTGAAACTGCAAGAAGAAGGAAAATTGAACTTGAATGATAAGATACGCGATTTAGTGCCAGAGATTCAGTTTGAAAACCAGTGGGAAGAAACACATCCGGTAAGAATTGCTCACCTACTGGAGCACACAACTGGCTGGGATGATATTCACCTTGCGGAATACGCCTATTCCGCACCGGATAGCATGAGCACGAAAGAAGGGCTGGATTATCACCCTGATTCGCGCAAATCCCGCTGGATTCCAGGCACGCGTCACGCCTATTGCAATGCAGGTTCAGCCGTGGTCGCTTATATCGTAGAAAAGATCAGCGGTAAAAAATACGAAGACTATATTGCAGAGACTTTTTTCAAACCGCTGGATATGCCATCCACCAGTTATTTTCAAACAGAATTGTATAAACAGAAAGGTGCAACACTTTACACCAATGGCAAACCAGAAAATTATTGGCATATTATTCATCGAGCAGCAGGTTCTATTAATTCATCGCCAAAAGATATGGCCAACTTTATGCAATTTTTGTTGCAGCGCGGCGCAACACAAAACCAACAATTAATTCCCAGCGCTGCGTTTGATCGCATGGAAATTCCTACAACAACACTGGGCAGCACCGCACGACTCACCGCCGGGTATGGGCTAGCGAATTACACTAGCGGTTACAAGGATTTTAATATGGCTTTTCACGGCCATAACGGCGGGGTATTTGGTGGGCTTACAGAATTAAGTTACAACAAAGAATTGGAAACAGGTTATGTGTTTATGATCAATGCAGGTAATTGGCCTGCATTCGATAAAATTTCTAAAACCATTCGCGCTTATCTACTTAAAGATCATGCGGTCACCAAGCCGCAACCTATAGCGCTTCCGGAAAAATTCAAAACACTGAATGGATATTACGTGGCCATTAACGATCGCCAACAGTTAACCCGTTTTATGAACAGGGTTTTTGGCGTAATGAAATTTCATACAGATGATACTTATCTCTATCGCCAACCACTGCTCGGAGGATGGGACGCTCCCAGTAAAGACTTCGCAATTAACGATGATTATTTAATTGATCAATGGACGGGCTTGCCGAGCATCGCGCTGGTGAATGATCCAATCGCAGGGAACAGCGTGCAGGCAAGTTCGGATCTATTTAAACCTGTATCTGCATTCAGCGTATTCAGCCTGCTGGGCCTTTATGTATCACTTGGCGCAATCAGCCTGTTAAGCTTGCTGGCCATTATTGTTTGGGGATGTCGTCGTTTAGCGAAAAAAATTCCCGCCGACGCCGGTGTCTGGATTCGCATTTGGCCGTTATTGACCAGTCTGGTATTAGTGGCATCAATTGCTTGCCTGTCATTGGTTGGGTTATTTATGCAAGCGGCAGCGAGCGTATCACTGCTTTCTATCACTGTTTATCTGTTGAGTATTGCCTATCCTTTATGTGCGCTCGTCAGTGCTTTCGTGCTCATCAAGTACAGAAATCAAGTAATACCGAGGTGGATATACGGGTACGCATTAATTTACACGGGCTTGCATTTATTGATGGCGGCTCACTTGGTTTACTACGGAATATTTGCACTAAAACTCTGGGCATAATCGATGAATGTTTCTTTCTTCCCCCACAACAAAACTTTTTGGGTATACCACGGGTCAATTTTATTGCTCATGACCCTGATCCAAAGCCTAATTATTTTGTTATGGCGGGAAGAGGTACTGTTTAACTTTATGGGTGGGTTGTTATGGCTACCGCTGTTTACCCTCGCCGCACTCTATTATCGGCACCTGTATAAAACACACCAATGGCATGATTTAAACACCGCCAAAAATATTCTAGTGGTAACCGGGTATAGCTTAGCGAGTAGCTTTATTGTTACTTTTATTATGCTGGGTTCGATTATTCCTTTTTTCTGGAGTGATATTGAAAACGCGGTTACCAAACATGAAGCAACTGCTTCTACAATCATTACCCAAATGTTTATCGGCAACTGGCTGCAGACCCAGCTCTTTATTGGCGGCTGGATTTTTGTGTACATTAGCATTACTACCAAGCAGCGCATTAAAGAAACGGAAGTGGCCAACTTAAGGTTGCAAAACAGCCTCAAAGAGGCACAGCTCACCAATCTAACCAATCAACTTAACCCTCATTTTCTATTTAACACACTGAACAACATTAAATTTACCGTACGCAAGGACCCGCTAAAAGCCGAAAAAATGATTACGGACCTTTCGGACATTTTGCGCTATTCATTGGAATCCAGCAGAAGTGAAAAAGTACAACTATTAGAGGAGCTGGAAATTGTTGATCGCTACATCAGCATAATAAAAGTTCATATGGAAGATCGATTGCACTTTGAAAGCGTCATTCCAGAAAATGTAGCATCCGCTCTGATTCCGCCGATGGTTTTGCAAATGCTAATAGAAAACTCTATTAAACACGGGATTGAAAATTTGCGTCATGGCGGCAAGGTACAACTATTGGCAGAGGCGGAATCACAGCACATTAGGTTTACCATAACCAATGATATACCGCACACCGAAACACCAAACATGCAAAGTATAGGAATAGGCTTACGCAACATAGAACAACGGCTTAAATTACTCTACAGCAGCTCCGCAAGCATAGATGCCAAACAACAAGCGCAACAATTTATCGTCACACTGACTCTTCCGCGAGAAACAAACCAATGAAAGCTATAGTAGTTGAAGATTCACGCATCGCCCGCGAAGGGCTGATCGGCATGTTAAGTGAATTCTCCGATGTGGAAATTGTTGGCCAAGCTGAACACCCTGTCCCGGCACTGGAACTGATTCGGGAAAAACGCCCCGATGTTATTTTTTTAGATATACATATGCCGGGAGAAACCGGTTTTGATCTGCTGGAAAAATTGGACTACATGCCACGCATTATCTTTACCACGGCTTATTCAGAATACGCGATCAAATCGTTTGACTATCACACTATTGATTATCTATTAAAACCAATTAGTCAGGAGCGACTGGCACTGGCTATTGCAAAATTACACACCCAGGCTGATGAGCCATCAACTCACGCCAAACCAGCGCTGGAGATGAACAACAAGATATTTGTAAAGGACGATGACAAATGCCACTTGGTGACACTGGAATCCATCCGCTATTTTGAAAGTTGTAAAAACCATGTGCGGATATTTTTCAATCAGGAGTCAGCGTTTGTTAAAAAAACCTTGAGCCAACTTGAAGAGCGATTACCCAAACGATTCTTCTTTCGCGCCAATCGCCAATTTATTATTAATCTGCATGCGATATCGGCAATCGAAGAAGCGATTAGCGATGGCTATGAAGTGACCATGGACAACGGCATGAAAATCGCAATTTCCCGGCGTCAGGCATGTGAATTAAAAGAGCTATTAAGCCTCTGACTGTGAATAAAAAAAATAATATTTTTAAGAAGATTTTTGCCTATACCAGTACAACCGCACTCCAAATAAAATCGCAATAATCACACCAAACAGCGCCGCCTCAAAATAACTGGAGCGCACCTGCATAAACACATGCAGCCAGGCCAGAATGGCGATCAGATAAATGCTCTTATGCAGACGCAGCCAGTTTTTACCTAATCTCCGCATCATTCCCTTGGTAGAGGTAACGCCCAAAGCAACTAATAAAATAACCGCAGGGATTGTGACCAGAATATAGGGGCGCTCAACTAGCTCTTTAGCGAAGCGGGAAAAATCCAAACCTAAAATAAACACTAAAAACGCTGTCACATGCAACATTGCATAAAACAATACAAACAAGCCCAGCATACGCCGATGAGTTTGTAGCCAGCGGAAATGAATTTTTTTCAAATTGATTAGGCGCCGCAGCGGTGTGACAGCAAGCGTAATAAATAAAAAATAAAGCGTCCATTCACCAGTAAACAGCACAATGGTTTTTGCAGGGTCAGCACCCAACTGATTAGTGAGAGTTTGATAAACAATAAAAATCAAAGGAATCAATGACAGGAAAAAAATCAAAACTCGTCGCCATAAAATCGGCATAGTCAAACCTCTGTAGCAACTAATCCATGTGGGTATCGCTTAGGCCCCACACATTTTACGGCATATATTTAATAAAATTTTCGTAAATCCATGTCTTTATACAGATGGGCCACCTGCTCGGCATAACCATTAAATAATTGAGTAGGAATAATATTCGGACGCAGCAATCCACTCGGTAACCGCCGCTCTTCCGCTTGGCTCCAGCGCGGATGGCTAACTTGTGGATTTACGTTGGCATAAAAACCGTATTCATCTGGCGCGATCATGCTCCAGGTCGTTTTGGGTTGTTTCTCGGTGAATTCAATTTTCACGATGGATTTAATGTATTTAAATCCATATTTCCATGGCACCACCAAACGCAGCGGTGCACCATTTTGATTGGGCAGAACTCTACCGTACAAACCAACGGCAAGCGTCGTTAAGGGATGCATAGCTTCATCCATACGCAACCCTTCGCGGTAAGGCCAATCAATCGTGCTAAAGCGGCTTTTTTGTTCAGGCATCTCGGAGGGACGTTCGAGCGTTGTGAACGCAATATATTTTGCTTTGCTGTTTGGCTCAACGCGTTTGATTAAGTCAGCGAGCGAGAAACCAATCCAAGGAACAACCATGGACCAGGCTTCAACACAGCGCAAGCGGTAAATGCGCTCTTCCAGAGTCACGCCTTTTAATAAATCCTCCAAACCAAAAGTGCCCGGCTTATTAACCTCGCCCGCAATCTCAACTGTCCATGGATGCGGCTTTAATATGTGAGCTTTAGCGGCTGGATCGGTTTTGTCGTAGCCATATTCATAAAAGTTGTTATAGCCAGCAACATGTTCATAAGGTGTCAGCGCTTCACTTATTTTTTCCTGATTGGCTTTAGCGCTCGCAATCTGCTGCTTTAACCAATTCGGGCCGGGTAAATCCTTATCTGCAACTTGGGTGGGCGCGGCCAATACGCTTGTTGCGCTTGCGCCAACACCCAGAGCAGCAACACTCATCGCACCGCGCATAAAGTCGCGGCGCGCGTTGTAAATAGATTCAGGAGTAATTTCAGATGATGGAATATCGCTGGGCTTTTTGATCAACATACAGACCTCGCGGAAACAAAATGATTGGGGTATAGACTGGTGCGAAGCAGATTTGTTACTGCATTTCAAAAATATAATTTCTGCCCTGATAGTCGCACACATAACGCTGTGCACTGAGCATGGCACAATGTTGTAGCGATATTCCCTGCGGAACGTTGGATGACTCGCTCACTCCCATACTCGCCTTATCCTTTTTCAGAAACCCGTACATGATTTCAAAGCGCTGGGAAAAATCCAAACCTTTGGATTGTAAATCCTGATAAAGATACGCAAATTTTCCGTAGGTCATAGTCACACCGCAAAGACCTATATCGCACATCTTGTTGATGTACTGCGCATAGGCTTGGGCGAGATACTGGCTCAATACACCACCCTGATAACCCGGCAGGTTCATTTTGTTGTCGGGCGATAGTGAACCACTCACCAAACGATGATTAGCCTTATTGCCCACCAGCTTAAATAAATGATTGCCACAGCGGATTTGATTACCAGCCAAATTACATTCGGCAGAATGCTTCACACCATCGAGCTCTGTACGCCTTAACTCAGCAAGTGGTTCACGCCTAACAGTTTCCGTCACACTAACCTGCGGCTTTTTAACCACCGGAGAAACTGGAGCAGGCATTATTGATGTTGGCCTTAGTATGGGTGTTTGCGTCTTGCGCGTCGGTGCAGGTAACTTAATACCATTGCGCTCCGCTGGCCGCTTTAGTAAAGAGGCCTGCACAACTTCATTATTTTTTTTGAATTGATTAAACGGCGGCAAACCTTTGGTCTGCGCTTTAGCTTGCAGCTGACAATAGACTTGTTCGTAATAGGTTGCGGCGAGGGCGAAACAGAATTGATCAGCCATAACTGACGGTGTAACAAAAAATATTGCAACGAAAACACATCGTAATATTTTCATCGCAGGTCACCTGATCTAATTATTAGTATTCAGAAAAATAATGCATCACATCCATTTCTTGATGTAACACACCAATGATTTCAATCACTTCCAACCCGCATCGATAAAACACAACATGCTCTGCCTGGGGAAAGGAATAGAAACCTGCGCCAATATCCGATCTATTTCTACCCAATAGCGGATTTTCCGCCAGCCATTCAAAGCGCTGTTCAAGCTGTTTGAGATATTTATTGCGCTGCAACCTACCCCATTTTTACTGTGTGTAACGGCCAATGCTTTTTAAGTCATCCCTGGCACGGGGAGTTACCCGATATTTCATGGTTAGGCGTCCTTATCCAGCTCCTCGATCAGACTATCCATAGAGAAATTGTCAACAAATTGCCCCTGATCGGCCTGTTGTGCACCTTGAGAGAGATGCGCTCTCAAAGCCTCCAGTTTATGCTTACGCTCTTCCAAAGTGCGCAACGCATCGCGCACCACTTCACTTGCAGAACCGTAGCGACCACTGGAAATTTCGCTTTTGATAAACGCCTCCCAATGATCGCCCAAACTAAGACTTGTCGTGGCCATACCCCCTCCCGAACCTATATTCATATTTAACAATAATGAATATAGTCCACTTGAGGTGGGATGGCAACACTGCTTTTTTGATTAATGGGTAATCAACCAACACTGATGAATTTTAGGGTTGCGTTTGAAATCTTCATCAATGGTTTGGGCGCTAATGTCTTTGATGGTGTAAGCACTTAATGCCTCAGCATCCAATTTAAAACTGCGCAGGTTATTGGAGAAAATTAAGGTGCCGCCTTCCGCCAAGGACCGCATCGCATTGTTGATCATGCTGACATGATCGCGCTGTACATCCAACACATCTTCCATGCGTTTGGAGTTGGAGAAGCTCGGCGGGTCGAGCAGAATTAAATCGAACTGTTGATCGTTTTCTTCCAACCACTTTAAACAATCCGCCTGCTCTAAACGGTTGCGCGATTCACTCAGCCCATTTAACGCATAATTTTTACGCGCCCAGTTCAGGTAGGTATTAGACATATCCACACTGACGGTGTAACGCGCACCGGCCATAGCCGCGTGCACACTGGCCGTTGCGGTATAACAAAACAGGTTTAAAAAGCGTTTGTCTTTAGCAAGGTCGGCAATCATTAAGCGCACCGGGCGATGATCCAAAAACAAACCCGTATCCAAATACTGCCACATATTAATATGCAGTTTGGCCTGCCCTTCTTGCACACTGAACAGATCACCGGTTGGACGCTCGCTGACTTTTTCGTATTGGCTAGTGCCCTTGGTGCGGCGGCGCTGTTTGTAGCTGATATTAGAGGCGAGTAGATCTAGCGCAAAAGGAACTGCTTGTTCAATTTCCATAAAACGCGCGGCGGCTTTACCTTCATCAACCGATTTTGGCGCTGCGTATTCCTGCACATGGGCATAGAGTTGTGGCGCGCGGTTGGGCTGGGTTTGACCGCGATAAATATCGATCGCAGCCGAATATTCCGGCATGTCGGCATCGTATAAACGATAACAACTGATGTCGTTTTTCTTCGCCCACTTTTCCAATTGTTTAAGATTTTTTTGCAGACGATTCACTAACATTTGCGCGCCGTTACTCAGCGCATCGGCCTGCTCTTGTTTGTTTTCGATTTTTACCCGCGCCTCGGCGGCTTTGCGCTCTTCATCATCTTTACTGAAGCGTGCATCTTGCTCGACCCGGCTTTGCACAAAAGCTTCAGTGCTAATGCTGAACATCAACAATTCGCTCGCGATGGTACCATTAAAAAATTTGTATTTTTTATCCGCACGCAAACCCATTTGTTTACCTAGCTCGGGGTTGCCGGTAAAGACACCAGCGCGCCAGCCTTGAAACTCATTGCGCAAACGCTCGCCCAAATGGGCATAGAGTAATTTCAGCGATTCAATCTCACCCAAACGCTCGCCATAGGGCGGGTTGCTGATCACCAAACCAAATGCCATCGCTTGGTTGTGGGTGGGTTTTACAAAATCTTTTAATTCTTTGCGGCTCACCCGCAACCAATGATCCAACTCGGCGCTGACAATATTGTCTTCCGCCGCACGGATCACATTCACATCCGCATCATAGCCGCGAATTTCCGGCAGATTCTCGCGGGCGAGTCCGGCTTTTTTGCGCGCAAAGGCCTCTTCGCGCAACTCCAGCCAAATGTCATTGCGATGGTTGAGCCAGCGCTCAAAACCAAAACTGCCGCGCAACAAACCTGGCGCTATATCTGCCGCGATTAATGCCGCTTCGACCAGGATGGTTCCCGAACCGCACATAGGATCGAGCAATGCGCCGCCCTGCGCGGCGATTTCCGGCCAGCCAGCGCGAATCAAAATCCCCGCTGCCAAGTTCTCTTTCATCGGCGCACTGCCCTGTTTAACCCTATAGCCACGGCGATGCAGGCTATCGCCCGAAAGATCGATACTGACAATCACTTTGCTTTTGGATAAACGCACATTCACGCGCAGATCTGGATCACGCTTGGCCACCGAGGGGCGCTCACCGCTGAAATCGCGCAGGCAATCCACAATGGCATCTTTCACTTTCACTGCGCCGAATTGGGTATTGCGAATGGTGTCATTAGTGCCAATAAAATCCACCAACAAGGTGCCATTAGGGCTTAGGTGTTCTTCCCAGCGCAATTCGCGCACGCCATCGTAAAGTTCTTCCTGGCTATTGGCCTCAAAACTGGCAAGCGGCAATAACACCTTATTCGCCAAACGCGACCAAAGGCAGACGCGGTAAGCCATGGCGATATCACCCGAGAAGTAAATACCGGCGACTGTCTCGCGCAAATCGTCTGCACCCAAACCTTGTAGTTCGGTGTAGAGCAAGCCTTCCAAACCCTTGGGGCAGGTTGCAAAATATTGATATGTCATTAATCTTTCCAAAAAAGGGGCTATCAGGATGAACTTTTCTGAACCGCACCTGACTAAACAAGGTGACTGTCATCAAGCTGTCAAATACTTTTGCTAGGCCGTTATGCCATATAGAACGGCTTATGTATAAAAATTTAATCGTTCACGGCACCGGATAAATCTGGTGTACTCACCGAACCTGTCAACGCAAGGAGATTCGAAAAACCAGTCAGACATGCAAACGAAACACCGCAAGACCGCTTCCGTCGATAAGTACAACTCTATCGATAAACCAAAATATAGAGGTGCAATAACTGATGAAACGTCAAAAACGTGACCAAACAGAACGCGCATTTGTTAAAGGGTATCAAGCAGGTATTGATGGGCGTTCCAAAAGCCTTTGTCCCCATGAAACCGGTCAAGCTCGCCAACAATGGCTAAATGGCTGGCGTGAATCGCGCATAGATCAGTGGGACGGATATAGTCGTTTGGCACAGGTTCAAAAAGTTAACAACATTCAACCCATGGCCATGAGTGGCTGACTTTCAGTAAGACCAACAGAATTTTTCCAACCCAATCATATTTGATTCTATAAGCCCGCTCTCGCGGGCTTCGCTATTTTAGCGCCACAGTTTTAGACGCTCAGACTTAAAGACCTTTTTGATAGCTGGCGATACCCGCTGCCGCTTGCGCGATCAATGCTGGCCCTTCGTAAATAAAACCGCTGTATACCTGTACCAAACTAGCGCCCGCACGGATCTTATCGGCAGCACTGGCCGCATCAAAAATCCCGCCGACACCAATAATGGGCAACTTGCCACCCAAACAAGCACTCAGGGTTTTAATCACATAGGTGCTCTTATCGCGCACCGGCAAACCGCTTAAACCACCCGCTTCACTGCCATTCTCATACTCTTCTACGCCGACACGGGTGATGGTGGTATTGGTAGCAATCACGCCATCCATACCTTCTTGCAGCAAAATACCGGCAACTTGATGGATCTCGCTTTCATCCATATCCGGCGCAATTTTTACCGCGATAGGCACATAACGGCCAGTGGCTTGTTGCAATACCGCCTGCTCTTTTTTCAGCGGTGCCAAGAGCTGTGACAGCGAATCGCCAAATTGCAGATTGCGCAGCCCTGGGGTATTGGGCGATGAAATATTCACAGTGATGTAATCGGCGTGGTCATAAACTTTGCGCAGGCAGATCAAATAATCATCGACCGCATTTTCGACTGGTGTCGTTGCGTTTTTACCGATGTTGATTCCCAACACACCTTGATAGCGACGCTTTTTAACCTGTGCAACCAGATGATCTACACCCTTGTTGTTAAACCCCATGCGATTGATGATCGCCTGCGCTTCCGGCACACGGAACAAGCGCGGTTGTGGGTTGCCCGGCTGAGGCCGTGGCGTAATGGTGCCTATCTCTACAAAACCAAAACCCAAGCTGCCCAACGCGTTGAAATAATCGCCGTTTTTATCCAGCCCTGCAGCCATACCAACGGGATTGTCGAAGGTCAGTCCCATTACCTCGACCGGTGCACTGGGAATCGTGGGGGCAAATAAACCCAGCAGGCGCAAACGCTCTGCAGCACCCAGTAAATCCAGGCTAAGTTCATGGGAGGTTTCAGCATCAAGGCGGAACAAAAGATCGCGAATAGTGTGATACATAACTGGCCCTTCGGCGGTCTGAATGAGTGACTATACAAGTGTCGATATTAGTGACGACAAATAAGGCGGCAAGGATACTGGATTAGCGGGTTTGACGCACCCCAAACCTTGCCAATTTCCTACTCCAGCGACTACACCAATGGCTACACCAATGACTAGGCCAATCGCTGTATGGACTGAAAGCGATTGTCGTCATCAAAATCAATTTGAAAAGTGCCACGAATACCATTGTGTAATACAAATGGCCGCAGAATCCCCGCGGGAAAGCGAATACTGCGGCCGTCGATACTGTGCGCAAAAACGGTCTTGACACTGCCTTCATACAAACGCTGAAATTCTTCAGCAGAAATCGCCAGATTGACAATGATACTTTTCAAAAAATATTCTCTAGAAAGATTTATTCAGCTGCAGGACAAAAGTCCAAACTTTCACAATGTTGGCTGGCCTGCGCCAAATCGAGCAAATCGCGCAACGCAACCGCCACCATCGCAAAATCAGTACCATTTACTGCCTGCAATTCATTCACCATGGACTTCCAGCGGGCGATTAACAAGCGATGTTGATTGCTCCAACGCTGGATTAATTGTTCCAAGGGTAGTTGATCATCGTAAAAACGCATGAGCGATATACTCAAACTGCGCAGCTGTGATTCCAAATCGCCCAGATAAGTCTCGCGCGCCATAGCTTGCCAGAAATTATCGACCGGCAAATTGGAAATTTGCGCCGAGAACCAAGGCAAACTTAAATAATTGCCCAAGGCAAAATACATTTTTGCAAGCTGGCCTATATCCTGATTCGCAATACGTGCCGCCTCCACCACACTTAAGCCGGAATACAAATCTGCCGGGTGCGCAACACAGCTAATCAGATTGTCGGACAAGCCAAAAGCGCGCAATTTTTGAGCGGACTCCTGCCATTCCGTCAAGGCATCACCCACTAACAATTCCGGCAATTGCGCATTGATAGTTTGCATTCCTGTAGCAAACAACTCAACTTCACTCGCGGGCAGTAAATAGCTGCGGCGATTGCGCAAAAACCAGCGCGCTGCGCGCCGAATTTTACGCATCATCATGTTAATTAATTGAAGCTGGCGCTCCGCTGGAACCTTAGTGCCCGCGCCATCCAGCGCGGCTAAAAACTCCGGCATCGCATAAATATCCCGCGCGATAATATACGCCTTAGCCACATCACCTACACTGGCCCCCGTAGACTCCATCAAGCGCTGCGCAAAACTAATGCCCATGGTATTGACCATATCATTGGCAATTTGAGTGGCAACTATCTCGCGGCGCAGGCGATGATTGCGCAACGCGAGCGGAAACAATTGCGCAATTTTATGTGGAAATGCGGTTTCGATAAATTTCGCCAGATATTCATCATCGACAATATTTGTCGCGGCCAAATCTTCTTTTAGCACCGCCTTGGCATAGGAGATTAAAATCGATAATTCCGGGCGGGTGAGTGACTTACCGTGAGTTTGGCGCTCCAGCAACTGCTCATCGGTAGGCAAAAATTCCAATTTGCGATCCAATCGACCGGCAGATTGCAGTGCATTCATAAAGCGCCGATATTCCGCACTGCGCTGCAATGCTTCTGACTGCGCGATACTGATAGCCTGTGTCTGCCGCGTATTATTGTGCAGCACTAATTGCGCGACATTATCGGTCATATCCACCAACAACTGATTGCGCTGCTTTTGGGTAAGATCGCCGTTAGCGACAATTTCATTTAGTAAAATTTTGATATTCACTTCATGGTCGGAGCAATCCACACCACCGGCATTATCGATAAAATCAGTGTTACACGCGCCGCCATGCAAACAATATTCAATGCGCCCGCGCTGGGTCATGCCCAAATTACCGCCCTCACCAAATACTTTACAGCGCAGCTCGTCACCATTTACCCGCAGACCATCGTTAGCTTTATCGCCTGCGTCCGCATGGGTTTCCGTACTGGCTTTTACATAGGTGCCAATACCACCATTCCAAATCAAATCTACCGGCGATTTTAATAACGCATTAATTAATTCCATGGGCGTGAGGCTAGCCGCATCCAGCGCAAAACGCGTGCGCATTTGCGCAGAAATCGGAATGGATTTTGCGCTGCGATTAAACACACCACCACCTTCGCTGATTAAACTTTTGTCGTAATCATCCCAAGTGGTTTTGGGAGTAGTAAATAGTCTTTGTCGCTCAGCAAAACTGCGCGCCGCGTCAGGGTTGGGATCGATAAAAATATGCTGGTGATTAAAGGCAGCGACCAGCAATATGGATTGCGATAACAACATGCCATTGCCAAATACATCGCCGGCCATATCGCCAATGCCTAACACCGTCACCGGTTCATTTTGCACATCAATATTTTTTTCACGGAAGTGGCGCTGCACGGAGATCCATGCGCCGCGCGCGGTAATACCCATACCTTTATGGTCGTAACCCTGGCTGCCGCCTGATGCAAAGGCATCGCCCAACCAATGATTGTATTCAGTGGAAATCGCATTGGCTATATCGGAAAAACTCGCCGTGCCTTTATCGGCCGCGACCACCAAATAGGGATCATCTTCGTCGTAGCGCACAACATTTTTAGGCGCGCAAATACTGCCGTCGATAAGGTTATCGGTTAAATCCAATAGCCCGCGAATAAACCATTGGTAGCAGGCAATACCCTCTTGCATTTGCTGTTCACGGCTGGCATTTGCGGGCATTTTTTTGCAGACAAAACCGCCCTTGGCACCACTGGGTACGATCACCGCATTTTTGACTTGTTGCGCTTTTACCAAACCCAATACTTCGGTGCGATAATCTTGCAACCGATCAGACCAGCGCAAGCCTCCCCGCGCCACTTTGCTGGTGCGCAAGTGCAAACCTTCCATGCGCGGTGAGTAAACAAAAATTTCATAGAGCGGACGCGGTGCCGGAATATCCTGCAATTTACGTGGTGAAAACTTGAATGAAAGATACGGTTTGTTATTGCCCTGCGCATCCAGTTGGTAAAAATTGGTGCGCAGGGTGTTATCAATTAAGGCGAGAAAACGGCGAATAATGCGGTCGTCATTTAGATTTTGTACCGCGTCTAATTGCGCAAGAATATCTGCATGCAGCATATTTCTGCGCTCTGGAGTATTTTCACTCACCAATTCCGGATCAAATTTTAGGGTAAAAAAATCCACCAACTTATGCGTAATCGCCGCCTGATTAACAAGCGCGGAAGCCATATAGCTGGCACTAAACGGAAATAAAGTTTGGTGCATATAGCCGGAATAGGCGCGTAACATGACAGCTTCGCGCCAATCCAAGCCCGCCGTGGTAATCAACGCATTAAACGCGTCACTATCAGCCAAACCGTGCCAAATAGCGGCAAAGGCATTGGTGAAATTTTCTTTGAGTGAAGGCAAGTCGATAATGCTGGAGAATTGATGCGCAAGTTTAAAATCGTGCAACCAAAACAGTGTTCCAGTGCTGGTTTGAATATCGTAAGTGCTTTCACTGACGACACGAAAACCCAAATTCTCCAGCACCGGAATCACATCGGATAAAGCTAAGGTTTTATCGCGCAGATAAATTTTAAACTGCACAAACGCGCCCGGTTCTCCCAATTGCGAATGGTACAGTCGCATGGCGATATTTTTTGCTGCAGAACCGGCATCGTCCGTCTGCATACTCTGAGTTAATTCGTGAATCGATTGAATATCCTGCACCGCTGTGGGCGCATCATATTCCTCTTGATACGCCGCCGAAAATGCATCGCGATACTCGCGCAATAAGCGCGCACTCGCTTCTTCACCATGGGTTTCTAGTAGCGCCGTGTGCAAATAGTCTTCCCATGAGCGGGTAATGTTGACAATACCCGCCTGTAAGGTAGCCACATCGACTTGCACAGGTGTCGAGCTATTGACTTTAAATACTAAATAAACTCGCGCGAGGATTGATTCAGAAAAGTACGTGGTAAATTCACTTTCGTGTGAATCAATAGCATTACCAATCAATTCCTGAATGGCCAGCCGAACCTTGGTACTAAAATAATCCCGCGGCACATACACCAGAAAATTCATAAACTTGCCAAACGGATCATTCCGCATAAATAAACGCACCATCGAGCGCTCATTGATTTGCGCAATACCCATCAGCGTATCGTAAAGTTCAGTGCCGCTACTTAAAAAAAGTTCATTGCGCGGAAAAGTTTCCAACAACTGACGAAAGTTTTTTCCATAATGGCTGCTGGGCTCGAGCCCGGTGCGCTCAAACACTTTGGCCACTTTTGTGGAGATAAGCGGAATCTCGGTGGGGCTCATCAGATAGACAATGGAGGTGTACAACCCGAGAAAACGCACCTCGCCAATCACCTCGCCCTTCGGATTAAAGCGTTTGACGATCACATAGTCGGAATAGGCATTGCGATGTACCCGCGCCCGCGCTGAGGATTTAGAGAAGGTAATCACTTGTGGCACTAGATGAAAGCGCGCCATGCCTTCATTAAAGTCATCCACCGGCAACTCTGTGGACGCATTCTGGGAGTCATCGCGCAAGCGAAACAAGCCGAGGCGTTGCGCTGGAATTTCACACAAGGTTTTTTTGCCGTTTATCTCTTTAAATTCATATTCTGCATAGCCCAGAAATGTAAATTTATCTTCCGTTAACCACTGCACAAAGGCTTTGGATTGCTGAACATTTGCAGCGGCCACTGCATCGCTAGCGAAATTGAGGTTTTGCTCTGTCGCCAATGCGGCAGCACGCATAGGGTGATAATCTTTCACCACAAATTCAACTTCCGCCAAAATGCGGTGCAAACTCTGGGAGATATCGTCTAATACGGTTTGATCGGTATGGGCGCTGATTTCCATCACAATCAGGGCTTCTTTGCTTTGCTCGCCAGCAATTTGCTGCACCGTCTGCCCGTTCTCCCCTTCAATTAATTCCACCAGCCGATGACTGCCATCACGCACCACACTGAGCACAGTGCTTTTAATGGTGTAGATGGCGATATTGCGCCGATTTAATTCGATACGAATCGAATCCACCAGAAACGGCATATCTTTTTGCACCACCACCAGTGCAGTGTGAGGGCACACCCAACCATCTTCGATGAGGTTGGGGTTAAACAAGCGTATCTTAGGCTGCTGCCGATCATAGCCCTGAATAAATTGCCACCATTGATAGAGACTGCCAAACACATCGCTCAGGCGCCGCCCGACCAATTCCTCCAATGGATAATGGCTAAAAAATTTTTTCGCCAGCCGCTGCAGTGACGCAAGCTCAGCGCCATTCAATTTGGATGCGGCGTAATGATTAAATTCTTCTAGAAATTCAACCAGCTTGCGCTGGCTAACCAAAGGGCTGTTCACAGTCTGAACTCCTGTCAAAAGTGAGGCGGGTTTCTCTAAGCCTAGCTGAAAAAATCGTGTAAACAGTTGAAATTGCAGGGAACCGTCACAAACTTGGGCAGTCTATCGAGCACTTTTGCCGTGCTGTGCTGCCCGTTTGCGGCTTGCCAGCGTTGAATCAACCCACAATTGCTAACTACAACAGCGAAAAGGTATTCATCTCCATGCAGGCTTTTCAACAAATCCAATCTCTCAGCACCTGGCTAAACGACCAAATCATCGGCCAGGAACATTTGACTCAACGCCTCTTAATCGCCCTGCTGGCCGATGGCCATTTACTGGTGGAAGGCGCGCCGGGTCTGGCTAAAACCAAAGCCATTAAAACCTTGTCGCAGGCAATAGAAGGCAACTTTCATCGCATTCAGTTCACTCCAGATTTATTGCCGTCCGATGTAACTGGAACCGATATCTACCGTCCCGAGCAAAATCGCTTTGAGTTTCAGCCAGGCCCCATCTTCCACAACTTGGTATTGGCGGACGAAATCAACCGCGCTCCGGCGAAAGTGCAATCGGCACTGCTGGAAGCCATGGCCGAGCGTCAGGTGAGTGTGGGCAGCAAGACTTATCCCCTGCCTGGCTTGTTTATGGTGATGGCGACCCAAAACCCCATCGAGCAAGAAGGTACCTACCCGCTGCCCGAAGCCCAGCTCGACCGCTTTTTGCTACATGTAGTAGTGGATTACCCGAGTATTGAAGCGGAGCGCCGCATCTTAAAACTAGCGCGCAATGAAGCAGCATCAGTCGCTGCCGAACAACCGGAAATGATTACTCAGGCCACTATCGATGCTGCGCGCAATCAAATTCTGGCGATCTACATGGCGGAAAGTGTGGAGGACTACATAGTCCACCTGATCAATGCCACTCGCCGCCCAGCGCAATATTCCGAAGAGTTGGCCGGATTGATCGAATACGGCGCCAGCCCCCGTGCAACTATCGCGCTGGATCGCTGCGCCCGCGCCCACGCCTGGTTAAATGGCCGCGATTTTGTCAGCCCCGACGATGTACAAGCCGTGGCTCACGATGTATTGCGCCATCGTTTGATTTTAAGTTTTGAAGCAGAAGCCACCGGCACCACACCAAACCATGCGATAGATAAATTGTTGGCCGCTGTGCCTTTGAGCTAAGTGGAACACAATGCTATGAGCAATTTGCTGCAAGACCTGAATCCGCGTGGTGCCTACACGGAACTCGCGGCATTATTGCGCTGCCGTTTTGCCGCGCAGGATTTAAAACTCTTTGCCCATCAACCGGCGCGCAGTTTGTTGTCGGGTGGTGAGCGCACCCGCTTTCGCGGACGCGGAATGGATTTTGAAGAGGTGCGACTGTATCAACCGGGCGATGACATCCGCTCGATCGATTGGCGAGTTACTGCGCGCACCCAAGTTGCTCACACCAAAATTTTTCGCGAAGAGCGCGAGCGCCCGGTATTTATGTTGGTAGATCAGCGCTCGCCATTATTTTTTGGCAGCACACGCTGTTTTAAATCGGTACTCGCCGCACACATTGCCGCATTGCTCGGCTGGGCCGCACTCGCCAATGGCGACCGTTTAGGCGCGTTGGTGTTTGGCGACTACAATCAGCGCGATGTTCGCCCGCGCCGCAGTAAACATGCGGTGTTGGAATTATTGCATCAGCTGCAAGATTACAATCACCGCTTAACTTCACCAATCACACCTGCACCCGCACTATCGCCTTCAGGTCAGCCACAAAAAGCTAATTCATTGCACGATATGTTGAGCGATGCCCGTCGTATCGCCAAACCCGGTTGCGCGCTGTTTATCATCAGTGACTTTCACGATTTGGATAAAAATGCTGAGCAGCAATTATTTGAATTAGCGCGGCATACCGATGTGACCTTGGTACACGTATACGATCAACTCGAACGGCAATTGATTAGCAACTCGTCGCTAACTATCAGCAACGGCCGCGAGCGGTTGCAATTAGCCGCAAATGAAAAAGCCTTTCAGCAAGCCTATACCCAGCAATTTGATCTGCAGTTGGATTTGCTGACTAACATTTGCAAACGTTTGCGTATCCCTCTGCTGAGTTATGCCACCCATGACGATATTCAAGACGGTTTGCGCAAGGCTTTTGGCCGAAAAAAATAATCCTACTTAATACGATTGACATTCTATGCAAGCACCTTCTATGCAAGCACCTTCGATACAATCTCCACCAATACAATCACCGGCGCTGCAAACTCCGGCATCGCCACTGGATCAGCTGGCCGATATCCATTTACCTGATGGTGTAAGTTGGTGGCCACTTGCACCCGGCTGGTGGGCACTGCTCGCACTTGTCTTTATTGCACTGATTGGATTTTTTATCTGGCGCCATCGCAAAACACAAAATGCATATCGCGATATAGCACAACACCAGCTCGATGGCATTTATGCAGATTATCAAAAAACCCAAAATGCAGCCGCCTATTTACAAGCACTGAGCCTGCTGCTGCGCCGCACTGCACTTACCGCTTACCCGCACAGTTTTAACGCCAGCATTAAAGGTAAAGAATGGCTGCAATGGTTGGATCAGGTTTGCCCTGCACTGCAGGAAAAGTTTTCAAGTGAGTTAGGTGAGAATTTGTTAACCAGCGCTTATCAAAAAAATCCCAACATCGATGTAAGCGGACTGCAGCAACTCAGTTCGCAGTGGATTCGTTTGCATCGCAATCATCGCCAGAAACTTTCTATATCAAAAAAAGCCACGGCAAAAAAAACCACCAACGCAACGGAGGCCAATCATGTTTGAAATGCAATGGCCATGGTTGTTATGGCTCGCACCGCTGCCTTTATTAATGGGTATTATTGCGCCCAAAAAACGTATTGAGGCCGCACTGCGAGTGCCTTTTTACCAACACGCCAGCCAACTGGAACAACAAAATCGTTTAAGTATTGGCAAACGCCCAGCGAAATTATTATCACTTTGGGCAATCTGGCTCTGCTGTTTATTAGCGGCAACAAATCCACAGTGGGTTGGCGAACCTACCAGCATGCCATCCAGTGGCCGCGATTTATTAATGGCGGTGGATATTTCCGGCAGTATGGAACAGACCGACATGTCTGCTAACGGCCGCCGTATTACCCGCTTGATGGCGGTTAAAAAAGTCATCGGGGATTTTGTTATACGCCGCACTGCGGATCGCTTGGGATTAATTTTGTTTGGTGCCCAAGCCTATCTACAAGCGCCACTGACTTATGATCGCAAAACCGTTGATCAATTATTACAAGAAGCCCAAATTGGCTTTGCCGGACGCGAAACCGCCATAGGCGATGCCATCGGCCTCGCGGTAAAACGTTTGCGCGACAGACCCAATGCCAGCCGTGTATTAGTGGTGCTTACCGACGGTGCCAATACCGCCGGCGTACTCACACCCGACAAAGCCACCGAGCTGGCACAAAAAGCCGGAATAAAAATTTACACCATCGCCTTTGGTGCAGAGTCTATGGAAGTGCCAGGTATTTTTGGCTCGCGCACAGTGAACCCTTCTGCTGATCTCGATGAAGGCACCATGATGGCAATTGCTGAAAAAACTGGCGGACAATATTTCCGCGCGCGCAATCTTGAAGAGTTAGACAACATCCATCGCGAGTTGGATCGCCTTGAACCAATCGAAATGGAAGCCGAAACCTTTCGCCCGGTACAAACATTATTTTACTGGCCTTTAGCCTTGGCGTTTTTGCTTAGCTTTCTCCTTGCTCTTGCACACATCTGGCAAGGCCGCGCGATTCGCTCAACTGCTGCAATCAAAACCACAACCAGCGCGGAGGTAAAATAATGACAACGTTTGATCTATTTATCAGTCAATTTCATTTTCTGCGCCCTTGGTGGTTGCTCACACTCGCGCCTGTTATTGTTGTCGCGCTGTTGCTTTGGTATCAAAAACACACGGCGCGCTCATGGCAACAAATAGTGGCGCCGGAACTATTGCACTATTTGCTCGATGGCCAAACCACTCGCATTCGCCCTTGGCAACTGATCGCGCTTTTATTTGCTTGGATTATCAGTTGCATTGCACTCGCCGGCCCCAGTTGGGAAAAACGTCCGGTTGCCGTTGAGCAAAATCAACAGGCATTAGTGTTGCTACTTGATCTATCGCCGTCGATGATGAGTGAAGATGTAAAACCATCGCGCTTGGTGCGTGCACGGTTAAAAATCGCTGATCTTTTGCGCCTGCGCAAAGACGGCCAAACAGCATTATTAGTTTATGCCGGTGATGTACATGTGGTAACACCGCTCACCGATGATACCGAAACCATCAACAATATTATTCCCGCGCTGCATCCCAACATCATGCCAGCGCAAGGTAGCAATACTGAAGCTGCAGTCGCTCGCGGCATTGAATTACTAAAAAATGCGGCTATCACCCAAGGCGATTTATTGCTGATAACCGATGGCATCGACAAAACTGCGCAAGCCAATATCACCGATATTATGTCGCGCGAAAGCCAATATCGTTTATCCATTCTCGGTGTGGGTGGCACTGCTCCTACACCTATCCCCAGCGAAAAAGGTGGCTTTGTGCGCGACAAAAATCGCAACATAGTTACCACTCAACTCAACGCCAATGAATTGCAAAATCTCGCCAACGAAAACCGTGGCCGCTACCGCTCACTGGCAAATACCAGCAGTGATATTGATTATTTAATGGATCTACCCACACCGAAAAAAGAAGAAACGCAACGCGTGGAGCGCGAATTCGACAGTTGGTACGACCGCGGTCACTGGTTAGTCTTATTGCTCTTGCCGATTATTCTCTACTGTTTCCGCCGTGGCGTCCTGCTCAGCCTTTTGCTTGTTCCCTTAATTGGTCTCACTCCAAGTAAAAGTTATGCGTTTGGCTGGGATGATTTATGGAAAAACAAAAATCAACAGGCCTACGAAAAATTGCAGCAGGAACAAGCCGCTGCAGCAGCAGAGCAATTTGATCAACCTGACTGGAAAGCCAGCGCCCACTATCGCGCTGGCAACTATGAAAAGGCCGCTAAAAACTTTGCCAAGTCCGATACAGCGGATGCGCACTACAATCGCGGCAACGCGCTTGCCAAGGCCACTAAATTACCGGACGCAATCAAGGCCTATGACCAAGCTTTAGAGCGCGCTGCAGATCATACTGAAGCGAAGAAAAACCGCGCCTTGGTTGAAGAACTGTTGAAACAACAGCAACAAAATCAAGAACAAAATAAAGATCAGGATCAACAAGACAAACAAGATCAAGATAAACAAAATCAGGATCAGCAGGATCAGGAAAAACAAGATCAGCAAAATAGCGATCAACAGAACAAGCAACAGAAAGACAAAAACAACGAACAGCAAGATCAACAAAATCAGCAAGAGTCAGAAAACCAACAAGACTCCCAACAACAAAAAGATCAGCAACAAAAGAATCAACAAGAGCAGCAAGAACAACAGGAAAAGTCTGAGCAAGAACAATCAGATCAGGAACAATCTGAACAAGAAAAGTCAGAAGAAGAAAAAGCCGCCGAAGCAGCACAGCGCGAGCAAGAGGAACAACAAGCTGCAGAGGAAAAACAGCAGCAAATGCAAGCTGGCGAGCCCAAAGATGACGACCTAACCGACGAGGAGCGTCAGGCAATGGAGCAATGGCTGCGCCGTATACCGGATGATCCGGGTGGATTATTGCGCAACAAGTTTAACTACGAACACTACAAGCGTAGGCAGGAAATTATGAATGGCGACTGGGAACCCGCCGAAAATGGTGCTGAAAACCGCTGGTAAAACAACAGCCCATGGCTCTGAATAGTTATTTGCAACGGAAATAGACAATGAAACAATCTTTAATGAATGTACAAAAATACCTCAGCCACTGTGTCGGTTTTTTATTAATGATTAGCGGGCTCAATGTTTACGCGGGCAATCTGACCGCCAGTGTGGATCGCGATGTATTAGGACTGGAGGAAACCTTTACCCTCGTATTACGCTATGACGAGCAAATCAATACAACACCGGATTACGAACTGCTGCGCAAAGACTTTGATATTTTAAATACCCAAAGCGGTACACAAATGAGCATTATCAATGGCAGCATGGAAGCATCTACCGAATGGAGAATTGCGCTGGCACCAAAACGTATCGGAAAATTATTAATTCCCTCTTTCACCATTGACGGCGCCATCAGCGATGCGATTGAGATGACCATTGAAGGGAAAAGTAAATCGCCAAAAAATACCGACAACAATGTCACCGTAGAGGTTGAAACCAGCAAAGACAGCAGTTACGTACAAGAGCAAATCATTGTTACCCTACGCCTCTACACTACCGTAGGCCTTAACGGCGTGGAGCTACAACCACTGCAAGTAAAAGATGCACTGGTCGTCAACATAGATGAAAAACAATACCAAACCAAAATCAATGGCCGCCCGGGTGCGGTAGTAGAAACCCGCTACGCCGTGTTTCCCCAGCAAAGTGGCGAGCTTATTATTCCCAGCATGTTGTATCAGGTTTCTGTCAACTCTGGTCAACGGGATGTGTGGGATCGTTTTTACGGCAACAGCCAGAATAATATTTTGCGTTTACGCACTGATGAACAGCGCATCAACGTATTACCCGCACCGGCCAGTGCAAATTCAGGTGAATGGTTGCCTGCCCTCAATGTGAGTTTGAGTGAACACTGGAGCAACAGTATCGATTCATTAAAAGTAGGCGAACCAGTTACTCGCAGCATCACCATTAAAGCAGATGGATTAACTGCCGGACAAATTAGTCCACTGCAATTAGCGCCTATTGATGGCCTGACTTTTTATAATGATCAAGCGCAAACTGACGACCAAAAATCTACCAATGGCGTTGAAGGTTCGCGCATTGAAACTATTGCGATAGTGCCCACCAAAGCAGGTCATTTCACCTTGCCAGAAGTCAAAGTGAATTGGTGGGATACCAAAACCAATAGCTTTCGCACCGCTAGCCTACCCGCCGTCTCCCTTACGGTTGGGCTTGGCGACATGAGCCAGCTTTCGGTGCCAGCAGCTCCAGCTCAGACAGAAGCGTCCACTAGCGTAGATCTCAATACTGATTTAAGCAGCATTCCACCGCAGCAAACCCTAGTGCAGGAAAAAACACCGCTCTGGCTGTACATTAGCAATGTATTAACACTGATTGTGGCAGCATTTTTTGCGCTGCGTTTCTGGCAGAACAAACGCGAGCTTGCCGCCATTTACACAACGGATAAGCATGAACAAAATGAGTTGAATCAAAATGAAAATAGCGCATGGAATAAGGTAAAACGCGCACTTACCGAACAGCAGCCCGGTGAATTACGCAAAGCATTAATAACCTGGGGTCAGGCCTATTGGACGAGCGAATCCATCACCAGCTTGCAGGCCATTGCAGAACACGCACAAAATCCAGCGCTAACTGAGGAGCTGCGCAAATTGGATGAGGCCATATTCAGCGCAAACAATGCGAAACCCAATACCGAAACCCTGCTGCTACTATTGGCCAACCTGCGCAAACAGAAACACAAAAAAACGGCCGATAACACCAAGTTGCGGCCGCTCTATAAAAATTAATTCAGTTTATTGTTAAACGGTCGTGTATTCCAAAGGTCACTCCCGCTCGCGGGAGTCCAGCTTTTAATGCTGTTCAAAACCAATGGCGCCCCGCAAACAGGATGACGAAAGTGCTCATCCTGAAGTCGCTCAAAAATCAGTTTCGATAATACTGCAACCGATCAATCTGGCGATCAAACTGATTGAGCACATGTTCAATACACTGGGTCGCCAAGGTAAAATAATCGCTCGGCTGAATAGTTGGATGATCAACAATTAATTGCGTTTCTATACAGCGCAAAAGCTTTTGAATCTCTGCCCGCGAACTATCTGGCCATGATGCATCAATACTGGATGCAATTTTATTGCGCAAATGATTAAGCTGGATACGCAACACGCTGGAACACTCACCTTTTGCTGCGACACCTGTACCCAACGCGCGCGCCTGCCCAATATATTCCGCAATCGATAATAAGTAGCGCCAATCTGTATCCATTGCATCGCCAGTAATTTTGGAAAGGTGATGCACATCCGCCACATCATCAATTAAATACAGCAAATTAGCGATCAGGATATTATGTTGCTTAAAGTTTTTTTCGGCATCGCCCTGCATGTAAGTAACACCTAGGCGTGTCCAGTGATCAACTAAACTGGACCACTTCACATTGCCACGAATCCAGTCGCCGGCCTGATCTAATTCACTCATGACCCGTTTAATTTTCATGGCCATTTTCTCTATATCCGGCTTAGCACCCAAATTGCCATTAATAAAACCTGTCGTTAACCCACGGTGCTGTTGCACATAGGTTAATAGACTACGCAATAGTTTTATGTACTCAATACCTTGGGTAAACAACAGAGTTGCATAACGCTTTTTACGGGTTAACGAAACTATTAAAAAAACTAAAAAACCTACCGGAAAAGCGAACAAAATAATCATTAGCGATACAGGAGTTTCCATAGTACTACTCCGATTGATGAGTCAATCTATGCAAGTGGTCGGCAATTTCAGCAGCTTGTCCAGCGCGATAACTATTTTGATTCGCCAGATCCGCTACCGTTTCTATATGTTTTGAAATCTCACGCGCGGCTACACTTTGTTGCGTGGCAGCAACTGAAATTTCATCGATTAATCCAAAAACATCATCAGTTGTTGTTAAAATTGACTTTAAAGATTCATCTGCACTGAATACACCTTGCAATGATTTATCGGTTTTTTCTACAACGTTTTTCATGCTCACCAACACTTGCTGCATGCTCTCTTGTACACGCGCAATATTGGTTGCAATTTCACTGGCAGAACCTTGGCTTCGCACCGCCAGTGCCCGCACTTCATCGGCGACTACAGCAAATCCACGCCCATGTTCACCTGCCCGGGCCGCCTCAATTGCCGCATTTAATGCCAGTAAATTTGTTTGCCCGGCAATATCACTGATCACCTGCGACATTGCGGTCACGTTTTGCATTAACACACCCAATTGGCTGACGCGCTCCTCCGTTTCTCGCGCAAGGTTTGCCACTGCGTTAACTTCATTACTGGCTCCCGCCAATGCAGTGCCACCACTTTTACTAAAGTCACAAGCTTTGGTTGCCGCATTGCGTGCCGAAGCGATTCGGCTGCTGATATCGTCGATGCTGTGGCTAATCTCCGTAATCGCCGCCGCGCTGGATGCTGTAGCACTTGATTGATAAGCCGCACTTTTTGAAACGTCTTTTGCATTGCTCGCCAACTCAGCGGACGAGTGCCCTATCTCCTTCACTGCATCTTTATATTCTGCGTTACGTCGCTGCCGCGACTTAAACACATCGATAAATGTGTCGTGTAAACCATTAAGTGGCCCAGCAACTAATTGATTCCAATCAACCACCTCACTCTTATCAACAGCAAGCAAATAACGCTGAACTCCCTCAATATCTTTACTGACACCACCCACAATTCCGAGAATCAAAATCACCACCAACAACATGGGCAGCAACAACCACAAACTGCTGCTGGTAAAAATAATAGCCCCTGCCACCAATAACAAATTGCCGAAAATAGCGGCCAATAATACCCAGGATTTAACCGATGCAACCGCCTGTCCCAAAAAACGCACCATTACGCAACCTCCAGCCAGGCCTTACCCAACAGAGCGGAATAAAAACTGGCACGCATTTAGTGCAAAGAAATTATCCGCCGCCGCCAATGCAACAAAAAGACGCACAACCTCTTGCGATTTTTTACTTGCGGTCAACATCCACGGTATTACCTTCAACATTCATGCCAGCGGGAATTGTCATGCTGCCATTAAGTGCGCAATAAAAAAGGCAGGAACCGTTTATGGTGCCTGCCTTGATAAAACAGTAGGAATGGGACTGAGCGTTTGGTTACGCCAAGCTTTTACTCACCACTTCGAATACATCTTTAGAGAGTGCTGGCTCGGCCATAATTCGCTCCAACTCCGCTTTCATTAAGCCTTGCCGCTCAGGGCTGTACTTTTTCCATTTGGTCAGTGGCGTTAACAAGCGCGAAGCGATCTGAGGATTTTGCGTGTTTAGCACGATGATTTGATCGGCTAAAAATCTATAACCCGCGCCAGCATCGGCATGGAAGTTAATCGCATTGCCATTGCAAAAGCTGGCGATCAGCGCGCGAATTTTATTGGGATTTTTGCCATCGTAAGCTGGATGTTGTTGCAAGGATTTTACTTTGGCGAGCGTATTGGGCAATGCACAACTGGCTTGCACCATTAGCCATTGATTAACGACTAATGATTCCCCTTGCCAACGCTGATAAAAATCAGCCAGTGCAGACTCAGCTAAGCTTTGCGCAAGCGGTGCATCAGCATTCACTAATTGTGTCAACGCGGCCATCACATCGGTCATGTTGTTGGCGGTGCGATACTGCTGCTCACAGGCGCGAATTAATTCATCTTCACCCAGCAACATCAAATAACCCAGTGCAACATTTTTTAAACTGCGCGCGGCAATCGCATCTGCCGTTGCAGCGTAAGCTTGTGTGTGGTCATAGACACTGTAAATTTCCATAAACTCGGTGCGCAGTTCACGCGCGAGAATTTTACGAATCGCGCTGCGACTGTGGTGAATAGCTTCAACATCAACCACCTCAGCCAATTCGCTGATATAAGCTTCTGTGGGCAGGCTGAGCATATAAGCCACCATGGTCTTATCGAGACTGTCGTCTTGCAATACGCTGCGATAGGCGGCAATTAAATCTGCATCAAGCTGTAACGCCGCAAGATCTTCACCGCGCTGATAAATACTCATTGCGGAGTAGATCGCCTGCAAGCCCAACTGCTGGCTCGCCTCCCAGCGATTAAAGCCATCACTGTCGCGGCTCATTAATACAATTAAATCGGCGCGACTGTAGCCGTACTGTAATTTCACCGGCGCCGAAAAACCGCGCAGCAAACTCGGCACGGGTTTTTCTTGCACGCGCTGGAATACAAAGGTTTGTTCGGCAGCGGTTAACTCTAAAACCTGGTGGGTGTTATCACCGGTTTCAAAATCCGGCTCTGCATCTTTTAAATACAGCGGCAAATCCCCTGCACTACCTAACAAACCTACTGCAATTGGAATATGGAACGGCAGTTTGGTTTGACACTCAGGTGTTGGCGGGCAGGATTGTTTAATGGTCAGCGAATACTCTTGTGCATTCTCATCGTAATGATCGGTGACCTGTAAACGCGGGGTACCGGCTTGCGAATACCAGCGTTTAAATTGCGTGAGATCGCGCCCCGAGGCATCTGCCAAAGCAGCCACAAAATCTTCGGTGGTCACTGCTTGGCCATCGTGCCGCTCAAAATACAAATCGGTACCTTTGCGGAAATTTTCTTTACCGAGCAAGGTCGCCAGCATACGAATAATTTCTGCACCTTTTTCGTAAATCGTCATGGTGTAGAAATTGGAAATTTCGATATAGGACTCCGGGCGAATTGGGTGCGCCATGGGGCCGGCATCTTCCGCAAACTGCAAGGTGCGCAGCAAGCTCACATCCTCAACACGTTTGACCGTGCGCGAGCCAAGATCCGCTGAAAACTCCGAGTCGCGGTAAACGGTAAAACCTTCCTTCAAACTCAACTGAAACCAATCGCGACAGGTCACGCGGTTGCCGCTCCAGTTGTGAAAATATTCGTGCGCAACTACGCCTTCAACACGCTGAAAACCGGCATCGGTGGTGGTTTCCGGTTTTGCCAGTACACAGGAGGTATTAAATATATTGAGCCCTTTATTTTCCATTGCACCCATATTGAAATCATCCACCGCAACGATCATAAAAATATTCAGATCGTATTCGCGGCCATAGACTTCTTCATCCCAGCGCATGGAATTTTTAAGCGAGGTCATGGCATGGTCACATTTGTCCAAATCTTTTGGTTCGACAAATATTTTTAATGCCACCTCGCGCCCGGAGCAGGTGGTAAAACTGTCTTCAATGTGTGCAAGATCCCCCGCCACCAAGGCAAATAAGTAGGCAGGTTTTTTGAAAGGATCGTGCCAAGTGGCAAAGTGGCGATCATTATCTGCCTCACCTTGATCGATCAAATTACCGTTGGAGAGAAGCACCGGGTATTTTTTATCGGCAACCACTGTGGTGGTGAATTCGCTCATCACATCGGGGCGATCGAGATAATAGGTAATCTTGCGGAAGCCTTCAGCCTCGCACTGGGTACAATACATAGTGCGCGAGCGATACAAACCTTCCAGCGAGGTGTTTGCTTCGGGTTTAATTTTAGTAATGGTCAGCAATTTGAATTCTGCGGGCGTATTAAAAATAGTGATATTTTCTTCGCCAAACTCGTAGTCATCGGCCGACAGGATTTTTTCATCCAGTGCGATTGATATCAGCTCCAAATCTGCGCCGTGCAGGGTCAGTTGGGTAGCCGGAGTTTGCGCCGCAGGGTTGCGATACAAATGCAGCATCGCACTAACAATAGTTTCACCTTCATAGATTTCAAAACGCAGGTCTGTCGTTTTAATCAGGTAACCGGGAACCTGATAATCTTTTAAATAAATCGTTTTTGGTTGCAGATCGTTTGCCGGTAGTGATTGCTCAACAGCTGTCATAATGAAATCCTTAAAGTTTATTCAACCCACTTGATTGGTTTGTCTTGTGGCTCATGATCGTGGTCATGATCATCATCGCCACAATAGGTATGAGGTTCCGGCGGGATATAACCGGTGTGTTGCTCCGGTGGCAGATTCTTGTGTTCATAGGCGATCACCGCCTGCATGCAGAGTTGGCGCTGTTCGGAGGATAACCGATTGCCATCCGGCCATTTACCCAATTCAACTGCACGTTTTAAATTTTGATAAATTTCCGGCGTGAGGCTGGAAAGTAATTGTTGTAAATCCATAAATTTCTCACTCAACTCTTTAAATCAATTCTTTCAATTAATTATTTGACTCAAATCTTTAAGCCAATCATCTAGTTCAATCAGCAGAAGGTTTGCTACTAACGTCGATACCAATGTTTGGTCGCGAATGCATAAATACCACCAGCAATTAATCCCCCCAAATGCGCGGCATTCGCGACAGAACCGGCAATAAAATAATCTACCGCGCCGGTCATACATAAGACTAAAAAGAACAGCATAAATCCAATTAAAGCCGGTGGTACCGCCACCAGCGGGTGCGGAGCCAAGCGCTGTCGCACCGCAATAAAACCCACCAATGCATAGACCACACCCGACATGCCGCCAAACATTGCACTGCCGCTCCACAGGTACTGCGCAATATTCGAGGCGACCGCAGTGATCACAAAAAATAATAGAAAATGCCAGCGCCCGAGAAACAACTCTAAACGTCGGCCTAAATCCCACATCCATAAACTGTTAAACAGCACATGTAAAATGCCAAAGTGCAAAAAAGCGGGCGTGAGCAAACGCCAAATTTCACCGCGTGCTAATGACTCGGCCAGGGGAAGAAAATGCGTGTCGTTATAATCCTGAAAGCTGAAATGGCTGGCCAGTGGTGTACCGATCACTAAGGCACCCAAGCCGCTGAGAATAATCAGCATCAGCACCACCGGCACATGCAGCGCCTGCTCGACTAATGTGGGTTCGCGAGACTCTGCGGATGTATCAGCACTAACCGCAGACTGTAAATCGACTTGTCCATCCACATACTGACCAAGAAAGTCTTGCAGCGCGGGAATAACAGCTGCATCCACTACTGCCAGACATTGCTGACCGTTTTCTTCGCTAATACGATGCTCCAATCCGCGCTCGCGCAAATAACGGCTAAGCGCGCTTAAATCCTGATCGAGCGGAAAATATTTTACGGCAATCCAGTTCAATGTAGGTTCCGGTATAAAAATGAATAATTACAGTTACGGAGGTGAATACGCTGAAGTCAACGACTCAGGGATCAACGTAGACCCATACAAATTTATCTGGCTGTAATTGTGCCTCACCATCCATGCGATACGCCACCAAACGGCCATATTTAACCGCACTGTAATCGAGGCAGGCGAGATTGGGCGCAAGTGGCCGCGGCTGACCTTTGAGCCAGTAGTGGCCGACAAACAGCGGCGGCTGGGATTGATCGTAATGAACCATTTGTGCGCGATGTTCGGGGGAGATTTCTGCTTTGGCGATGTATTCCGGTATAGGATCCGGCTGAAACAATAATTGACCGTAGGTTTGCGCTGCATGCCCCCAAAATTTAGTGCGAAACGCGCGGCGCACATAGCCGTCGGACGACACCATGGTTTCGCCATCCGGTAAGGGTAAATCAATCCCGCCGGTAAGCCGCTGTTTAGTAATCGCTTCCAAACTGCCTTTTTGTGCCGATCGATAAATAAATTGCCAATCGATATGACCGTCGCCATAGTGGGCGCGATGCTGATTAATCAATTGCTGATCCCAACAGGCGTGTACCGCGCGAAAAACTTGTTGGGTAACCGGGTGCTGAATTTCCAAAAACAGCGGCAACTCGACAAACCAGCGTAAAAAAGCCTGCCACTCTTGGGAATACTTTGCAAACTGCTCCAGGGTTTCGCTGATTTGGCGAATATTGGCGGGCGTGTGCGGGCGCAAATATTCGCCTGGAGTGGTTGCGGGAGTGGAATAAGCAACAGCATTGAATTCATGGTTGCCTAAAATCATTAATGCACTACCCTGCTCCACCATATCACGCACTAAATGTAACGCTTCTCGAACACGCGGACCGCGATCGACAATATCGCCCAAGAAAATAGCCTGGCGATCGAGATGCCGATAAACACCAGACACTTTTTGATAGCCAAGCTGTTGTAACAAGCGCTCCAACGACTGCGCACAGCCATGCACATCGCCAATTAAATCATAACCCCTCGCCTCACCTATAACGGGTGAGTAGTGCGAGTGATGTGGCGGCGCATCAGACATATTATTCCTTCAGCAGGTGGCCACCCCAGCCCAGCTTGGAGCGGCAGCGTTCATAGAAGTTGTAATCGAGTGGATGAAGCAATTCGAGCCGTTGCGGTTTTTTGCGGATGCAAATTTCATCGCCCGTTTGCACATCAACGTGAGAGTGACCATCGCAAGTCACCATCGGCTCAGCGCGATTGTGTTCACCAACCACAATTCTGATCGCACTATCGCCTGCCACCACAATTGGGCGACTGCTAAGGGTATGCGGGTTCATTGGCACCACCACGATAGCGTCAAGTGTGGGGTGCAAAATCGGGCCGCCACCACTCAGCGAATAGGCAGTCGAGCCCGTCGGCGTTGCCACTATCACCCCATCAGAGCGCTGACTGGTGACAAAGGCATCATCCACCGAGATTTCAAATTGCAGCATGTGAATAAATTGCCCCGGATGCAGCACCACATCATTCAAGGCATCGGCAGTGGCGATCACTTGCCCCTCACGCTTTACTTCCATATCCAACAAAAAGCGCTGTTCGGATTTAAATTTACCCGACAATACTTCTTCCACTTTTTCTTCAATATCTTCGGGCGTGATATCGGTTAAAAAGCCTAAACGGCCGCGATTGACTCCCAGCAGAGGCACGCCGTATTTAGCAAGCGCACGGGCACCGCGCAATAAACTACCGTCACCGCCAACCACAATAACCAAATCGCAAACTTGCCCGAGGGTCTCTATATCGGTGATTTGCCGTGCGGCAGATACCAAACTGGTATCGGAAATTGACGCCGCCGTCTCGGCTTCCAGCACAAACGCTCTGCTGCGCTGTTGCAAGAACCGAATTAATCGCTTGATCGAATAAACCGCGCGCTCGTTGTTGAGATGACCAATCAGGCCAATAGTTGAAAAATGAGTCATAAAATTTCACTGCGTGAGCGGTTGAGGATATGAATAAATTGTAATGAGGTTTTGTAAGCTATTATAGCCTGCATAGCAACCCAAACTGACTTTTATGCCACTTACAACCATAGACTCATTCAATAAACGTGTATACCAACTGCACCACCAAGTGGTGCGCGATCTCGCGTGGTGTTGTTTTAGTGCACCGATGATGCGTGAATTACCCGGGTCAAACGCCACTATTTTTCCACTCAATAATGATCAGCTCTGGCCCTGGCTTAACGCACTGGATCAACAACCCGATGCGCTCCTCGCACACATTGCCGCGGTAAAAAGCACTCGTCTGGGAATTTACTACGAGACACTGTGGCATTTTTATTTTTCACAGCACCCAGAATGGGAATTGCTGCAACATAATTTACAGGTGGAGCGCAACAGCATTACCCTCGGTGCGTTTGATTTTTTATGTCGCCGCAACGGCGAATATTGGCATATTGAAACTGCGGTTAAATTTTATTTATGCAATGCCACTTCCGCGGAGGATGCACGCCATTGGCATCACTGGATTGGCCCCGCCAGCCACGACCGGCTGGATGTAAAACTCGCGCGCATGCGCCAGCATCAGTTGCCATTGCATCAAACAATGGAGGCAAGAACACAACTGCAAATGCTGTACCCAGAAGCGGGGGAATGGAAATCCGGTTTATGTGTGCAAGGTTATTTATTTTCACCTGCCTTTGCCGATTACAGCCCCAAATTTTGCAACACTAATCATGGCAAAGGATACTGGTGGCGCTTGCAGGATTTTTTACAATACCAGCGCGAATACAACCAAATGGAATGGATTATTCTAGAGCGCCACCGATGGCTTGCACCGGTGCAGATTAGTGATGAAGAGCGAGCAACAAGTACAGATTTTTTCGCGCAGCTACAACTGCAAGTCGGTGAAATGAAAAGGCCGCTATTATTAGCGGCCTTGAAACAAAACAACGATATGGATAACTACTGGCAAGAAAAATGGCGTGGTTTTGTGGTGCCTGATCACTGGCCAGATAAAAATATCATTTAGCAAATTACCCTTGTCCAAGCACGGCTACACCATCGCGTAACACATAGCTATTTGTATCGCTTAAAAACTGCTGCACACCTGCAGGGGTAAATAATTGCGGGCAATTATCCAACGCCAGTGTTTTATAGCCATGCTGCGCTAATAGGTGCGCGGCTGCGCGGCTGCGGCGGCCGGTATCGCAATAGAATATGTAGAGTTTATCTTTTGCGAGCAAACGCGATTTAATCGCCAGGATATTCAAAGGAACATTCACCGCTTGCGGCAAATGCATTTCACTGTATTCTTCTTCACTGCGCACATCCACCGCAACCACATGGTTGACGATATTTTCTTCTAACTCATTAAGCGCAAGAGTAGCAACCGTCGGCTCTTTTAATAAACGGTAAAAGTCCTGTTTATCCAAGCGCATTAAAACACCATCAGTGCGCATCATTACCGTGGCGTTACGCACGGTTTCATTGACCAACGCATCCTCACCAAAACAGCGCCCAACACTGATAGTTGCCAGATGCTGCCGCTTGTTATCGCTGTGGCGAGTGACATCTGCCTCGCCTTCTTTAATAAAATAACATTGATCGCCCATTTCACCCTGACGAATAATCACATCACCGGCATAGACCACTTGGGGCGTCAGGCGCGAAAAAATTTCCTCTACATTTAATGGCGGAACTTTAAAAAACAAATTGGATTTTAATACCGTCATCATCCAATCAACGTCTTCATCCAAATCGCGCTCGCGCGAAATAATCAGCTGCAGATAATCCGCCACTTGGCTCCATGTCAACATTTTGTCCAAGCGCTCACTGTCGATCCGCAACACACTGCAATCTGTTTCAGCAACAGCGGTGTATTGACGCGGCTGCTGGTGCGCAATTGGCAATAAAGTAGCGCGACCTTTAATCAAGGTGCGGCTGCCATCATCAGCCACCAAGGCGACATCGCCATGCAATAGATAGACATGCTGGGCATCGTAACTACCGGCAGTAAATAAGGTTTGCCCCGCGCAGACTACCTCTACTACCGCATCATCCAACAAGGCTAATAAATGGCTTTCGCTCATATCTTTTAAAGGCACCAACGTGCGCGTCAAATTCAGATCGAATTCAACGAGCGGCACCTTGGCCACAACCGGAGTCGAGGTAGTTTTCTGAGCTTGCATAACAACATCCTTCAAAGATGGGAGCGACCACTTAAGACAACATATTCATACAATTCACACAGGGGGCTGCTTAGAACTGCCTTTAAAAACCGCCTTTAAAACCGCGTCGCCCCTGTAGCCCGCCCGAATGAATTGCAACAATTCGCGAGCCACGCGGCCAATAACCCTGCCGGACAAGAGCATTTAATCCGAAAAACATTTTTACGGTATACACCGGGTCAAGTGGTATGCCGCTCTCGCGTTCAAAATCCCGCCAGAACTGAGCCAAATAGTCAGGGTGCTTTTTGCCGTAACCACCGCAATGAAAACCTGAGATTAACCGCCAATTAGGCGCTTGCTCAGTGCAGAGCGAGTTATAAATGGTGTTTATATCGCGCCCTAAACCACCCTCACCCTTCAACACCGAGAACCCCAACGTCGGTTTGCCAGCATCAATTCCCGCCGCCAAACCCGCTAAACTGGTACCTGTGCCGCAAGCTATACATACCGCAGTATAGTCACCTTTCAATTGCTGCTCTAGCGCTTGCCCCAGTAGCTGCATACCGTGCGAACCCGCTACATTAGCGCCACCTTCCGGAATCAGATAAAACTCGCCGTAACGGGTTTTTAAATCGGCGATTAACACCTGCTCCGTTTTATTGCGATACTCAGTGCGACCAATAAAAATAAGTGTCATGCCCCAAGCTTCAGCATCGCTGAGCGTTGGACTTAAGTGTGCCGGCCGTTCGCCGCGCACAACTCCTAAGGTACTAAAACCATAGCGTTTTCCCGCGGCTGCCAAAGCATGCAAATGGTTGGAGTAAGCGCCGCCAAAACTTAAAACGCGGGTGAATCCCTGTGCTTGCGCATCCCGCAGGTTGAAAAATAATTTGTAAAACTTATTGCCAGATAACATCGGATCAAGCAAATCATCCCTGCGCACCAACAATTCAACACCGGCTGCAGTCAACGCCTTGCTCTCTACGCGCTGCAGCGGCACCTTAACGGCGATATCCAGCAAGTTAGCCCTTGCAAAATCAACATCTAATAAGCCTTCTACCGGTTCAATCAACACGCATTCAACACTCTATAATCAGTTCAACGTTTTGTTTAACGTCGCTCTGCCACCAATGCATAAGTCACTGCCTGATGCTGCGCACAGCGATCGCTCTCACCGGGGTGGAATTCTAACGGACTTTCGAGGGCTGGGATGCTCTTGCCACACACTTGACCGCGCGGATCAAGCGCATTGCAACAGGGCGATTTGTGGTGCTCCAGCCAGGCTGCATAAACTGGTTCACTCACACCGACCTTGTCGGCCGCAAAGGCCTGCGGATTTTCCAGATAGCTGCCGATATCATCCAGCGCAATCGCGTACTCGCCCAAGCCCGGCAAGAAAACGACCAGATTAACGCCCGCCTTGGTTAGCCGACTTAATAACTGATCGCCGCTATTTTTGAGCAACTGCTGGTTTTCACGTTTGAGGTTGACAATCTCATCTTTCAAAGCGCTTTCATTCTGATGGCGATAAAACAGCTCTACTTCGCGCATATCCAACATTTCACGCAAATCAGCCGTAGCCGCACTCACTTTGGCATCCAACTCCAAGGCAAAATTTTCCTGCAAGAGCTGCACCTGGCTCGATTCATCTTGTTGCGCTGCTTTGAGCTTATGCGCAAAATACTCACGCATCCCCTCAATTTTGGTCGCCTGCACATCCAGATTTTCTTTGAGTGTGCGATTGCGTTCAGCCAATTCTTTATTTTGCTGTTCGAATTGCTGATGTTTTTGTTGATAGGCCAGCAACCGCTGTTGATGCTCGTGCTGCATGCCCTGCAATTTTGCTTGATGTTGATTCATCATGGTCGCAATCCGCAGGCGCTGCTCTTTGATTAACATCGCCATCTTGTCGCGCAGCTCTTGTGCATAACGGTCATGCAGCTTTTGCTCCAATGCCACCTGTTCGCGCTCAGCCTCCTGGGCAGATCGAACTGACTGCAATGGCTCAGCTGGTGCTGCATCCTTCACTAGCGCAGGCTTAACGATCAAGCCCAAGCGATTAGCCTTTACCGCTTTACGCATCGCCACAAAGCTGTTGTTGCCGCGCTGCATCAGCGGGTCCCAGAGGTTTTTTTGATGCCAGGCAATCGAACACTGGCTATAGCAGGCCAGTCGAATGGCCCCTGCCCCCATATCCGGCCCAGTGCCCGCAGTTTCGATTAATTGACGCAAAGGCACATTCCAGCGCCTATCTACCATCCCATTTGCATCAAATCCCAATAGAAAAAAAACCACCCCGGTAATACAAAGGGAGTGATCCACTTGTACATAGGCAGCCTTAGCAGATGCACTGGCAAAATCCGGGACAGGAATAAAACCATCGAGGATGGCTTCAAATTCTGGATAGAGTAACTCGCGTGAAATCTGTTCTTCCTGAAACAGAAAGACCGCTTCAAGTTGCTCTGCGGGAGAATTGGGCATAGACAGTCGTCTCAAACCAAGCGGAAGATTCCTTGCAGTATATGAAATCAAATGGCATGAAAACGTGAAGAACAGCGCTCATTAGCGACTTTTAACCGGATTTGCGGCCTACTCGACGTAAATTAACGTTAAGCAACCTGTCACCAAAAGCCACAGGTTATAGGAATACTCAAGAATGAAAAAAAGAGTTATGAAGGAATTACTACCAGTGGAGATATGAAAAGGGGGGAGTTACCGCGAGCCTTGCAGCACAATGCTGCAGCAGCCCGGGTTAGATGTCTGAGTAATCCTCAGCCATGTCATCGTCACAATCGTCGTACTGAACGTCTAATAGGTCTTCAATATAGTCTTGCATATGTGTATTACTCCTTTAAGGGAATGATTTTAAGATGAGGCGAACCACCTGATCTGAGACAGCTAAACAAACCAGCTGTTCACGGACTTTACTCCTCGAAACCAAAATTACCAATTGATGATGACAATTTTATGTATACCGAATATTTATTAGCTAATAACCAAACCTAAGCCACAAACAAATCGGTAGGGGGGAGGGAATTACAGGAAGGAAGACTCGGAAAATAAAAAACCCGCAACAAGTGCGGGCTTCTTGAATAGTGGCGGACCGGACGGGACTCGAACCCGCGACCTCCGGCGTGACAGGCCGGCATTCTAACCGACTGAACTACCGGTCCGCATATCTCTCAGAGTTATCAACACCAGCATTTTTACTTTGTTACTCTTGTTCATAAGAGTTAAAAATGTGGTGGGCGGTACAAGACTCGAACTTGTGACCCATGCCTTGTAAGGGCATTGCTCTACCAACTGAGCTAACCGCCCCTCGTTGAGAGGTGCGCATTCTATCGAATTCAGCTGCCCTGTCAAACATTTTTTAGCAAAACATTTAAACTTTTTCAGATTCGATTAAAACCCCATCGCTCACGGGCAAAAAACCAGCAAAAGTGATTCAAAGTAAACAAATGAAGTTTTCACATAGAATTCGGGTCGATATATTCAAACGCAAAGAGTAGATTATCGTTACCCCCACCACAGGCCTTTAATTCGCCCTATGACTGCAGACGCCCTACTCACCAGCCTATTTCACAATGAAGCCAGCCCTTGGATGAGCATAGTGGTGATCCTGCTGCTGGCCCTACAAACATTGTTAATTATCGGTTTGCAGCGCAGTCGCCTGAGCAACAAACGCGCCCGCCAAGCCTTGAAAGAATCGCAAAAAGAATTGGAACAAAAAATTCTTGAGCGCACCGAAAGTTTGCACACCATTAACAATTTACTAATTGACGAGGTCGCACGGCACGAGCAAACCGGCAGACAATTGCGCGAGACCAAACTCTACTTGCAGAGCATGATTAACTCCATGCCGTCGATTATTATTGGCGTTACCGCACACGGCGAAGTAACCCACTGGAACGCAGCCGCTGAAAACACCTTTGAAATTTTTTCCAATGAAGCGCTGGGTCAGAAAATAATTGATTTGCTACCCCGACTCCCAGTTACTCTGGATGCAATTAAAAACTCCATACGCAACGGCGAACCATATTCAATACAGCACACGCAAAGTGATGCAGAGGAAAAAAAACGCTACTTTGAAATTACTATTTACCCCTTAATTTCCAGCACACAGCAGGGCGCGGTAATTCGAGTAGATGACGTCACATTAAAAGTGACCATCGAAAACCTGATGATACAAAACGAAAAAATGTACTCCCTCGGCGAAGTAGCTGCAGGTATCGCCCACGAGATCAACAATCCACTCAGCGTGATTTTACAAAACGTGCAAAACATTACTCGCCGTACCGACGTCAACTTCCCCATCAACCAAACCTATGCCGATGAGTTGGATGTCGATTTTCAAAAAGTAAATACCTATTTATACGCGCGGGAAATTCCACAAATGCTCGACTCCATTCGCGAGGCGGGCGAGCGCTCCGCCACTATAGTGCGCAATATGTTGGAGTTCTCTCACAATTCACAGCGCAAAACCAGTTTAGTTGATATCAAACATCTGATCGAACAAACTATCGCGCTCAATCGCAGCAGTTATCCCAGCCCACAATCGGATCAAGCACTGCAAATCAGTACTGAATTTGCCGATCCACTGCCGCCACTGCATGCATCCGCTCCCGAACTGCAGCAGGTATTACTCAACCTATTGCGCAATGCCAAACAAGCACTGGCCAATAGTGCGACCGAACAGCCGCATATTTGGATTAGAGCCTACGCACAAAACCATCATCTTGTGATCGAGGTTCAGGACAACGGCCCCGGCATGACCGATACTGTTCGCCAGCACATCTTTGAACCTTTTTTTACCACCAAGGAATTGGGCTCAGGAACCGGCTTGGGCTTATCTGTTTCTTATTTCATTATTACCGAGCGCCACCAGGGAACGATTAACGTAAAAACATCGCCAGGCAAAGGCTGTAATTTTATTATCCAACTACCTTTGCACTAGCAATAATTATTCACCTTATCGTTTACCAGGAAATAATAATGATCAACAAACGCTATTTCTCTCTTGCAGCCTTGGGTGCTGTGCTCATCAGCGGTTGCGCCAATCAAACACCTATCACCACCGATGCCAACAGTCTTGAAAAAGCCGCAACCCATATACTCAGCGAAGCGGTTTATTTCTCCACATTATTCTCCAGCTGTGCCGCGCTGGGTGGCGATACTGAACTTGATGCGATTGATATCCAACAAAATTGGATAAATGCAAATGCCAAATTAGTCGCCGCTGCCGATAGCTATTACAGCCAGCAGCAAGCCAATCGCACCTTTAGCTATAAAGGTCAAACCCTTGCACCGGAGGCTATTCGCTTGGCACTGGATGCGCGTGCGCGTGCAACCAATGAACTGGCGCTGGCGCAGCGCAGCCCGGTTAACAAACAAAAGACCTGCCAATTTCGATTAGCACAAATCAGCGGCAATAAACTTCCACTCACCAGCGATCCACTGATTGCTCCCTATCAAGCGGAACTGCTCACGCATTTACCGCTTGATCTCAATATTGCCGACGCACCACAACTTGCGGGCGGAATCAGCGACATAAACAAGGGCGCAACCTACTTCACGATTGCCAAAGCACATGAACCCAGCTGCACTGCAGCTTATACACTGACCATTGCCAATCACTGGCCAAATGAAGCCTATGCCAATTTTTGCGGCGCAAACGCAGTGGAAGTTATCACCTGCGAATGGGGCAAATGTGAGACGAAGAAGTTATAATGGCGCATCATTAGCCGCAGCCAGCTGCGGCTTGCTTTTTTAAACGATGAACCCATTTATGACGCCTACCGATTTTTCTACTGCCGCCTACCAAGAGCAACTCTCCCGCAAACTAACAAAAATCCAACAGGATTTTGCCGAGTTTTCCCTGCCTGAGATCAGCGTATTTAGCTCACCGGAAAAACACTACCGCATGCGCGCCGAGTTTCGCGTATGGCACGAGCAAGAGCGCACTGAATATGTGATGTTCACGCAAGACGAATTCAAACGTCCCTACCCGATTCATGAATTCCCGATCGGCTCGGCGTTGATGAATCAATTAATGTCGCAAGTGTTGCAGGCGATTAATAGCGATGAGTTATTGCGCCGCAAGCTGTATCAGGTCGAATTCTTAACCACGCAAAGCGGCGAAGCACTGGTGACCCTGATTTATCATAAACCCTTAGATGAAGCCTGGATTGCCAAAGCACAAACACTGAAACAGTCATTGGGGATCGATATTATTGGCCGCAGTCGCAAGCAGCGTTTATTGGTTGAGCGCGATCACGTGATTGAGCGCATGACTATTGCCGGGCGCGAATATACTTATCAACAGGTCGAAGCCAGCTTTACCCAACCCAATGCAAAAGTGTGCGAAGCCATGCTGAGCTGGGCGGTGGAAAACAGTAAGGGTTGGAGTGGCGATTTATTGGAACTCTATTGCGGCAATGGCAACTTTACCCTGCCACTGTCGCAAAATTTTGGCAAAGTATTGGCTACTGAGGTATCCAAAACATCGGTGGAATCAGCGCAATTTAATATTGCTGCCAATCAGATCGACAACATTCAAATTGCGCGTATGTCGAGCGAGGAATTTTCGCAGGCGATGGATGGTGTGCGCGAATTTAATCGGCTTCGCCATGTCAATTTAGCGGACTACAATTTCACCAGTATTTTTGTCGATCCACCCCGTGCCGGGCTTGATCCACACACCACTAGCATTGCGCAGCGGTTCGACAATATTCTGTATATTTCCTGCAACCCCGACACGCTGCGCGAAAATTTAAAAACCATTACCCAAACCCACAGCATTAAAGCCTTTGCGATTTTTGATCAGTTCCCTTACACCCATCACCTAGAATGCGGTGTGGTATTGCACAAAAAATAATACGGCCAGTGTTTATTTAACTGGCCAGCTCGCGCGTCATATAAATTGCCGGGCCGGAGTAAGTCGCCAAATTAGCCTGCTGGATTTCGTCCAGCAATGTGCCCACAGCAAAGCCCAATTTTTGCCAAAAGGATTGGGAGTTTTGCACCGACACCAAAGCCGCCGCGCGCAATTCGCGCTGGCGTGCTTCTCTCAAAGCATGATTCACTAGCAGCGGTCCTAAACCGCAACCTGCCGCCGATTTGCTGATCGCAAGGTCATGTAAATACAAGGCCGTCGAATCAGGCTTGTGGGCAAACTCACTGCCCCAGGGTGAAACCTCTCCCAATGCAGACTGATAGCCCACTAAATAGCCGCACACTTCGCCAGCGCGTTCAACTACCCATGCGGTATCCCCTGTTTGCGCAAAACGCGCGTAGATCACCGCATCAGTTTCTAAAATTTCATCGATATAGGCTTCAGCCTGAATGCGAATCACATCAGCCAAATCGCGCTCCTGCATAGCGCGACAGATAAATTCCACCGTCATTTTCTTATCCTTAAAAATCCCTACCCTGAATACGCTTGGCAGCATCCATCACAAAATCATTGAAGGTTGCCTCATGGCGTAAACGGTCTATATCAAATTTATTTTGCTCCGCATTAGAGAGCTGCTGCCAAGCTTCCAAATAGGGAATATGGCTGGTTTTTTCGCGCAACTGGTAAAAAGCAGAAAACTCGGTTTTTATATCGGCATGCACATCAAGAGCATCCAGCAAACCTGAAATTCGAATGCTGGCTTCGGTTAAGGTAAGCTCATCTTTATGCACTGCCTGCGCTAAAATTTGAATGCTTTTATTCATCCGCTCCCGCTGCTCGCGTTGCGTTTTTTGGTTAGCTTCCTCCTGCGCTTGCAACTTAGCCTCCTGCTCTTTTTTCTGGCGATACACTTTATACACCAAGCGCCCAGCGACAATAGATAAAACCAAAATAATTACTGCACCCAATAGGGCCAACATACTTAACACACTCATCAATAGGGCTCTCTAAATTTACGTGGCTTAAATTTCATGGATTAAATTACACGGCTTTAACTAGTTGAGGCAACTAACGCTCAGGCCCATCGCCTGACGAATCGACATCCAGCAATAAGTCTTCCGTTTCTAACTCCGCACCTGCATCTTCCAATAAATGTGTGGCAATAGTTTTTTTGGTTTTTGCGCCCAGACGACGAATATCATCCACGCGTTTCACCAAGTTGCCGCGCCCGGATTGCAAGCGATCGCGCGCCTTGCTGTACGCCTCCTGGGTTTTATTGAGTGAGTTGCCAATGGCATCAAGCGACTCCAGCAACAATACAAATTGGTCGTGCAGCGCGCCCGCTTCTTTGGCGATACGTTCGGCATTTTTATTTTGTTTTTCGTAGCGCCAAATATTTTCTACGGTGCGCAAAGTCGCCAGTAAGGTGGTTGGGCTGACCAAAATAATATGGCGATCATAGGCCTCGCGGTACAGCCCCGGCTCATGTTGCAAGGCAAACATAAACGCCGCTTCAATAGGGATAAAAATAAACACAAAATCGAGCGCTTTAATACCGTCGAGTTTTTCGTAGTCTTTAATACTCAAACCTTTAATATGACTGCGCAGCGAGTTCACGTGTGCATTGAGATGTTGCTTGCGCTCGGCCTCATCGTCTGAGTTGCAGAATTTTTCGTAATCGAGCAACGAGCATTTGGCGTCGATCACAATGTCTTTATTTTCCGGCAAATGGATAATCACATCGGGCATCAAGCGCGAGCCATCGCTGCCGGTAAAATTAACTTGCGTATCGTACTCGCGGCCTTTTTGCAGGCCAGATTCTTCCAGCAAACGCTCCAGCACCACCTCGCCCCAATTGCCTTGGGTTTTGCTATTGCCTTTTAATGCCTGAGCGAGATTAACCGCATCTTCACCGATTTTTTGCGCTTGTTTTTGCAGCTCGATCACTTGCCCGGATAGACGATTGCGATCGGCATTTTCTTTTTCGTATACATCTTCCACTTTTTTGCGGAATTCGGTGAGTTGCAGCTTCAAAGGATCCAGCGTGCTATCGAGCAAGGTTTTGCTGTTAACGCTAAATTGTTGTTGTTTATGTTCAAAAATCTTATTGGCAATATTTTCAAATTCTTTGGCCAATTCCACCTTGGCATTTTGCAATAGCGCCAGTTGCTCAGCGAAATGTTTACGCTCTTGCTCCAAACGTGTTTTAAGTTCTGTGGTCTCTTTTGCAAACAGCACGAGTTGTTCATCTTTACGCTGGCTTTGTTGTTGCAGTTCATCAAAGTGGCGAGTCTTCTCGCGCAGGCCAGCCGCATCTTGCTGCGCAATACCCAGCGCTTGCTGTAATTCACTAGCCTGTTGCTGCGCCGCTTGCCGCTGACTTTTCGCTTCGCTCAACTGCACATTGAGTTGATGGATTTCCTGCTGTAACGCAGCTTCGCGCAGCGCATGGGCATGTTGCACTTGTTGCAGTGATTGCTGCTGCGCCGCTTCCAATTGCTGGGTTTTGGCCGCTACGGCTTGGTCAAGGCGACGACCGATAATCCAGTAAACAATAAACGCGCCGACAACCAAACCCGACAAGGCGGCAACAAGGGGCAAAAACGATGGATTCACTAAAAAACTCCAGAATGTAAAACGCGGCTAGGTTTTATCGGCCACGACCGTTAAAATCGCCGCCATTTTAGCAATATATCGCCGCCCTCAGGCCATTGATTTGATTCTCCTATGAATGATTCCGCCCAAACTTTTCAAGCGCCCCGTGTTCTGGTATTTGATTCCGGCGTCGGCGGTTTGAGTGTCGCACGGGAAATCCAGCAGCGTTTGCCGCAGGTTTCGCTGGTGTACGCTTCAGACAATGCCTTTTTCCCCTACGGCACCAAGGGTGAAGCGGAGCTGATCGCGCGAGTGGATCAGGTAATAACGGCGCTGTTAGCGCGCTACCCAGCCGATATTCTGGTGATCGCCTGCAATACCGCCAGCACTCTCACCCTGCCCCATTTGCGCAGCAAGTTAAACCTGCCGATCGTCGGTGTGGTGCCGGCGATTAAACCCGCCGCACTGATGAGCAAATCCGGTGTAATTGGCCTGCTCGCCACACCTGCCACAGTCGCACGGCCGTACACCCACGAATTAATCCGCGAGTACGCAACAAACTGCCAGGTGATTTCATTGGGTTCTAGCGCACTAGTCCAAATCGCCGAGCAAAAATTGCGCGGCGAAGCAATTGATATAGCCGCTATTGGAACGATCACGCAGGCATTAATGAACACAGAGAATGCAGAAAAAATGGATGTGCTGGTATTGGCCTGCACGCATTTTCCGCTGCTAAAAGAAGAGTTGGCACAACAGCTACCCGCGCGAATCAACCTGATTGATTCAGGTGCGGCCATTGCGCGACGGGTAGAGTTTTTACTGGCTGATAGCGAAGAAGCGCCTGCAGGTTATATTCCTGAACACATTGCGGTGTTTACCAAAGCGACTGCAGAAGCAGCACAACTTGCCCCCGCACTCACTTTCGTTGATATTCATCAACAGACTTATCTCAATATTTAATTAATCAAGCTCGATTTAGACAACCAAACGCAGCTCATTTCCTGACGGCTGCAAATTGCGCAAAATATCCATACTGGTAATCACACCCTGGGCGATCTTTTTATCGACCACCACTACCCGGTGAATATTATTTTTCACCATCACTGCTGCGACTTCTGCAACAGAAGCTTCTAATCGCACAGTAATAATTTCACACTGCATAATTTGATGAACGGTGCAGTTATATTCCGCGCGATTACTCCACTCGCGCAGGCTGGTATCATCCAAATCGATTTCACAACTTTCGCGATAATAATTGCGCAGTGCCTCGCGGCGATTGCTTTCATCCATGCTGCTGAATTTAAAAATATCCGACACAGTCACCACACCCACTAATTCGTGATCCGATGCAATCACAGGCGCGCCGGAAATACCGTGTTTGATAAAAAATTCCGCCAGCCGATGAATGGTCCAGCCCTCATAAGCACTGAGCAGTGTTTTGCTCATAATGGTTTTGGCGGTCACATTATTATTGTTACTGTTCGACATAACAGGTTCCCCACTGTGAAATGAATTACCTGTTAAGTATTGACCATCGCATTGATCAACGCAGTGCCGCGATCAAATTTAAGCGCAGCTAATTAGACTTTTTTGATATTAGAACCCAATCAATAAAAACAAGCCGATAAAAAAACCGCTGCCAGTTACCCGGCAGCGGTTTTCATAAACAATGCTACTAACCAATTTACAGATCGGTAATCGGCTGGTATTTAGGCACCAACAAACGCATTACAAACCAGGCAATCAAGTAAGCAGTGGCGCAGATCGCAAACATAATGGTGTAACCCATATAAATATTGCCTGCTTGCCCGAAGTAATCGAACAATCCACCGCCCAACTTATTAAGCAATACGCCGCCCATACCACCGGCAAAACCACCAATCCCCACCACTGAACCTACGGCTTTTTTCGGGAACATATCAGACACAGTAGTGAAAATGTTCGCTGACCAAGCCTGATGCGCTGAGGCGCCAATCGCAATCAACAGGATTGGAATCCACACCGAAATATAACCTAGCGGTTGTGCAAGCAGCACCACCAGCGGCACCAGCGCAATAACAAACATGGCGGTGCGGCGCGCATTAAATGCGTCCATACCTTTATTGATGAAGTAACTTGGGAAGGCGCCGCCACCAATACTACCGAACATAGTCAGGGTATAAATCAGCGCGATAGGCAACGCAATTTCGGTTTTTTCCATGCCGTGTTGGGCACTCAGGTAAATAGGCAGCCAGAATAAGAAGAACCACCAAACACCATCGGTCATAAATTTGCCGAACGCAAAGGCCCAGGTTTGTCTGTAACCCAAGAGCGCCAGCCAAGAGGTTTTTACTTCTTCTTCAACTGCTTCTACAGCTTCAACGTCAGAGTTGATATAGGCGCGCTCGGCATCGCCCAAACGCTTTTGTTCGCTCGGTTTGTCGTACCATACCCACCAAAAACCAATCCATACAAAACCGATAACACCTACTAGAATAAAGGCCCATTGCCAGCCCCATATCACCCCAATCACCGGCACAGTCAACGGCGCCAGAATCGCACCTACGTTAGCACCTGAGTTAAAAATACCGGTAGCAAACGAACGCTCTTTTTTGGGGAAATATTCTGCAGTTGCTTTAATCGCAGCGGGAAAGTTACCCGCCTCACCAAAGGCAAGCACTGCTCGTGCAATCATAAAGCCGGCGACCGAGTAGGCGGTAATTGCAGCGGCTCCATTGACCGTACCATTGGCCGGATCAATATCGGCCAAGCCGAGCCAACCCAGCAGGGCGTAAAAAGCAGCGCCCATGTCGTAGGCAAATGCATGAATTGCCGCACCCAGCGACCAAATCGCGATGGCAAAAATATAACCATTTTTGGTGCCAAACTTATCGATAAAACGACCCGCAAAGATCATTGATATCGCATAGACAAAGGTAAAAAGCGCAGTGATGTTGCCGTAGTCGTTATTGTTCCAGCCGTAAGTCTGCATCAGCTCGGGAGACAATAAACTTAATACTTGGCGATCGAGGTAGTTGATAGTGGTTGCGAAAAACAACAGACCGCAAATGGTCCATCTGTAATTACCAGTAGATTGTTGGTTCATAGGGTCACTTGTTTATAGTTATGAAATACAAAGGGAATCATAGACGCACTTTTGAATAAAACTAAAAAAAAGTAGCGACCTAGTGAAACACTCACCTGATGTATAGACCGTATTTGCCGATGTTCTATGCCCTTTGGGCTATTGTTATTCAATCCGATTGAAGCCTGCGATTAGCAGAAATTATGCGGTGCAATCCAAGCATTTCTTTATGTGGGCAGGAAAAGTAGCATGTTTCACTTGGCCAAACAAGGTGATGCAACCGCTAATTCCTTATACGACAAAGACTTATACAAAAATTTACGTTTAATTTTACCCCGCACAGGCATTGAATCCGGTGCCATAATACCGGTCACTTTAGTGTGACACCGTTTACAAGGCACTCGGACATCATCATGGTTGATACCTATTTCGATATAACACCCTACCTCGCCGCCATCGACAGTGGCGAGCTGATCATCACCGCCAACAATCGCCTACGTAACCATATGTTGCGCGCCTATGGCCAGCGGCAGACGGATACCAGCAACGTCTGGCCCAGCCCACGCATTTATTCATTGAGTCAGTGGCTTGAACTCAATTGGGCATTATTGCAACGCCGCGCTTATGAACCTGCGGCGCAACGGATTATCAATAACCTGCAACGCCAAACTCTGTGGGAAAAAATTATCGGCGAGTCATCCCTCGCCGCTGCGCTGTTACAACCGGAACCCTTGGCACAAGCTGCCGACAGCGCATTGCGTAACCTTGAACTCTGGCAGCTCACAGAAGAACAAGTGCGCGCGGCTGAACCACTCTTAAATGCACAGAGCAATACCTATTGCTGGCTAACCTGGCTCGGCGAATTCCGCGCGCGTTTGGCGCAGCTGGGCTTTATTACGCAAGAAAGTGCCAATCAAATTTTGATCGATGCGTTTAGACAGTCGCAGCTGAAACAAGAAAGCATTATTCATCTCACCGGGTTTGATGATATCCCACCGCAGCATCAAGATTTAATCAACAGCGCCTGCCAACAGCTGCACAGCATCAAATTGGAAAATCAAACAACGCAATTAATGCGCACTGAAACGCAAAATAACGAAGCTGAAATTCGCGCCGCCGCACTCTGGAGTAAACAACAACTGGAGCAAAATCCAGCGGCGATGATTGGTATTATCGTGCCGAATTTAGGTCAGTGTCGCGATCAGGTCGAGCGCATTTTTGTCGAGGTATTTGAACCGCTTGCCGCCCTGCCCGATCAACCGCGCTATACCTTGCCGTTTAACTTTTCTGCCGGTACACCGCTGGGTGCAACACCGATTATTAGCGCCACATTAGATTTATTAGAGCTGCAAAAATCCTCTTGGGATTTGGAAGCCATTTGCAATTTATTGCTCTCACCTTTTTTTGGCGATTCAGATGCAGAATTAGTGCTACGCACACACTTGGTTCAAACCCTGCGCAAACTTAGCCGCTTTACTATTAGCCTGAGCGATTTGCGCTACCACGGGCAAAAACTGGCGAGCAAATTAGGAATCGCCGAAGGTGACAGCAATTTAATTAGCCGTTTAGTGCAGTTGGAAAACTATCGCCGCCAGAGTTTTGGCAAACAGAGTGCGCAATACTGGAGTGATTTTTTTCAGCAGCATTTGCAATTGCTGGGCTGGCCGGGCTCGCGGCGATTAGACAGCCAGGAATATCAACAACTCACCCTGTGGAATCAAGTGCTGGAAAACTTTTTGCAATTGGATGGCACCGGCATTGAATTAACCTACACCGCCGCGATTCAACAACTGCGCAGCATTGCCGGTAAAACACCATTTCAGGCACAGACGCCCAATTCACCGATTCAAATTCTCGGCGCACTGGAAGGCGCCGGTTTGCAATTCAGTCACTGCTGGGTGATGGGATTACATCATCGCCAATGGCCACCAGTACCCGCACCGAATCCATTATTACCGAGCAACTTACAGCGCACACAAAAAATGCCCCACGCCAGCGCCGAGCGGGAATTGCAATTTGCGCGCGCACTCACCGAACACTATCGCCAATGTGCACCGCTGGTTGTGTTCAGCTCCGCGCACAGCGATGACGAGAGCGAGCTCAGCCCCAGCGCATTAATTCGCCATTTACCGCTTACGTCTATCGATACACTGATTGCCAATATGGACAGCATCAGCGCGCAAAATTATCAAACACTCTCCGCCACCCGCAATTTGGAAATAGTGCCTACGGCGCAAGCGCCGCAACTAATAATCGGGCAAGAACCCGTGCGCGGCGGTGCAAGTTTATTTAAAGAACAAGGTGCCTGCCCGTTTAATGCGTTTGCCCGTTTACGTTTAGGCGCAAACAGTATCGACGAACCCGTCGCCGGTTTTTCTGCCATTGAGCGCGGCAATTTATTGCACGATGCGCTCGCGCAAATTTGGAAACAATTGAAAGATCAACAAACTCTGCTCGCGCTGGATGAAAGTGCACTCACCGCGCTGATCAACCAAACCACACAAACCGCTGTGGATGCACTCAAACAAAAACGCGGCACCAGCATAGGGGTGTTTTACGCCCAACTGGAACAAGAGCGATTAGCGCAATTAATCGGCGAATGGCTTGCACAGGAAAAAACGCGCCCACCATTTACCGTGGTAGCGATTGAAGAAGAAGTGCAGCTTGAATTTTCCGGTTTACCACTGCGTTTGCGCATTGACCGTATCGATCAATTGGATAACGGAGATTTCATCTTGATCGATTACAAAACCGGTCAACCCAAATTGCAAAGCTGGCAAGGCGAGCGCATGGATGAACCGCAATTGCCGCTTTACGCCGTTACCGCAAGCAACAAAATTGCCGCCATCGCCTTTGCACAAATCAATGCCAAGGCGATGAAGTGGATTGGCACTGGCGAATTAAATATCCAACACGATGGTATTTACCCCAGCAAAACCCCTTGGGATGAACAACTGCAAGAATGGCAACTTTTCCTACAAAACTTAGCTGCTGATTTTATTCAGGGCGATGCGCGTGTCGATATGAAAAACCTCACCACTGCACAATACGCAGAAGATTTACTGCCACTTAATCGTCTGCAAGAACAGGATGCACTCAATGCCTTTATTCGCAGCATGCAGGGGGCGGTGTAATGTCTGAATTCATTTCAAATCAGCCAATCGATCAACAAGTTCGTTTTGATGCACTCGATCCGCAAACATCGTTTGCGGTTTCCGCTCCAGCAGGTTCCGGTAAAACCGGGTTATTAACCCAGCGTGTATTAACCCTGCTCGCCTATTGCGATGAACCCGAAGAAGTTTTAGCGATTACCTTTACGCGCAAAGCGGCGGGCGAAATGCAAGACCGGATTATGCACGCACTCTGGCAAGCAGCCGATCAACCCGAACCACAAGATCCTCATGCACTGCGCACCTGGCAACTCGCGCAAAAGGTTTTGCAGCGCGACCGCGAGTTGCAGTGGAATTTATTGCAAAGCCCACAGCGTTTGCGCGTGCAAACCATCGATAGTTTATGCCGCGCCATTACCAAACAATTACCACTCGCCAGCGGCATAGGTGCACAGCCAGATACACTGGAAGATGCCGACCAAGCCTATCGGTTAGCGGTGCGCGAATTATTTAAATTGCTCGAACAGGAATCGCCCCTGCGCGATGATTTAACCCGCCTGTTGCGCCACTTGGATAACAATCTGCAAGCGGTAGAAAATTTATTAATCAGTCTGCTCGCCAAACGCGAGCAGTGGCTCGGTGTATTGCTGCAAGCGCGCCATGAAGATGCGCGCGCATACTTAGAACAAGTACTGCGCGATGTAGTCTGTGAACATTTGGATTTGCTTGCAGCGGCGCTATTAATTCACAGCAGCGAGTTGTGCAGCATCGCCGACCGCGCCGCCACCAATCTGCAGGAAGAAGGCGAGCGAAAAAATCGCATTCACGAATTGCTTGGCATTAATGGCTTGCCCGACGCCGAACCAGAATCACTCAATCAGTGGCTAGCCCTAGTCGATTTACTCTTAACCAACGGTGGCACGTTTCGCGCGCGTTTAACCAAAGCCGAAGGTTTTCCTGCCGGCAAAGAAAACGCCGACTTAAAAAATCGCTTTAGCGAATTAATCGCTGAAATTACCGATACCGCACCCGAAGCAGAACAATTACTGCAAGAGCTGCGTTCACTGCCGGCGCCCCACTACGCCGAACATCAATGGCAACTGCTCGACAGTTTAACCAGCATTTTGCCCATCCTCGTGGCGCAGCTCACCATTGTATTCAAACAACAAAGCGCTACAGATTACACCGCCATCAGCCAAGCGGCATTGCTCGCACTGGGCGATGAAGATTCGCCGAGCGATTTAGCCCTGCAATTGGATTATCGCATTCGCCATATTCTGGTCGATGAATTTCAAGACACCGCCAGCCCCCAGTTGGAGTTATTAAAAAAACTCACCAGTGGTTGGCAAGCGGGTGATGGCCGCACTTTGTTTATTGTGGGCGATGGCATGCAATCCTGTTACGGATTCCGCAATGCCAACGTGGGTTTGTTTTTGGATGCACGCCAACAAGGCATAGGCTCAGTGGATTTAACCGCATTGGATTTGCGCGTGAATTTCCGCTCGCAAGCGGGTGTAGTGAATTGGGTGAATGACATTTTTCAACATGCATTCCCCGCGCAAGACGACATCAGCCGTGGCGCAGTCAGCTATTCGCCATCTGTTGCGTTTAAACCGGCAATCGATGGCGATGCCGTTACTTTTTATGCCTGCACTTACACCACTGAAAAAAGCGATGAAAGTGACAGCGATGACAACGAACCCTCATCGCGTGTGCAAGCGCAACAGCAAGAAGCGGCAACCGTGGTCGAGTTGGTACAACAAGCGCGCAATGAAAACCCTAATGGCAGCATTGCGATTCTGGTGCGCACGCGCAATCACCTCGCGCGCATTTTACCGGCGCTCACCGCCGCCGGTTTACATTATCAAGCCACCGAAATTGATCGCCTCGCCAGCCTTATGGCGATTATGGATTTACTCTCGCTCACTCGCGCACTTTTAAATCCCGCTGATCGCATCGCGTGGTTATCAGTTTTGCGCGCGCCTTGGTGTGGTTTGGATAATAACGACTTGCATTGCATCACCACTGCCAACCTCGCCGAACAAAATCCACGTATCAATGAAACCGCATTTGCGGTGCTTTGGCGGCAATTGGAATTACACGAACACATCAGTGGCCTAAGTGCGAACGGAAAAACAATTCTCGCAAGAGTAGTTCCCATTCTTGCGCAAGCGTTGCAAGAGCGTTACCGCAAACCGTTGCATCAGTGGATTGAAGGTATCTGGTTTGCACTGGGTGGCCCTGCAACGTTATTGGACGCCAATGACCGCGACAACATCAACAGTTTTTTTGCGCTGCTCGACAAACACCAACAAGGCGGCAGCATTCGCGATTGGCAAGCGTTTAATAATGCGATCGAGCGTTTGTTTGCCGCACCGCGTGCCGATGCTGATCCGAAATTGCAAGTGATGACCATCCACAAATCCAAAGGTTTGGAATTTGATACGGTCATTATTCCCGGTTTGGATCGCAGCGCGCGCAAAGACGACAAACAATTATTGCTCTGGCAAGAGCGCATTAATCATCAGGGCAAAAAACAATTATTACTCGGCTCACTCGCCGCCACCGGAAAAGAAGAAGACGGCCTCTACACCTTTATGCGCCGCGAAGCAGATAAACAACAAGCCTTTGAAGCGACGCGCCTGTTATATGTCGGCTGCACCCGCGCAATTAAACGTTTGCATTTAATTGCGTGCATTAATACCAAAGAAGACGAATTAGTCGCACCGGCAAAAGTATCGCTGCTGCACAGCATTTGGCCCTATATAAAAGACAACGTACAACGAATAGACAGCACCCGTGCAATAGCTCGCAATGATTCATTCGACAACAACAATGCAAAACCCGGCCTGCAACACATACTGCGCCTGCCCGCAAACTGGCAAGCACCAGCGCTAAGTGATGTCACCTTATTAAAAGACTATCGCGGCCACGAATTCAGCATGAGCGAAAGCGATAACCCGTTAAACATTCCCGAAGTAGAAACCATCGGCGCCCGCCTCGCGCGCCACACCGGCACCGTGATTCACAATGCATTGCAGTCGTTAGTGGAAAACAAACTGGTCACGAATGACAGCTGCATCGCAGCCGATACTTTTATTAATCAGCAACACAGTTTTTGGAAAATCCAACTACAACAACTCGGCTGGAGCGGCGACAACCTCAACCGCGCCCTGCAAAAAATCACCACCGCCATCACCAACACCCTCAACAGCGAACAAGGCCGCTGGCTACTCAATTGCGAACACGAACAAAGCGCTTGCGAGCTATCGCTAATGCAAAAAGAAAAACAAGACGTGCGCGAACACATCATCGACCGCACCTTCATCGCCGATGGCATTCGCTGGATAGTGGATTACAAAAGCAGTGATATCGAAAACGGTGAAATAGAAACCGCGTTTATCGCAAGAGAAATGGAAACCTATAAAACTCAATTACTGCGCTATCAAAAGTTATTAGCCACAACAGACACAATGCCGATAAAAACGGCGCTTTATTTGGTGAGTATTGGGAAGCTTGTTGAAACGGTGTAAACCAAAAACCCGAGCAGAAACTTGGGTGTCAGATTCGTAGCCCGTATAGAGCCTAGCGGAATACGGGAGTTATTGATATTTTAATAACCCCGCATTTCGTTAGACTCCATGCGAGCCACTTGCTATTCGCCCTGCCAAAAATTAGTAATTCTTCCCGCGCGATATTTCACTTCCGAGAAGTTCGCAATAAACATGTCAGCCAACGGAGCTTGAGCAGTAAAACCTACGTGTACTGGCGCTGTGGATTTCAACTCGAAGTGACGTACAAAATCCCAGTCTTTGCCATCTTGTGATGTGTAAAAAATATAAGACGAGTCATATCTGACGATCTTCAAATATTGGTGATTGGTATCTCTGGTGCCATGATAAGCATCATCGCCACTGCCTTTTGAAACAGTGGTAGCTATACCAATTTTTCCGGATTTGAAGCGCTCAAACAGCAGCTTTCCCCAATTCTTGGCTTCCGCATAAACAATTAATGCACCGCCGTCATAAGGTGTTTCAGCGAATGTAGCTGAAACCTTAGCGGAGAAAATAAAATCTCCCTCAGGTGCAAACAATAGCCTTGGCGAGTTATCTGCGTTCTTTTCACCCGTTGTATTGGTAAATAGATCAGTCCCTTTTAATGCAGCGATTTCGATTCTATCGGCATTGACCTTCACTTCGCCGAGCTGATTATCTACGCGCAGTTCATAAGGAATAGATTTTATAGTGATTGGCTTTTTCACTATCGATTCATCGGCCGCGAAAGTTGATGCCGACAGGAAAAAAGCACCCAAAACTAAACCTCCGCATTTAAAGTTGATCATAAATTTCCTTTATAGTTAATTGGTAAGTTATTTCTCGCATTGGTAGCGTAGCGTTAAGTGATATTGTAAAAAGGATGAATACATCAGTTTTTTAGAAAACTCCCGCAATCGGCCAAAAGCGGACGGTCATTAAATTTTACTCTTCCCCTTAAATGATAATCACGCAGGAGGAATAGCAATAGCTCGGCTGGTAAGCATTAACTGTTGAGCAAGTTTATCTGGTGTCGTGGCATATACACCCGTCAGCCAGTCGCTCAATAAAGAGAGTTGCGTTGCGGCTAGCGCCTGTGCAATAGCGGATA